>CAYSJM010000014.1:0-56435 GCA_964431385.1 uncultured Ignavibacteriaceae bacterium | reverse complement strand
TTTAAAAAGAAGTGAAAAACAACCAGGCAACCGAGTTATTCAGAGACTTCCTCAAGAGGGGAAGCAACAGAATCACACCGGAAAGATTTGAAGTTCTTGAAGCGGCATTGGAATTTGATGGTCATTTTAGTGCTGACGAACTTTTTATATCGATGAAAAACAACCATTCCCGCGTCTCGCGAGCTACGGTATATAATACCCTCGAACTGCTTTGTCAGGCAGAACTTTTATCTCTCCGCAACTTTTCTAACAAAGTAAATTATTATGAAAGCAATTTTAAGCGGCAAAACCATTTTCATTTGGTTTGCATGGATTGTGGAAGAATAGTTGAATTTACCGATAACAGGTTGGAAGACATGTCGAGGGAGATAGGGGAAAACCTTGGTTTTAAAACTTCAAGTTATTCATACAATATATTTGCCCGGTGTGAAAAAAAACCGGACTGCCCCTGGTACAATGGAAAAAAGAACGCTTGATACTGCCCACAAAGGGAAATATTTTACTGTAATGGCTCTTCCTCAAGGTGTTTTGAAGGTGCAATTGATTCGATTGGGAATAAGTGAGGGAGACAGAATATTTTGTTTGGAGAGATTACCGGGGGGAACAGTAGTTATCCAAAAAAACCGGCAAGAGATTGCACTCGGTTTTGAGCTGGCACACCAGATTTTTATTTCAGAAGAACTTTGACAAATGAGAACAGAAACAACGGGCATTAAAGTAAGTCCGAATGACCTATTACAGACACCAAATTTGAACAACACACTCGTCGAGAGAAAAAGAGTTGTACTTGTAGGTAACCCCAATGTTGGGAAATCACTCGTTTTTAATTATCTGAGTGGAGTTTATGTAGATGTGTCCAATTTCCCGGGAACCACTGTTTCAGTAAGTACCGGCACCTTCAAAAACTTTGATATACTCGATACACCCGGAATTTACGGTGTCTCTTCATTTAACGATGAGGAACGGGTTGCAAGAGATGTGATAATAGATGCTGACATAGTTCTGAATGTGGTCAATTCACTTCACCTTGAGAGAGACCTTTTTCTTACAAAGCAGTTGATAGAAATGGGGAAGAAAGTTTCGATCATTCTGAATTTCAGCGATGAAGTGAAAAGAAAGAAGATAAAAATCGATGCAAAAAGACTTTCAACACTTTTTGGTGTTGAAGTAATAGAAACTTCTGCTGTTAGTAAAGCGGGATTTGACAGGCTGCCTGAAGCGATTGAAAAAGCGAGAACAGGAAGTGTAAGTGGTGAAATTACAGGCAGACTTAACCAGCATATAGTCAACAATCACGGCAGAGGAGTAGCACTTTTAGTTGCAGAAGGAGATGAAGAAGTCTCTGCAAAATACGGATTTGAGTGCGGAAGTGCCGATGACCGTGAAGCGATATATATTGAAAGAAGAAAAAATGTAAATGAAATAATCGCGGATGTTGAGTATGAAGACACTTCAAAAGGGCGGTTTTTTAATCTTTTGGGGAGTCTCTCATTAAATCCGCTTACAGGTTTACCAATTCTGGCGGTAGTTCTTGTAGTGCTTTATTTTCTTGTTGGTGATCTCGTTGCCCAAAGACTTGTCGGCTTCACCGAAGATGTGGTCGGGAAAAGATATTTTGAGTTTTACCTTAAGGGATTTGTCGGTGGTTACACACCCGTTGATATCAAAGTGACCACACTTGATGCCGAAGGAAACCCGACAGGTACACAGCAATTCAACTTTAAGGAGGGCATCAGCTACGAACCTGCCTTAAAAAAAGGATTTGAAACTGCTGCAGCAAATAAAGACACAGAAGTCGATTTTCATTTTACAAATCCAGTTGTTCGACTCTTTTTTGGTGAGTTTGGTGTATTAAGCATGACAGTCACCTATCTTTTATTCCTGCTGTTACCACTTGTAATCGCTTTTTATTTTGTAATGGCGATACTTGAAGACTCGGGTTATCTCCCTCGACTTGCGACCATGATGGATAGATCACTCTCCCGAATAGGATTAAACGGGAGGGCTGTCATCCCGATTCTTCTTGGATTTGGATGTGTAACCATGGCTACCATCACCACCAGAATTTTGGGGAGTGAGCGAGAAAAAACAATTGCAACGGCTATACTTCAGTTTGTAATCCCATGTTCTGCCCAGCTTGCAGTGATTGCTGTGTTGGCTGGTACCGCAGGACCCCAGGCGATGTTCGTTTATGCTACCGTTATTGTAACGATGATGATAACCGTGTCAACTGTATTGCACAAAATGCTCCCCGGACAAAGCACACCACTTCTGATAGATTTGCCGATGATGCGAATTCCACGAATTGATAACATTCTGAAAAAAACCTGGTATCGTTCCACCGGATTTATGAAAGAAGCTGCACTCTGGTTTTTTATCGGTGCCCTCGGTGTTGGAATTTTAGAGATTACCGGATTACTCGCAGTATTTACAGGGTTTCTTGAACCATTAACAGTAAACTGGCTTAAATTGCCTTCAGAGGCATCGGTTGCTTTTGTTATGGGAACAGTAAGAAGAGATTTTGGTGCGGCAGGACTTTTTGACCTCGCCCTCACTCCAATGCAAGTGGCGGTTTCTTTAGTTGTTATCACCCTTTTTGTACCGTGCATTGCTTCATTTATGGTAATGTTGAAAGAGAGAGGCTGGAAAGAAGGAATAACCATTTGGGTGAGTGCCTGGGTTATTGCGTTTTTTGTTGGTGGTCTCACTGCAATGGTCGTCATTTAATTTAAGGCAATGAGTTTATGGTAAAATCAGAATATCCCATTTTTTGGGAAAGAGAAGATTTCAGCATCAAGATTTTTTGCTCAATCCCGGCTATCGCCACCGGAATATTGTTGAGAGCCGGTGACACAAAAATTGTAATTGATCCTGGTGATGGAATTCTGCGTGATCTTAATGAAGAACTGCATCCCGAAGAGATTTTATCGATAACAGACATATTTATTACTCATGGTCATCATGACCATGTTGGTGGAGTTTGGTCTCTGCTCACATATTTAAGAGTGATGAGAAAAAGGACTCCGATGAACATCCATTATCCCGAAGGATGTTTTGAAATCGAAAGTATCTACAACGCATTCCGCACAGTATATGGAATGAGCACATCATATCCGATCTATCTAAAACCAATTATGGACTCAAAAAGATTCTCTCGAAGAGGAGTTTCAATCGTTCCATTTCCGGTTAAACACAGTGAAATGACAGGAAAAGGGGATGAAACCCGCTTAGTGCCCGCTTTAGGATTTAAGTTTACTTACAATGGTAAAAAAATCTGCTACGGGGG
The DNA here is from genome assembly GCA_964431385.1 of uncultured Ignavibacteriaceae bacterium. Classification (GTDB taxonomy): domain Bacteria; phylum Bacteroidota; class Ignavibacteria; order Ignavibacteriales; family Ignavibacteriaceae; genus UTCHB3. The sequence continues at coordinate 53,149 of CAYSJM010000014.1, read as the reverse complement.
TGATACCGCTTTTTGTCCTGAACTCTTACACCACGCCAAGGGGGCAGACCTTGCCATTTTGGAAGCGGGTGAGGATGAAGAGAGCGTACCCGGAATGCACATGACAATGGAAGAGGCAGAAAGAATTGGAAATGCTGCCAAAGAATTTTTCCTTGTTCATGTCCCACAATAAACCTTAATTTAAGGTTAGTCTTTAAACTTTTTACAACTCACAACAATCACGAGGTCAATTAGATGAAGAGCATCTTGCTTTTGCTTATATCAATAGTCATTTTTAACATTAGCGTCTCTGCCCAAAAGGTCGATTCCATGGTTATTAAAGGTGAAAAGAGAATTAAAAATATAAAAATGATAACCAATGGTGGCGAAAATGCAGAAGCATATCTCTCGTTCGACAATAAAAAACTGATTTATCAGTCAAAAACTGCGGGAATGGAATGTGATCAGATATTCACCATGAACATCGATGGCAGTGACAAAAAGATGGTTTCCACAGGCAAAGGAAGAACCACCTGCTCATATTTTATGCCGGGTGATGAATCCATTATTTATGCTTCCACTCATGTAGCCGATCATAAATGCCCTGCAAATCCCGACTTTTCAAAAGGTTATGTCTGGAAACTTTACGATTCTTACGAAATTTTTATAGCTGATAAAAATGGTGAGAACATCCGCCAGATAACCAATAACGACTCTTACGATGCAGAAGCAACTGTGTCACCCAAAGGCGATAAAATTATTTTCACTTCACTTCGTGATGGTGATCCTGAATTATATTTGATGGATATCGATGGGAGCAATCAGAGAAGATTGACTTTTGAAAAAGGATATGATGGTGGTGCGTTTTTCTCTGCTGACGGCTCAAAAATTGTTTACAGAGCGAGCAGACCAAAAACTGAAAAAGAGTTGATAGATTATGATGAATTGGTTAAAGAAAAACTCGTAAGACCGGGTGCTTTGGAAATTTTTGTAATGGATGCTGACGGCAAAAACAATGTTCAGGTAACCAATTTTGGTAAAGCAAGTTTTGCTCCATTTTTTCATCCCGATGGAAAGAGAATCATCTTCTGTTCCAATGCCTTGAGCAAAGACCCAAGAAATTTTGATTTATATCTGATTAATGTTGATGGAACCGGACTTGAACAAGTTACTTTCAACGAGACTTTTGATGGCTTCCCGATGTTCACAAAAGATGGGAAACACCTGGTTTTTGCTTCCAACAGATTTAACAAAGAAAAAGGTGATACCAATGTCTTTGTCGCTGAATGGAGTGACGTGGAGTAAACTGTGAAACTTAAAACCGGATTATTTCTACTTTTCTTCCTTTTCACCTTTACCGGCGTTCATGCTCAAGATTCAATCAATCTTGGCTTCTACTCCCCAAAGGTAGAATTTGAGCAATTAGATAAGAAGACTAATGATCAGTCAACGATCATTAACAAACTTTTTGTTTATACTCCAAAAGAGTATCGAAAAACACAATCCAAATACCCGCTTGTTTTCCTTTTGCACGGGTGGGCAGGTTCATCGTATGACTGGAAAGTGAACTACGACATCCAAAAACTCGCCGATAAATATAAAATGATTATAGTGCTCCCCGACGGCTACTACGATTCATGGTATGTGAACAGTAACAACAAAAATGATCTGCAATATGAGACTGCTTTCTGGAAAAGGGTAGTCCCTTATATCGAGAGTAAATATCGAATCGACGAGAAAAACCGATTTATAACAGGTTTAAGCATGGGTGGGCATGGTGCCATTTCCTACTACCTGAAAAAAGCAGGTTATTTCCGTGCAGCCGGTGCGATGAGTGGAATTCTTGATATCACAAAATTTTCAGCGAAGTGGGGCATCAAAAAGCGACTCGGTGAATACTCTAAAAACAAAACTGCGTGGGAGAGGAATTCTGCCCTTCATCTTCTGAAGAATTATAAAGGCAAGAAAGAGAATCTCAAGATCTTCATAGCGTGTGGTAAAGGTGATTTTGCTTATAGCGTTAATACCGCATTTGCTAAAGAAGCCAACGCAAAAAAAGTGCCGATACTTAATCTTGCAGATAAAGGAACGCACAATTGGGATTATTGGACCTCTCATATCGACCGTCAGATATTGTTTTTTAGTCTGGTGACACAAAACAAATCGATGAAAGATATCAAAAAAATAATGAAATTGTAGCCCTTCCAAAATATAGGGGAAGTGGAATTAGCTTTTAAACGACCAATTCAACTTCCCCAAATATCATCTTCCTTTTCCCCAGCCCCGAAATTAAAATTTTATGGATAATAAAGTTTAGAACCGGGTCCCAATGGCAATTCGAGGACAATCCAACCCGTTAGTAACAATGTCCAAATAATCAGGAATACAACGGTGTAGGGGAGCATCGTAGAGATAAGCGTACCCAAACCTGCACCTTTATCATATTTTTGAATCATGGCTATTATGAGGGCAAAATATGACATCATGGGTGAAATGACATTGGAAGCACTGTCACCCACTCTGTAGGCGGCTTGTGTGAACTCCGGTGAGTAACCCAAGAGCATGAACATCGGGATAAAAACAGGTGCCATTATAGCCCATTTTGCTGAGGCTGAACCCATAAACAAATTAAGAAGTGCAGTCAGAATGATGAAAGAGATCATCAACGGTATTTCGCCAAGATTGAGAGATTTTAGAATTGAAGAGCCTTCAACAGCTATAATTATACCAAGATTCGTTTTGTTGAAATAAGCAACAAACTGAGCCGCAAAAAAGACCAAAACAAGATATGAACCGAGCGTCTCCATCGACTTGCTCATCCCTTTCATGGCATCGGAATCACTCTTGATGGTCTTGGCAGCTACTCCATAAGCGAGTCCTGCAAGTGCCCCACCAATGAATATGATAGCTACAATTCCCGACATAAAAGGTGATTTTAAGATATCATTAGTCTTTGGGTCTCTTAAAAATCCGTTTTCAGGAACAAGACCGAGAACTATTAAAATTCCAATTATTGAGACCACAGCCAGAGCCGCCCACAGACCCTTTTTCTCGAGAGGTGTAAGTGATTTTAGCTCTTCCGGTTTTTCATCACCTGTGTAAGCTCCCAGCCTTGGAGCGACAAGCTTTTCAGTGACCCATGTGCCGGCTGCAGCTATTATAAAAGTTGAAAACGCGAGAAAATAGTAGTTGGCTGCGGGATTAACGGAGTAGGCGGGATCAATAATGTGGGCAGCTTCCTGCGAAAGACCGGCGAGAAGAGGGTCTATAGTTCCGAGAAGTAAATTTGCACTGTACCCGCCCGAAACGCCTGCAAAAGCGGCTGCAATTCCCAATACCGGGTGTCTTCCTACTGCGAGAAAGATAATTGCTGCCAGAGGGATTAAAAGAACATACCCAACTTCACTCGCTGCATTTGACATCACGCCCGCAAACACGATGACAAAAGTAAGAATTTTTTTAGGTGCTTTTATCACGACCAGCCTGAGGGCGGTTCCCATTAGTCCACTTCCTTCAGCAACACCTATTCCAAGAAGAGCAACTAAAACAGTGCCGAGCGGTGCAAAGGAAGTGAAGTTATGGACCATTGATGTGAGGATGTAGTGAAGCCCCTCGACCGACAAAAGATTAACAGGTTTTATCATTTCATCTTTTGCAGGGTGCTGCACTTCCAAACCCAACCAGGATGCCACACCTGAGGCAACCACAATTAGCATTGCAAAGATAAAAAATAGTGTTGCAGGGTGGGGAAGCAGGTTCCCGCCTTTTTCGATGATGTTCAGGAATTTATCCCAAACACCCGGATTTGTAGCTTTGGCAGACATAATACTCCGATTAATTAACAATTATAGTCAACAACTATATTATTAATGTATTTCAGAGCAAATTAGTTCATTAAAACCAATTATTTTTTAAATGCCGGCAATGAAATAAGGACAGTCGTTCCTTTTCCCGATTCACTCTCTATCACGATTGAGCCACCCTGGATATCAATAAAATCCTTGGTCAGTAGCAAACCCATACCCGAGCCCTGTTCTTTGTTGGTTCCCATGGTTGAGATAATCGATTCAAGTTTAAAGAGTTTTGTAAGAGTATCTGAAGTCATCCCCACACCAGTGTCTTTTATAGACAGAGTGATATATTCACCCTCCGGTGTGGCAGTGATTTTAACTTCACCTGCATAATAAGTAAACTTAATAGCGTTCGATATTACATTTTTTAAGATCATATCGAGCATATTTTTATCAGTTAGAACGCTTAATGCAGGGTCTATCTCATTCAGGAGGGAGATGTTTTTTTTTAAGGCATTAGACTCACTCTCGAAAATTACATCCCTTACGGCATTTTTTAAGTTTGTTTCCGCGGGCTCAAAATCGAGTTTTCCTGACTGAATTCTGGTCCATGTGAGGAGATTTTCGATCAGAGCATAAATAACCTTTGCTGACTCATATATTCCTGCTGAAAATTCGCGGATTTCGTCAGAGTTTAGCTCATTATAATAATTATTCATCATCTCCGAAAGACCGATAAGCCCCGTGAAAGGAGATTTTAAGTCATGAGCCAAAATGGTGAGAAACTCATCTTTCGAATGGTTGGCATCTTTAAGTTCTTTTTCAGAGCGTCTTAGAGCATCTTCGACAAGTTTGAGGGTGGTAATATCCTGGTTAGAAGCTCTTCTGCCATATTTTTTACCATCTTTATCGGTGATTACCAGTGATTTGTGTGCGATCCATTTAATCTCCCCCGATTTGGTCACGATTCTGAACTGCCTTATAATTGGGTCATGTGAATCGAATACTGATTCGATATCTTTCCAGACTCTTTCCCGATCATCTGGATGAATTATTCTTCTTAGGAGAGCCGGGTCGTTTTCGAAGTCAGAGGCTTCGTAGCCCGTTATTCTTTTGGCAGAGGGAGATACATAGTTAAACTTGTTCATATCGTTCAACCAGTATTCGAAGTCAAACGAAAAATCTGCCAACATCTGGAACTTGGCTTCACTTGCTTTAAGTTCGCGATGCTGTTTAACCAGAGTGAGGTGTGCACTAATTCGTGCATTCAGCTCGTCAAAATTTATAGGTTTTGTAACATAATCAACACCTCCGGCTTGAAATCCTTTGATTTTGTCGATAGTATCTGTAAGAGCGGTCAGGAAGATGATAGGGATATCTTCGGTCTCTTCCATTGCTTTAACTATGCGACAGACCTCAAATCCATCAAGACCGGGCATTTTAATATCGAGTAATATCAAGTCCGGTTTGAAGGATTGAAGCATTTGGAGAGCCTCATTTCCTGATTGGGACTGTGTCACCTCGAACCCTGCCTGGGTCAATCTGATGAGTAGATACTTCAGATTTGTTGCGTCATCATCGACGACTAAAATTTTTGAGCCACTGTGGTCGTATTGTTTCAATTTAATTCTATATTAATTGGTAGGTAGTTTTTTATATTTACAAAACATAGGTTAAATTACAGTGAAAATTAATAAAATTTCTAACAATATCAGATACCGCCATCAAAATTTTTGCAGTAATTCCTGTTCTTGACGACCATCTTTCCCTAAAAACCTTATTAAATAACATTATGACCGACGGAAACAAAGGTTTTCTCTCGTCGGTAGTGGTTGTGTCGGGTTCAAAAAGTAAAGAAATTGAATGGGTGGTGAGTGAATCAAGATGTGAAGATTTTGATTTGGTGCTGCTCGATAACCCTGCAAAATTCACCCCGCAAGGGTTAAATATAGGGATCGAGTATGCATTGGCTAATGGTGCCGAGGTTATACAGATGCTTGGTGCCCACAGCAGTCTGAATGATGGTTACTTCAAAAATCTCTCTCAAATTGCACGGAGAGATAAAGATGTAGCTATTTTCTCGCCATGTTACGATTTCCCTAAAGCAGACACAATGATCGAAAGGTCAATTCAATTATTTCATCTTTCGCGATTGGGAAGAAACTGGCAAAGAATTTCAGGAGTTTCTCGACCTGTTCCCGGATTTGGAAGTGGTGCTTTCGCCGTAAGGAGGGAAGTATTTGATGAAGTCGGGTTATTTGATGAAAAATTTATCAGGAATCAGGATAACGAATTTTATCATCGTGCGGTAAAAAAAGGATTTCGCGGATACGCCTTTCCTGAGTTAGTTTATTATTACAGGACAAGAAAAACGCTATTAAAGCTGAAAAAGCAAAACTTTGATTACGGGAAGTATTTTGCTCTCGATCCGTTTAGTCACAGTGCTAAGCAGGCAGCTCCAGCATTGTTTTATACTTTGCAGATTTCATTACTTTTAGTTACAGGGATATTCCATTTTTTTGATATGTCGCGAACGGCACTTTTTACGATAGGGTCGTTTATGATGATATTAGGAATTTATCTGACAGCGATAATGGTGGAGAGTTTGAGCAAGTTTATAAAGTATGGTCTTGCAGCAGTGAGCCTTCCCTCAATACTGATAATGATGCATTTTTATTATGCTATGGGGAGTTTTTCGGGATTTCTGTTTGGTTTTGAGAAGTCAGGTGATAAAAATAAACAATCACCATAAAACACACCCAAAATGGAAGGTCAACCATCAACCATCCATGAGTTAAAATTCCAATCGATTCAAACATCGACCGTGCAAAAAGACCAATCCCAACCGATAAAGAGACCGCTACAAGAATAAATCCATCCCTGTCAACTCCTCTTAAAGCGGACAAAGCCTTTGTAGCGAACCAAATAAACATTCCCGGAAGCCAGAGAGCGGATATAAGTCCCGGAAGCCCAAGTTCAGTTTGTCTAAAGAGGAAAAAGTTGTGGGAAAGACCGCTGTCTCCTGCCTCTTTATAGAGGCTTTTGATCATCATTTCAGCATAACTTCCTTCAGCGGCGGTCATATATTTGAAAAAATAATCTTTAAATTGGTCGGGACCTGTTCCAAGAAGTGGATGATCTTTAATGGTCTCCCATGACATTGCCCACAGGTGGTCTCTAACATTCAAAAATCTTTCAAATCTCAGCATCATCGATAAAAAATCTGTGACAGGTGGAATCAGTAAAGCAGCAACCACTATAAGGGTTACACTTCCAAAAAAATGGAGGCGGTACTTTGGAAAAACAATCAACACGAATGCCAAACCACCAACAAACGCGGCAAGAAGTGCTGCTCTGGAATTGGAAATTAAAAGAGCAAGAAGAAGGGGCAAAATAAGTGCAAGTAGCATCGTTCTTCTGCCAAAATTTGAATTGTTTTTGAGGAAAAAGTACGAAAAGAGGATCAAAAAGGATACTGCGAGGGTTACCCCCGAAAAGTTGATATTGATATTTGTGAAGAGACCGCCAAATCTGCTGGGTCCTTCCAGAAGTGTTTGTGCCGAGATGCCATGAACAAAAATATTAAACAGAATCGCTACCCCGTTTATCAGTCCGGTCAAAGTTACAGCGGCGAGAATGATGTAAATCCCTCGCCTGTTTTTAATATTCAAAAAGATGAGGAATGCAAAGAGATAAAATATCACCTGACGAAACGAAGCGGATAACCCTTTTGAGGGATTTATTGACAATAGTGAGGAGAGTATTGTAAAAAAGAGGGTAAAAAGAGCGAAAATGATTATCGAGCGAGGGATTTTAATATTATCACTTTTTTCATCATCCATGAATGCAAACCAAGCGAGGGATGAGATTGACCAGAGAATTACCACTACTCTAAATGACGGATCGAGAGTACTGCTCGTAAGGAATAATAACAGAAGAGTAACCAGCAGGTTAAATTCTCTCCCTCCGGCTCTCAGCATAGCGAAGAATACCACCACCCCGAGTAAGCCCGGTACTACTATTGCGGGCAGAAGTGCAGAAACCGCGGCAACTACAAGAAGAGCAAAGAGGAACCCTGAATCAGAGTTCTTAAGTTCGGTTACAGATCTGAGTATCAGAAATTATTCCAAAAAATTAAAAATATCAATTCGAATTTAACAATCTGTGGTAAATCGGCAGGGGAGTCAATTGAGTATTTGAAAAGATTTATATCTCTAATAGCTTCCAAGAATGTCAACTTTAACATCTACTACACCATCCGAAAGCATTTCTATCGATTTTGCGGCGATGTACGAGAGGTCAATTTCCCGTTCCTTGCCAAATGGTCCTCTGTCATTAATTTTAACAACAACACTTTTACCATTTTTCAGATTGGTGACTCTTACGAGAGTATTAAACGGGAGGTCTTTGTGTGCGGCGGTATATTTACTTTTTTTATAAATTTCACCACTCGCAGTTTTTTGGTTTTGAAATTTATCGGCGTAGTAAGTGGCTTTCCCCGTGAAAGAGGAGACCACTTTTAAGTCGAATGAAGAAGGGTCGCTTTCATTTTTCTTAAGTTCCACATCAGGCTTGTCATCATTATCGGAGATTCGAACAGTTGACACACATCCGGTGAAGATTACAAAAAAGGCGAGAATAATCCCGCCTTTTAAAAAATTATTTAGTTGTAAGTCTAAAAACGCCATCCCAGTTTTCATCCGGTGGTGATTCAATATAATGTTTTGAACGCTCTATATAAACTTTAGCAGGTCCGTCATCCGGTTTAGCTTCGAGAGCCTTGTTGAAGAGTTCGAGCGCACCTTCAAAATCGCGAATTCTATATTTTGCCATGGCATCACAATAAGCACTCATTGCTTTTTGTAAATCGGGATCGATTTCCATTCCAACTTCCCCAACCAACTCATAAACTTTAACGGGGAGTGTTTTCCCTTTCACAACCAGTCTGTCAAGTTCGCGTGTGTGGAATTCGCTGTTCACGAGTTCATGTGTCGATTCGCTGATCATTATATGAGTGCCGTAAGCTTTGTTGGCACCTTCGAGCCGGGAGGCAAGATTTACATTGTCACCCATTACTGTGTAGTCAAATCTTTGAGTTCCACCGACATTTCCCACAACCATATCGCCGGTGTTGATCCCAATTCTTACATCAATTATCGGTTGACCTTCCTCTTTCCATTTTTTTTGCATCTTCTTGATTATTTCCTGCTGAGTGAGGGCAGTTTTACAAGCAAGTTGAGCATGGTTCTCAATAGGAATTGGAGCCCCCCAGAAAGCCATCACCGCATCACCAATGTATTTGTCGAGTGTTCCCTTATTCGCAATCACGGTTTCAGTCATCGCACTCAAATATTGATTAAGGAATGCCACAAGTTCTTCAGGTTCCTTGTTTTCCGAGAAAGTGGAGAATCCGGCAATATCAGAGAAGAATACCGTTACAAATTTTTTCTCGCCACCAAGTCTGAGTTTATCAGGATTGGCAATCAGTTCATCAACCATTGATTTATCGACATACTGTGAGAACATTCCTTTGATTTGGGTTTTTTGTCTTCTCTCAAGGATAAAATAATAGGCAGTACTCGAAAAATAACCGAGGATAATTCCGAGATCCATACCCACATAAGAGACGAGAAGTTTGTGTTCGATAAAGAGGAAGTTTGAGAGTTCTCTTATCCCAAAAACCAGGAGAAACACTATGACTACACTTCCAATTTCCACTATCCAGTTCATCTTGAATTTTAGGTCTCTTAAATAAGAGGTCAGGAAGAAGCTTGTCAGCACAAAAGCAATTATTAGAAGTATCTCAGCCCAATTTGGGAATTTATTGATATAATTTCCTTCTATAATATTCTGAATGACATTGGCGTGAAACTCCACTCCATATATAGTGTTGCTCCCTGCTTTTTCATCGGTCGATAATGAAACGGGGATAACATCGCGATCTTCTTCAAGAGTGGAACCAATCAAGACAATTTTATCTTTAAACATTCCTGAATGAAGCAAACCTGAAGCCGGGTCGTCCCAAATATTCAGAGATGTTCCATATTCTAATTCTTCAGCAGTGTTAAATACGGAATCGTCGAGAACATTTATAAAATCGACATGGGGGAAGGTTCTGGAAGAGCCGTAAAGATTTACCAGCATGGAAACATTGTCGTAAGCCGGAATCAGGTTCCCACCCAATTTAAAGTAGTCACCTGTTATTTCCGAGAGGGTGGTGGGTTTAAGACCAAACCACTTATTTAGAACTGCAAACGAAAATGTCGGAACACTTTGCTTTGAGGTTTGAGAATATGCGAATGGATAGTAGCGTCTATGTACACCGTCGTTATCCGAAATTACCTGCACTATTCCTATTGAACTGTCAACGGGGAAGAGGAAATTACCGTAATCCTCCTTGAGGTTCTCCACTTCGATTTGTACATTCCCACCCGTGCTTCTGTTTTCATCAAATGTTTTTCCCGCAACTACAACATTATGTTTGGCGAGAATGGCATTTACAAGAGAGGAATCATCTTCAGGAGAGAAGATATTAGAACTTTCCATCAAAAGGTCAACACCGATTGCCTTCACACCGGCATTGTTGAGATTGTTAATTACGCGAGCAAAAAACTCTCTTGGGTAGGGCCATTTTTTATATTTTTCAGGCATTCCCTTAAAAGTATTTCGGGTAATCTCCAAAATGATAACATGAGGGGTGCTGTCCTTAAAAGGGACAGCACCTCTCTTGGTAAATTTTTCATCAATTTGCTTGAGCTCAAGCTCTTTGATGGGCTTAATCGAGAAAAAATAATCGCCCGTAAGAAGAATGGTCAGAAGTGCAACAATGGAGGCAGTTGCAAGTTTTGTTACGAAGCCTGACTTGTTTTTCTTAGGTTGCATTTTACCTCAATTCATATCTTGTTGTTAAACCAATAATCGAGTCGTTGGCAACAGGTATTTTGATATTTTTTACAGGATCGATAAAATCACCGCTGTTTAGAATATATCTAACCTGGAGCTGCAATGAGAAGTTTTGAAGTACATAATAAAGTGCACTTACATCGATAGCTGTCCGCGACACATCACCAAAAGTAGGTGAAACAGATCCGTTCAAAACGAGCTTGTTCTGCATCATGAAATATTTAGCACCGGCAACAAGAGAAGTGATGTTAAAATTGATTGTCGGCATTCCCGGACCTTGAACAATCTCATTATTGCTAAGGTTAAAATTGAGGAACGATTGTAGAGATTTGCTCCACTCAGTAGAGTAGTTCAGACCAAACATGGTATTGTTCGCATCAAACTGAAAGATAGTGTTGTCTTTTCTGTTTGACAATGATGCATTTGCAGAAAGATTGTGGTTGTAAGCGGCAAAGAATCTATAAGTTACCTGAATACCAAATCTGTTTGTATAGTCATCAATTCCATAAGTTCTTTTTAACAAATCGGGATCGTTTCTCAAAATACCGTTGTTGTTTTCATTTCTCGTGTAAGAAAGAATTACGCCCGGAAGATCGAATGCAGGGTAATAGGAAACAGAGGCATTAAAATTTGTGAATTTGGTTGTAGAGAATTTTGTCTTGTTTCTGTTATCCTCGAGCATCTCATAACCGAGAGAGAGGAACATCTTATTTTCGAGAAGGGAGACACGATCGAACAAGTTAAAGCCGGAGACATCAGTTCTCAAATAGTTATTTCCAAAAGAAATGTAGTCGAACCCTCTGCTTATGTATGAACCTTTAAAATAATTGTTGAAATAATTAAGTGAAAGGCTTACTTCGTATGCGAGTGATGAAAGTTCTTCCGGTTTTAGAGGAGATAAAAACTGGTTGAATGTGATGAATCTGCTTATGATATCTTTGATATCTTTAATCTGACCTGCATTTCCGCTAAAAGCACCACCGGGACCAAAAACTTTGTCAATTGTGCTGTCTGCCAGGTTGCCACTCGTGATATCTTTATTGATGATAGAGAAAGCACCTTGAGCGTAGAGTTGGATTTTGTTATCATCAAAGTTTAATGCGAGATCAGCACCAGCAACAACATTTTCTTGTGGTTGTCTGGTATATTGTGCTGTTGCGAGATCATCTTTTGAGTGAAGATAGGTAAATCCTAGTTTAAAGGTTTCACCAGCGGTAAAATAAGGATTCACTGCGAGAACATCTCTTTTAAATGTTCCTTGATTAACTCTTGCGATTGAACCATCCGACAATTTAATTTTGTCTGAACCAAGAAGTGAAGAATTTGGAGGAAGAATCTCGACTATTTGTCCATCTATTCCGCGACTGATTTCACCGTATGATGCTTGAACATTAAAGAACCCGGCGTGCAGGCTACCGGTGATACCTCTGACTCTTTTCCCGTTCATTATAAGGGTCTGGTATCCTGGGGTATAATCACCACCGATAACTCTGAAGTATTCGTTATAAAGACCAAATTTATAGCGGTTATACGGTTGCAGGTAACCTTTTTCTTCTGAAGTGGCATATACTTGCAAATCGGCATCAAAAGCTCCATAAGTGGCTTTACCATCGAGGGAGATGTTATTGTACCAATTGTTGATGTCTCTCACAGATTCGTTTCTGGTTTCACCTCGAACATTCAAGAAATATTCGAATGGAGTACCCGGAATTCTTCCGCCACTTTTTTCCTTAACATCAAATCCTGCTGCATAAGCATGATAAGTTGAACCATCTTTTTTGTAGAGTTCAACTCTTAAAGAATTGACAGTTCCTGTTTTAAGATTTGAAGCCAGCATATCACCGGCAAGTATAATAAGGTCTTCGGCGATGAAAAGTTGACCGGAGAGATCGATCCCGTTAACGAAAATTTTTGTTTTTCCTTTATCGACATCATCGGTGGCTTTTAAAAGCGAGATGGTGATGAGTGCCTCATCCGATGTCATTGGTGTTCCGGGTTCCGGATTGAGGACGAGAATCTCATCGTCTTTAACGGATTTTGGTTGAACTTGTACATTCAGGAAAGATTGCATCACCGCATCAACAGGGTAAGTCTCCTCACCGTTGTTTCTTGTCCGAATGATAAAATAATACTCAAGCGAAGGCAGTCTAATTTCATTGGCTCCGATATTCATTCGGGCACTTCCGCCGGAGAGTTCCATCTCTTTTTTTATGAATTCTGTTGTACCGAAGACACGATAAGCAATCGTGATATCAGAGATTTCGTTGATATTAGTGAGTTCGACTTTTATCGTTAAATCCGAACCCTCTCTGGCATCAGTAACTGATACTCCGGTAACAAAATTACTTGCCTGAGCGAAGAGTGCAACAGGCAGCAAAAGGAAGACACTGATTTTGAAAAAGTAATTTAACATTCTATTAAACCTCCGGGAAATTAATGTAAACGGGAGTTGGGTAATTTCTTGAACACTAAACGGAATTTACTAAATAGATTAAGAAAAACAAAAAAAAGCCGCTCCCACACAATATGCGAATGAAAAGCGGCTAAATTCTGTTTATTAGTTCTTAATTTTCTAAATATTCAATGACTATATCACCTTGCGGTGTCTTCAGAATCACTTTTTTGACATTCGAGCGGTTTGAATTGTCGAATCTCTTTTTATCAGATGCTGTCATCTCTCTGGGTTTAAATGAACCCTCGGGAGTTACTTCAACACTCTGATTTTTTTTTAGCTCACCTGACTCCTGCTTGCCCAATTGAGCTTCACAGAAAAGAAGTCCTTCTTTAAGGTCCAGGTTGGTGGTATCACGCCCGACCCCAAAAAGGAGCCATGTGCCGCGAACCGAAGCCACGAGTGTAGGTGATTTGAATTTAAAGTCTTGTTGATCTTGTTTGGTTACGGAAGCATTCACAGCACCTTTATCGACATCAACCGTCTTAGAGACATTTTTATCTTTTTTAAGAGTTGATATTTTTACCTGTGAGTTTTCTCTAACCTTTAGAACAGAATTGTCTGTAAATTTTACAACAACCAACGATTTTCCCGAAGTTTTTACCATATCTTCAGAGTTGAGAGACTGTCCGACTTTAAGGGTGGTCCATTTACCTGATGAGGTTTTATATTCTGCAGTATTCACAACTTTAGTAACCACGGCTGCCGGAGCATTGACATTCTCGGTAGCACCCGAAAAGAAAAATACTGCAATAATGATTACGGAAAAATTTAAGAGATATTTTTTCATTTTATGAGCTCCACTTCTTTACTGCTGTATATAAATATTGCTGAGAATGTCTGGATTTGCAATAATTGCGTTCAAGATTGCCAATAATTCGTTAACATTCAAATTTTGTCCACCATCACCCTGATAACTGGAGATTGAGGCTCCAAAATCAGTAATGAATTGTATTAATTCTGGTGAAACCATGTTGGGTGGCAAGAATGAAAGTAAATTCACGATAAGTTGTGAAATGGCAGATGCCTGGGGATTATTGGCGTTTCTTATCTGGAAGAGAACAATATTACTGTTCAATTCCTGATTTGCACCTGCACCCGGCACAATGGCGGTAACACGAACCACTACAAAATCTCCCGGTCTCCAGGGATTAGCCGTTTGAAGAGAGGAGAGGTCGTTTAACTGAGTTACAGGACCAACATCAACATTATTGATGCAGGGAGTTCCATCTTCAATTGCTGATTCAAGTGACGGGGGAAATGATGTGAGTCTTACAGCTCTAATTTTGTAAGATTGAGCACCCACGACGGGGTTCCATGATGCAGGAACGCTTGATTCATCATAAGACATTAACTGTATTGGGGCGATCAGGGCAAGGGTAGCTGCCGGATTGGTAAAATCACGGGTTTCAGTATCTGATCCAAGAAGAAGACCGGTTTCATTGTAAAGTTCAACAGTAATTCTATAACTGCCAACCGGTACCCCTTTCCTCAATGCGTCGTCCATGAGGGTAGTATTGGAATTTTCTTGTTTTACGGTGATCTCAGAGTTACAAAGTTCATTGCTATAGAAATCACGAATGGCAAAATTGTTACTCGTCATACTATAAACTTCTTCGTAGTTGGTCTGGTCAATTTTTCTCCAGGAGAAAAACGCTTTTATGAAGCCGGGTACACCTTTTGGGTTAAGCCTGACCTGGAACACTTCGGGTGCACCACAGAGATCTTTAGCATTAATGAATTGTGTAAGATCTACCGTAGGTAGTGGATTGATAATCTGCACATCTACATTCTGTGCCATAGCAGAAAATGAGATAATTGCAGAAAAGATGAATGTTGCCACTCGATTTCTCATGGGTCCTCCGTTGATAAATAAACTTTTGGGAAACTTTTAGCTCGTAGAAATGTAATAGAGTTTGAATTCTAAATAATCTTTATTAAATTGAACTCTAAATTACTTCATCTACGCTTAAAAGGAAATAATCAGAATTTCTGCAGTTAAAATAGTATTTAATCTCTCCTTGATTTGTGACACAGCGTTCAGAGGGCAAAAGTAATGCTTTGGATCACAAATTAAGGTAAAATCAAATCTCGTTACTCAATTTAGTAAAAAAACTTAAACTTTTTTAATATGAAAAAAATTTTCTTTTTCTTTGTGATATTTATATCGATAATCTCGGCTCAATCCGGTGAAGCCGGCACGCTCGTTGACAAGGGATTTGCACTTCTTGAAAAATCAGCTTATAAAGATGCTGAGAAAGTTATCTTTGAAGCCTTTAAGGCAGCTGAGGCGGAAAAAGACAATTATAACAAGGTTAGAGCAGTCAAATTGCTTGGGACTCTGTATTACAATTACAGGGAATTGGAGTCGGCAGCAAGTTTCTACAAACTTTCTCTCAATTTACTCGATAGATATTACAAAGCCCCATTTCCACCTGAAGTGGAGACTGAACTCTATAACATCAAGAATAACCTTGCCATCACCCTGATGGAAACAGACAGGAGATCGGCGTATGCGGGGAAAATTACAGAAGCAGAAAATCTTTTTTCTGATGTACTGGAATTTTACGAAAAAAAGGGGAATAACGAGGGAAGAATCTCTGTGCTGCTAAATCTTGGGATACTATACCGACTCGATGCTGCTGCAGATCCTGATAACAAGGATTATTCCAACATTTTAAATGATGCACTGAATACCTTATTAAAAGCACGAAATCTTTCATACGCCTCAAATAATGAGAACCTTAAAACAAATATCCTGTTTAATCTGGGGATTTCTTTCCAGAGTGTTGGCATGCTTGACAGTGCATTCAACTCGATTGAAAAGTGCATCGAAGGGTATAAAAAGAGCGGAAACAACTACTGGCAGGCGATTGCTTCTTTGCGACTTGGTTATCTCTACCTCGAAATGTCTGACAATAGTGAGAAGAGAGAGCAATTAAGGAGTAAAGGGATTTCACTCCTTAAGGATAATCTTGCTGTCATTGAAGAATATCGCTCAAAGTTTGATGATGAAAGGGGAAGAGCTGTTTTTCTTGATAACCTTACCTACTATTATGTTTTGTTGATTAACGAACTCTTCGAGGATAAAGACTTCGAAGCAATGTTTAATCTTGCAGAAAAGGTAAAATCACGCTCGTTTATCGATATGCTCTCAACAAAAGCTTCCGGAATTGAGGAGAACCTTCCGGCTGATTTGAAGCAGGTGTTATCGAGAAAAAATGAGATAGAAGCCGTTTTTCGTGATTCCCTCTGGAATTATTTTGAAGAGGATAAAATTGAAAAATTCACCGTTTTACTCGATGAATATTCGAAACTTTACACAAAAAAAGAGGAATTGCAGCCTGATCTTCACACTCTTGTAAGTGAAGAAACCGTTAAACTCACCGATTTTCAAAAGATGATCGATGAAAAAAGTGCTGTCGTTGAGTTTTTTATCGGACGAAACGCATTTTATTCATTCCTTGTCACCAAAAACTCAATCTCGGTTTCGAGATCAAAACAGAGTCCCGGAGAGATCGACTCTTTAGTCACGAAAATTATCACAGACATCAATTTGTTCGCTAACAAGAGGGGTGAGTTTTTTGAACTTCAGAAAATACTCAATAGAAATGACGACACTTTAGACAGTGCAAAAATTGCAGAGATGTGGTATTCTTCAGATGCAGACAGAACTCTACAATTGGCTCTTTTTCAACTCTATAAGACCATAATTGGAGATGCACAAGACAAAGAGTTGGTAAAGTATAACAGAGTGATAATTATTCCGCATGGTTTTTTACATGAAATGCCTTTTGCGGCTTTAATATCATCTTTTAAGAATCTCGATCTTACAAAAAAACATCATGTTGCACGACCAACATACTGGATTGAAGAAAAGGAAATTCTCACTCTTCCATCTGCATCATCGTTACCGTTTTTACTAAAAGCGGGGAGAAAAGATGAAGGGAAAATTTTGATAGTCGGGAATCCAATATATCCCAATACGAAGTTTTCACCCCTTCCTTTTGCGGAAAAAGAGGCAAAAGAGATTTCAACTCATTTTGACAAAAACAAAACTCTCCTTTTAATAAATGAGGAGGCAACTGAGTCAAGAATAAAAAAAGAAGCTAGCAATTACGATATTCTGCACTTCGCCACTCATGGAATTTATGAGGAGGATGCTCTTAAAAGTCACCTTATGCTGACCAAAAACAGCATTGACGACGGATACTTGAGAGCCTCAGAAATTTTTAAAATGAAACTTAATGCAAATCTGGTAGTATTAAGTGCATGTCTTTCCGGAAGAGTTGGAGCTTTTGGAGGGCATAAATATTTAACCACAGATGATCTTACCGGCCTTACCCGTGCTCTGCTCTACGCAGGAGCTGCCAATGTTATGGGCACACTTTGGACAGTTGACGACAGATCGACCGGATATATGATGGAATACTTTTATAAAAAATACAGAGATGAAAAACAGTCGCTTCTTGTATCGATGAGAGAAGCTCAAATCGCTGTTTTGAACAATAAAGAGAACAAAGACTGGAGCCACCCATTTTACTGGGCACCATTTATTTTGATTGGATCACCCGGCAAATAACGAGGAAAAGAGATGAAAAAGCGAGTTCTACAAATTACAATCTTTTTTTTAATTGCTACAATTGTAGCCGTTTCAGGCTATAAACTTAGCAGCAAACCGGAAGGAAACACCTCTTCTGTTGCGAAAAAAGTTGACGACAAAAAAGAGATTGTTCAAATTCAGGGGCTACTTTCTGCAAATGATAAAACAGAAGGCTCAGATTCTCTGATAAAGATTTTTAATCGTGCTCTAACTGCGTTCGATTCATCCAAGTATAATGTCGCTATCAATCTTTGGCACTCTATCATCGAAGGTTTCATCTCAGAAAAAGATTATGAAAATTGTGTAATTGCCATAAACAACATCGGTGTTGCCTACAATAAAATGAAACGGCACGATCTCGCTCTCGACTACTTTGCTCTATCCCTTCAAAAATCGAAGGAATTTAAACTCAATAAATATATTGATACCTATTACGATAATCTCCTCTACTATTATGAGGAGTATCTCGCAATGTTTAGAGCCGAGGAATTGATAATTGATGCTATTAACTACTTTACCGCAGAGAAAGATGCAAAACTTCTCGAAAAATATGAATTGAAACTGCCCGATACTAAATCCCTCCTATTGAATGCTTCAACCAAGATCAAATCTCTGGAGCAGGAAAAACAATCGACGAAAGACAAAAAACAGCTAAGTTCAATCAACAAAACACTTGGTGATCTTTATACTTATTCTGGTGATTTCATTGAAGCTAAAAACAGCTATCTGGATGGACTGAAGTTAGCGAGAGAATTAAACGCAGATTCTACAATCGTGAATACGATGGCGATGCTTGTAAATTTGGATAATCTCGCAAGACACATCAAGGAGACTAAATTTAAGGATTTATGGAAAGTTACTTCCACAACAAAAGAGAATAAAGTCTTCTTTTTTGTGGATATCAAATATTTGACTACTGATTCTCTCATCGCCACGGTGTTGGGCGGAAACTATGACAATATAATCCCCGGTTCCGAGTTTAGTGTGTGGGCGTGTGTATATCCCGAACTTGCCGATCACGATGTATTTAATCTCGGAAAAGGGACTGTAATCGAAGTGGGGGACTATAAAACGAAAGTTGGAGTTAAACTTTTTGATGGAGTAAATAAGAACAAAAAAGTTTTCATCGTCGATCACGCTTACATACCTGTTACAAAAAAAACCGGATACACTTCACCCCTTATTGATGTAGCAAGGTCTGAAATTAACTTCTTCGATAATTCGCAAAACACGCTATATAATTATGGTATCCTGAATTACCTTGGTGATCCAACTCTGGATGACAAGATTATGGAAATTTTTCTGGCAGATTATCCACCTATTTATCAGATCATCGACGATTTGGTTAAAGAAGACCCCGATTATACTGCCCCTGCAGAATCGGGTGAATTTAAAGGACTGACAATCGATAAAGCGATCAAAAAATCGGATGTACAGTCAGTAAAAAATTTCTTGATGTTTGTAAAAGATTTCCCTGCCAAGTATCTCGGTTTGAACTACAAATTTATCGAGTCTTACTTCTCATGGGTTTCCGGTGATGCAGTGGCGGGACAGACAAAACTTGCAAATCTTATCCTGAATGCAAACGGGGAAAAAGATTTAAGAAAAATATTTGAAATAGACAGTAGTTCAATCGCAGATTACGACATCTCAGGTAAATTTTCCGACTCCACCGAAGAATTGTATCCACAGGATAAAATGATGGAGGCAGAAAAGTTCTCTCTTGCTGCCACACTTTTTGCAGATTGGCTCAAAGATAATGACAAAATCAAAAGAGCATATCTCGCCAGAGGACTTTATTTAAAGGCTAAGGGGGACTTGAAGGGAACAGAGTACGCATATCAGAGGAGTCTTGAGTACGCAAGATTGGTTAAAGACACTTCATATATAGCTACAAATCAGCACAATCTTGGAATTCTCTACTCTGATCTTGAACAATACGAAAAATCAATTGCTTATTACGACAGCTGCCTTGTTATTCGAAATGCGATGGTCGCAAAAGCACCTACCGATTGGCTTTGGGAGCGGCTGGGAGGCACATATTGGGGGAAAGCGTATTCGCTCGCCGGAATGGACAAATACAAAGAATCTGTTCAATTTTATGAATTGGCTCTCGCTTCTTACGATTCTTCAAAAGGGACTTCCGTTTCCGATGATAAATTGACCGTTTTGAGGAATATTTCTGATGTTTACTCTAAAATGGGGAATTATCAAAAAGCACTGGAGATATATAAACGGGTAAACGAGTTAAGCACCGCCATCGGTAACAAACATAAACAAGCACAAAGTTTGTTTAATATCGGGTACACACTTTTCGAACTTGGTGAATATCAAGTCGCGATTGAAAACTACACAAAAAGTTATGAAGTTTATTTAGAGATTGACGACCAGGATAACGCCGGGTTATGTCAGTCGAATATTGGTCAGGCACTTTGGAATCTTGGTAAATTTGAAGATGCTATTAACGCCCATAACAAAGCAATAGAATATCGTAAAAAGACGGGTAATCTTGCAGACCAGGCGTTCTCTTACTCAAAAATCGGATCTCTTTTCAGTAAGCAGGGGAATCCCGGCAAAGCCATGGAATATTTCACCAAAGCAGTTGAACTTTATCAGTCTCAAGGTGACGAAAAAGGAATGGCTGAAGTATATGACAACATCGGTGCTATGTATAAGCAACTAAAAGATTTCGAAAAAACATTCGACTATTTTAATAAAAGTCTTGCCATTAAAGAAAAAGCGAAAGATAAATATGCAATAGCAGAAAACTATTTTGAGCAGGGTCTAGCTTATATGACCTTCAATGATGTGGCAAATGCGACCATCACCTTGAAGAAAAGTCTCGATCTTAACCTTCTGGTTAACGATAAATTGGATGCAATTTATTGTATGATAAATCTTGGTCAGTTACAATACGGTTACCGTAATAATTTTGACACGGCACTGGTAATTTTCAACGATGCACTGAAGTTAGCCAAGCAAATCAGCAATAATTCACCAATCGCTTATTGTTTTAAACAAATAGGAATGCTTTACTCTGAAACGGGTGAGTCGGCGTTGTCGATTAAATATCTGGATTCTGCTCTTGCCATTTATGAGTTGATGCAGGAGAAAGCCGAAATCGGGAATGTACTTATAAATCTTGGTTCCGCATCGATTTCGGGTGGTGAGTTTGAAAAAGCACTTAACTACTATATGAAAGCGGAAAAAGTAGCCAAGGAGATGAACAACAATAATCTTCTTGGTGATGTGTATCTATATAGAGGTGATCTTAACCGTGTTTTGGGTGAGTATAAAAAAGCACAGGCAATTTTCGACTCAGCTTATACCTATTACAAAACTCTGGATAACCCCTGGGCACTTGCGAGTATTTTTATTTCTTATGGAAATATCTACAATTCTCTGGGGGAATATCAAAATTCAATCGATAATTATTCAAAATCGGACAGTATTTATTCCTCACTGCGAAATGATTATTATCGGGCGACACCCTTGAATAACATGGGGACTGTTTATTTCTGGCAAGGTGATTATGCAGCCGCACTTCCTTATTTCCAGAAGGCACTTTCTATTCTCGATTCGGTAAAATATTTTGGTGACTTCAGATCGACGGTTCTGTCAAATATCGGTGAGGTTTTATATGAGCAAAAGAAATATGAAGAAGCTGAAAAATACTTAAATCGTGCGGTTGACCATGCAAAGAAAATTGGTGCAAAAACTTATCTGACAACACCTTACGGATTACTCGCTTCGCTTTATCTCGATACTAAAAAATTAGAGCAGGCAGAAAAATATGCCAAATTAGCATACGATTTGAGTACGGAACTTAAGGATAGAAACGACTTGATGTACAGTTCACTCGTCCTTGGGAAACTCAATTATAACAAAAATGATTTTAAGACTTCAAACAAGTTCCTGGATAACTCAATCAGTCTTTCGCTGGAACTTGGTACCAACAAATTGGTTTATCATTCATACTATTATAAAGCCCTCAATTTCCAGCAGGAGAAAAACCAGGATTCCTCAATATCTTATCTCAAAAAGGCTGTGAATGTCCTTTCCGATATTCGCGGTAAATTAGTGGGTGGCGATAAAGCTGCAAAATTGTTTGCTTCAGGCGATATGAAAGTGAAAATCTACGAAGCACTCATAAATGCATTTATCCAAAAAGGACAGTTGGACAGTGCCTTGTTTTATCTCGATATGAGTTACAATGAGGGACTAAAAGAGCAATTTGGTAATGTTACTCCCAAATTTGAAGATAAAAACCAAAATGAAGCCATTGAAAAAGAGAAAGAATTAAAGAATAAAAAGTCAGGACTTGAAGAGGAGCTCCAAAAGGAGAAATCGAAACCTGTAGAGATGCGGAACAATGAAAAAATTGCGAGTCTCGAGGCAAGTCTTGAAGTGGCGGAAAACAGTTATGTCGAATTTATAATGCAGACGGTGCAGAAAAATCCGGGTCTGGATGATTACTTTAAGGATAATATAAATCCAGTAAGTTTTCTCGAATGGCAAGAATTTATTCCCGAAGATGTGGCAGTGCTCGCATATTTGATGGGTGACAACAACCTCTACATCTTTGGTGCCACTTCCGACACCGTGGGTGCTGTAGTGATGAATATAAAGAAAGATGAACTTGAGCAGAAGCTCGTGGAGTTTTACTCGATGTTGAAAGATTCTTATCCTCCGAAGGAGATTGGTGAAGTAAATCCTTCTTCATACACTCCAAAAAACAGCAGCATGACGATGGAAGATGAGATGTATCTTGCTCCGCAGAGAAAGCTCGCCATGGAACTGTATCAGATGTTGGTGCAACCCGTAAAATCGATCTTCAAAGGGAAAAAGAAGTTGTGTGTGGTTCCATTTGGGAAGTTGTATTATCTGCCGTTTGAAACTTTGATTTCTTCGCAACCAGGGCAGGATGTGAAGTTTTTACTCGAAGATTACCTCCTTTTTTATGTGACTTCCTTTAAGGTATTTTCACAAAACATGCAAAAAGAGTCGGTTCCGTTCAAGTTAATAGCCTTTGCAAATGCTGATAAATCGCTCCCGTCATCCGAAAATGAAGTGAATGGACTGAAAAAACTTTTTGCCGATGCAGAAATCTACTCAAAAGATGATGCGACCGAGGAGAAAATCAGATCATTGACCAAGGGACAGTTCAACACTCTCCATCTTGCGACTCACGGAAATATGAATTACGGTGAAATTACCAAATCATTCCTCACGATGGCTAAAAAAGGTGCCGGTCAGGACCCCCTCTCTGATGGGCAGCTAACCATTAACGAAGTATGGGGTTTAACCAATCTCAGAAACTATAAACTTGTTACACTTTCTGCTTGCAAAACCGCAATAAGTGAGGAATTTGCCAAGGGTTGGCTTGTGTCACCGGCAAATGCCTTCCTTAAAATTGGAGTTCAGACCGTTGTAGCTTCCCTCTGGCAGGTAGAAGATGAGGCAACCTCAATTCTTATGACCGAGTTTTATACAAATCTAAAGACCATGTCAAAAAGTGAAGCTCTGCAAAAAGCCAAACTTAAACTCATCAAAAACCCCAAATACGCTTTCCCGTATTTTTGGGCTCCGTTTATTATGGTGGGAGACTATAGATAATGCAATAATGGGGATAATGCAATCGGGCAGTAATATTTGCTGAGAGATACTTGGGTTACATTGAAATCGCAGGGATTTATAACAAAATTTTTGGAATAATTTTGTAGGAGAAACTTGTTTTTAATGTGGATTGTTGGAAAATTAAATTCTTAACAATTTCTTAACATTGGAAATTTTTCAGATTGCTTTGTCAAGTAAGGAATCTAAGGCATATTTCGTGATTGTATTCTTTATTTTATTTGATGAAATATGAAAATCTTACGAGTCCTTTTATTTCTGTCTCCTTTACTCCTCTTTATCGTGATTACGACTCAAAGGGAGTGGGGGAAGTACAGCTCAGATCTTGGTTCAAAAAAGAACCCTATTAAATTGTTTTTCACCCCCTCTGTAGATGCAAAACAGATAACAACCACTGCCAAAGAGTTGTTGGAATTTCTGCAAAAAGAGACAGGGTACTACTTCACTTCGGCTGTTCCGGCTGATTATGTAACTGTTGTTGAGAGTTTTGGCAGTAACAAAGCAGATATAGCAGTAATCAACACCTTCTCTTATCTGATGGCGAACAAAAAATATGGTGCTCAGGCACTGTTGAGAATCGTCAGGGATAATGGGGAGGCATTCTACAGGGGTCAGATAATCGTGAGGAATGACTCAGGCTTGGATACCATCACAGATTTGATGAGTAAAAAAATTGCCTATGTCGATCCTTCCTCCACTTCCGGTTACATCCTTCCAGCAGCTCTCTTAAAAAAACATGGTATTGTCCCTTCTGATTCAATCTTCGCAAAAAAACATGATATTGTGGTTTCGATGGTTTATCAGAAACAAGTTGATGCCGGTGCCACTTACTACTCTCCAAAAGATGAGACGGGGCAGTTGAGAGATGCGAGAGAAAGAGTTGTAACCCAGTATCCTGATGTATTTGAAAAAATTAAAATTATTGCCCTCACCGAACCTATTCCTAACGATCCCGTTATATTTAACAAGAGTATGCCTGAAGAGATGAAACTAAAAATTGTAGATGCATTTTTAAAGTTTGTTTCTACAAAAGCGGGGCAGGAATCGCTTCACCGAATTTATAATGTGAAAAAAATGATACCAACAACCGACAAAGATTATGACGGACTTAGAAAAATTCTTGATGATATCAACTTCAAAATCGAAGGTGCACTATGACGATATTAAAAGTTGACAAAGTTCACAAGATATATCCTTCGGGCACTCATGCTCTTAAAGGTGTCAGTTTTGATGTAAAAGAGGGGGAATTTCTCGTAATAATTGGTTTAAGCGGTTCAGGGAAATCTACACTTCTTAGATGTATAAACAGATTGCATGAGCCCACTTCGGGTGAAATAACCTTCATGAACAAGGATATTACGCATGTGTCGGGCAAAGAGTTACGAGGACTTAAACAACAAATAGGGATGGTTTTTCAGCAATTTAATTTGATCAAAAGAAGAAGTGTAATCACAAATGTTATTACCGGAAGCCTTGGCAGATTAGGAACCATCCAAACCCTCACTGAAAGTTTCCCCCCTGAATTGATTGAAGAGGCAATGAATGCCCTTAAAATCGTGGGAATTGAAGAAAAAGCATACATTCGTGCAGATGCATTAAGTGGAGGTCAGCAACAAAGGGTTGCAATCGCAAGGAGTCTGATGCAAAATCCAAAACTCCTCCTTGCAGATGAACCCGTGGCATCACTTGACCCGGCAACCTCAAACTCGGTTATGCATTATTTTGAGAAGATCAACAAAGAACTCGGCACAACAGTTATTTGTAATCTCCACTTCCTCAGTCTTGTAAGGAAATATGCCTCAAGAGTGATTGCCCTCAAAGCAGGCGAGATAATATATGAAGGTTTGCCGCATGATATCGATGAAAAGTGGTTTAAAACAATTTACGGCGATGAAGCCGAAGAAGTGGAGATAAGATAATGGCTCATATTAATCCACATGATGTAATTGCCAAACGAAACGATTATGTTCTTAAGAAAGCAAAAGTAAAAGCGGCACTGCTCGATATCTTTTTCGTTTTCTACTCTATTCTTGTTATCGACAGAATTGTATGGAACCGCTTTATATTGCAGATTAAGGATTTGCCATTCAGTTGGACCGAAATTGGCATTATTGCCGGAATAAGCATTTTACTCGGCGTGATATGGAGTCAATCCGGCACCTCACTCGCTTGCCGATTGGTTGGAATTCAAAAACCGGGCAAAGTTACCAAATATACTGTTGAGATATTTGGCTGGTTTCTTTTTAACATCACTTTTATCGCGGGGTGGATCGTAACAAAGATTTCGATCATCGACCTTTTTAGCGATGAAGGTGTTGCGGCAGCCCAAAGAATATTCACGGCTCTTTTTAATCCGCAGATGTCAATCTTTGATGAAGCACTTTTTGCAATAATCGAGACAATCTACATCGCCCTTATTGCTACTCTGATTTCAATCCCGATAACTCTCATTGTGAGTTTCCTTTCAGCAAGAAACCTTATGAACGATAACAAGTTCACACTCGCAATTTATGCTTTTTTACGACTTGTATCAAACTTTGTTCGTTCAATTGAACCCCTAATCTGGGCGATCATTTTCTCGGTTTGGATCGGTATCGGACCATTCGCCGGTATGATGGCACTTCTGATTCACAGCATCGCATCAAATGCAAAACTCTACTCCGAGGCGATCGAATCGATAGAGGAGGGCCCGGTCGAAGCAATTTCTGCAACCGGTGCGAACAAAATTCAGGTGATCTGGTTTGCCGTGATTCCTCAAATTATTCTACCATTTTTGTCTTTCACTATCTACAGATGGGATATCAATGTTAGAATGGCGACTATCATCGGAATGGTGGGTGGTGGTGGAATTGGTACAATGTTGATACAGTATCAGGGTCTCGCTCAATGGCATGAAGTGGGGCTTATCGTTATAATGATTGCTCTGGTTGTGTGGATAATGGATTATATCTCCACAAAGATTCGTCAGGCAATTTATTAGTAATTAGTCCATTTTAAGGTGAATTCTTCTGAAGGATCGCCAAAAGTGGACAAATGAAACAGGAAAATTTATTGTATAATCTTTTTAAAACAGGAGCGGGCATTAAGTTGCTCGCTGCTGTTTTTTTTTCGTGTTTGGTCTTAAGCGGGTGTGGAGACACCAGCCGGAGTTTCACTATCAATATCAAAGGTAGTGATACAATGGTTAATCTATGCCAAAAGTGGGCAGAAGCCTATATGAAAAAAAACGGAGGTGTGCGGGTAGTAGTTACGGGTGGTGGATCGGGAAATGGAATTACTGCTCTTATAAACGGTTCTGCTGATATAGCCTGTATGAGTAGAGAATTGCTTAAGATTGAAAAAAAGAGAGCTGATAAAAAAGAGATAAAATTTGAACTGACCAAAGTTGCTTATGACGGTGTTACCGTAGCTGTGAACAGCAGTCTTAACCTGGAAGAACTCACAGTTTCAGAATTAAAAGGAATTTTTACCGGTGCAATAAAAAATTTCAGTGAGGTTGGGGGAGATGATTTGACAATCAATTTATATGGCAGAGATAACAATAGTGGTACATACCGGTTCTTCAAGGAAAATATTCTGCACGGAGAGGAATTTGCCAGCACTACACAAGTGCTTCAGGGAACTGCCTCACTTGCTGAGGCTGTGGCACAGGACAAAAGAGGGATAGTGTACGGCGGTATAGGCTATTTCATCAACAAACCGGGGATTAAAATAATAAAAATTAAATCGGGTGCCGGCGAGATCTCTAAATCTCCCGTAGATGCCGATCATCCAAACTACAATGATATAAGATCGGGCAGATACTACATTTCGAGGAATCTTCTTTTAGTTTCTAAATCTCCTGAAACGAAAAAGATTAAGGACTTTATCGATTTTGTTCTCTCTGAAGAGGGTCAAAATGTCGTTTCAAAAATGAATTACATCCCTCTGAGGTAGTTTTTGGATTCGGAGAGAAGAGTACCCGTAAAATTTGCTGTGGAGAGATCAGATTCTGTTTTTGGAGCAAAACAAGGATTTAGTGCTTTTTCAGGCGAGTTTTTCTTTTCGGCTCTTGTAAAATTGACCGGATTATTGGTCTTTCTGGTGACGAGTCTCTTTTTTATTTTCATAATTTATCAAAGTCTTCTTGTTTTCAACTACTTGAATCCTGCTGATTTGTTGTATTCTATAAAAAACGGGGAAGTAGTTTTTGAATGGTACCCTGTCTCTAATGATCCAAAATATTCCATCTTGCCTCTGATCCTCGGTACGATAATGACCTCGATACCTGCCACGATTATTTCATCAATTTTTGGTTTTGGGATTGGGGTGTATATGTCTGAATTTGCTCCTCCATATGTAAGTCGCTATCTGAAGCAGTTAATTGATGTTTTTGCATCTTTACCAACTGTGGCTGTGGGGTTCATTTTATTAACCGTTGGTGTCACTTTTTTCAGCTCACTTTTTGATCCACAAAACAGATTAAACGCATTTTTATCATCCATTGGGTTATCGTTGATAATAATTCCGCAGATAGCGTCACTTACAGAAGAGGCACTTCGCTCGGTTCCGCAGCACATCAGAATTGCAGCTTACAGTTTGGGAGCGGGGAAGTGGGAAACGGTAAAAAGTGTTGTTTTGCCGGCTGCCATAAACGGTATAAGTGCGAGCATTTTGCTGGGATTTGGGCGGGCACTTGGGGATACAATGATAGTTTTGATGACCTCCGGAAATGCAGCCACCTTGACGATGAATCCATTTGGAAGTGTCAGAACGATGACTGCCACCATCGCTGCAGAACTTGGTGAAGTATCTTCAGGCACAGCTCATTTTCAGACTCTCTTTTTCCTCGGAATGATCCTCTTTTCTATGTCCGTGGCAATTAATCTTTTGGTTAAATATCTGATCAAAAAACTGATGCGTCAGGCAGACTGGAGTTAATGGGTGAAAGAAGCGAAAATTGACAGATTTGTAGTCTTTGTTTTTGGGATGCTATTCCTCATCCCCGCACTTGTTTACATCCTCTTTTTCGCAAAAATTTTGATTGAAGGCATTCCCGTTATTTCATGGAGTTATCTGACTTCAGCACAATCGAGCGATCTTACCGCGGGTGGAATCGGGACCGTAATAACAGGCACCCTCGCCACTGTTTTACTCATGTTACTTTTTGTAATTCCATTTGGTGTTATTACAGCCCTTTATCTTTCAGAATACTCAATAAACAGGGCATTTGATAAGTTTTTTCTTTTTATGCTCTACAATCTTTCAGGTGTTCCTTCTGTTGTTTTTGGAATTTTTGGTTTGGGATTTTTTGTCTTAAACATCGGTACCGGAATGGATACTCTGCTCGGGCTCGATCTGGTTTTTGGCAGACCATCGATGCTGTGGGCAGCATTTACACTCGCATTTATGTTGGTTCCAATGGTGACCATCACTTCATACCAGTCGTTTAAAGCGGTGCCCGAAAGCTATAGAGAAACCGCTTATGGAGCCGGGGCAAACAAATTTCAAATGGTGCGAAGGGTGCTTATTCCACATTCCATTTCGGGAGTTTTTACAGGAATTATTTTATCAGTTAGCCGGGCTGTTGGTGAGACAGCCCCACTTTTGTTTTTAGGTTGTGCATTTTTCCTCCCGTCCGTTCCTGTTTTCGATTTATGCATCTCGGGACTTTGTTTACCGCTGATTAATCCAACTGAGCAATTTCTTTACTTGTCATACAATATTTTTATTCTATCAACTCAATCAACAGCACAATCTGCTACAATTCCTTATCAGTATGCGGGCACTTTAGTGTTAATTTTTCTCACAATCATTTGCAACGGGACCACAATCTTTTTTAGACAAAAATTTAGAAAAACTGTAAGAACAGGTGAGGGAGAATGAAAGAGATAAAGATCAGATTCGAAAATTTGAATGTGAATTTTGGTGAAATTAACGCAATTAAAGATTTTAATCTTGAAGTGGTGAATAAAAGAATTACTTGCCTGATCGGTCCCTCCGGATGCGGCAAAACAACTTTGTTAAAGACAGTAAACAGATTAAACGAACTGAGGAATGATTTTTCTGTTACCGGAAGAGTTTTGATAGATGGTGTTGATATTCTGGAGCCCGGGACAGATTTGGCAACTTTGAGAAGAAAAGCGGCTATTGTGTTTCAAAAACCTGCCCTTTTTGCCAAATCAGTTTTCGAAAATGTCGCATTCCCACTAAGGTTGCAGGGGGAAAGGAAAAAAGAGGTGCTGGAAGAGAGGGTGGAGTTTACACTCAAACAAGCGTTCGTGTGGGATGAAGTTAAGGACAGATTACATGAATCAGCATTCCGGTTTTCACTCGGTCAACAGCAGAGAATAACTATCGCAAGAGCGATGATTTGTGATCCGGAAATATTGATGCTCGATGAACCAACAGGCTCGCTCGATCCATTTTCAACAAAAAAAATAGAAGATTTAATCTATGATTTAAGGCGAAAAGTGACTGTTTTAATGGTATCACACAATCTGCAGCAGGTTGCATCAATAAGTGATTACACCGTTTTGCTTAATTCGGGTAGCATGGTTGAAGCAAACCAAACGATTAAGTTTTTTACCAAACCTGAAAAAAAACTCAGTGAGGAATATTTGACTGGAAGGTTCAAGGTCTGACAAATGCCGAGTAGAATAGATGTCCAGCTCTTAAAATTAAGAAGAAGAATGATTAAGATGTGTAGCCTTGTAGATGAGCAAGTTGAATCTGCATTAAAAGCTGTCACTTCGGAGGATCATGAGCTCGCAAAAAAAGTAATCTCGTTGGATTTGAAAGTTGACTCGTATGATCTTAAAATTAGCAGAGCGTGTCAAAAAATATTCGCATTAAACCACCCGTTGGCTGTTGATTTAAGATTTTTGATGTCAGCATTAACCATCAACAACAATCTTGAACGAATCGGTGACATTGCTGTAAACCTGTGTGAGAATTTTTTGTTAAAGGGGAAAAAACCTCTTTTTTTTGACAGGATCAAGTTCCTCGACATGGCACAAATAGTGAGGGAAATGATACAAAATTCGATTGATTCCTTCATAAGAATGGATACGACTCTCGCAAAAAAGGTGATAATCGCCGACAAAACCCTGGATAAAATTAATGTTGAAAACCACAAATTGATTATCGACATCATGAAAGAAGAGAGTGAATCGATTGATGAAGGGGTGGCTTATATGGTGATGTGCAGGCAGTTAGAGCGGATTGGTGACCATGCCACAAATATCGCTGAGGATGTTTACTTTATTGCTGAAGCCCGTACTGTAAGACATAATTATTGTGAATTTTTTGAAGGTAATCCCGATAATTCTCCATTTGAAGAGAGAGAAAATTAATAATTATTGAGGCTGTTTAGCAACACTTCAAACTGATCGAGCATTTTTTGCATTAACGATTCATTACCGGTTTTAGTGTCAGACAAATAAAAATCGTTCAAGAACGGGAGCATATTTGTTTGCATCACAAAGAGCAAGGGGGCGTCATCTTTTGGCGAGTTCAGGGAATCGTTAAAATATGCAGTGAATACAAATTTAATCAGTTGTTCTTCATCTTTTAACAAAGACTCCAATAAATCCTTTTCTCCTTGAAGTGAATTTTCAGTCAGTTCAGCCAGCATTATTTCATAAATCAGCTTATACTTCGTTCTTAAGTTGGCTTTTAGATAAAAATAGCTTCTAAATCGATCGGGGAATCTCCTTTCTTCATTGTTAAAAATCTCCTTTACTTCTGCTATATAATCATTTATCTGTTTCTTTACGACAGCAAGGAAGAGTTCTTCCTTTGAATTAAAGTAGTGATAGACTGTTGATTTCGCAATTCTTAGGTCACGAGAAATCTCTTCGAGGGTTGTTTTTGCAGTGCCGTGCTTCACAAAACGCCTTTCGGCAACTTTCAGGATGTCTGGGAGTCGGTTCATCAGGTATTATTTCAGTTGCTGTTAAATTTATTTCGACAAAAATAGGGATTTTTTTTTGAAAACGGCATCATTTGGGCTGGCTGCGAAATAATCTTAATAAATAAATTGATTTTGAATTGGAATCTGACTAAATTTGTAATTCGTTTAAAAAAAATCCCGGAGGCATTCTTTAATATGGGTTATATGGATAGAATCAGGAGTTTAGCTCCGTGGTTCATTCTTGGTGTTGGTGGCATTTTTATTTTGTTCATGGTAGTTAGTGATATGAACTTCAGTCAGATAATGAATGACAGAGGTACCGTTGGAGAGATAAATGGCAGCAAAATAAATATCCAGGAATTTGAAACTTTTTATCAGAACTATGTTAACCGCCTGAAACAGAGCGGGCAGGCTACTGATATGTCTAATGAACAAATGTATAGAGATCAGGCCTGGGATCAGTTCGTTCAGTTAAAGATACTTGAATCAGCTTACAAAAAATACAACATCACGGTTTCAGACGATGAGATCAGAAATGTTGTTTTGGGTGAAAACCCGCCTGAGTACCTGAAGAAGTCATTTATCGACTCCAGCGGTGTTTTCAGAAGAGCTGAGTACGAGGCTGCGATTAAAGATCCACGCAACAAAGAAAACATGATTGCTGTTGAGGCTGAGATCAAACAGCAGATTCTTTTTCAGAAACTTCAGGCAATAGTTAGTGCCGGAGTTCTCGTTACAGAACCTGAAATGAGAAGGAAATTTGCTGACCAGGATATCAAAATGAGTGCCGATTTTGCCCTCATTGATCTAAATGTATATCCTGATTCTACAATAGTTCCTACTGATGACGAGTTAAAAGATTTTTACAGCAAAAAAAGTTATCTTTTCAGACAGGATGCAAACAGAAAGTTAAAATTTGTTTCTTTCAAAATTGTACCTTCAGCAAAAGATTCTGCTGCCGTTCTTACGATTCTTAACAATGTATTAAAACGAATTAAAGCAGACACTGTAAGTACTTTCCAGAGTTTTGTTGAGGCTCAGAGCGAGGCTCCCTATTCAAAAGATACATTTGCAGTTAACACACTTCCTGTAGCATTAAAAAACTACAAAGGAGACCTTAAAGCCGGTCAGGTTGTTGGACCTTTGGCTGGTGAAGGCGATCTTGGAATCTACAAGATTTCAGCCGTTATTGAAGGAACAGAAGTATTTGCCAGAGCATCACATATTCTTTTGAATAAATCTGGTGATGATAAAGCCGATCTTGAGGCAGCTACCAAATTGTATGAAGAACTTAAAAAAGGGAAAAACTTCGAAGCTACTGCAAGAGAAGTTTCAAAAGATCCCGGTTCTGCTGTAAATGGAGGTGATCTTGGTTGGTTTGGCAAAGGTACAATGGTTAAACCATTTGAGGAAGCTTGTTTTAACGGGCCAATCGGAGAGGTTCAGGCACCTGTAAAAACTGACTTTGGTTACCATATCATTAAAGTTGCAGAACGCTCTGCAAAGAAGATGATTGTTGAGAAAATTGTTAAAAAACTCAACTACTCACCACAGACTGTTACACTTCTTAGAAGAGACGCAGAAGATTTTCTCGCACTCGCAAAGAAAATGGGACTTGATTCAGCAGCCAAGAGCAAATCTCTTAATGCTCAAGAAACCACCCCATTTACCGAAGATGTTGCCGCAGTACCCGGACTCGGATACAGCAGAAATCTTGTTGCAACTGCTTTCAAAGAGGGTGAAAAAGATTTCGTGCCTGTTACTGTGATTGGCGACCAGATGGTTGTTGCACAGATCAGTGAAGTAAATGAATCAGGTATCAAAAAGTTTGATTCTGTCAAGGAAGAAGTAAAAGCCGGTGTTATTAAGGAGAAAAAATATGCGATGGCTCTCACCGCCCTTAATAATGTAAAAGGTAAAATCGGAAACGATCTTGCCAAGGCTCCCGGAATTGACAAAAACATCAGATTTGGTACTGCAGATTCATTCATGGTAGCCGGAAACATTCCTGCTCTCGGTATGGATTATCCATTTAGCCATGCAGCTTCAAAAGCACCTTTGAACACCGTTTCCGGTCCGATCAAAGGAATGAGAGGTTATTATTTGATGGTAGTTAAGATGAGACAATCATTCGATGAGCAGAAATATCTCGCTCAGAGAAATACCTTAAGAGATCAGTTACTTGGTGAGCGTCGTCAGGCTGCTTTCCAACAGTGGATGGAACACATGAAAAAAGAGGCAAAAGTAAAATACTTCGCCCAAAACTGATAAAATAATTTTGCCCCGCCTCGTGATCTGCCTCAAGCGATCAAGGTGGGGTTTTTTATATCGATGCGATAATGATAAATTAGATGTTAGAATGAAAAATTTTTTAGTTGCATCGTTTATGGTATTAGCCCTGCCATCTATTATAATTGCTCAGACCGAAATCCGTCTTTCAGCAGGGATAAACTATAGCACAGCCTCCCGAATACTACCATTTGCAAACATTTCTGACTTTGATCTCCGCGAAAAGGAGATATCGCTTGGCAGTTTTCTTGCCCCACATATTGGGCTTGGTTTGGGACTCACCAACAATCTTACAGCTGTAATCTCATTGGAGTATTCATCAAAAAAAAGTGAATACTATGGTCAAACGGTTGAAGGGGAAACCGGCACGATCTACATTCCGGTAAAAGATGGTTATACATTTATTCCTTTGGAAGTGTCGCTCGAGTACAAACTCCCGTTCAGTAGCGATGACTGGAGATTTTACATAGGTGGTGGTGGTGGACTCTATTTTTTTAGTTCACGAAGAGAAGTAGCGGGAATTCAGCTTTCGGAGGGAGGGACAAAAACGAGCTACGGAATTCATGTCCTTACGAGTATGGAATATTATTTCAGATCAGATGCATGCATCTTTTTTACAATGAAATTCCGTGATCCCGAAGTTGAATTTAAGGGTGAATATTCTTCACTCACGGGGAATTATGAAGGAAAAACAGTGAGATTGGGGAATAAATCGTTTTACCAAAAACTTACACTTGAAGGTACCTCATTCCTGATGGGGGTTGAAGTTGCTTTTTAGGAGAAGACTTTGAGAGGCAGAGTTTACCTTACCGGATTTATGGGTACCGGCAAAACAACTCTGGGAAGAGTGATTGCAAATTGCCTCGGCTGGGCGTTTTATGATATCGACAGGGAAATAGAGAAAGATTCGCAGAAGAGTGTTGCAAGAATTGTACTCGACGATGGTGAAAAAAAATTTCGCGAACTCGAAAAGCAAAAGCTGATGGAATTGAGTAATCTGACCGGTGCTGTAATTGCACTGGGTGGTGGTACGCTAATAGATACAAGCAATATTGAAGTGTGTAAATCGACAGGTTTACTTGTCTATCTAAAAGCTGAAATTCCTGTGATTTATAAAAGAATTCGAAAAAAAACCAATCGTCCTCTCTTTAGATCTGAATATGATTCTGAATTGAATGAAGAGGATGGTTTGAAAAAACTTAATGAATTGTTTGAAATTAGAAAAGCCGGATATGAGTCGGCACACATCGTTATTGAGACCGAAGCAGAAAACTTCGGAAAGAGCATTGACAAAATCGTAAAACGAATAAAATCCGGAAAACCCGATAAAGGAAGAATAACTTGAGGAATATAACAATAGAGAGTGCAAATGGTACTTTCAATTATTCACTTGTTAAAACACTTGATGGTGTCAGGGCAAAGATTGATACTTTTATTGAGAGCTACAGTTGCTTCTTCGTTATAGATTCAAATGTAAAAAGGCTTTACCCCTCACTGTTTGGCGACCTGCTTAATGATGGGAACCATTTTGTCATGAATGCATCGGAAGAGAAAAAATCTTTTGATACAATCTTTAAGATTTACGATTTTTTATTGGGAAACAAGGCAGATCGAGGCAGTTGCATTATAGTTATCGGTGGGGGAATTACGGGTGATACAGGCTCTTTTGCTGCATCAACTTTTATGCGAGGTACGAGGCTGGTTCACATCCCGACTACACTTCTTGCAATGGTTGACAGTAGTATCGGCGGGAAAACCGGAGTAAACTATAACAAATACAAAAATTTTATCGGCAGCTTCTACGAGCCTGAAACAGTAATCACCTCGGCAAAATTTCTTGAGACACTTCCGGAAGAGGATTTGTTGAGCGGAATGGGAGAGGTTCTTAAATATGCACTTCTTGAAAAGGAGTTTTTTGATTACTGTTTTGAGAGACTCGATGGCACGAATAATATAGTCGAAGAAGATTTGATCTATTTAATTGGCAGATCTGCTCAGATCAAAAATGTAGTTGTCACACAGGATAAACTTGACCTAAAAATGAGGCATGCTCTTAATTTGGGGCATACCTTCGGGCATGCAATCGAATCGGTTTCATCTTTTAGCGTTAAACACGGGATTGCCGTTATAGCCGGGATGAGGGGTGCCGCATTTTTGTCTAACAGAATGGGAATTATGTCGGATTCCACTTTTATGAAAGTGGTTTCATTTTTATGCAGATATCCGGTAAATAAAAAAATTGCTGAGTATGACTCTGAACTGATCTATACTGCAATGCAGGGGGACAAAAAACGAGTAAACGGAGAAATTAAATTTGTTTTGATCGGTGAACCGGGAGACCTTCACATCGATGTTGATGCAACAAAACAGGATGTTGTCGATGCTATCGACTACATGAAATCCACGGTTTAACTCACCGATACTTTATTTCAAAATCGTCATCTTACCTGAAAGACTTTTTCCGTTGTAGTCGAGACGATAAACAAATATCCCACTCGATAGTCCACTTGCATCAAATGTGACGGAATGTTGTCCACTCTCCTGATGAGAAGCCACCAAAGTGGTTATTTCTCTCCCCAAAAGGTCAAAAATACGAATTGTAACGAACCCGTTCTCCGGAATGGAATAACTGATTTTTGTCGAAGGATTAAATGGATTGGGATAATTTTGGAGCAGTTTGAAATTGTCAGGGTTTTCCAAATTATTCTCCGCAACGGAAGTGCCGATATCTCTAAAAGAGGATGCAGCTTCTGTGAGAGTTCTGTATTTTATCTTTCCGCTAAATTCCCGATTTAGTGAATCCATCAATTCACCCATCCAATTAACTACAATTCCATTTAAATAACCTTGTCTGATGAATGGATCATGGTGAAGTATCACAAAATATTTATCTGACATTCCGTTTGTACGGATATCAAAAAGTGCTTTTGTCATTTGTGATCTGAAATTGGCATCAGTAAGTTGCCAGGTATATTCCTGATGCTGACGAAGATTGTAAAGCCCGGGGAAGATATAATTTTTGGTTACCCCTGATGATGATAAAAACTCAAAATTATTATCAACCAGCACATCAAAAGTTGTTGTATCAGTATAGTGTCCGGGTGGTACAAATGATTTTGGTACGATCCCAAGAGAGTCGAGAAGCAGAGTTTTTCCTTGAAGCAGCATCTGCTCTTGAACCGTATAAGAATGGTGAAACAACTGGCTGACACAGTAAAACTCATGACCGGTACTGTTACATTTTGGACAAATATGGTTATATCCATGTTGCGAAATTTCATGTCCGCGAAGCGCAGAAATTTTTAATTCTTTGGTCACAGAGCCATTTGTATTCATTCCTTCTATGAGGCGGTGAGGGATAACTGCCCATGTTACTTTGCCACCCCTCTGTTCAACTGCAGTTTGAAACGGTGTAATTCCAGCAGGTAAATAGGAAGTGTTGCGAGACTGAATATCGTCAACTCTTATTACAAAAACCAGGCTGTCCTGTGAAAAAGTGAGTGTGGAGGCGAGAAGAATGAGGGTAAAAAATTTATACATGTCAACCGATAAAAAATTCGTGAAAAGATCAGTGAAAGATACAAAATAATAAGATGCTATCAGGCGGGTTTAAAGTGGAACTGCCGGAAAAGAGGGCACAGTTCCGGCAGTTATTGTGTGTTACTATAAGGAGGGTAAAAGAAACATCTCATCGAATGCTAATAAACTGCAAATACCGTGCCAAAGTAAATTGTTTTATTTCGTGTGTCTTTATTTAGGGAATTATCGATAAATTTCCGTTTCAGAGAAAAAATTTTCAAAAATGAGAAAAAGAAAAGAATATAATGTTAAAGAATCTACTTGAAAAGCAAATACCAATCGATTACGAAAAAGAGATTATCCGCCTTAAAGAGGAGATGAATGCGGTAATACTGGCACATTATTATCAGACGGGTGACATTCAGGAGCTCGCAGATTTTATTGGTGACAGTCTTGAGCTTGCCAGAAAAGCAAAAGAATCGATGGCGGATGTTATTATCTTTTGTGGTGTTCACTTCATGGCAGAGACCGCAAAGATATTAAACCCTGAAAAATTGGTGCTTCTTCCCGATCTTGAAGCCGGTTGTTCACTCGCGGATTCTTGTCCGGCAGAACCGTTTTCTGAATTCAGAAACAGATATCCTGATCACCTCGTTTTAAGTTACATAAATTGTTCGGCTGAAATTAAAGCACTTAGTGACATTATTGTTACCTCCAGTAATGCCGAAAAAATCGTGAGACAAATTCCTGTTGATCAACCAATAATATTTGCTCCCGATAAAAACCTTGGAAAATATATCATGAAAAAAACAGGCAGGGAAATGGTGCTGTGGGATGGCTCCTGCATAGTTCATGAAACATTTAACGAGCGAAAAATTGAAGAGTTATTATATCTGAATCCAAAAGCAAAACTGATTGCACACCCCGAATGTGAAGATCATCTTTTAGAGAAAGCTTATTTCATCGGCTCCACTTCCGCATTGTTGAAATTTGTTCAAACGGACGACTCGCCGGAGTATATTGTAGCTACAGAACCCGGAATAATTTACCAGATGGAAAAAGCTGTCCCGGAGAAAAAGTTTATTCCGGCTCCGGGGGAAGATGAATCGTGTAGTTGCAACAATTGTCCTTACATGAAACTGAATACAATCGAAAAACTTTACAATTGCATGGTGACCAGATCACCTGAGATCACAATGCCTGAGGTTATAAGGGTTAAGGCTCTCAGACCCCTCGAAAAAATGCTCGAAATGAGCTGAAAGCTTTTAATAACATACAACGGAGATCAAAATGTTGGATGAAAAGGAATCAAAACTTAAAGGAGCCTATGAAAAAGCTGCTGAAGGGGAGATTGACCCCAGATGCATCCCTCTTACCCTTACTGAACTTCCACCGGTAGGGGATAAGATAATTACACCTGAGTATAATGATGATGATAACGACACCTGGGGGCAACTTTTCAGGAGGCAAACGGGTCTGCTTGAGGGGAGGGTGTGTGACGAATATATAAAAGGTGTGGAAATGATGGGTTTCGACGAAAAGAAAATCCCCTCGCTCAAACAACTCAGTTCGGTACTTGAAAAAACCACGGGATGGAAAATTGGACGGGTACCGGGGTTGATTCAGGCACAGAACTTTTTTGAATTGTTACGACAGAGAGTTTTCCCTTCCACCGATTATGTCAGGGGGAAAGATGAAATCGATTATACCCCTGCACCTGACTGTTTCCACGATATTTTTGGTCACATGCCTCTGTTAACCAATAAAAATTTCGCAAATTTCTACCAAAAATTTGGTGAGGCTGCTCTAAGAGCAAAGGGGGAACAACAAATTTTCCTGGAGAGATTTCACTGGTTCACTGTGGAATTTGGGTTGATCAACACTTCTGAAGGCAGAAGAATATATGGTGCCGGAATTGTTTCCTCCTTCAAGGAAGTTGACCATGCCCTCGGTGAGGAGGTAATTGTACACAATTTTGATCCTGAAAAAATAATTCACCAGGAATATGAAGTGTGGCATCTTCAGCCCGTATTGTATGCAATTGATTCATTTGAGCAGCTTGAAGAGGGCTTCTCAAGTTGGACAAAAAGTTCAGGAATTTTGAACTAAATGAAAAAAAGATTGTTATAACATATATTGATTATAACTTTTAATTGGAGATTAATTTATGTTGAATGTCGGAGAAAAAGCCCCATATTTTGAATTGCCGAATCAGGACGGTGAAATGGTGAAACTGACAGATTATTCCGGAAAGAATCTTGTTCTCTACTTTTATCCAAAAGATGACACAAGTGGCTGTACAAAAGAGGCTTGCAGCTTCAGGGATGAGTTGTCAATCTTTGAGGGAGTGAATGCGGCAGTGGTTGGTGTGAGTGGCGATTCTGTAAAATCTCACAGAAAATTTGTCGATAAATACAGCCTTAACTTCACCCTTTTGAGTGATGAGAGCAAAACAATGCTTGAAGCTTACGGAGTTTGGAAAGAAAAGAGTATGTACGGCAGAAAATATATGGGTATTGAACGCACCACATTTGTTATAAATCCGGATGGAGTGATCAAACAGATATTTAACAAAGTAAAAGTTGATGGTCACACAGAAGAAGTTAAGAAAGCT
Organism: uncultured Ignavibacteriaceae bacterium; assembly: GCA_964431385.1. Lineage (GTDB taxonomy): Bacteria > Bacteroidota > Ignavibacteria > Ignavibacteriales > Ignavibacteriaceae > UTCHB3. Next base: position 13,471 of record CAYSJM010000014.1, on the reverse strand, counting down.
TTGGACGAATAAACGATGGGACGAAAAGTTTTTGTCTCACGGCGGGAAGTTTTTTCTTCAGCTCACAGACTTTACAATCCAGACTTTACGGAGCAGGAGAATGAGGATATATACGATAAGTGTAACAACTATCATGGTCATGGGCATAACTACACCCTGGAAGTGGTGGTCGAAGGGGAGATAGATGACCGAACCGGCTATGTGTTGGACCTGAAACTTTTAAAAAAGATAATTATGGAAAATGTGATCAGCAAAGTCGATCACAAACATCTTAACCTTGATGTTGAATTTATGAAGGGTGTTATTCCCACAGCAGAAAACATAGCTGTAAAGATTTGGGACCAGTTGGTTGATAAAATTCCAAGCGGGAAACTTTACAAGATAAAATTGCATGAAACAGAGAATAATTTCGTTGAATATTTTGGAGATTAGAGATGGATATTGAGAGAGTACAAGGATTTGTTGAGAACATACTTACTGAAATTGGAGAAGACCCTGAAAGAGAGGGACTGTTAAAAACCCCGAAAAGAGTAGCAAAAGCTTATGAATATCTCACTTCGGGTTATACAAAGGATATAAACAAAGTTCTGAATGGTGCCATATTTAACGAAGAGTATGATGAGATGGTATTAGTAAGAAACATCGACTTTTACAGTATGTGTGAGCATCACATGTTGCCCTTCTTTGGTAAAGTGCATATAGCATATATACCTGACGGTAAGATAGTGGGGCTAAGCAAACTGCCCCGAATAGTTGAAGTTTTTGCAAGAAGGCTTCAAGTACAAGAGAGAATGACAAAAGAAATTGCTGACACAATAAATACATACCTTAAACCGAAGGGTGTAGCAGTAGTTTCAGAAGCATACCACATGTGTATGATGATGCGTGGAGTTGAAAAACAAAATTCATCGACCACTTCATCAACGATGCACGGTGTTTTTAAGAATGACCCTAAAACGAGAGTTGAGTTTTTAAGTCTGATCAGACCCGGAGACGGTAGAATAATATGAGGAAGATCTGGGTATCGGGTGCGAGCACAGGGATAGGACAGGCTTTGGTAGTCGAAGCCATAACAAAAGGATTTGGTGTGGTCGCCACTTCGAGGAGCAAAGAAAATCTTGAACTGCTTTCGCAGCTTGTTAACTCGAAAAATCTTATAACAGCCGTTTGTGATGTCTCCTCAATAGAGAGTATAAATTCATTTTTTGAGACTGAATTTAAGACAGAATCACCTTCAATTTTGATCAACTGTGCTGGGATTACAACTTTTAAAGATGCAGTAAAAACTTCAATTGAAGAGTTTGATTCGATAATTAAGACTAATTTGCTCGGCTCGGTTTATACAATAAGAACTGTACTTCCTTCGATGATTGAGAAGAAATCGGGGACAATTCTTAATATTTCTTCTGTAGCTTCCAGGGATGTGCTAAAAGCAAGCAGTATTTATTCAGCCTCAAAAGCAGGTCTGCTACAATTCAGCAGAGTAGTAAGGGAAGAGGTGAGAGAGCACAATATCAAGATTATTGATGTATTGCCGGGTGCGACTGAAACCCCAATTTGGCACGAAAAGGTGAGAGAAAAGTATAGTGACAGGATGATGCAACCGGAATCTCTCGCTAAATTCATAGTTAATTTACTTTTGGATGAAACAAATATCGTTCCCGAAGAGATAATTTTTAAGCCCGTAACGGGAAATTTGTAGTTTTTATGCTCTGGATCAAATAAAAGATAAATAAGGTGGTTTATTCCGTTAAATGATTTTGATAAAATCAAAACAAATATTAATTTTGAAGGTTACAAAATTGAGATAATTAACGGAGATCAAATAGCCGATTTGCAGAATAGCTTTAGAAGTGATTGGCACGGTGAAGATATTAACAGCCTTATGGGAAGAACCGGAAGTTTAATTAAGAGGCTCACAGATATTATCTTGAGCAGTTTAGCCTTGATCCTGTCGTCACCTGTCTTGCTAATAGCTGTTATAGCTATTAAACTTGAGTCGAAGGGGAATGCCTTCTTCATTCAGGACAGAACCGGTTTGGGTGGCAAACCTTTTAAGATGATCAAGCTTAGAGGTATGATCGATGGAGCTGAACAATTAGGTCCTGACTTTACTCAAAAAGACGACCCTCGCCTTACGAAAGTTGGAAAAATTCTTCGCAGAACATCGATAGATGAGATCCCCCAGGCAATTAATGTGCTCCTTGGTGATATGAGTATAGTGGGTCCGCGTCCGGAACTCACCAAGATTACAGATCAATTTACTCCAGAGCAGAGAGAGGTTTTCAATTTTAAACCCGGCATTACAGGCATTTCTCAGATTAATGGCAGACAATCGTTGTCTCCTGAAGAGAGAGTTGTCATGGAAGTGGCTTACTACAGGGAAGCCACCTTTTGGTCTGACCTCAATATAATTTTGAGAACTCCAAAAGTTGTAATAACAAACGAAGGAAACATATAGGAATTGAAAAAGGTCTTACTATTAGCCTTTCTCATTTCTACCGCACTATTAGCCCAACCGGAACCCGTAAATTCCGAACATCCCGTTTATTTTTTCCTTCGAAAGGCCTCAATTTCGGGTTATCTGAAAAGTTATGATGATGCCATTCTCCCCAAAAGTCTAAACGAAATTAAGTCATTTCTTACAGAACTTGAAGCTCTTCGCTCGAAGGCAAGTGCCTCATTCATCGCTGAACTCGATTACTACAAAACAATTTTTCTCCCTGAAGAATTAAAAGAACCCTTGACCTTTGGTGGTTATTTTACATCGCAGAACCCCCGCCACCTTTATGAACACAAAGGTAAAAATTACGATTTATCGATAGATCCTGTACTTGGCTTAAAAGTGCACGGCACCGATCTTACCGGTTCATCAGGGAGTTCGGCAGCATATCTCAGATATGGTGGTATGGCAAGGTTTAACTACAAGGATTGGTTTTCCGCCTACTTAGTTGCCTGGAACGGAAATACTTACGGTTCGAGAAAGTTAAATCAGGTGGATAACCTCGTGGCACAAAAATTTACTTTTCGCAGGACAGGTCTGGAACACTTTGACGGAACTGAAGGGGGTTTATTTTTTGAGCACGATATTTTTTCTGCTTCCATTTCACGAAACAGGGAAGTGTGGGGAGAAAATTTCTTCAACAAAGATAAAATATCTGCCACTTCACAATATTTTGACAAGATAAAATTTGCGATAAAAACAGATCTTTTCACTTACAACTACCTTCACGGTTGGCTGGTAATGCCGCAATTCATTGTTCCCGGAAATGTGATCACAGGGGATACCAAAACCCGAACTGAAAAATATACAGCACAAAATCGGATTGCTTTTGATGTTTCAAACAGAGTCAGGATAGGGCTGTGGCAGTCGATAATTTACTCAAACCGTTCATTTGAACTTGGTTATTTAAATCCTTTCCTTTTTTGGGAATCTGCGCAAAGGTCTCTGGAAGACCTCGACAACTCACTCATTGGCGTGGATGTGCGGTATCTTCCTGTTGCGGGACTTGAACTGACAGGCTCTTTAATCTTCGATGACATCAATTTCCAATATATGGTACCGGGCAAGTTTCAAAAATTTAACAATCGTTTCTCGTTTCTTACCGGACTGTCGTATATACCATCATTTCTTGAAAATTTAACGGTTAGTGCGTCCTATTATTTTGTCAGACCTTATACTTTTGCTCACCCCGGTGCAGGTGAAGATCTTGCTTACTTAAATAACAGTTTCCCCTTGGGACTTGATGTGAAGCCAAATTCCGATATGATAAACCTTCGATTTGACTGGCAAGTTGAGCCTTTTCTTCGTTTTTCAGTGGATTATAAACACATCCGTCATGGCGAAAACGAATATGACGCCGCAGGAAATCTTGTAAAAAATCACGGTGGATCATTTTTTATCAGCACCAATTCCCTTTCTTCAGAAGATGCCTGGTTCCTTGCAGGTGAGTTTCAGAATACCAATATTCTTGAATTATCCATGCATTATTCTCCCGGGGCGAATACGGTGATAAGGGCAGGATATACCTATAGAAAAAGCAATTTTTCGGAGCCTTTCCCTGAAAACTATTTCTTTACCTCACTGAATTTATTCTACTTTTAGCCTTATTGGATATTAATTTTTTCTCTTGTTTTACAATTTGTTTTCATTGTAAATTGGAGTTCAATTTATAGAAACAACGGTTTAAATTTATGCTCAGATTTCGCGGTTTAATTTTACTATTTCTTCTCGTCCTGGTAACCGGTCTCTTCCCCCAAAAATATGAAATCCTTGAAAAAACACCCGAATATATGGTGGTTAAGTTCGATTTGAGGGATTTTAGTAAAGTGAGAGATACAGTTATCGGTGACAGAAAGTTTTCTTACTTCCCCGGTGATGGAATGTATTTCATGAAGCAAGGTGAACCCTCGATCCCTGAGTATTCAGTTTCCGTTGGAATCAGCTATAATTCAAAACCGAAGATTACTGTTATTTCATCCGAAAAAGGTGAAACCCAAAACAGATTTATCCTCCCTTTTTCCTTAGTTGATTCAATAGCATTCAGACCTGACTTGCTCTTTTTCGACAAAGAAGCTTACAATGTTGACAGGTTGTTCCCGGCTTCTTTAGCAAGACTTGAGGGAAGATATTCATTCCGTTTTTCTGAGATTCAGCCGGTAATAGTTTCTCCTTACCAATATAACCCCGTTTCCCGTGAGCTGGTGAGATACAATTCCATCACAGTCAGGATCGATTATAATGTACAATATGGCGATGCATTTGTCGTGCAACCCGTTAATGATCCGGCTACTCACGAATTTTTAAAGAAGTCAATCATCAACTTTGATGATGCAAAAAAATGGATTGGAGAGAAAAAGTCACTTCTTCCCGATAATGCAGTAACACAAAATAACTGGTACGACCCCTCAAAACAATATTTTAAGTTGTATCTGAATAAACGAAACATTTACAAACTTACTTACGAGGAACTTGCACAGGCAGGGATGCCCTCAAATATTCAGATTCAAAAGAAAAAACTTCAAATTTTTGGACAAAAAGGGGAAATTCCACTCGCAATCTACGGTGGCAGAGATTCTCTCTTTACAACCGGAAGTTACATCATCTTTGCAGGCGATTCGCTCCCTCCAAATCCTAATACAACCATAAATATTTACAATAAATCGAATATTTTCTGGTTTTCATATCAGGCGGATACAAGCGGGTTGAGATACGCAGACAGGGATGGTACCATAACTGCCCCTTCCGCCGGGTTAAACTACTCGCAAAAAATGGTGCACTATGAAGAAGATAATATTTATGAACGATTGGGTTGGGCACCAAATGGCAACAGAGATTATTGGTACTGGGCACGAATAAATGCCTTCAGAGGTGTACCCGAGAATGGTTTTGCCCATCGTTTTGATAAACTGCCTGACCTTGATGCACAAAGACCTTATTTAAGAGTTAGAGCAGAAATTCACGGTATTACTACAACGGTTTATCCGTGTAACTATGTACACAGTGTTAATTTATTCATTAACGACCGAAAAATTGCGAGTTTGAAGTGGAACGGTCAAGACAAAATTTTATTCGACTCAACTTTTAATTTAATTTCTGATTCTATCGTAATCGCAAGCTCCGGAAACGAGTTTAAGGCTGTAACCGATGGTAATATCTGTTTAGATGACAGGAATGATGAATTGAGGGTAAACTGGTATGAACTCGAATATTGGAGACAACATCGTGCCAGTGGTGAATATTTCCAATTCAAAAATCCAATAGGTGTTTCAGGTAATCGATCTTTTTGGATATTTAACTGGACGGGTGACACCATGTTCGTTTATCTCCCCGATAGAGCCGAACGAATAATAAAACCCTGGATTCTAAAAAATCCACAGGGTGATGTCCTCTTTCAGGATTCTGTAAGATCAGACAAAATTATCGATTATTTCTGCGTGGATGCAGATTATGGTATCAGCGTCGATTCAATAAAGTTGGATAGTCCCTCAAGCATACGAAACGCGAACAACGCAGCGGACTATATTATTATATATCATCCAAAATTTAAGCAAATTGCCGATAGACTCGAGAATTTCCGGAGAACAACTCCCGTTATACCAGGAGAATCGCCACTCAGGGTATATAGTGTGAATGTAATGGAAATTTATGACGAGTTTTCGGGTGGTTTGATGGACCCTTATGCTCTAAAATCTTTCCTGAAATATGCATTTGAATCATTCCAGCGACCTGCACCACTCTATGTGACTCTCGTAGGTGATATGAGTTTTGATTACAGAAAAATACTCCCAGACAGCAGAGAGAACTATATACCGTCACTCCCTTTCCATTCGATTCAGTATGGAATTGCAGCGAGCGACAATTCCCTCGTGGCTCTTACGGGAGAAGATATCACCCCCGATATGGCAATTTCACGACTCTCAATGGAGACGGTTGAAGAGGGGAATATCGTCATGGGCAAGGTTGAAAACTACCCCGGCGACAATTCGAAAAAATGGAGAGAGTCAGTTCTACTTATGTCTTCGGGTATCGATGAACAAGATGAACTTCAATTCGGCTTTAACCGCGAATCCCTCAAACTTAAGGATAATTTCCTCGAACCAAAGGGTTTCAACGCCGTAGCATATTGCCGTTATCCAAGCAATCCGGAAGAACAAAAATATGCCGGTTCAACCCCTGAAATTTTAGCTGCCTTCGACAAAGGAGTGGTGGTAGCAAATTATTATGGTCACGGAGGTGGTTACCAGTGGGATCTCATTTTCACAAATAATCACATCTACCAGCTCCATAACGACGACAGACTGCCGTTTGTTATAAGTGTTACTTGTTACACTGCCCACTACGATAACCAGGATGTTTTTGGCGAGCAGTTCATTAAGGTGCCTAATAAAGGGGCAATCGGGTTTTTTGGAAGTTCCGGACTCACTCACTGGCAGATCGGTACATATTTTAATGGTCTATTTTTTGATGAGATGTTTAATCTTAAAAATTATGTGACAGGTCTTTCCACTCTGGCGGCAAAGGTGAGAACTCCTCCCGTAGGTTATTACATAAATCAAATTGCACTTCTTACATATCTGGGTGAATCAGGGCTCCGACTTGCAGTACCAACCAAACCCGATTTTGCGATTACAAACAGCGATCTTAGCTTTTCATCTACTACTCCCCTCAAAGGTGACACACTCACTATAATGGTGAAGATGGCGAATTTTGGAATTAAGTTGAGCGATTCGGTAAATGTTGCTTTAAGTTTCACCGGAACCGACAGCTCGGGAATAATTGACACAAAAAGAATACCTGTTTTTGGAAACAACGACTCACTTACCTTTAAATGGGCTCCTCCAATCAGTGGTTTGATAACAGTGGCTGCGGAAATAAATCCGAATGGGCTTATTGACGAAGATGATTTGACTGATAACAAAGGTCAAAATCAGATTGCAGTTTATGATATTTCTGAACCAAGTTTACTTTATCCACCTGATGGTTTCACTTCACAAAAATCGACTAACATTGAGCTCGCGGACATTGGTTATTATATCAACAGAGGGTTTGTGTACAGCATTGAAGTGGATACCTCTTCAACTTTTAACGCTCCCGTCGTTAAATTAGAAGGGTTGAGAGGAAATGAAGGTCTTCTAAAGTATTCAATTTCAACTCTTCCTACGGGTCGATATTTCTGGAGAGCGAGAATCGTGGACGGTCAGGATGTTGGTAGGTGGTCGAATCCGAGAACTTACTCCTCAATGGATGGTGAAAAGAATGGCTACTACTTTAAAGGGAATCTGCTTCTTAATTCAGAGATTCAGAACCTGACTTACTCTAAAATCTATGATGGTCTGCTGTTAAACACTGAATTGAAAATTCCAAGACCAGAAAATGATCGGCTCAAAAGAGAATTTTCACTCACTCATATTGAGGAATTAGATACTGTCGGTATGACTTGCCTTACAACCGATGGAAAGTATCTTTATATAGCTGACTACTGGTTTGATGTCCAAAAAAGAAATCCCGACGGTAAGACGGAAATCTACATCGTTGGTACAGGTAAGCAGGGCACCAACCAGGGTGAGTTTTATGGGACAGTTCCCGGATTTAAAGCACAGATCAGATTGCAGATGGCTTTCGTTAATGGTTATATCTATTATCCCGGCGAAAAATCGAGTGTAATATATAAACTCGAACCTGCTTCCGGAAAACTCGATAGCATCCAACTCCCGCTCGGTTTACTTGATTTCGATTTTGGAGATGAACGGATTGTCGGTAAATATATGATTACCGCTTATGACGGCAAGATATATAACTTCGCAAATAAAAGAATAAATGGAAGAAGAGCTTCAATAGTAAGGGTCTTTAATCCTGTTACATGGACTGTGGAACGCGATATAGAACTCCCTCTTATCGAGCCTTATGCTTCAGTTGCCGGGTTCTTTATAGTAGGTGATGTATTATATATGTATGAAGATTATGCTTCGGGCTTTTTTATGGCAGCAAGACTCTCTGATGGTCAGTATCTTGGTGAATGGTTAAGTTGGAATACAAAAGTTCTGAGGGATCTAAAACGATTCTACTCTTGGGTTTACGACGAAGACAGCGACGAGATTTATGCCACCGTTTACAGAAGAAATGATACCATCCAAAAACGGATAGCTGTTTTTGCCGGCTATTACCTTGACTCTCGTGGTAAACTGATCTCAAAAGCAATCGGTCCGGCTACAAAATGGAACAAAGTTAATTTTGATATCGTCACCGGAAATCAGACTTCCCTCTATCAGGTTGACTTGTTGGGATTAAACAATTCTACGAAGAAGTGGGATACATTGAGAGTTGGAATTCCAAATGGCTTCGATATCTCTGGTTACAACCCGCAAACTTATCCGTATATGCGGACAGTTGTTTCGATGGAGGATACATCCTACTCGACCACAAATCCGATGTTTGTACGGTCTATTCATGTGGATTGTGATACTGAAATTCCGGAAATAACCATTTCGAATAACGACTTCACTTTCTCACCGGACAGTTTGATGCAAGGTTTTGATATCGACATTAACTTAAAAGTGAGCAATGTCGGCAAAGTGCCTTCAGATACTTGTACTGCAAAGTTCTATCTCGGAAACGCAGATGAACCATATTACAGTGCAAAATTTAAGATACCTGCTGATACTTTCTACACGGTGAAACACACTATAAATACTTCAAAAATAGTGTTCCATAACAAAATTCGTGCAATCCTCACGATGGATGGAACTGAGATGTACACCTTCAATAATCTTGGGGCTGACAGTTTTTATGTCGCACGCGATACTATTAAACCCGATTTTACGATCACATTTGATAAACGGGACTTGATTAATGGTGATATTATCTCGAACAATCCCTTGATTGAGATTATGCTTACAGACAACAGTCCACTTCCTCTCGATACAACCCGGTTGAGCCTCGTGCACAACGGAAAACCGATTGGGTTCAAGAAGGATTCTGTTAATACTTCATATACTCCATGGCCAAATTCAAAACTTGATGTAAATTGGAAACCCTGGTTAAAAGAGGGTAAACAGACGCTCGAAGTGTTCACAAAAGATGCTTCTGATATCCCCTACAGCAATGTTGCCCAAAAGTATCAATTCTTTGTTTACGACAAAGATGATATCCAAAGGATTTACAACTATCCTAATCCTTTTGCAACCGATACATGGTTTACTTATGAATTGCGGGGAAGTACTCCTCCGGATGAAGTGAAGATAAAGATATTCACGATCGCCGGAAGATTGATCAAAGAGTTATATGTCCCTTCAACTTCGATGCAAATAGGTCTCAACAAAGTCTATTGGGATGGAAGAGATGAAGATGGTGACGAAGTGGGTAACGGCGTTTATCTTTACAAACTTATTACAAAGTATAAAGAGAAAACAAAAACCAGTATCGAAAAAATAGCAAAGGTAAAATAGACTTTTAAATATCGCACTCGACGAATATTTTATCAAAGAAGTTAATGAATGGGATGCAGGGACCCGTAAAAATTACTTCTTTAGATCGGCTGTTTGTAAAAAATAGTTCAAAATATTTTTTTTAGTGCGTTTAAGAGTTTTCCATATTGTTAAAGTTTTTTATCTTGAATAATGTGTTTTATTATTTTCTAATCGTAGGAATGAAGAAATGTGTGGAATAGTCGGTTACATTGGCAATAACAGTTGTGTCCCTGTAATTATTGAGGGATTAAAGCGTTTAGAGTACAGAGGCTATGATTCCGCAGGTCTTGGTGTAATAAGAAACGGGGATATAGAAGTTACAAAGATCAAAGGAAAAGTAGTACAACTTCAGAAGGCTGTTGAAGAAAGTGGAATCGATTCGACTATTGGAATAGGGCACACGAGATGGGCAACACACGGCGAACCAAATGAAGTAAATGCCCATCCCCATTCAAACGATGACGGCGATCTGATTTTAATTCATAATGGAATAATAGAAAACTATTCTACACTAAAAGCAGGGTTGAAGCACCACGGGCATAAGTTTAAAAGTGCAACCGATACAGAAGTGCTTGCTCATCTTTTTGACACTTACATTAAATCAGGCTACACTCTTTTTGAAGCAGTTCGTCGTGGTTTAAATGAGGTTGAGGGGACTTACGGAATTGCTGTAATATACACAAAAGAACCCGACAGAATTGTAGCCGCCAAAAAGGGTTCACCTCTTCTGTTGGGAATTGGTGAAGGTGAAAATTTTGTTGCTTCCGATGTTTCTGCCATTCTTCAGCATACGAAAAAGGTGGTTTACCTCGAAGATGGTGAGATAGTTGAAGTATTTAAAGATCATTATTTAACAAAAACCATCGAAGATATCGAGGTTGACAAAGAAGTCCACCAGATCGAGATGACACTCGATGAAATAGATAAGGGTGGTTACCCCACTTTTATGCTCAAAGAGATTATGGAGCAACCTGAATCGCTCAAAAACTCATTACGGGGAAGACTTGTTCTTGAAAATGGAGATGTAAAACTTGGTGGTTTAGAGAATGTTCTCGATCATCTGTTATATGTTAAAAGAATAATAATCATCGCTTGCGGCACTTCCTGGCATTCCGCTCTTGTGGGTAAGTATATGTTTGAAACATATTTGAGAGTGACAACAGATGTTGAATATGCCAGTGAATTCAGGTACCGAAATCCGATAGTTGGTCCGGGTGATGCAGTATTTTTTATATCCCAATCAGGTGAAACTGCTGATACTCTTGCGGCTTTGAAGGAAGCCAAAAGGCGTGGAGCGTTATGTTTGGGTATCTGTAATGTTGTGGGAAGTTCGATTGCGAGAGAGAGTAAATCGGGTGTCTATGTACATGCAGGACCCGAAATTGGTGTTGCCTCCACAAAGGCATTCACTTCACAGCTCGTTGTTCTTGCATTGATTACTATACTTCTCGCAAGAAGAAAAAACCTCACACTTGAAGAGGGTAAAAGTCTTGTTGAAGAATTCAAGAAGATTCCTGAATATGCTAAAGAGATTTTAAAACAAAATGATCTGATAGAACAAATAGCAGAAAAATTCAAAAATGCCACTAACTTCCTTTATTTGGGAAGAGGGTACAACTTCCCCGTGGCATTGGAGGGCGCTCTGAAGTTGAAAGAAATTTCATACATTCACGCAGAAGGTTACCCCGCGGCAGAAATGAAGCACGGACCAATAGCACTGGTCGATGAAAACATGCCTGTGGTATTCATAGCGCCTAAAGATGCTACTTACGATAAGATTGTAAGTAATATCGAAGAAATAAAGGCTCGTAAAGGAGTTGTAATAGCAATAGCCACCAACGATGATGAAAATATTGATCATCTGGCAGACTACTCCATTAAAATACCCACGACACGATCGATACTGATGCCAATCCTTACGGTCATTCCGCTTCAACTGCTCGCATACCATATTGCGATGAAAAAAGGCTTAAATGTGGATCAACCACGAAACTTAGCTAAAAGCGTAACAGTTGAATAACAAAACGGAGAATCTATGGAGCGGAAAAATATCCTTATTATGGGAGCCGCAGGAAGAGACTTTCATAACTTTAATACCTTTTTTAGGGATAAAGAAGAATATAATGTAAAAGCCTTCACGGCTACTCAGATCCCTAATATCGACGGTAGAAAATACCCTGCATCCCTTGCAGGGAAACTTTATCCCGATGGTATTATGATCTACGATGAGAAAGATCTCACCAAACTGATAAAAGAAATGGATATTGACGAAGTTTACTTCTCATATTCTGATGTCCCCTACAACTATGTAATGAACAAATCAGCGGAAGTTAATGCTGCCGGCGCCTCCTTCACCCTTATCGGAACCAAACAAACAATGATAAAATCATCCAAACCGGTGATTGCTATTGTTGCTGTTAGAACAGGTAGCGGTAAATCGCAAACTTCAAGAAAAGTTGTTGAACTTTTAAGAGCCGCAGGTAAAAAGGTTGTTGCAATCAGACATCCAATGCCATACGGCGATCTTGAAAAACAACGGGTACAGAGATTTGGAACACTTGAAGACCTCAAAACACACAAGTGTACCATTGAAGAGATCGAAGAGTATGAACCACATGTAGCCACAGGTGGTGTAATATATGCAGGTGTCGATTACGGCGATATCCTTGCACAGGCAGAAAAAGAAGCTGATGTGATAATTTGGGATGGTGGAAACAACGATTTTTCGTTCTACAAACCTGACCTGACAATCACGGTTGCCGATCCTTTGAGACCGGGACATGAATCAACCTATTACCCCGGTAATGTAAACATTCGTCTTGCAGATGCAGTTGTTATCAATAAGATCGAATCTGCAAATCCAAAAGATGTTCTCTCGGTTCGTAACTACATCAGATCAGTAAATCCAAAAGCTCAAATTATCGATGGTGCATCCCCAATCACCGTTGATAACCCTGAAGTAATAAAAGGGAAAAGAGTTCTTGTGGTAGAAGACGGTCCAACACTCACACACGGTGAAATGGAATTTGGAGCAGGAACTGTAGCTGCAATGAATTATGGTGCAGCCGAACTTGTTGACCCAAGACCATGGACAGTCAAATCGATAACTGCCACCTATGAAAAATATCCAAAGATTGGTGTTCTTCTTCCTGCAATGGGATATGGTGAAGACCAGGTAAAAGATCTTGAAGATACGATAAACGCTACCGATTGTGACAGCGTAGTTATTGGTACTCCAATCGATCTTGGAAGAATTCTGAAGATTAATAAACCTTCTACCAGGGTTGGATATGACCTTCAAGAGATTGGTGGAATAACTTTAGAGAAGATTCTGAAAGAAAAAGGACTTCTATGAGCAAGCTTGCCGTCGTGGCACTCGGCGGCAATGCACTCCTTAGAGGAAATCAATCAGGCACTATAAGGGAGCAGGAACAAAATGCTTTCAATACCTGTAAGAGTCTCGTTGACCTGATCCTGCGTGGTTACACTATTGTAATCACGC
>CAYSJM010000013.1:0-64860 GCA_964431385.1 uncultured Ignavibacteriaceae bacterium | reverse complement strand
CCATGTCGTCAAGCTTTACGAATTTCTCGTTAAACTTGAAGGAACCTTTGTCAGTTTTTACCGACTTGATTACCTTAACCGAGGTCAACAGATCTTTTTTCTTGCCTTTTGCTTTATCGCCGAAGGATTGAACTTTTGCCATTTGTTATTCTCCAATTATCAAGACTACAAAAATAAGGATATTTGTACGATCTGCAAAATTATTTTTTGATATCTTGAAACCAAAATTCTTACTCCCCTCCATATAGCACACAGCGATCACAGAAGAGCCTGATTGCACCAATTAAACCTCTCAACCCTCATACCTCATACCTCATCCTTCAGCCTTCATCCTTCAACCTACATAACTTCTACTCACACACCTTTATGGGGAAATCATTCAAATACTCCCAACTGACAGGTCGTTGAGGCGAAATATTATATTTCTGAGCTGTCTCTTTCACTTTTTTGTTAACGAAGAGATTCAGCTCTTTTACATTTATAACACCGTCTTTTTCAAAGAAATCAGCAGCACATTTTAATCCTTCGATAAGTGAAAAAGTAAAAATACCGTGTCCGAGGTCTTTTATCTCCTTGGCTGTTTGGTCAGCTTCAGAGGCTGCCATAATATAGAGACCCCTGCTTTTTGATAAATCGATTATTGCCTTCTCAGATTGTGCTCCCCGCATTGCAAAATTCTCGAGAGCCTGACCCGATTGGCAAGCATCTATTAAAATTAATTGTTTTTGTGCTTTAATTTTTAATGAATACTCTTTCATTTCCTTACCTGAGAGAGCAAATGGATTTCTCGCAGAGGCATCGCCATAAATTTGTTGCACTTCATGTAGTATAAAATAAAACTCTGCCATATTCTGTGTGGCATCTTCATCTGAGGCTCCATGTCCGGAGAAGTAAAATACAAATGTGTCCTCCGGTTTTGCATTTACCACTATCTCATCCAGAGTAGCTCTCACATTTTTGATGGTCGCATCTGTATCGAAGAGTGTTTTCACAGTAACAGTTTTGAAAATATTGTTTTTAATTCCGGCTATTTCTTTGCTAATTAATTCAGCATCAGCCTTCGCAAACTTCAAATTATATTTACTGTTTTCATACTTATTTACTCCGATTGCCAATATGTAGAGATCTGAAACGGGTTTTGGAGCGTCATATTTTATCAGAATCGTATTCGATTTCCCCTCAAGTCGCCCTTTGCTAAAAGCACTCGCCTTGAAGATATTGTTGCCGACAGTCAATTGTGCAGGAAACATTTCTTTTATTTTGTTTCCGGCTTTTGGTTTGTTATCCTTGTAAAACTTCACATCAACTAATTTACCATTTTGATAGAGTCGAAGCTCATCAATCCCACCCCCTTCATCTGAAATGGTGATATTTACGGCTTCTTCGGGGTTATTGGATATTTTTGATTCATTTTTGGAATTGACTTTAACGGAGGGTGGAACCATCACATTAGTAAATATTTCCCGTTTTGAAGGCTTATAACTCTTTGCATCGCCCCCTGTTCTAACCGATTTGAAGAGCGAAGGAATGTAGGATTGCTCAAAATAGGCGTCAAGTGGTATTATATCGAGTTCCTGAACAAAATACAAGAGTCCCATAGCCCCCTCTGAAGCATCAAAATATCCATCAGGAGTTACTACTGCCCAATCTGTCGAGTCAAAAGCAAATAGAGTCATCACCTGCTTGCCACTCCCCGTTTCGAAAAATTTTACACTCCCGTCCATCTCCCCCGTGAGAAAATACTTCCCATCAACATCACAGGCAAGAGGTTGAAAATCATTGGGCGTCAGTTGAATCGAATCGAGTATTTGCATCTTATCAGAGTCGAGAAGTTTCATCACCTTCCCCCCTCTTAGTGCGATCTTTTTACCATCCTTAGTCGCAGCGGCACGGTAGGGCGAAAATTTAAGAGGGAGAAAATTCTCTTGTACCCCCGTTTCAATATTCCAAATTGTTATCATATTTGCGTGAAATGCCACCACTTTACCCGCATCATGCAACACAAGATTCCCCATTGAATAGTCGCGGACTGAAATCATCATCAAACTGTCTTCCGACATTCCGGGGGTGTAGGATTCGTTTGTGACTCTAACACCGTTTAATTTTTTTACCTCTTTCCCCGATGCCAAATCGATGATTGGAATTGTCCCTTCCATTTGTCCTGTGATGATCTCTTTCCCTGAGGGTGAGAAATCGACTGAATGAACTAATGCTGATGAGGACTCAAATTCGCGAAGTGCCTTCCCTTTGTTTATATCCCAAAGAATAATCTTGTTTTTGTAGTCGAGTGATACAAAATACTTCCCGTTTTTTGCAACCTTCAATTCCTTCACCATGTAGGAATGCCCAAAAAATGTGGTAGTTTTTGTAAGGGTTTCGAGGTCCCAAAGTTCAACATTATTATTCCCCATCGCCATCAAGAGCGACTTTGAGTCGATTGTGAATCCCAGAGAATAAACGGGATAAAGGAGGTTTTTAATGCAATGGATTAATCTTCCCTCCTCAAGGTCCCAGATAAAAACCTTACCGACAGTTCCCGTTGCCATAAACTTGCCGTCATCAGAAACAGCAATCGAATAGACTTGAGAAGTGTTTTTTAGCTCAACTTTTAGTTCAGGTGCCTGAGCAAAAAGTGTAACTGTAACGAGAGAAAGGAAGAAAAATTTAATCATTCGATCACCTTATAAGAATCATTTTGCGTGACATGGAGAAATCATTTACTGAAAGTCTGACAAAATAGACCCCTGACGGTAGATTTCCGGCATTAAATTCAGCCCGATGAATGCCCGCAGGTCTGTAATTCCCATCAAGTTCTGCAATCTCTTCACCCAACGAAGAAAAAATCTTTAACGATACAACCCCCGCCTCTTTAAGCGAATACTGAATCACAGTTGATGGGTTAAATGGATTGGGGAAATTTTGCATCAAAGCGTAACCGCCCGGGATATTTTCATCTTCCACAGAAACTGGTACATTCGAGTAGCCGGGTGTGGGAGCCAACTGCATCCAGACACCGGCACCGTCGATGCTTCTTGCGAGGGACAAGTCTGTTGTTTGAGGTCCAAATGAAATTGAGTCAATAATATCAACTCCATTAGTGTCGGTCAGAAAGACAAGTTCCCCCGATTTGCTCAATTTAAAGTTTGTATGAATTCCCGGTTCCGTCTCCTCTTCATCACACCAAATCACAAGGAATTGTCGCGGAGCAATTTTTAGTGCCGGTTGTTCAAATCTCCATTTAACCAGATTATCACTCTTGTCAGTCAGATATTTCCCCGTTAACAGGATTGTGTCTGAAGAGGAATTGTAGAGTTCAATCCAGTCGTCGAAATCACCCGAGGAGTCAGGGAAGGAGGTGTTGTCTGCCAGCACTTCATTTATCTTTAAGCCTGTTGTCACCATTCCCGGCGTAAAGATATCAATCTTTCTTGCTTTTGGATAAACTGCAACCTTGCCCGAAATATCTCGCGTTCTTATCGTTAACCTGCCTTGAAAATTTGCCCCAAGCGGTGGAATTACAGCAGTATAACGGTCGCTCTCTTCAACTTTTTTTGTCCCGACTACAGGGGTGAAATTCATCGGAATCTTCTGCATACCACCTGTTCCCAAATTTTCAAACTGCAATGAAACGCTATCCAAACCGGCATTCGCAAAAGCGGAAATGACCACTGTGATTGAATCTGAAGGAGATGGATTTTTGGGAGAATAATCAATCTTGTAAACCAGCGGATTTGAAGAAACGAAACTCAACTGACTCGTAATGGAATTGGTGCGCGATATTATATACTGCTTTAGCCCAAATTTCACATGCTGGTTTGCGAACGATGAAGACGAAAATGAATTTAGGAACTGATTATAAGTGAACCCATAATCAAGAACCCGGAATGTATCAAGAAGTGCCGAGGGAGAAATCATATCTCTGAGAGAATCTATCCTCTGATTCAGGGCTGCAAGGGTAAAAACATTGGTTTTGTAATAAGTCAGAAGGTGTGTGTAAAGATTTTTCAACTCAGGCACCAACAACATTTTTTCGATCAATGGGCGTTCACCTGCCCCAATTTTTGGAAATGTATATGGATTAGCCGTTGACCAGTTAATGTTAAACCAGTCGATCCCAAAAGTATTGTCATAATCGTATGGGATTACATGCATCAAATTTGCGGCAGGTTCATGATAGAGATAATAGTTGTTCATATTCGACCAATAATCATCCCACTGCCCGACAAGCACATTCATCGAAAAATATTTTAAGGCATCGAGCACATCAAGTGTGGTTTCCAAGGAATCCAATAGTTTGGCTGAAGGGGTGTTTTTCAGAACTCGTGTCAACCTGATCAATTTTGAAAAGTCCATCCCCGTTTCATTTGTCGATAGCTCGTATGCCGGTCTGCTGCCACCAAGCGATATGTAAGGGGCAGGGTTCTCACCAAGATAAACAAGATCAGCAGGCCAGAGACACTTCCATAAATTCCCTGAATCATCGGAGTATTGCCGCGACAAAAACTCCTCATCAATGTGCTCCGTGTTCAGATACAATCCGTAATATTTTCCGTTAATATACACATCGATGTGGCTCGCCCTTGAGCCTCGTAAACCGATACTTCGGAAAAGGTCAAACGAAAGTTTACTTCGAACAATTGAGGGATCGTTGTGCTCGCCGTTCAGATTAAGTTTTTCGAGTCCGTGGAAATTTCTTCCCTTAAAAAAACTGTTGATTGAGATTTTGAACGACTTTTTTTGAGCCTGTCGGGAAGTGTTGCCACGAAGTCTGAAGCCCACGGAATCGAGTGTCTCATCAAAATGATTGTTTCTGAATCTGACTTTTGCCACAAATTCGCTGTCACTCGTCACATTTGCATAAATCCATGCAAGGTCGGCTGCGGGAATGGTTACATCAATTCTTCCCACATGTGTATCGTCAAATACCTTTTCCCATTCCTGAACACCGGTTTGACCGAATACCGAAACTGCAAAAAACACTATAATTAATTGTAATTTTTTCATATAATTTTCTTTAAATCAAGAAGGAAATATAAGGAAACGGGAGAGAACCTGAGTGCCTTATTACATTATTCACTATTTTTGCAAGTCGTTTTTTAACAGATTCAAAATCTACAAATTAATAAGGAAGAGTTTATAGAATGGAATGGATTACCAACCCCGAAGCCCTGATAGCATTAGCCACGCTGGTCGCACTTGAAGTCGTTCTTGGAATCGACAATATTATTTTTATCTCGATTCTTGCCGGGAAACTGCCAAAAGAAATGCAGTCGAAAGCAAGAAATCTCGGGCTGGTTATGGCTATGGTTACAAGGATTCTCCTCCTTCTCTCAATCACCTGGATCATGAAGCTTACTGCTCCGCTATTCACTCTCTTTTCAAATGAGATAAGTGGACGCGACCTCATTCTGATAATTGGAGGACTCTTTTTACTCGGTAAGAGTACCTTTGAAATCCATGACAAACTTGAAGGTGAAGAACACTCCGCTGCGGGCCAGGCAGGCAAATCATTTGGAATGACCATCATGCAAATTATGCTTCTCGATATAGTATTCTCTCTTGATTCAATTATTACCGCTGTCGGAATTGTTTCACAGATCGAAATAATGATTACAGCTGTGCTGATATCTGTCGTTTTTATGCTCATATTTGCTTCACCCGTGAGTAATTTTGTTGATAAGCACCCCACTATAAAAATGCTCGCTCTTTCATTCCTTTTGATGATCGGATTCACTCTAATAGCCGACGGTTTCGACTACCACATCCCCAAAGGTTATATCTATTTTTCAATGGCATTTTCCATTTTTGTCGAAATGCTAAATCTGAAATTGCGGAATCGACCTTCAAAACCGGTGAAACTTCACAAAAAATTGTCTTGACAGGTAAAATATTATTAGTTCAGGTTCAGGAGTTTACTTAATTTTGTAGATATTACACAACTAAATTACTTTATCAATTTGTTGAGTACATTTAACAGAATAAAGCAATCACCTGAACTTGACTACCTGATTCCTGTTTTTGGTTTCATCGGGTTTGGTGTGATTTTTATTTCATTCTTCGATGAACTTGCTCTTACCCTCTCCCCTGTCTGCATCTCAATCCTGGAAAGCGGTAAGGAATGTTCCCTCTGCGGGATGACCCGCTCATTCATTGCAATTTCCAACTTCGACTTTTCACTCTCATTCAGCTATAACAAAGCCGGTGTTCCACTATACACACTATTTTTGCTAACTGTTGTAATCGCTATCAGGCGACTTTACACATCGTACAATAAAAAGAAAAAAATGAGGTAAAAGATGTCAGTACTCTCTTTGGTCTGGGGCATTCTTGCTCTGGTTGGTATGATCGTTGCCTTCTTCCCCTGTCTCGGCAGCCTTAACTGGCTAAACATTCCTTTTGCAGGTATCGGTTTAATCATCAGCATTATCGCAATGAACTCCGCTCCGGAAAGTGACCGTGGTAAAGCGATAGCCGGTGTAGTGCTTTGCGGTATCGCTGTAATTCTGGGAACCTTTAGATTAATCGCAGGAGGTGGTGTAGTTTAATTATCTACAATCTGCTTTAGGAAACATTTATTTGTGGAGGCTGTCTTAAAGGGGGCAGCCTTTTTTTATTCCCGGTCCTTCAAACTTGATATTTTATCGAAGCCCTTGGAGCGATATGTCGGTGGAATCGCGTAACAAGGGCGATATGGGGGTTGAAACTCCACCCTATTTATTTAGAATGAGCATAAACCGTAAAAACGCCAAACACCAAATCCTGAATATCTTGTTAAATCCTGTAAATCCTGATTCAGACAGGCTACTTCGTCCTGATTTACCGAAGATTCTACTCCAAAGTAACAGCTTCCTTGCTATAACATGCCCATCCATCAGGTACCATAATCAATCTTATAAGACATGTGCCGCCGCCGGTCGTCGTCTTTCGGGTCTTCCGATTTCTGACAACATGCGTCTCGTAAGCTATCACTGTAATGAGCCCATCCTTATCGTAGTATGCATCCCAGATATCAAATTTATGATCTATGGTCTCGAAATTCGAGTAAAATTTCCTCGCCACTGCACGAATTCCTGCTGCATTATATTTTTTTCTCTCATAATAAACAGGATTCGAGAATATTGAAGCATGGTCAAGATATGTGCCCGAGATCAGAGTATATGAGTAAATTCTCAAAAATTTCTCGGCTACTGATTTCGCTTGTGCTTCTGCTGATGATAGAAGTGAACCCCACAATAAGAGGACTGCCGCACACATCATTGTAGCTTTTTTCATGTTATCTCCTGTCCTTAAACTTGATTAATCTTCATTGGTATTTATCAGAATAAAATTTGAATGATTTAACACAGTTATTGCTCAGCATCCACCCTGATAGTTTTCTTTCATTGAGCATTTCCATCCATTTTTATATTGGAGTATTATGTATTTGTCCACGGTGACTGAGTTTACCTTCCCGGTTTTCCTGTTCTTGGTCTTATGGGTTTCAGTTGCTATGATATAAATCGTTTTACCATCGTTCGATGTTGAGTAATCCCACGGCGAGAATCTATGAGCAAGCGTGATATAATTCGAATAGAATTTTTTCACCAGATTCCTCAGACCAGCACGGTTGTAGCTTTTCCCTTCAAACATTGTCGGATTAGTAAATAGATCCGCATGTTCCTCGTATGTACCATACAGCAGTGAATTGCTGTAAGCATTTAGGAAATTGGCTGCGATCGTTTTGGTCTGTGCACCTGCTTCCATATAGGAAATGCAGCTAAATGCAAGCACCACCCACAATAATTTTAGTGTACTTCTGCTTTGAGTTCTGATCTTCATATTATATACTCTCCTCTTATTAAAATGTTTTGAATGTGATCCCGCAAGAGACAAGATGCATATCTAGCAATCCAACGAAGCGACAAGCTGATTTAACCACCCTCCTACACACATGTCGCCCGGAGGGGTTTCCCCTCTCCTTTTAGGAGAGGGGCAGGGGGTGAGGTACAATCCTGTAAATCCTAAAATCCCGATAATCCTGATTCAGACATCCTACCTTGTTCTTACAAGACGGAAACCAAGAAGGCTGCCCTTGCCCACCGGGCTGAAGTCGCCTCGGTCGGCAACACTGCAGTACTCCGGACTGCCACCCCAACTGCCACCTCGACCTACACGAAACGAACCGGCTTCAGTACCTCTCGGGTTTGTCTGACTCGAGGAACCGTAATAGCTTTTATCATACCAGTCCCAACACCATTCCCACTCATGTCATACAGTCCAAGTTCGTTTGGTTGTTTTTTGTCAACTTCTTTTGACCGAACTCCGGAGTTCTTATCATACCATCCAACTGCATCAAAATCATCACCACCAGAGTATTTGTACCCTCTGCTCTTGTTTC
This sequence comes from uncultured Ignavibacteriaceae bacterium, assembly GCA_964431385.1. Classification (GTDB taxonomy): domain Bacteria; phylum Bacteroidota; class Ignavibacteria; order Ignavibacteriales; family Ignavibacteriaceae; genus UTCHB3. The sequence continues at coordinate 56,483 of CAYSJM010000013.1, read as the reverse complement.
CTCCCCTCGCAGCATACTCCCATTCAGCCTCTGTTGGTAACCTGTAGCCATTTGCAGTGAAATCACAAAGTATAACTTTTTCTTTAGTTTCGTCAAGCCAACTAAAAAACTCTTCCATTCCTGTGATTCCATTTTTGTAACACGGTGTCAATCCTTCTTTCCGACTCAACTCATTGCAAAATTCAGTTGCATCAAGCCAACTGACATTTTCTACAGGTCTGTTTGCACCTCTAAAATCTGAGGGATTATTACCCATTGTGTTTTCCCATAATGCTTGAGTGACCTGACACTTCCCGATCAAAAAGCTACTTATCGTAACCCTGTGTTCAGGCTTTTCATCGGAATCACCGTCATTGCTCCCCATCATAAATGAACCACCCTCCACCAGCACCATCTCATTGCCTTTCAACTGCGTTGATCTTGATTTTTGCGAGACGAATGAAGGCGGTGTAGTTTTAACTCCAGATTTTTTTTCCTGCATATCCTTCATAACAAAATCGCTCTCCCCCTGCACTGTTGTCTGACCTCCACCATCAAGGTAGTCGATTTCCTGCAGCATCTCGATTGCATTTGAGAATCGTTGAGTTCTCTCTTTATGGATGGCTTTCATCACAAAAGCTGACAAAGCATCAGATATTCCGGGGTAGTGTTCCGTCGGTGGAGGAACATTCCCTTTCATTATTGCAGCATAGACTGCCGTCGGGGTTGCGGTGGTGGCACCCGAAAACGGGGTTTTGGCACAGAGCATTTCGTAGAATGTCATTCCGAGGCTGTAGATGTCTGTTCTTATGTCAACAGATTTTGGATCGATGATTTGTTCGGGACTCATGTAAATGGGTGTCCCTTTCACAGTGGTACTGTGCCCGCCTGCTTCATCATCCAGCTCCTTGGCTATTCCAAAGTCGGTAATCTTTACGGTATCATCACTTGCTACGAGGATGTTAAGGGGTTTCAGGTCGCGGTGGATTAATGGTTTTGGCTGGCTGTGGATGTATGCAACTCCCTCGAGCATCTGCCTGAAAAGGTTGATTGCCCGCTCTCTGCGTATGGGTCCTGTTTCTTTTCTGATTATCTCACTGAGCGTTCGTCCCTCAATGTATTCCATTACGATGAAATACTCCCCGTTTTCTTCGTCGATTCCGGTGACTTTTACAATGTTCTTGTGGTCAAGCCTTTGTACTGTTTTCCCTTCCTCAAGGAATGCTTTCACATAAACAGGATTTTGACTGTACTGTTGCCATAATTGTTTGATTGCATATATTTCATCATCAAAATGGATATGCCTCGCTTTGTAAACGACTCCCATTCCACCCTGACCCAATTGAGATATTATCTCGTAGGGTTTAATTATTTTTCCCATTCATCACCCGAAAAGAATTGTTTTTGATTCTATCAAAAATATGGAATTTAGAAGGATTTTTTGTGTATGATTTGTGATTATTTTAAGTCAGGAAAAACCACAGAGTACACAGAGAGCACAGAGATTTTTACCCGACAGGGCAGAGAGGTCAGAAGCTGTATCCTGCCCATCCTGCTAAATCCTGAATATCCTGTTCAAAAAATCATCGCCAGCCACATATAATTCAAAAGTCACACTTTCTTCTTATTTTTGATGTTTTATATTTTATTTTTTGATGACAAAAGACATAAACAATCCCCAGCATAACGACAACCGGAAATATGACTACACCGGAGTGGAGAACGAGGTAAGGAAGGAGTATGAAGTTATCCAAGGCTTTATCGACACCCCATCCACAATTATCGATCTCGGGTGCGGGAATGGTTCGCTGCTTCATTCGCTGATGGAAAAAGGTCTTTGCACAAGGGCAGTGGGAATCGACATTTCGGAATCCGGTGTTGAGATTTCAAAAACTAAAGGGATTGATGCAAGACTTGGGAAAATTGATGTACTTTTGCCATTTAAAGATGACGAATTTGACTATTCAATTTGTAATGTGACGATGCAAATGGTGGAATTTCCGGAAGTGCTGCTCCAGGAGATGAAAAGAATTTCGAAAAAACAAATTATCTCTTTTCCAAATTTTGCTTTTTACAAAAACAGAATTGATTTGATGGTTAACGGTCGGATGCCTAAACCATGTATGTTTGGTTACAACTGGTTTTCAACCGGACACATTCATCAACTCTCGATTTCAGATTTTTCTGAACTTGTAGCATCTGTTGGCGGACTAAAAATAGAAAAATTCTCTACGGTTTTTTCAAATAACTCTATTAAAGATACTCTTACCAGAATGTTCCCAAACCTTTTTTCAATTTTACCCGTGTTTTTGCTAAGAAAGTCAAGATGAACCTGATTGAACAAATCTTCCGTTCAAAAGAATTAACAGAGCAACCCCCTGTCCTGGTGGATATCGGTGCCTCGGGTAGTATTCATAAAGAGTGGAAAGCTTTCGCTAAACACGCAATTTGCCTCGCTTTTGACGCTGATGACAGAGAATTCGGCTACATTTCAGATGAATCAAAGGGATTTAAAAGGCTATATATCTATAATTCTCTCGTTTCTGCATCTGATGGTGACTCCACCGATTTTTATCTGACACAATCTCCCTATTGCTCGAGTACACTCGAACCCGATAATAAGGCTCTTGAAGAATGGGCGTTTGCATCAAAATTCGAAATAGACAAAAAGGTGGTTGTAAAAAATATCACACTTCAAAAAGTCCTTAAAAATCTGAATTTGAACAAAATCGACTGGTTAAAAACCGATACTCAAGGGATAGATTTAAGTATTTTTAAATCTCTTCCCACCGATATCCAAAAAAATGCACTCGTAGTGGAACTGGAACCCGGAATTATCGACTCCTACAAAGGCGAAGATAAACTTTACAGAGTATTTGAATACTTTGATTCACTCCCTTTTTGGCTGGGTGCAATGACTGTTAAGGGATCTCAAAGGTTAAGAGAAGGTGATGTGGAAAGCCTGCACCTCCCCGATAGACTCAAGAAATTTATTTTCTACTCACACAAAAATTCTCCAGGATGGGCAGAACTAAAATATTTTAACGATTTTAGCGATAATCTTACGCTAAGGGATCACTTGCTCGGTTGGGTGTTTGCTATTCTTGAAAAACAATACGGCTATTCACTTACCATAGCACATCATGGAAGAGAAAGATTTTCATATCCACTTTTCACGGAAATGATCAAATATTCTGAACGAAAACTTAAAATCGAACTTGTTAAACTGAAGTTTCTTCCGGCTGTGTGGGAGAAATTTTCGAAGTTATTCAACCAATGACCTATAATTTTTGTACTCTTTTCGATTCTAATTATTTGACCCGCGGTATTGCTCTTCATCGCTCGATGGTGAAACATATAGCCGATTTTAAATTGTTCATTTTTGCCTTCGATGACAGATCTTATAAGATTTTATCAGAGATGAATCTTCAAAATACTGTAATTATCAGTCTGAAGGAATTTGAAGACCCGGAACTTCTTAGAATTAAACCAACCAGATCGATTGCAGAATATTGCTGGACTTCCACCTCTTCAACGGTGCTTTATGTCCTGGATAATTTTGAAGTGGACAACTGCACTTACATAGATGCAGATATCTGTTTTTATTCCTCACCTGAACCAATTTTTCGGGAACTTGGTGAAAAATCAATTCTGCTCACTGAACACAGATACTCTCCTCAATACAACAAAGAGCTAAAAAGCGGAAAATATTGTGTACAATTTGTGACTTTTAAAAATGATGACAGGGGAAGAACTGCTCTGAAGTGGTGGCGTGAACGATGTATAGAGTGGTGCTACGACCGATATGAAGACGGGAAATTTGGAGATCAACTTTACCTTGATGACTGGACAGAAATGTTCGAAGGGGTTCATGTTATGCAAAACCACGGTGGTGGTCTCGCTGCCTGGAATGTACAACAATATCAATTTGAAAAGAAAGGTGACAAAATAGTCGGCACGCAGATTTCTACCAATGAAAAATTTGATGCCATTTTTTATCACTACCATTATTTACGCTTCTTCAAAGATGGAAAAATTGAACTTGGAAGAAGAATCCTTTCAGATGATGTTTTAAATATCTTCTATAAACCGTATATTCACAATCTAAATCAAATAAAAAAAGAGATTTCAGTCGCTTATCCCGGTTTCGACCCACACGGTGCGAGAGAAAACAAGTTTCTACCCAAAACTCCATTAATTTATGTTTTCAGGAAACTTACCGGTGTGTATAATGTGTTTGAAGAGAAAACATTCTTGAGGAGTTAATGGCGTATTTTATTGATCTGCAAACCAAATCTGACGAGCGTGGCAGCCTCACTGTTATTGAAAAAGTTCTCCCTTTTGATATTAAAAGGGTTTATTACATCTACAACAACAGCAAAGACCTGCCAAGGGCTAAACACAGACATAAAAAGACTGTACAGGCAACTATTTGCCTGAACGGAAGTGTCGAAGTTTATAACAACAATGGTAAAACCAAAGAAAATTTCATCCTCGACAGCCCCTCAAAATGCCTGATACTTGAACCAACTGACTGGCATATTATGCACAATTTTAGCCATGATGCCATACTTCTTGTTCTTGCTTCTTCTGAATATGATATCGATGACTACATCCATGAGGAATACAAGTGATTGAGTATGAAAATCTTGGTAAACTGAATCAGCCCTTTTTTGCAGAATACCAAAAATCTTTCGCCAAAACTCTCGAATCAGGGTGGTACATTCTCGGGAACAATGTAAAAAAATTTGAAGAAGAATTTGCAGACTACCACAGGGTGGCTTATTGCCTCGGAGTCGCATCGGGACTTGATGCACTTCTGCTCGCTCTAAAAGCATTCAATTTTCCCCCCAATTCAGAAGTAATTGTCCCTTCAAATACTTATATCGCTACAATTCTTGCTATACTTCATGCAGGTCTAAAACCCGTGCTCGTGGAACCCGATATTAAAACTTACAATATCGATTCACGAAAAATTGAAGAAAAAATCACTAATCGAACAAAAGCGATAATGGTCGTTCACCTTTATGGCAAACCTTGTGAAATGGGTTTTATTACAAGAATTGCCAAAAAATTTGATCTGAAACTGATTGAAGATGCTGCCCAAAGCCATGGAGCCAAGTGGCGAGACAGACTAACAGGTACCTTTGGTGATTATGGTGCTTTTAGTTTTTATCCGACTAAAAATCTTGGGGCTCTCGGTGACGCAGGTGCCATGTTGATGCAAAATGAAGACCTCTATAAAAAGATATTACGACTCCGTAATTACGGCTCCGATGTTAAATATTACAATGAAGTGGTCGGCTACAATTCACGACTCGATGAAGTGCAAGCCGGTTTTCTCTCGATTAAATTGCAAAAACTTGACGAAATCAACGATCATAAAAGGGAACTCGCTGATATTTACCATTACGGGCTAAAGTCTGATTTTATTAAGCCTTACCGATGCGACGACCATTATGATGTTTACCACATTTACAATATCCGACATAAAAAAAGGGATAAACTTCGCGAATATCTCTTGAAAAATGAGATAAAAACCGATATCCACTACCCGGTAGCACCCCATAAGCAAAAAGCAATGCAGGGTATTATTGAAGGAGATTACCCGATTTCCGAGGAAATACACAATACTACGCTTAGTCTTCCCATCTCTTATTGCCACACAAAAGATGAAATCTACAGAGTTGTGGAAGTAATGAACAGGTTTTAGTGTGGAAAACGAAAAAATAGACCATGTTTTTACTTACAATGGTTTTCTAAAAACTGTTTACAGGCTTGGAAACATTCCTGTCTCAATGATCCTTGCTTTATACATCATTCCATTTTTATTTAATCCATCCTCAAGAACAGTAGATATCGTATTTTTCTCTGCTGTTGTTGTTATATTTCTGATAGTTAATTCCTTTTTCTTTAAGATTTGGCGAATTGTACCATTTAAGATTCACGCATTGGATGACAGGCTGGTTTGTTCCGGCTTTTTCCTCTCATCCGAGAGCAAAGAACTTTTTTATTCTGATATAGAGAATTTGAAGGGGGGAACCTTTTCGGGGAAATTTAACGGAATAATGATCGCGGAAAGCATCGAAAAGAATATTCAAATCGGTTTTTTTGCGAAACTTACCAATGTCCGTTTATTGGAAGCCATACTAATAAACAGAGCTCCTCAACCTGTTTATGACAAAGTAACTACACTTCTAAGGGAGAGACGAGAAGAGTTAACGAAGTAGTTTACATTTTGGCGAGGTATCTCAATGAAAATCTCAAAAGTTTTAATCAGCACCCTCTATTCTCTCTTTTTTATTTTGTTTTCCGCGGGATGCGACACAGTTAAAGTTCAAGAAACCATCTATCTTGGCGATGTTGATGTGCAGGCCCCCATTAACACTCCCCCTGTAAAAACCATCCTGAGAAACTCTGGCAACACAGAAATAAAAGTCTCCCCCAAACTTGTAATAAACCAAAACAAAAATATCTCAACTTCGACTTCGGGAAGTTTTTATTCTAATCTAAGCCCAAGAGATTCTCTTAAACCGTTCTTCCGAGAACAAAATCTCGACTGGTCTTTCCCTGATCTGCTTGCAGGTATCGATATCGACATTCCCCTCTCAAAAAGCATTTTCTTTGCCGGGGGTTTTCACTTCTCGAATATTGGAAACCAGAGTGCTATAGGTGGCTCTGCGGGATTTGGAATTGGCGGAATCAATGGTGCAACAGCTTTCAGAATTGATGCCGGGGTACTGATCCAAAAGCATCTGTATAATGCTGAAACTGTTGTAAAAAGAGTGGAAACTTACAATGACGGTTCGAAAAAAGAGTTCATTTCGATCTATAGCGATAATGCCTCCACGACAAATCTCAACCCTTATATCACTCTAAATTTTAATTCTGCTTACGAAGGTCTGTTCAATTTTTATGTTGGAACCGGATATTTTACCCAAAGTCTGCTTGGGTTTGTACCATCAAATTATATCGGTGACCGACCCTGGTGGCTCCCCGTCTGGAATACAGGTATAGAGTATATCAAAACTGATAAAAGAAATGATGTGAATATCGGATTTTATTTCTTCAGCCCGGGTGTCATTTACAAATTGATGGATAATGCTAACGCACTGATTGGTATAAAGCTGCTAAAAACTGTTGGAAATGACACAAAAGCCGATTCCTGGATGATTTTGCCATCTCTACAGGTCGATTTCGCTTTTTAGAAGTGTAATTTGCTGAAAAATTTGCGTGGATAAGGTGACAACCACTCTCACCCGGCTGTAAAGTAATGTCCTCTCAGATCAATACTTTTACAACCACTTTTTTTACTTCTTTCCGTTCGGAGCCTGTCATGATACCCGGTTTGTGACCGTCCTGTGGGAAAAGTACCATAAAATACCCCTCCGAAAGCTTAATCTGATCACCGTCACCATTGTAGAACACTATGTCCTTCTCATAATCAAAATCTGATTTTGGTTTCAGATTTTCAAGACCTGTTATCCCAATATTCTCCTCACCTTTTGGGATATATTGAATATCGAGATACTTCTTGTGAGATTCAAAATCGCCTTCTGACCAGGCTTTGGTTTTGTAGGAACTGACTATTACGAAGACATTTTTCCCGTCAATTTCGTACACTCCATCGGGGGTATCAATAGTATATAAGTGTACGAGATACTCAAACCCCTTTTTCAAATTGTCGCTTATGGGGCTGTAAATTTTATAGTTTTCGAGTTTATCGAATATCATTCGATTTCTTTCATAAAATAAAAGAAGCATGCGAAAATCGGTGTGAGGAGAGGGAGTACCGCTCCGTTATCACACTAAAATCCTCGCATGCATCTCGTTAATTATTGTTATTTAACTCCTAAACCTTCAAGCTGAGGTTCCACTTCCTTTTTATCTCCAACTATAACAAGTGTAAACCTGTCAAGATCGAGATATTTTTTTACCATAGCTGAAACATCGGCTGGGGTTGTGTCGATAATCTTCTTCACATAGGTCTTAAGATATTCATCGGAAAGCCCATGGAAATTGATGAAACTTAACTGACCGATAACTCCACCCCGACTTGAGTTTCTCAAAACAAAAATTCCGGCTTCATAGTTTTTGATGCCGTTAAGTTCATTTTCAGATGGGGCTTCGTCCCTCAATCTGTTTATTTCAAACTGAATTTCCTTCAGTGCTGCACCGGTAACACTACTGGTAACATCAGCTTCTTCACTCCAGAAACCTGAACGGTATCTTGTCATAACACTACTTCCGGGTGAATAGGTGTATCCTTTATTCTCACGGATATTTGAAGTGATGCGGCTTCCAAAAGAGCCACCCAAGAGTGAGTTCATAACCATGAATGGTACATAATCGGTCATCGTGGGTTCAACGGTTGGAATGCCGTAAATGATTTTCGACTGTTTTGATCCGGGTCTGTCAACAAGTGAAAATTTCCTTACTCTTTCCGGTGATGCAGGATTGATGAGTGCATCAGAACCGGCTTTCCACTTTCCAAATGCCTGCTCAACAGCAGCCATTACTGCTTTTTCATCGAACACGCCGGAAATGTAGAGGTGGGCTCTCCAGGCACCAAAATTCTCATCATGATACTTCTTTACCATTTCAACGGTATAGCCCTTCAAAGCTTCTTCCGTTGGTTCGGTAATTCCATAAGGATGGTTGCCGTAAACGAGTTTGTAGAGTTCCTTATCAGCCATTGCATCGGGTGATTTTTGCGAAACGGCAAGGTTTGTAAGGTAGTTACCCTTAATTCTCTCAAAATCTTTTTGATCGAATTTTGGATTCATGACAACATCTGCGATCATTTTTACGATATCAGGTGCAAATTCAGAAAGCACATCCGCACCAATCTGTGACTGGTCAGTGCCTGCATTCGCAAAAAGTTCACCACCATAAGCAGCAACTTCCTCTGCTACAGTCTGTGCCGATTTGGTTTTTGTTCCTTCAAGCATAAGATCTGCAGCAAAATCTGATATCCATACCTGACCGGCAGGTTCATTTAAACTTCCGGTTCTAACTATAAGTCTTACCGAAGCTTTTGGGGTTGTGCCATAAGGGATAAGTGTAACTTTTAATCTGTTCCTTAGAGCAGTGGTTTTATATGCGGGTACAGTAAAGTTCTTTGGTTTACCGCCGACCGGTGGCTGTTCTTTTTGAGCAAAAAGAGGACTTGTAAGAAGAAAAGCCGCCATAACTAATGATACAATTTTCATTTTCATTTTGATCTCTCCTTATTTCGCTGCTTTTGCATCAAGTTTGATAATTGTTCTGTTACTCGATCTTAGATATTCCTTTGCGGTTTTCTGGATCAATTCAGGTGTAATTTTCTTGAAAGAGCTCTCAATTGAGTTGATTTTCCCGGGATCATCGTTAAAAAGAGCATAGCAAGCGAGCAGATCAGCAAGACCAAACCCGAATGTACCTTCAACGATATCATAAAGATTTGAACGCATCTTTACGAGTGCTCTCGCAATTTCTTCTTTGCTAAGTGGTTTATCCATAACACCTTTAACAACTTCATCAACCGAAGCCATTATCTCTTCAGGAGTAACATTACCCTCGTGAAGAAGGTAGAAATCCCACAACATCGGTCCGTTATAGTTGAACATATTACCGAGTCCGGAATTTATTCCACCATATACACCAGAATAATATCCCTTTTCAGAGATCAATTTTTGGTAAAGTCTGCTGTCTTGTCCTTGAAGAAGAATCTGATCGATGATTCCCATCGCAAAATATTCTGGGGTACCAACTGCCGGCATTTTATAACCAAAAGCGATTGCAGGTTTGTTGGCAAGAGAGTCAACTTTAACTGTAATTTTTTCATTTACCTGTTTTGGTTCAGAGATATCGGGAAGTTGTTGTTGTATCCCGGCTGGAATTTTACCAAAATATTTTTTAATGTACTCTTTGGCTTCTCCCTTTTCAAAGTCACCTGTTACTACGAGTGCTGCATTGTTAGGGATGTAATATTTACTGAAAAAGTCCTTTACATCTGCCAAAGTGGCTGCGTCGAGGTCTTTGAGATCTCCGTAAAAATTGTGTGCATTATACCAGTTTTCATTGGCTGCCTGTGGCAGATCGAGCCATGGAAAACCACCATAAGGCTGATTAAGAACATTAACCTTCACTTCATTTGTTACTACGCCTTGCTGATTTACAAGATTTTCCTGTGTTATATCGAGACCTGACATTCTGTCGGCTTCTGCCCACAAGATTGTCTCAAGTTTATGCGAAGGCACTACAGCAAAGTAGTTGGTAAAGTCAAATCTGGTCGATCCATTCAGAATACCACCATTGGACTGTACAAGTTTAATAAACTCCATCTTTCCAAGATTCTTGGAACCCTGGAACATCATGTGTTCAAAAAGGTGTGCAAATCCGGTTCTGTTGTTTGGTTCAATTCTAAAACCGATGTTGTAATAAACTGCCACCGTAACAACAGGAGCGGTTTTGTTCTGCGAAAGAACAACCTTTAATCCGTTGTCGAGCTTATAGTACTCGTAATCAACCTTCAGTTGGGCAAACGAACTTCCCGCAACGATGATGAAAAAGAGAAACAGATAGCTAATATATCTGTTCATTAATGACCTCCATTATTTTTAAGAATGTATATCGTAAAATTAAAACATAATTAAGAATTAGTTTAAATTAATGTGATTAATGATGAAAGGTAAGATAGCTAAATAGAAATTTGCAAAAAAGCTGCGTTTCAGCTTAAACAGTTATATTTTGAAAAGAGTGGGGCAATGATTCATTTTAAGCTCATTACATGTTTGTTTTTAATCAAATAATTCGATATACTTAGGGTCAACCTCAATTTTTTTTTAATAATGATACAAGAACACGATACAAACGCCGAATCTCTTTTCAAAGCTGCCCGAAAAGGGGATAAATACGCCTTCTTCAAACTTGTCCCAAATTTTTATGAAGACCTTTACCACCTCGTTTACAAAATAATACCAACCCCGGAAAGAGCCGATGAGACTCTTAAGGAAATTTTTGTACTCGCGGCTGATAATGTCGTTCACATAAAAGAGGGAAAAGATTTATCGGAATGGCTGAGAAAGATAGCTGCAATTGTTAGTCTTTATAACCTCCGCGAACACCCCCTCTACAATGGCGGTCAGCATGAGTTGCCACCCCTTTCGGTGGAATTCTCTGAAGTCGAGACTGTTTATGCATCGTTTACCGATTTGGAACGGGTTGTCCTTACCTTATACCTACAGTTTGATTATCCCCCCGCAACAATTGCAGGATTTATTTCTGATCAAACCGAAGAGAGTGTGAAAGCGATTCTGAATGACAAACTCGAAAGGCTTTGTTATTTTTCTCCCTTTAGAGAGTGTATAGTTGAGCATAAAGATGATTTTGTAAGACTGATTGAGGCTTATAATCTCCCCGACACTTCCCCAAATGAAATTGTCCAAAACAAAAAGCCTGAGTTCCTCGACAAGTTTTCAGATTTTATCGATCTCGCAAGGGACTTGTTTTCATCAATTTCTGTGAATCCCGCGATTCTCGACGAGATTCAAGATGAATTGATTAATGAAAACAAAATCAAAGAAAGAAATTCGAAAAAGAGGGAGATCAGAAATCAGGAGTTACACCAGTTAGCGAGAACCACTGCCAGCCAAACTTCAACAGGAATCCGTGGAAAAGCCGTTGGAAGAGCAAAAAGCCTCGGTTACAAAGCATCGTTCATTGATGTTCAAAAACTTGTGATTATGCTCGTAATAATTGTGTTGGTTGCTGTCGGAATTTATGGTTATATCCAGTATTCAAAATATAACACTCCGTGGGATGTGAAGGCCCTTGAAGGAGATGTTTCAATTAATGGTACCACCGAAACTGACCTTCACGAACAGGAAGTGGTTACCACGGATGCTGCGGCAACTGCAGAAATAATTATCCCTTCACAAGCCACAATAAAGCTTTTCCACAAAAGTACACTGAAGTTGATAAAAGGTCACAAAGAGCAAAACATCTTTGATGTAACGGGTACAGGATTTGAACTTATGACTAATATCGACACAGGAAAATTTGTTGAATTTTCAGATTTGCCCCCCTTCTCAATCCGTTTGGGAGATATGAGAATCACCACAGAAATAGCTCAACTTCAATGTTTGAAGGTGCTAAATTTGATTAAGTTGAGCTTCGGTTGGGTTGATGTGGTGAAAGGCAATCACCGGATTTCACTCTCTTCAAATTATTCGGTTTCGATCGCAGAGAGCAACCTTCTTTATATCCCCGTTTATGCTTACACCGACTCAGCTCAAAAGAGCCGGATTAACATAATGAATGAAAAGGGACTGGACACAGAAGTGCTGGCTGCATTTATTGTAAACTCAACCGAATTGGATGCCCTTTCGCTCCTCTACTTACTTGGCAAAACAACCACGGCTAACCGTGAAATGATAGCTACAAAACTCGAGAATTTTTATCCCGCTATTTCAGACGAGGTGAGACAAGGACTGATTAATGAAAATCCGGAAGCCTTTGAGTATGTGAGAGGGTTCTTAAAATGGAACCTACTTTTCCAATAGGAGATTAAAATATGGGACAACAACAACTTTTGCTTATCGTGCTTGGTGTAATTTTGGTGGGACTCGCTGTTCTCTCCGGACTAACACTCTGGGAATATTTCTCTTTTCAATCGACACTCGACCAGCTCGGTGTGCGTGGTGATTACATCTTGAACGATGCAATGAAGTTCTTCAAAACCCCCGTTGCTTCGGGCGGTGGCGGCAACAAAAGTTTTGCAAAATGGACTCCCCCAAAACAAATGCTCGCCGACAAATATTTTATTAAAAGCTTCAATAAAAACAAAACAAAAGGAACGGCTACAACCGCCACTTATTATATTACCACAACTCTTCTCGACTCAAAAAAAGCCAATATCCCAATTCAGGGAAGTGTAACCAATAAAGGTGTTCGCACCAGAACCTGGTACGACAGTGGTAAGAAAAAATGGTACAAGTTCTGATATACTACTTTATCAGATTGTAATATTTTCTCGACAAATCTTCAAAATCCTTGGTAAAGCCGCCTTGCAAGGCTTTATTGATATTGTCTGAGTAGCTTTTGTCTTTCTTCTGACTGTCTAATTTTAATGCTCCCGGAGAATTCCCTTTTGTGTTCGTTCCGGTGAAAGATTCTCTCTCTTTTTCATAGTCCCGTTCATTAACAGAGCGAGTTGCATCCAACATCTTCGAGAGAATTTTGTCCTGTTTCTTTATCAACTCATCAGTAACTCTACCGGTTCGCATATCCGTGATTATCTCTTGCATCTCCTGCGAAAGTTTATCAAGATTTGCAGGAATACTTTTCGACTTACCCGCCGTTTTTGCTTCCTTGTTCATCTGATCAAGAGATTTTTTAATGTTTTCCTGTTCCTGTCTTAATCTCTGAACCTGTGACATCTGTTCTTGCGACATCTGCCCGTTGCTCCCCTTCATCATCTCTTGCATTTGCTGATTTAGCGACATCTGTTGTCCTGCCATCTGACCCATCTGCTGCATCAGCGACATCATACCTCCCTGACCGTTTCCACCCTGTTGCATCATCTGAGCGAGAGCATCCTGCATCATTCCGGCAGCCTGATTAAGGTATGACATTGCCTCTCCCTGATTCCCGGCGGCTTGTTTGTTATTCCGGTTTTGCATATTATCCAATGATTTACCCATCTCACGCCTTGCACCGCCGAGTGATTTTGCCATTTCGGGGCTGACAGCAAAAGTCTTTTGTGCAAGCTCTCCCAAGCGGGCAAGCATTTTATCAAGATTTCTCTGAAGTTTGTCCTGATCTCGCATCTCTTGATTCAGAAGTGCCGAAGGGCTGCTGTTTTGGGTTTTCTTTTTCAGACTTTCCTGCTGCTTCGAGAGGTCAACAATATCACTGATAATTTTCATCATGTCAGCCATGGTTTGCTGCTGATTTGCTTCATTAATCGAATTTTGAAGCTCCTGCAAACCCTGCTCCATCTTTTTCATATTCTTCGACATTTTCTGCTGATTCTGCATCGCCTGCGGTTTTTGTCCCTTTTTCAGATTCTCTTTTGCGTCATCAGAAAGTTCATCATTTTGCTGTTTTTCGAGTTCGTCCTGCAGTTTCTCTGCCTGCTCGTTCGGCATATCCTTCATGTCTTTCATTTTGTCACGAAGTTCCTTCATCTCCTTTTCGAGAGCTTCCATCTGCTTTTTAATCTCGTCTTGCTTTTTGGCCAGCTGATCCATAGTCTTTTGATCGGCGTTTTTGGTCTCATTTTGCATCTTTTCGAGCTGCTCATTAAGATTCTGCGACCTCTTAATTAACTCATCAATTTTCTGTTCAACCTGCACCCTTTTTAAGAGATTCATAGTCCTTTCAAGGCTCTTCTTGAAGGCTTCTTCATCCATCTTCATATTTTCGAGATTCTGCTGGGCATCTTTTCGATTGAGGTTTTCAAGATTTTTGGACATCTTCTCCATAAGTTTCTTCATCTCATCGGTCGAAATTTCTTGCAACATCTTCTGCAACTCCATGAACTTTTCCATGGTCTGTGGTGACAGCAGATTATTTTCCTGCATATTTTTTTGCACATCATCCATCTTTTGCGACAACTGTTCCACTTTATCTTGCAACTTTTCAAAGTTGTCGATCATCTTTTCGAGTTTTTCCTTCTCCTCGAAACTTAAATCCTTTTTGTCGCTTTTCATCTCCTTACTCGCTTTATCGAGCTCTTTTTGGAGTTTTTCGGCATCTTTCAGAACATCGGTCAGCTCTTTAAGAATTTCTTCCTGCTTTTTCTCACCGGTCGCAAATAGCTCTTCGAGAGTCGGGACTCGAATAATGTACTCTCGCGACTTTGCTGTTTTTGGTCCTGAGACGACATCGTTATCCGCCACTTCCAAATAATATGTAACTTCATCACCTTGCGATAAAAACAGTTGTGCGAGGCTCCAGGTATAATCGACCCCTGTCTCTTTTACTTGTTTGTTGAACGGCAGTGGTATGGAACTGAATTTTTGTTGAACTGTGGCTGCATCTTTGCTTTTTGAAATACGATAGTGAAGATTTAGACTGCTGAACCCAAAATCGTCGGAAATGATTAGAGAAATATCCTGCCTTTGGCTTCTGGGAAGGGCGGTGTTTGAATCGGGACTTACTACCGTTATTTCAGGATTAGCATCAAAAAAAGCCTTAATGCTGTATTTAACAGGTGAAGTATTGCTGTAACCTTTTGTATCGGTTATTTTTATAAAATATTCGTTGTCCCCTGTTATTCTAAACGCTCCCGAGGCTGAAGTGCCGGAAACTTCCAATGGAATGTTCATTCCTTCGAGGAATTCGAGAGATGCCGAGGCGAGCTCTTTATTTGATTCGAGTGAAAATGCTACTGTTGTTCCTTTTATTCCGGAAACATTTCCATTGTCGGTTTGTTCCGAGGGTCTTTCACCTGTATATGCCGGGGGGGTAATCGCAAGTTTAAATCCTCTCACAAGTGGTTTATCGGTAACGGTTATTTTGTAGGTGAGACTTTTTGAATCTTCAACCATTACATAATATTCAGTAGAGTACTTTATTCCGACAAGAGATGTAGTGAAACTTCCATCTTTATTTATTCTTAATGCTTCTTTTACAAATCCCGGAAGTGTCTCGTCTTTGTAATAAAAGTCGAGAGACCTGACTTCGGGACCGGATACCTTAATCCAAATTGCGATACTGTCCCCTTTTGCAGCTTCAATGTTGCCGGGCTTCACTTCAAAATTATATTTCTGCGGAGGAAGATATTCGCTGTTGTGGTTGATTAGTCTATCGGCGGCATTTTTCATTCCACTGCTAAAAATGAATGACCCACTACTTAAGATAAGACTGACCACACTCCAGATTGCAAGTTTTCGTGCCAGACTAAAAGAGACTGCACTTCCAAACTCGAGGTCGCTGACCCTTTTATAAATCTCTTCGAATGCTGCAGAAACAAGATTCTCTGAGAATCCCCTACGGTCATCAACCTTTACAAGTTGCATCGCATTCATCAAATCATCTTTTACATTTGGGAACAGACTTCCCGCTAAAGCAGCAGATTGAAACGGATTTGAGGGGACGACAAAATAGCGTTTATAAAGAGGTGTGAGGATAAAATTGACAAACAAACCACCACTGATTCCCAACCAAATGTAGAACATTACCGATCTTACAACCGGCTCAAAATAGAACAAATTCTCCAAAAAAGAGAAGAGTGTAAAAAGTAGAACCGAGCCTATAAGCAATACCTGACCCCCAAATGCAAGTTCAGAGAGAAGACGCTTATCCTCAAATCTGGCAAGTTTTTTTATTATCTCATCGTAGTGCGGTGTTCCGTTCAAAATTCTTTCCTGTTGGCTGTTTGCGTGTAAAACTCTTCAATTAGAATAATTATTCTCACGCAGGTTATACTCTTCTATTTATTTTATTGTTTCAGTCGTGATTAGCAAAATCTCTTTTCATTTTCTGATGCAACTGTCTGTTCTCCCCTGGCAACCCTTCACTTTCAATTTGCTCGAGATTTAGATATTCTGATATATCCTCGAGAATCACATTTGCGAGCTGTCTGGCAAATTCTACAGGCACAGCATTTCCTATCATCTTATACCCATCAGCAACATTCTTGTACCTAAAAATAAAGCTATCCGGGAAAGTCTGAATTCTGGCACATTCGCGGACAGAAAGTCTCCTGTAAAGGTCTTCTTTGCCAGGTTCAAAAATCCGTTTGTTCTCTTCGATAAACTTCATCTTCGGAGCTTGTGGATGAAGAGGAGCATGACGACCACCAGCTTGAATAGTAAAACTTGGTTCATCCCAGCTCCTCACACGGTTTCTTGACATATATATGGTAGAAAACCCACCGTTCATATATTCATGATTATCACAATGCAGATCACATAATTCGTTAGCATAATTTTTGTCTTTAGCGGGTTTTGCAAGTCGTAAATCCCAGATTGCATCTCTCAGAGTCGGTTTGATTAATTTCTGCCTGGGTGGAAGAAACGATTTACCTGTTTTTTTATGATAGCCAACAATTATCACTCTTTTTCGATCTTGTGGGACACCATAATCATTTGCATTCAAGAGATGGTACGAGACATTATAATTTAAAGCTCTAAACTCAGCTAAAATAGTTTCAAATGCCTTTTTGTGCCGAGGGAGTAAAATGCCTGATACATTCTCAGCTAGAAAAAATAGAGGTTCCTTTTCTCTCAAAATTCGTATATATTCAAAGAAAAGCTGACCCCTTTTATCATTTATTCCCCTTCCCGCACCTGCTTCGCTCCAGCTTTGGCATGGTGGTCCACCAACTATTCCAATACAATCAGGAACATCATTACTCGGTATATCGCAAATACTTCTTTTATCAAGAAAAGTTTCCGGAAAGTTGTATGCAAAGGTCTCCCATATACTTGAATCAAACTCATTCGCCCAAATAGTCTCAAAACCGGCTTGTTGAAAGCCTAAATCAAGACCACCGGCACCTGCAAAGAGAGAGATTATTTTCATAATTAATCCTTACCAAAATTTAAGAAATTCTTAAATAACTTATTTGGTGAACTCACCAAATTGATATCAAATTTAAGTGATGATTCAATCCGTGAGCTCGCATTGTGAATCCTAAAGGACAAAATCCAATCTTCATTCATTGTAACTATCACAGTAGTCTTGCTATTTTCTTTGAAGCGAACATCTAAAATCCTTGTAGGTAAAGGGACCAAAGGCGTTTTATATTTAGGTTCAATATTGTTAAAAGCCAGATTTAGAGTTCCATGAAGGTTATAAGCATGAATCTCAACTTTATTTCTTTTCTTGATGACTTTATAAAAATCCTTAACCCCTACCAGGAAAGAGACTAATTTGGCAGGTATTTCCGGGTTATTTTCATTAAGTTTTATCAGTTCTGCCATGAAAGCTTGTAAGACTGGAACATACACAGTAGCATGATAATCACTGTATTCTTTCCATCTCATCTGTGCATTGCTTTTATTTCGCAATTGTTCGAGTTTATCAAATACCGGCGAAATTGACTCAAAGTAGTTATTAGAAACTTTGACACCAACCCACTTCTCACCAAAATCGATTAAATTAGATAAGCGACAATGCTTCACAGCTCTGTGATTATTTTTAGCTGAAACTCCAATTTCCCATTTTTGCAATAGACGAATTGCCAATACATCACGAACATCCCCCAGTTTGCCATAATCATCAGAAAGTATTTCAAGCTGAAGTATATCATTATCCCCGAGGTCATGTGTGAGTCGCGGTTCTATATCCATCAAAAAATTTACTGTAAAGCTGGATGTGAGCAACAGATCACTTTTTACTGATTCCGGACTATTTTCGAAACAGCCACTTGCTATTTTGTATGAAGAGTTTTCGACTACTTCAACATTTGTTTTGTCTTTCAACTTCTCATAAAACTGAGCAAGCAAAGCGTATTCAAAAGCTTTTCCGGAAGTCATCTGTTTTGAATTTGTTGTTACCAAACTGATCACCTTCTGATCGTATAATTATTTGATTTTAATGAATGAATATTGAATATCTCATATTTTAAGAAACAAGAATTTATGCAAATGAATTCATATTTTAAGAATCACTTCCCTCCCTTAAAATGAACCTGTTAACACTTCGCCGGCTCGTGTATAATTCGCAATTATGACACCGCCGGGAGAAAATTTGCAATCTGTCATTTTAAAGGCGGCAGGAATTGTGCCCTCTGCAAAGAGTCGCTTTCCGTTGCCGAGAGTAACCGGGAAAATTTTTAGCCACATCTCATCAACCAGATCATTCTTAAAAAGTGTCTGGCATAAATTCCCGCTTCCCCATACTTTTAGATCCTCGCCGTCTTCTGCTTTTAACTTTTTTAGCTTTTCAACTACATTGTCTTTCACCAAAACAGTGTTTTCCCAACCGGGTGTAAAATCTTCATGCGAAACAACATATTTCCTTGCTTCATTTACTCCGGGCCACCCCTCCCCATGATTTGGCCAATATGATGCAAAAATGTCGTAAGTTTTCCTTCCCAGAAGTAAATCAGACGGTTCCTTTGTCTGTTCCCCCATTACTGCTCCGGAAAATTCATCAAAGTATGGGAAGGTCCAACCGCCATACTTAAAACCACCTGAAGTATCTTCTTCCGGTCCACCGGGTCCCTGCAAAACGCCGTCGAGGGAGATGAATTCTATTACAATTATTTTTCGCATCGATTTATTCCGAGATTATTAAAAGATTAAAAAGTTTGTGAGATTCTGAAATTTTATTACCCCAATATAATGATTATTCTCTCTCGTTTGTATCCAGGTTCCTTCTTTTGGTACCTGTTTCTTGATGATGTGAACCAATCCAATTCACCATATCAATAGTTCAATTTTTCGGATTTAACCACTGTCAAGGCATGTAGTTAAGCCCGAATACCGCCATCCGGTTCATAATCTTTAATTTGATCCAACATCTCAATTGACTTCATCAATGGCGACCATTCCTTGCCTGTAAAAATCAGATTAAACCACCTTTTATTTCTGTTTTCATATTTAATATTCATAAAAAGCCAGATTGAAAGAATTGTAGCCGCAATTGTTACAGAGAGTGTTACCCCCCACTGAAGGGCATTCCAGTCATTCAGCATCGTTTCATTCCACCAAAAAGTTGTCCAAACGGGAATTTGTAAAAACATAATGCGCGCGGCCCAAAGAGTTGAAACTTTAAGCTCAGCCAGTTTTTTCTGAGTTTGAAGAATTGGATCGGTTATCTCGACCTGATATATTTTTATCAATTGAAAAATATAAATACCTAATGCGATTGCAGTTAACACAACCTGTACCGTAGCTGAATAGAGGAAAAACTTATTCACTTCCTGATATGTGTTTGCAAATATACCACCCAGAAATCCCGCACCAAAGACGACCCATAAGATGCCGACAATTAGTGTGAATATTTTTAGCGGTTTCATTGAGCCGATAATTCCATGCACTTTTACGCTGGTCATGTCGTTTTTGAGCTCGTTATTTAAAGCTAAATTCTCTTCCAACTTCTCGTTGGTTGTCTGCCACAGTTTTTTGAGTTCTGATTCGTTCATATCTCTATCAGGTTAATTGTGAAAATCGTGTTTTTAATTTTTCTTTTATGCGTCCAATTTTGGTACCGACATTGCTGACTGACATTCCGAGAATCCCGGCAATTTCAGTATGGCTTTTATCCTCCAGATAGAGTATCATCAAAGCTTTGTCTATCTCTTTTAATTCACTGATAAACTGTTCCAACAACAGCAGTTTAGTCTCATTTTCAGAATTATCTTCAACCGGCATTAGTTCCGTTTTATCAGTTAAAGGCGTGTATCTCTCTTCTCTTTTCGAACTTTTTCTAAAACAGGAGATGGCAACATTCAGTGAAATTCGATACAACCAGGTTGACATTTTATACTGATCGTTGTATCTGGGCAGGGATTGCCAAATCTGTATCATCATTTCCTGTAGAAGATCTTGTCTGTCTTCCTCATTCCGACAGTATAAGCGGGCAACTTTGAACAAGATACCTTTATGCTGAGTGATGATTTCCCGGAAAAAATTCTTTTGCTCCTCTTTGTCCATCATTAATTCAAGTACCGGATTTAAATAAATGTAAAAGTTTGTTTGTACAATTATTCGCAGTGGAGTACAAAAAATCACAATCTCCGAATGAAACTTGGTAAAATTGAGATTTTAATTGTTTTTTGGCGGGTATTAGATTATTTTCCCGGATGTACTCCGACGAAGGAAAGCTTTGAAACGATTTGTAGCCGATCTCTAATTTGATGCCGTCACCGTGAATGACCTGTGGTGAGATTTTTTTTATTGCGTTAGTGCAAACAGTACAATATTTGTTCCGAATTGCAGGGCTTCAATTCTTTTCTCCTCAGGATCATTATGAACATCCGCATCCGCCCATCCGTCACTTGGATTACTCTCATAGGTGTAATATAGAACCATCCTGTCACCGATAAACAAACCAAATCCCTGAGGTGGTTTCTCATCATGCTTGTGGGTTTTTGGAGGACCGTCGGGAAAACGGTATTTTATATTGTAAATTTTGTGATTGAATGGAATTTCTTTTAATTCCTGACCGGGGAAAACTCTCTTTATTTCCCTCCTGAATCCTTTATCAAATCCGTAATCGTCGTCAACATAGAGGAAACCACCATTCTCCAAATATTTCCTCAGGTTACTAATCTCCTGATCAGTCAGGGCAATGTTTCCGTGTCCCGTCATAAACAGGAAAGGATAGCTGAATATATCTTCAGTAGCAAGGTCAGCAAACCGGTACTCAGGATTCACCTTCAGATTTGTGTTCGCTTTCAAAAACTTCAGCAAATTAATGTCAGAAGACTGATCATTATACCAGTCACTCCCGCCTGAATACTTTACCCTCGCCATTCTGAAATCACCGGGCTGGGCAAAAGTCGGGATGACAAACAACATTAGCAAACAGAGAAATAATACGGGTTTCAATATAGTTTTTCTTTTTTCGAAGGTTTTAATCATATACGGTAGAGTAAACTTTGACTTTTATCTTTGCAAATTACGGAAAACGGGGGCTTTCCGTAATGGCAAAATCGAGGGATTTGCTATTGATCGAGAATTATTTTAATTTATAGGAGAATTTTTTTTTATTGGGAGATATAATGAACGGGAAATTGCAGAAAAGACAGAAAAACTTAAAAGTACTCTTATTGAGAAAAGTTTTTAGAACAGCAAAAACTTTTCTTTTGTTATTCTTATTATTGACAGTTACGGCAGATGCCCAGTACACCAGATTATTCACTAAACTTAAAAATTACTCTATCTTCTCAACTTCATCCTGGGATACGACTCTATATGTTGCTGCCGGAATATCACCTGAATTGATTTTATCCCGTGATGGATGGGAAACAGTTTATTATAAACCATTTACCCCTCCGGTCGCACAACAATTAGAGTCAATTCGTAAAATTCAACTAATCAACCCTTCCACCATTTACATGAAGGGGCAACAAAACCATTTTGTCTCCAAAGATACAGGTGATACATGGAGTGTTCTACCGGGAGAATATTCTTCCCGTATGGTGTTTTCTTCGCTAAAGGAGGGAATCTACTGCTCAATGGGAAAAGTACATTTCACTCTTGATTCGGGAAACACTTGGAATGAAGCAAATATGCCGACGAATTCCACCGGATATGTGGCAATTGCAATCTTTCCAAACGGCAACATGATCGCACGAAATGGTGTCGATCTACTCACTTCTACCGATGCAGGCACAACCTGGTCGAGTCAGGTTCTTCCACGAAGTGATACTGATGATATCGCCTGCTTGTGGGGTAACGGTAACGGATTTTATTCATCCGGTAATGCAGTGTTTAAAACTACGAATTCAGGTATAACATGGTCTCAGATACACACCTCGACGGATGTATTGAGAATTTTTCACATGACCTCCCCTGACTCGGTTTATGTTTATACGCCCACAACTTTACAACTTCGTCTCTACAGGAACTACTTTTCGAGTTATGAAGTGCTGCATCAATTTGCTGCCGGTGCCCGGCTCGACGATCTCTCATTTGCCTCCAGTTCGAAAGTGATTGCCGTTACATACCAGGATACACTTGACAATATCTCGGTCTCAAATGACGGAGGACATACTTTTACCCCTGTTGAACCCAACTTTGTTGACCGGATTTATAGCCTTAAATTTTTTAACAGCCTTGAAGGGCAACTTATTTATAGGGGTTCGCTACAGACTTTTTTCACATCCACTTCTGACGGCGGTTTAACCTGGAGTGCAAAGGCACCTATTGAACCATTTAACGGATTCACAGGAAGTATATATCCTGAGAGCCGTAACTCCGTTCTGTTTGTAAATCAGGGGCAAAAAAAAGTAATGAGATTTACCCCTGAAACAGGGTACACCACCATTTTTAGCTCTAACTCAGGTTCACGATTACCGCGATATCTTTACAAGTATGGTGACTCAACAATATTCCTTGCCGCTGATTCGGTCCAAGGCAGTTTTACCGCTTCAAACCTTTGGAAGAGTACAAATAACGGTCGAACATGGGAATTAATCAATCGCTATGAAAACGGGTATTATCTTAACAGTATTTATATGCACAACGATTCCACCGGATTTGGGACATTAAAAGGGAATGTGATTAGAATTACCAACGGAGGAAGAAGCTGGCAAGGAATTCCAATGTTCAACCAACCGGCTCTCATCGAAGTACCGAGCAATTACAGGATAATCAAAAGTTTTAATGACTCAACGGTATTTGTCGAAGTGGATAGAACTATTTATAAAACCACAAACAGCGGGAAAAATTGGCACTCCCGTCTCTTTAGTGACGCGAATGATATCATCGATGCTGACTTCATCTCAAAGGATACCGGTTATGTAATCCTGGCGACCAGCAATCCATACCCTTTTAGAGTCACAACAAACGGGGGTATAAACTGGTTGGGAGTTTACTGGATAGATAACACTTATATCCCGCGATTTTTAAGCGTTACCGACTCGAATAAAATCTTTCTGGCGACCAGCTATGATTTGTTCGTCACTAATAATCTGGGAGGACAGCCTCTGGATGTCAAAGAAATTAATCCCTTCTCCCAAATCCCGGTTGAATTTGAGCTTTCTCAGAACTGGCCAAATCCTTTTAATCCTTCCACCAGTATCAGTTATTTTCTGCCTGAATCCGGAATAGTGAAAGTTTCAGTTTATAACATTATGGGTGAACTTGTAAATTCTCAACAGCCCGAGTTTGTTACACAAGGACAACATATAATCAAATTTGACGGTTCTCAACTCCCATCAGGTGTTTATATTTTAAATGTCACTTTTGCCGGACAAAGAAGAAGTATCAAAATGCTGCTGCTGAAATAAAATTCGCAAATTTGTCACAAATTAGGTACGATTACAGGTTTTATAATTTCAGTGATTGTGCTTTCTTTTCCCAAAATTGCTTAAATTGTGCCCGTTACTTTTAGGAATACCAATAAGCCAAGATGCTGAATTCACTTAAAAATTATCAAAAGAAGCCATAATGTCGCATAATCACCATCATTCCCACAGTCATTCACACCACCACGGTTCTGCAGGTACCACTTCTGAAAAAAACCTTATCATTACGATAGGATTAAACTTTCTTATTACCATAGTGCAGGTTGCGGGTGGGATTATTTCGGGAAGCCTTGCTCTCCTCTCAGATGCTCTGCACAATCTAAGTGATGGAATTGCCATTATCATTACATTTATTGCGATGAGACTGAGCAAAAAACCAAAATCACTAAAATATACTTTCGGGATGAAACGGGCGGAAGTGCTGGCTGCAATTTTTAATGCGAGTAGTTTGATAATAATTAGTTTTTTCTTGATAAAAGAGGCTATCGAGAGGTTTGGAAATCCTGAACCTATTAAAGGCACTCTCATGCTTGTGGTCGCAACAGTCGGATTGTTTGCTAATTTTGCCGGAATTCTCCTCCTGAAATCCGGTTCGAAAGACAATATCAACATCCGTTCTGCATATTTTCATCTTTTAAGTGATACAATCTCGAGTGTAGCGGTGATAATCGGGGCTGTTTTCATCATCTTTTTCCAGGTCACCTGGATCGATCCCGTACTTACCATTCTTATCTCACTCTATATCCTTAACGAAACTTTCAAGATCGTGAAAGAGGCGGTGGATATGGTAATGATGTCGTCGCCTGCTGATATCGACATTACTGAAATAAAGAGTGTTCTCGAGGGATTGCCACCCGTTCTGAACATCCATCATGTACATATCTGGAGGCTTAACGATCATGACACTCATTTTGAAGCTCACATCGAAGTAAATGACATGACAGTAGGTGAAAGCACGGAGATGCAAAGAATAATTGAGCACTTACTTCACGATAAGTTTGAAATAAACCACACTACCCTACAATTTGAGTGTAATAAGTGTGATAATAAATCAGTTGTCTGATGTGGGTGGCAAGCGAACCTTTTTATCGTGTGAAAGAGAACTGATACTTAACGCCATCCTCATTTTTTTTCACCAATAACCCCAAGAGTAACTCCTCCTTTAAGTAAGTGAAATAAGTTGAGTCCTCCGCAGGTTTTTTCATCCCTGAAAAGACAAAGCCGTTCTCTTTTGCCCCATTTATGTAAACTTCCCATCGACCATGGCTCTTTGTATATTCGATTACAGTGAACAGATTATTTTGATGGTCTTCAAAAAGTCCAACAAAATAGTCATCACCGTCAAAAAGTGATTCGTATATGATACTAAAACCATTCGTATCAGACGATTGGGTATTTAATAAAAATCCTTTTCCCATCATATATAAATCTATCCCTGAAGTGTCTTTTCCAAAATCGAGTATTTTGTTCATTTCGGAGAACGAAAGATATTGTCCAAATCCCGGAATTGAAACCAGGAGAACAAATGCGAAAAGATATTTTTTGATCATTTTTTCTCACTTATGGTAATTAAATGCTTCACAATTTAAATTTACACCAAAACCAAAACTCTATTTGTTTAAAATTTCGTCACCAATTCAAATCACATATTAGCAAATTATTTATTATATTTGAATTCCAATAATTGCCCGTATAAGGAAATAATATGCAGAAGCGAATTTTAGGAAAAACCGGTATGGAAGTCTCTATTTTTGGGTTTGGAGGCTACCGTATTGATAAAAGAGTCCGCTCCCACGCTGATTCTTTAAGAAAAGCTCTGGTCTCCGGAGTCAATTTTATCGATACTTCCACTAACTATTCCGATGGTAACAGCGAGCTGCTCGTTGGTGAAGTGTTGAAAGATATAGAAATTTCTTCCGACTATAAACGAGGAAACTTCATTATCTCCTCCAAGGCGGGATACATTCAAGGGAAAAACCTTGAAACTGTCAGAAGACGAGAGCTGAAAGGTGCCCCATATCCCGATATCATAAATTGCTCACCTGATCTAAAACACTGCATTCATCCCGAATTTATAAAAGATCAGATTTCAGAATCTCTTAAAAGGCTGGACTGCGGTTATCTCGATGTCTTCTTCCTTCATAACCCTGAATATTTTTTGATGTATTCCACCGAGAGAGACCAGGGAAAACTCCGGAAAGAATATTATGGAAGACTAAGAGCCTCCTTCGAACATCTTGAGGAAGAAATTAAAGCCGGACGAATAAGGAGTTATGGCATCTCTTCAAATACTTTTGGACAGCAAAGTTTTCACCGCCACTTCACTTCTCTCGAGGAAATATTAAAAATATCTCCCAAAGGGAAAAACGATGCTGGCGTTTCTGTTATTCAGCTCCCTCTAAATTTAATCGAAAAAGATAGTCTGACGCTCGTTAATCAGGCTGAAAATGGGAAAAGTGTAATAAAACTTGCTGCAAAAGCCGGGCTCGGTGTGATAGTAAATCGACCTTTAAATGCTATCGTGAATAATAGAATTGAGAGATTGACTGATTTTAGAATGGACGGGAGTTTCAACCTTAAAGACCTTCAGCATAGTTTCAGAAATGTTGATTCACTCGTTGAGAGTATTCTGCATGAATTAAAAAGGCAGACCCGCATGGGCTATGAAAAATTCCAGGATATTAAGGACTCCTTTGGGATTGCAAAGTTCCTGATGAAAAATTTTGATGACCTTGACAACCCTGTTTCATTAAATGACCTTGTTGAATTTTATGTGAATCCAAGAATCAGAATAATTAAATCGAATGTTATTGAAAACGAAACAATTCCATCAATGATCGGTGAATTGGCTCAAAACTTTCTTGCCGAAATTCAAAAATTCCTTCTGATATTAAAAACGATTGTTATTGCAAAATATAACATGAACAATATGAAGGTTCACGGAATGTTAAACAATTATCTCCCTCAGACTCTAAGAGGAAATTCGTTGAGCAGTAAATCATTATTATTGACGGCTTCTCTTCCTTATGTCTCTTCGGTTTTGGTGGGGATGAGGCAACCTGATTATGTGGATGAGGTGATTTCAATTTCGAAGGATGTTCCAATTTCAGAACCCGAGGCATTCTGGTTCATGGAGAGATAAATAAAGTTAGCCAAATTAATGGCGGTGGCTCAAAATTTCCTCTTTTGAGAGACCTTTCTCTCTGATTTTATAAAGACGCCACCAAGGCACGGCAGGATAACTGTGGTGCTCATAGTGGTATCCAAAAAAATAGCAACTGACCATCGCACGAATGTGATTTTTCACCTGTGAGCGTGCATTGTGTGGCTTCATTTCTTCGGTGTGTGGATATTTGTGTGGCAGGTAAGTCCCAAAATAAAACAGTTGAAGTGTACCAAGAAATGCAGGCACCACCCAAAAGAGGATAATGCTCGTCTCCGGAAACCAAATCTTTAAAATATTATATCCTGCTGCCATCACAATTATTTGCCATATAGTGGTATATCTCTTCATAAATGTTAACCACCAAACCAAAAAATTCTGTGACTTTACATTAAAATCAGGATCCCTCTCGCTTCCGGGAAACCGGTGATGATCAAAATGATGGGTAACCAGCCGATTATATGACATCCCCGCAAATAAAAATGTCGCCGTGTATCCAATAACTTTGTTGATCAATTTGTTGCTGCTAACCGTCCCGTGCATCGCGTCATGCCCGGTAATAAACAGACCGGTATATAAATAAGATTGGAGTAGTAAATGAAAATAAAAAAGCGGGGATGCAGGATCCACAGGAACATTAAACAGAATATAAGCGAGATGTGACCCCCAAAGCAGAATAATCAGGAGTGCGATTACAATTCCTTTTTGAGGCATCTATTTAATGAGGATAATTTCAAGTAAAAGGAAAAAGAGGAATTGTATCAAAACAAGGAAAATTGGCAGATCATGTTTGGGCTTTTGCTTGAGGAAATAATAACCCAACGAACTGATTGAAGCGATTACGAACCAGGCGACATAATTTTGAAACGGGATTTTTCCGTGTTCCCAGTTCCAGTATCCCAAGTGCATCGCTATCGGCTCCATCACAAAATCGAAAGCAACAGTTGCTGTAGCTGCTAAAAAGACAAACTGTGCAACATTTGAAGTCGCTTTAGTTAAAATTGCGACTATAGCATAGATTATAATGACCCAGTTGACGCCGATTAAAACTGGAACATCAAAAAGTTTGGGACCGAGTACATCGCCATAAGTGTAGTTACCAAATACTGTTCCCGTGGCAACTCCGGTCACTTCCAAGGAAAAGGTGAGAATAAAAGTTGCGACTGCCCAGATTATTACTTTAATATTCCAGTCGCTCCTGGTCATATAGATTACAAAAGCAACCGAAAGAAGGAGGGTATATGGGGTCAGGTCTTTCATCAAAGGGAGGAAATTCTCGAGGGAATGCCCGAGAATACCAACAGAATAGAATAGGGCGAGCAGAAGAACTGCGCCATATTTCTTTATAAAGTTCTGCCTTTCCATTCAATGATGCCAGTTTTTGTGAAATAAAGAGAACGCCAACCTGTGAAATACATTATTATCATCTGGATTGGATGAGCAAAAATCTCTATTGATAATTTTGCTTTACCTAAAATTCCGATAAAAATTCTTGAAATTATAATCAACAAAATTGGAAATAACCAAATTGGATTAAAAATTACAAGAAAGAAAGGTAATAAGTACACAAAAATAAAAAAAGTAGTCATCATAACAAATGTGATTGCAGATATTTCAAACCCGGGATAAAAATTCTTTGTAAATCCTTTAATGGATGAAGTAAGGTTTGAATACATTTTGCATTTAATCACATCTCCACCGAGAGCTGTCATCATTTTTTGCCCCGACCGTTTTACAAGCCGCGCAAGTTCCATATCTTCCACAACTCTCGACCGCACACTTGAGTGTCCACCTGTTTCTTCGTAAGACTTTCGTGTCATTAAAATAAACTGACCATTCGCAGCTACAAGACTCGGGGATTTTGATTGATAGACCTGTCTGAGTGGCAGAAAATTTAATAACAACCAGTTCATAACAGGTATCACAAGTGCAGAACCGATGTTATTCAATATCTGGGTCGGAAAGACAGAAAACATCGAAAGATTTAACTCTTTAACTGAAGCGAGAGCTATGCCAACCGCATCACTCCTTAAAATCACATCGGCATCAACAAAAAGCAGGTAATCCCCTTTTGCTGCTAACGATAGCTGGTGACATGCCCAGTTTTTTCCCAACCAGCCTTCAGGAAGTGCTGCTCCTCTAACAAGTTTTACTCTACTGTCTTTTGTTGCCAGTTCGGTTACAATCGACGAAGTATCATCCTCAGAATGGTCATCCAGCACAATCAGTTCAATATCTGTATGTTCTTGTTGTAAACAACTGTTAACACAAGCTGCTATATTCTCCGCTTCATTTCTGGCAGGGATCAAAATTGAGATAAATGGAAGTTCTTTACCCGGAATTGCATTTTTAAGATTCTTTCCGGGAATTGGTGCCGTAAGAAAATTGTAGAAACTCACACAAAAAGTGATCATTGCAAATCCGGTAATAACTCCAAACAAAATGTATTCGGCACTCACTTAAAAAGATCCTTTTGAAATACTTTTTGTGCCGATTTTTCGTCGAGATTCTTCAAGTTCCCCATGAAAGCAGCTTCAAAACCCTTGAAGTCATTTTCAACTTCTGATGCAAAAAGAGGTTTTCCCGCAGAGCAATAAAGCGACGGGAGTTTATCTTCTTCGTACTGGACCTTAAATCCGACAGGAATTACACAGGAGCTGTCCCCGAGACCTCCCACAAATTTTGATATCCCCTCCTTCAAATTTAAAGGACGCAAATCATACGGCTGAATCTCTCCCTGAGGATAAATAACGGTCAGATTCCGGCTTTCGGAAAGAAGTTCCCTGGTATATTTAACCGTTTTTATTATGCTTTTTGTATCGTTGAGATCGATACCATAAGCCCCCATCCAGTTAAAAAAGCGGTAAACCGTCAACTGATCTGAAAGCATCAGGATGTGAAAATTCTTGTTCGGCAAAAATTCTCTTTGAATCTTCTGAATGAAAAAACCATCCCACCACGAAAAATGATTCGGAGCAAAAGTCACCGATACATCTTCGGGTATCTCAGGAAATTCACCCGTTATATAAAAGTGAGAGAAGTGTTTCCTCATCAATCTTTCCAGATAGAAAGTAAACAGCCGGTCGAACCACGGCTTTTTATTCGCTTTTATCATCCGATTACCATCTCGCGGGTTTCATATTTAGCAACGAGTTCTGAGACTATTTTCCCCGATAGAATCACCAAAGGTATGCCACCGCCGGGATGGGCACTGCCTCCACAGAAGTATAACCCGGCATACTCTCTCGATCTGTTATCCTGCCTCAAAAAAGCAGCATATTTGTTGTTTGATGAAATACCGTATAAACTTCCGTAAACAGAGGAAGTTTTTTCCTCAATCATTTCAGGCGTGAGAACCCTTTCGAAAACAATGTTCTCATTCAAATCGATGTGGAGCATATTTTTAATTTTGCTAATGATGCTCTTCTTGATTGAGTCGATGCTGTAGTAATCATTTGAGGTTGCAGGAGGCATGTTAATCATTACAAACCAGTTTTCAAATCCTTCCGGAGCGTCATCTTCATTAACTTTGGATGAAATGTAAATATATACTGTAGGGTCTTCGGGTGCCTTTCCGGAAATAAAAATCTCGTCGAACTCTTTTTTATAGTCATCAGAAAATAGGATGTTGTGCATCTTCAATTCCGGAAAGTTCCCCTTTACTCCCCAATAAAAAACGAGTGCTGAAGATGATGGTTCTCTTTTATAATATTTTTTTGCGGGGCGAACCTGCGAATCATTCAAAAGTTTTTTATAGGTGTTGGTCACATCGGAGTTTGATACTACAATGTCGGTTTCGAACAGTTCTTCTCCACATCTTACGCCAACCACTCTATTGGGATCGTCGATCACCTTGCCTCTGCAACAAACGCCCTGAACATCATTTTTCGCCAAAACAATCTCATCAACTTGTCTGTTGGTTGCTATCTTCACTCCTGATTTCAAAGCAACTTCCGTAAGGGCTTTGCTCAGGGAATATATTCCTCCTTTTAAAGTATATCCGCCGATACCATACTCAACATGCTGGATTATGTTCAGCGTGGCAGGTGCAAGATAGGGATTTGAACCGTTGTAGGTTGCATAGCGGTCAAACAGTTGCAGAGCTTCGGGATCGCCAAAGAAAGATTTATTAGCTTCATGCATCGTTCGGAAGGAATCAATCTTTGGGAGATTTAGAAGAGTTAGTGCGGCTTTTTTATTAAAAAAAGTTGACCACTCCCGAAAACTGTTGAATAAAAACAGCTCAGCTGTAAGATCGTAGATTTTTTTTGAGTAATCGAAATAAGACTCAACCACTTCTTTTTTGAGATCAAATTTTCCGGAAAGCTCATCGATAAATTTTATTAAATCAGAAAAGGCATCAATCACTTTCCCTGAAGGATAAAAATAGCGACATAGAACTTCCGGCTGAATAAACTCAAGGTAATTCTTCGCGTCAAGCCCCGCTTCCTGGAAAAGTTGCTCGATAACAAAAGGCATCGTGAGGAGTGAGGGTCCTGTATCAAATCTGAAACCACCTTCTGAAATTTCATTTGCTTTTCCCCCTGTCTTCCCATTCTGCTCAAGTATTGTAACCTGATACCCCGCCTTTTGAAGACGAATTGCAGCAGATAATCCTCCCAGACCTGCACCAATTACCACCACCTTCTTCATCATAAATCTTTCTTATAAAGAAGGTAGAAGAAAAACCACCATGAAATCATCGAAAATGAATAGAAAAAATCTTCTGCAGGTATGGTGGTAAACCTTACACCCCAGATTGCTTCGGGAGAATACCAGACTATCGGCGGAGCTGTCAGAAAATAATTAACCAAGAGAAAAGGAAGGTAAGTAACTGCCATTGAAATCCAATAAACTCTCGAACGAAGTATCACCGGCTTAAAAGTTGCCGCCACAATTAAAAATGCCGCAGAAAAAATCATAACTGTCGAAGTGTAGTATTGTGAACTGTAGTTTCCCGCTGCCATTATGAGAACAGCACCCGCGAGATAATAATAGTATTTGTTGAAAGGAAGTTCTTTTTCAGGTATGTAAAGCTTTATTGTCTCATAAATGAAAAGACACGAATAAGGTACGGTTACAAAAAAAAGAATTTCCTCGAGAGGTAAACCAATGAAATGGACTCCAACCAGATATTCAGCTGAAAAACCCCAGTCACCCCTCGAAGTGGCAATGGCATCCCACACTAAATAAACCGGACTAACGGTTAGAATAGAGAAAAGATAAAACCTGAATTTTTTATAAAAAGCTATTTTCTGCTCAAAGGAGAGAATTACGGGGAATAGAACCGTCAGCAGGTTTATCAGCAGATATCTGCTCATTGTTATACCTTATTTAAGCAGAGGACGCAGTTTTGCAGTCTGATTTTTATCAAGTCTGTCAGACTCAAGCAGAAATTTTACCAAACCTGTCTGCGTTTTTTTATCCAGCTCGGAATAGTCTTTTTTTAGAAGAAGTTCATATACTATTGCAAGGTCTTCATCTCTCTCTTTTGCATGCCCAAGTATGGCAGGAATAAAGTGAAGGATGGAAAACCTCATAAAACGAATCTCCAGCGACCTGGGTTGCTTCTTGAGGGCATAAGCAAGCTTATCCAATCCCGAATTTAGAAGATCGAGTTTGGTGAATGGATTTATCGCATGTTTGGCAAGAAGTGTCTCCGCTCCACCCAGATATGCAACCACAAAAGGGTCCATCGACTTAAGCTTTTTCCCAAACTTTTTGTCGATATATTCTTTTAACTCCTCTGCTTTCTCCTCGTTTTCCACACCGGCATAAAAAGTCTTGCGGATATATTCTTTTGTTGAAGGATCTATATCGGCAATCGCAGCATCCACCCTGGTAAAAAGAACAGCGAACAATAAAAATAGAATATGCTTTAACAAGTCTTTAAAACCTTTACTTCAATTATCGATTTTGTTAGTAACAATAATTTTACGGGATCAGGCACTCTCGTTCTCTCTTTCATAAGGTGATGTACTTTCTTGGAACAGATTTTATCAAACAGCTTAATGTAATAAAGATACGCCGAATAAACGCCCAGTCTTACTCCCGGAGGCAGTTTTTTAATTCCTTCGAGCGACAGCTTAAATTCCGCTCTGATGGAGTCCTCCAACAGTTTTTTGTTCTCATCATCGATCCCGTGCTCTGAATCAACATTCGGGAGATAGATTCTCCCTCTTTCGTCGATATCAGATTTAATATCTCTCAGGAAATTTACCTTCTGAAATGCTGAACCAAGTGCTCTCGCAGGTTCGAGCAACTGTTTGAACAGTTCATTGTCACCCTCTGTGAAAACCCTCAGGCACATCAAACCCACCACTTCCGCAGAACCGTAGATATATTCGT
The DNA here is from genome assembly GCA_964431385.1 of uncultured Ignavibacteriaceae bacterium. Classification (GTDB taxonomy): domain Bacteria; phylum Bacteroidota; class Ignavibacteria; order Ignavibacteriales; family Ignavibacteriaceae; genus UTCHB3. Next base: position 23,079 of record CAYSJM010000013.1, on the reverse strand, counting down.
CGTATTTTTTCTCTTCGTAGTAGTTGTTGTAAAGGTCCATCTCCATACTGTCGAGAAATGCGTCAATAAATTCACGATCAATTTTGTATTCCCGCACCACTTCCTGAAAAGCGTGCAAAATCGGATTTGTAGAAACTCCCCGCTCAATAGCCTTGTAAGTCTCTTCTCTGAATTCTCTGAGAAGTGTTTGTTTATCATGACCATGAAATGTATCAACTATTTCATCAGCGAGCCTGACATAACCATAAACCGAGTAGATTGGCTCACGGAATCTTTTTTCAAAAGCAAGTATTCCCAAACTGAACGAGGTGGAATACTCCTTCGTGAAAAGGGAAGAAGTCTTTGCACAAATATTGCTATAAAATTCCATAATCTTTCTCCAATCTTTCCATTACAAGTTTCGAGCTTATCACAACCATCGGTAATCCGGTGCCCGGAGTAGTGGAGGCACCAACATAATACAAGTTATCAAATTTTTCATCTTTGTTTTTAGGTCTGAAGGCACCCACCTGATCCATGTCGTGTGCCAGACCTAACCCCGAACCTTTATACAGGTTAAAAGCCTTCTCCCATTCAACGGGATCCATTATTTTTTTCGTCAGTATGTTCCCCGAAATATCATAACCAACTCTCGCAGAAAGATCATCAATGATATTCTGAGCAAGTACCTCTCTGTCATCCCAGTTCTTTTTATACCGAAGATCAGGAACCGGACAAAGGATAAATATATTTTCGCACCCTTCAGGAGCACAATCAGGAAACGACTTCGATGATACATTCACATAATAATACGGTTTTTGCGGAGATATTGAAGAAGTAAAAATCGTATCTGCATATCCTCTAAAATTGCTGCCGAGGAAATAGTTGTGATGCTCCAGATTTGGTATCTGCCCCTTCACCCCGAGATAAATCGTAAAAGGTGCCAAAGTCCAGTGCATTTTATCCAATCTCTCATCCGAGAATTTTGGTCTGTTGAGCACCCTTCCCCTGAACGATGCTGCATCGGCGTTGGCTATGAAGATATCAGCTTCCCACTTTTTGCCCGTCGAATCTACCATTTTGGTTATTCCGCTCTTCCCCTCTTCAAATCCCGTAATCTCTGTGTTGTAAACTATCTCAACCCCTCTTTCTTCAAGAAGTTTTAAAAGTTCATCAACTAATTTATACATTCCACCCTTAACTTTCCAATATCCGTTGTGCCTCATTTCAGTATAATTTAGAAGCGAGTAAACAGAGGGAGTTTGAAATGGTGTTGAACCGAGAAAAAATGCAACTAAAGAAAAAATTACCCGAACCTCTTCCGATTCAAATGTCTTTTCAACCTCACTCCACATCGTTTTGAAGAGGTAAGGAAGATGCTTCATCGGAACGCCTGTAAGCTTTAACACATATTCGAGTTTGTTGTCAAAATTGGATTTTACAACCTTCCCCTCGGTATCGTGAAAGAACTCACCGGCTCTTTTTAGATATTTATCAGCTTTCTCTGCAAGATTCGGCTCAAGTCCCTCGAACTCTTTTTCAAGTTTTTTGAGGTCTTTAAATATTCTGTACGGTTTAGGATTCCCCTCAAAGTAAACCGTATAGAGTGGATCGAGCTCTTGCATGGTTACGGGATTCTTTATACTGCAAGAATCAAAAAGCTCATCAAGCTCATAAGTCATACTCATAAAAGAGGGTCCCACATCAAAGGTGAAACCATCCATCTTTAACTGGTTGAGTCTGCCGCCGGCTTTGTTGAATTTTTCAAGTATAGTCACCTTGTGACCTTTTGAAGAAAGCCTTAGAGCCGCAGAGAGACCACCAAGTCCGGAACCAACTATTACTACATTTTTCTTTTGCATTTTTTGATATTTGTTTGTCAGATAATAAGTTAACCCTGTGGTTTTGGCATTAGTTCAAAACTTAAACAAAAAACTTATCTTGTCTAAGCTTTGTCTAATATTCGCTTTACAATGTTCATCGCCCCGATCGTAACAGCTACAGTTCCCTGCCCCGGAAAAACTGTGTCCCCGGTGTTAAAAAACCCTTTAAAGGGGGTTACCCCTGAGTGCATTTTAAGCAGATTGTTTTTTACCGAATGTGGTACTCCTCCCACAAGCCCGTCCGATCTAAAAGTATATTTTTGAAATGTAGCCGGCGTTCCAAACTCGATATGCCTTTTCTCGACAGCCATCCCGGGGAAAGCTTCATCAAACTTTCTTAATATAAAATCACCCGTTTCCTCTTTTCTTTTTCGATATTCTTCGTGGTCGAACCCAAACCAGTTTTCGGACTTTGTATGAAGCGATATCGTTACGCTTTTCATCCCTTTTGGTGCTTTTTTCAAATCATCTGCGAGCGAAAATGTTACGAAAAATGATTTCGATTCACAGTGAGGCACCCCCTCAGGCACATGTATCTGCCAGTAAGCTGTCCTCACATCCTCTTCAAAAGGATAATCAAAAGCAAAATTAACCATAAACGCTCCCCATGCGTTCGTTTTTTCCGGCATTATTTTTTCAAAATACCTTTTTTCTTCACCCGAAGTTAATTCGGGAATATTCCACAACGGGATATTGGTAACCACACCTGCAGATCTGTATTCGGAACCGTCACCGGTTTTCACTAAATATCCGTTTCCGGTTTTCGTGATGGCAACAACCCGTTTTTTGTATTTAACTTCACCTCCAAATGCCTTAAACTTCTTTTCTATTTCTTTTGCCGGGAAGAACAACCCTCCATAAGGGTAGTATGTCTCAGCCGGATATGCCAAACCCAGAGCAGCCGTAAGAAATGGCGAGTCACCTGCTGTGTTTTGTGTGGTGATAAGGAGTTGTTCATCAATAAAACTTCTGAAGAGAGGGTCTTCATGCAAACCAAACCTTTTCATCACAGTTTCAGTCGATTTAAAGAGATAAGGAAGAAGTGGCAGCCCCTTAAGATTTGACGGCTTTGCCAGCGAAATAAGATCGGAAACAGAGACGGGTGGGAGATTTCTGTTTTTCCCGATCAAAGAGTAGCCTGTTTTATCTATCCAATGCACCAGCTCCCAAAATGCCCGCAACCCCGGCAATTTGAAAAATCGTTCCGTTTCAGCAATCCAGGCATTTAAGTCTGCGTATCTGACAAGCTCTCTCTCCCCGAATTTAATAATCATCCCGGGGTCAAGCCTTTTCACTTCAGGCTCAATCCCAAGCTCATTAAATAGAGTTGCCATCGGCTGACCCGGAGCCATGCCACTAAGAGTTGTTGCCCCCGCATCAAAAATAATTCCCTTTCGCGAATAAAATGATGCACACCCTGCCGGAACAGTATGAGCCTCGAGCAACAGAGTCTTTTTGCCCGCTTTTGCAAGAAGTGCTGCTGCTACAAGTCCACCGTATCCCCCACCAATAACCAAATTATCATAATATGCTTCCGGCGTCATATCAAATAATTCTCCGGTATTTTCTTCCTCCCTCTAAAACCTTCAGCATGTCCGTGGTAAAATCTGATCTCTTCTTCATCACTCCTCCAGCAAAGCAGAACTTCTTCACCATCGATCACAGACGGGAAATCAACCAAACCGTACTCAAAATTCCAGTCCTTGAAGAAACACCCGATCTCAGAGAGTTCCTCAATATATTCGAGAATCATATCTTTTTTTAACTCAATTTTCGTCTCAATATCGACGGTTCTTTCTTCAGATTGCAGTAACGATTTTAGCTCCCTCCCCTCGATTAAAATATCATCAACAATTTTTCTTACAAGTGGAAGTGTCTTTTTTGCTTCAAGCGGGGTGAAATATTTAATTTCTGTTTCCATTCTCTTTACCTAATTTTGATTCAGGAATTTTATCTATTATTGTAACAACAGAAAACGGAAAAATATTCAACTTATGAAATATGATGTATTGATCATCGGTGCAGGACCCATCGGACTCGCCTGTGCCATCGAAGCCAAAAAGAACGGACTCTCTTACAAAGTGATCGAAAAGGGATGTCTTGTAAACTCCATTTTCAACTATCCTGTAAACATGACTTTCTTCTCCACTTCAGAAAGACTTGAAATAGGCGAAGTCCCCTTCATTTCACACGGAACAAAACCCACAAGAAGTGAAGCCCTCGAATATTACAGGCGGGTGGCTGAATCGTGGCAACTCGATATAAATCTTTATGAAAAAGTAACAGGCGTTTCCGGCACCATCGGAGATTTTACCACCACTTCCGACAAAGGGAGCTACACCTCCAAAGTTGTAATCGTCTCAACCGGTTTCTACGATTTCCCAAACCTCATGAACATCCCCGGTGAACAGCTCCCAAAAGTAAAACACTACTACGACGACCCCCATCTCTATGCAAACATGGATGTTCTCGTTATCGGTGGAGGGAATTCCGCTGTTGATGTGGCACTCGAAACTTTCAGAAAAGGGGCACGGGTAACAATGGTTGTGAAAAATCCGGAGATAGATAAAGGTGTGAAATACTGGGTGAGACCCGACATCGAAAACAGAATAAAAGATGGAAGCATCGTCTCATTTTTCAACTCGATAGTGCTCGAAATTAAAACAGGCAGCGTAGTGATCTCCACCCCCGATGGCAACCTCGAACTCAAAAACGACTTTGTCCTCGCAATGACCGGCTACCGCCCCGACTACGAATTCCTCTCCCAAATTGGAATCGTAACCCTCGATCCCGTTACCATGGAACCACACTACGACAGCACAACATTCCAAACAAACATCCCCGGCATCTTCCTCGCCGGCGTCGTCTGCTGCGGTCAGGAAACCCGAAAATGGTTCATCGAAAACTCAAGATATCACGCCACAAATATTTTTCAGTATATTAAGGGGGTTTTGTAAGATTCGCTGGGACAAGGAATCAATTTTATCTTCAGGCATTATAATGATTAGCTATTCCGAGGTAGATTCCCCCCCCAAGTCAAGTTTTTTCACTTCAAAACCGCCGAGCATTGCGATTTCGGCACCCTTCGAAGAGAGGTTTCCCCTGCCGTCTTTTAGCAAATTGTTTGCATCTGCATAATGCTTATGTGCCCTGTCAAGCGACTTCCCTACATCTTCGAACTTTTCGATAAACCCAACCAGTTTTTTAAGGAAATCATGAGTTCTTTTTGCAATCTGAATTGCGTTCTGATTCCTTTTCTCGGTTTTCCAGATATTCTGGATGGTTTTTAGTGTTACAAACAAGGTCGTCTGTGTAACTATGATGATCCCCTTGTCGAAAGCCTCAGTATAAATCTCTTTTGCCTCTTTCATCAATATGTTAAAAGCGGGTTCAATCGGTATAAACATCAGAACATAATCAAGTGAGTTTATCCCTTCAAGATTAAAATAGCTTTTATCACTTAGCAATTTGATGTGCTGCCTTACTGATCTGATATGTTCTTTAAGATACAACTCCCTTTCCGCCTCATTATCAGCCGAATGGTACTTCTCGTATGCCTTAAGTGATGTTTTTACATCAACAACAATTTGTTTGCCACCGGGAAGATAGATTATTGCATCCGGACGAAATCCCGAACCATCGGAATTTTTAGTTGCGAACTGAACATCGTACTCACGCCCTTTCTCAAGACCGGAGGTTTCGAAAATTCTTTCGAGCACCACTTCCCCCCAGTCACCAAGGGTTTTGTTGTCGCCTTTTAAAGCATCAGTCAGGTTTTGTGCCCCCTCGCTCAACTGTTTGTTTAGTTCCTGCAAAGCCTTAAGCTCCGTTCTTAGTGAAGCCCTCTCCTTCGTTTCCTCGGTGTAGATATTCTCCACCTTTGTTTTAAACTCGGTTATATTTTCTTTGAAAGGTTTGAGGAGAGACTCGAGATTCTCTTTGCTTTGCTGCGTGAAAGTTTGGTTTTTGGATTCAAATATCCGGTTGGCAATGTTTTCAAATTCTTTGGTGAGGGCTTCTTTTGCATCTTTTAACTCGTTGAGTCTGATTTCAAGACTCTCTTTTTCCGATTGGTATCGTTCATTCAAAGCTGCATTTTGTGCTTTTAAGTTTTTGTAAGATTCGTTGAGCGATTTTAATTCTTCTTCAAGGCGGGGTATTCGACTGGCACTCTCCTCAAATCTTCCCTTCTCTGACAAAAGTTGACGAAGTTGTGAATTGTAGTTATTTCTTTCTTTGTCAAGTTGATCTTTAAGAATTGCGGCATCTCTTTCTGACCTGCTGCTTTTCTCTGTAAGCACCGCAATCTCGCTCTGAGCACCTGATTTTTTTGCAGTTGCTACAAAATATCCGATGATCAATCCCATTATCAATCCAACTACTAAAAATAATATCGCTTCCATCTTAGTACCGATTATTTGTTTAATATTACCCCAAAAATACTAAAATTGAGGTTAGGTTTAAGAGGTTTTAAGAGGAATTTTTCTGCGATCTAAAAACACAATAGATATGACCCTCAAATTAGTATATCTGTATCTTGCCCACATGTCGCCACAAGGGTTTTTTAGGTATTAGGTTTTAGGTATCAGGTATTATTTTTTTTAGCCCATTGCACAGATGTGGCCGTGAATCCCATTCCCCCTCTGCGAAAATCGGCTTAATCTGCGTGTATCTGCGTCCCCTACCCATATGTCGCCGCAAGTCATGGGGTTTAAACCCCATGCTATTGATTTATTTTCTCCGGGTTTGGTGATTTCATACATCATACTTCAGCCTTCAAAAATTCAACCTTCAGCCTTCAAAAATTCAGTTTTTACTCACAAACCAGATACCGGAAATAATCAGCACAAGCCCTCCGATGTGCATGATGGAAATAGTTTCACCATCAAGCAGGCCCCACCCTACAGCTACAATTGGTATCAGGTATGTTACGGTTGATGCAAAAACTGCAGAGGTTGTTTGTATCAGTTTGTTGAACAGGATAAGCGACATCGCGGTACCCACAATTGCCAGGATAACAATGTAACCTAATGATTGAAGTGCCAGAGGATGTGTGGTCACTGTGCCAATAAATCCTGAAAGAAGTAAAATGATGAATGCTACCGGCAACACAGTCATAAATGAGACCGCAGTTAAGGCGACGGGCGGAATGTCCATAAAATTTTTTCTAAGAAAGTTGTTTCCCAGCCCGTAGAACATTGTTGCGAGCACCACAAAGAAGGCATAATAGTTTATGTCACCGAGTCCATTTCCACCAAAGAGTATCAACATCACCGAGCCTGCAATTCCAAGAATTAAGCCTAAAGCCTGATTTACCTTAAATGGCGATGAGAAGAGAAGTATTCCGATTGCGAAAGTAAAAATTGGTGTCATACTGTTTAGAATTCCTGCGAGGGAACTGGATATCTGCGATTGTGCCTGTGCGAAAAGAATTGCAGGCAACAGATTTGTCATGCACGCGAAAAAGAGGAAGTGCTTCCAATACTTTTTAAGATATAAATGATAATGTTTCCAGGCTACAGGCAGTAAAACAAAAGCGGATAACACTACTCTGAGTGCCCCTACCTGTATGGGAGAGTATGCTTCAAGTCCCCTTTTCATCAAGATAAAAGAACTGCCCCAAATCACCGCCAAAACAATAAGTGAGAGAAACGGGAAAACTTTACTGTCGGTACTGAGATGTTTTTTCATTGCACTACGAAAATTTCAAATTGCAAAACTAACCATTTCGCCTTTTATATAGTGTAGAAATTTAGTATTTATACAGTCTGTATTTTTTGAACCTTGGCACTAAAATGAAATCCATTAAATCTTTTACAATTCTTCTCTTTATTTCACTTCTTTCACTTCCAGTTACACTTCGATCTCAAACCCCCGGGAACTGGTGGAATGATGCTGTATTTTATGAAATTTTTGTGAGAAGTTTCTACGATTCGAACGGTGACGGAAAGGGAGATTTTAGGGGATTGATCCAAAAACTTGATTATCTAAATGACGGCAATCCGAACACCAAAACTGATCTCGGAATAACCGGTATTTGGCTTATGCCGATTAATCCTTCTCCCAGCTACCACGGTTACGATGTTACCGACTATAGAGGAATTGAAGAAGATTACGGCACTATGAATGATTTTAAGGAGTTCCTCACCAAAGCTCATCAGAGGGGAATAAAGGTCATCATCGATTTTGTAATGAACCACTCCGCCAAACAACACCCCTGGTTTGCCGCTTCAACCGATCCTTCCTCCCCCTACAGAAATTATTATATATGGCGTAACACTAACCCCGGATATAACGGAACATGGGGGCAAACTGTGTGGCACCCATACAATAGTAATTATTACTTTGGAATGTTTTCAAGCGGAATGCCCGATCTCGACTATAGCTACCTTCCGGTAAAAAATGATATGTTCAATATCGCACAATATTGGCTGGATACTCTTAATGTGGATGGATTCAGACTCGATGCGATTAAACATCTATTTGAAAACGGACAGATAATGGAGCATGTACCCGCCACTTTTTCATTTCTACAGGAGTTTAGAACTTTTTATAAAGGGGTTAAGCCCAACGCTTTTGTAGTAGGTGAAGTGTGGTCATCAACTGCTCAGATCGTTCCCTACTCAAATGGTACGCGGCTTGATGCTTGCTTCGAATTTGATCTTGCCACTGCAATTATCAATGCGGTGAAAAACTCCGCCCCTGCCGGGCTGGCAAACAAGGTTTCGTCTGTGGTTTCTGCATATCAACCCCTTCAATATGCCACTTTTCTAAGCAATCACGATCAGGACAGGGTTTTTGGCATCCTCAATCAGAATGAAAAATGGATGAAACTCGCAGCATCTGTCTATCTGACACTTCCCGGTGTTCCCTTCATCTATTACGGTGAAGAAATTGGTATGAACGGATACGGACAAGATCAGAATAAACGACGCCCTCTCCCATGGACTCCCGGCACAAACGGCGGATTTACTACGGGCACCCCATGGTATGCTCTTGGTACTCCCTACACCACCAACAATATCCAAACCATGTCGAGCGACCCCGGTTCTCTTCTCAGCCGTTACAGAAATCTGATTCATCTTAGAAACAGCGAACAAGCTCTTAGAAGAGGTGGTTACCGTAGCGGAACTTCATCCAACACAAATATCTACGCCTTCGGAAGAGATTTGGACAATGAAACCGTCTTCGTTATTCACAACTTCAGCGATTTCCCCGTCTCCAATTTTACCGTTTCGATGAATCAATCAAACCTCGATCCCGGAAATTTTTATGTCTATAATCTGGAAACAGGAGCAAGTCTGGGGCAGGTAACCGTCAATTTTCAGGGAGGATTTGCTGGTTTTGCAATTCCGGGTGAAGTGGCAGGGAAGGGTTCGCTGATCATAAAATTGCAGTCAAATCCTTCAGGCATCGATGATGGCTCAAGGAATCCGGGCTCATTTCAACTCCACCAAAATTACCCCAATCCGTTTAATCCTTCCACAACCGTCAGCTACTCACTCTCTGAGAAAGCTTTTGTGGAAGTGTCGGTTTTCGATATCCGGGGTAATTTTGTTACTAAACTGATCTCTGATAATCAGGAGTCAGGTGCTCATTCAGTTGAATTTTCACCAAAAGATATGGCTTCCGGAATCTACTTCATCAGACTGACTGCCGGTTCTCAGACGCAAACAATAAAAGCAACTTTATTAAAATAAGAAAAAATTAAGATTCTTTTTCTTTCATAAAAGCTTTTAGCTGGCGTTCTTTGTTCATTTGATTACTTTCAGTAAATCTGATTATCACATAAGCTACAAGACCAAACAGGAACACAAAGAGAAGCATCCAGGCGTTAGCCTCGAGTGTCCCCATTATAGCTCTGTAAATCTCCAACGCCCATCTCTCATCAGTTAAAAGATATGTGTAAGCACCTGTTTTTTCATTCGTGGAGAGATATTTTTCCAAATCCCATATTCGAACTCCACCGGTGATACCCACCACAAAAATTGTAAACAGGATATATCTGCTCCAAGCAACATAAATATCCTCTTTTACCAATCTGTTAAAAATGGTATCCAAAGGCTTTCTGAATGCGTATGCAATTATTGCACAGGTGAGAAAGCTTACGAGAAAATTAAAGATTAAAAGTGTGATGAACATTTTGTTCCTCAAAAGGTTTATAAATTGTCTATCACATTTTACGCAAAATTCCTGAATATTGTTCCCTTTTTAAATCCATTAATTCAATGATCCAATAATGAAGTAATCGCCCGGTTAAAAAATATTTTAAATAATACTTGACATTGGTAAAGAAAAACCCTATATTTGAATCAGACTTTTTTATCTGATTACAAATTACAAGGCGAACATTTGAAAACAGCTCAAAAACGAGGATATTTTTTGGCTCCACCGAAAATCTCTTGACGACTTGACCGATTTCAAAAAAATTTACCTTATAATCAGACTTTTTTATCCGCTTTCACAAAGGAGACATCATGTCATTAAAATCAATTTATTCATCGTTCTTTTTAGCAATGCTAATTATCCTGATTGTTGGAGTAACCGGTTGCGGCGGCTCTGACGCTGATTCAAAAAAGAAATCAAATGCCGGTTCAGGCGAAACGGCTACAGCCAACACTTCAGGACTGTCAGAATTTGAAATGGAAAACGGGATTGGTCCCATAAAGGAAAAACTTTCCCTCGGAGCAGTGGATTTAACTCTTGCTTCAAAAGGTGAAAAGATTTTTAACGAAAAATGTGCAGCCTGCCACAAACTTGACGAAAAATATGTTGGTCCGGCACAACGGGATGTAGTAAACAGAAGAACACCCGAGTACATAGTTAATATGATGCTCAATCCGGAGGAAATGCTTAAAAAACATCCCGAAGCACAAAAGTTGCTTGCAGAATATATGACACAGATGCCTTCTCAAAATCTTACAAAAGATGATGCCCTGGCAATACTCGATTATTTCAGATCAGTAAACAAATCCAAATAATTTTAACCGAAGGCAAAGTTATGAAAAAGATGCTTCAACTTTTACTCCTCGCAGGTTTTATTCTTCCGGTGGTCTTTATGATCGGCTGTGGTAAATCCTCTTCAGCTCTCGATACTGGTGACGCGCCACAACGCGTATATGTAAAACCCGGTGCATACGATGAGTTTTATACATTCATGTCTGGTGGCTTCAGTGGTCAGGTTTCTGTTTATGGAATTCCTTCCGGAAGATTGTTCAAAATTATACCTGTCTTTTCCCAAAACCCGGAGACAGGTTACGGATACTCTGAAGAGACCAAAGCCATGCTGAATACTTCTCACGGATTTATCCCCTGGGATGATGCACACCACCCATCTCTTTCTCAAAAAGAAGGTCTGGCGGACGGGAAGTGGCTCTTCATAAATGCGAACAACACACCAAGAATTGCCAGACTTGATCTAAAAGAGTTCGAAACAGCCGAAATTATCGAAATCCCTAACTCTGCCGGTAACCACGGTTCACCATTTACCACCGAAAACTCTGAATATGTGGTAGCTTCAACCAGATTCTCTCTTCCAATTCCAAATGAAGATGTTGACATAAAGTCATACAAAGAAAACTTTAAAGGCACCATTTCATTTATTAAAGTGGCACCTGAAAACGGGAGAATGAATCTTGAATTCCAGATTCTCGCTCCGGGATTTAACTACGATCTCGCCCGGTCAGGGAAAGGACCATCACACGGTTGGGCATTTTTCACTTCTTACAATTCTGAACAAGCCAGTACTCTGCTCGAAATAAATGCGTCGAAAAATGACAAGGATTTTATTGCAGCGGTAAACTGGAAAAAAGCAGAAGAGTATCTGAAAGCCGGAAAGGCAAAAGACATGCCTGCCGACTATTACCACAACTTCGTTGATGAAAAAACAAGAGTGGCAAAATCTGAAAATATCAAGACTGTAAAGGTACTCGATCCTAAAGACTGCCCGGGCATGATCTATTTTCTTCCAACACCTAAATCACCTCATGGTGTTGATGTTGATCCAACAGGTGAGTACATTGTAGCCGGCGGAAAACTTGCAACTGTGCTTCCGGTGCATTCCTTCACAAAAATGATGGATGCCATCAACAATAAAAAATTTGACGGCGACATAAGCGGAATCCCTGTACTTAAGTATGCAGATATTAACGCCGGTGAAGTGAAAAATCCAGGTTTGGGACCTCTCCACACAGAATTTGACGAAAAAGGTTACGCCTACACATCAGCTTTTATCTCTTCAGAAGTGGTGAAATGGAAACTTGGGACATGGGAAGTGGTTGACAGAATCCCTGTTTACTACTCAATCGGTCACCTCCTCGTAATGGGTGGCGATACAAAAAAACCTTTTGGTAAATACCTCATTGCTTTGAACAAAATCACGAAGGACAGATATCTTCCAACAGGTCCGTCACTCACGCAGTCGGCTCAATTGATCGACATCAGCGGTGACAAAATGAAACTACTGCTCGACTTCCCTACAACAGGTGAACCTCACTACGCCCAGGGAATTGAAGCTTCTATTTTGCAAAAAGACTTTATGAAAATTTACAAATCAGAGGATAACCACAACCCTTACGCTACCAAATCTGAAAAAGATGCCAAAGTGGTTAGAGAAGGAAACATCGTTAGAGTTTACATGACAGCTTCAAGAAGCCACTTTAGCCCCGACAATATCGAGGGGATAAAAGTTGGCGACAAGGTTTACTTCCATGTCACTAACCTTGAGCAAGATTGGGATGTCCCTCATGGTTTTGCAGTTAAAGGAATGAACAACTCCGAACTTCTGATAATGCCGGGCGAAACGAGAACCATTTTATGGGAGCCTAAACAACCGGGCATCTACCCGTTCTACTGTTCCGATTTCTGTTCCGCACTCCATCAGGAAATGTCAGGCTATCTGAGGGTTTCTCCACAGGGTTCCACTGTACAATTAAGCTTTGGAACCGGAAAATAAACTTCTCTCCGGGAGGAGACACTTCCCATTTTTTGAAGTGTCTCCTTCCAAATTTATTGAGATTTGATAATGAAAAAGACAACAAAATATTTTACCGCTTTTGCCTCAATCCTTCTTCTGGGAACTTTCCTTTTCCCAATCTGGAAAATCGACATTCAAGCTCCGCAATACCCTGAAGGAATGGGACTCTACATCTGGATCAACAAGATCACCGGTGAGGGACCGAACGATCTTAACACTCTAAATGGACTGAACCACTACATCGGCATGAAAACAATCGATGAAGATTCAATCCCAGAACTTAAAATAATGCCCTATATAATTGTCCTTCTCACCTTTTCAGGTTTGCTTGTGGCATGGAAGGGCGGTTCCAAATCGCTTCTGATTTTATCAGTTGTAATTGTACTCCTGGGAATAGTCGGGATGTATGACTTTTACATATGGGAATACGACTACGGACACGATCTTAACCCAAACGCACCCATAAAAGTGCCGGGCATGAGCTACCAGCCCCCATTCATCGGTAGCAAACAACTTTTAAACATTAACGCCACTTCCCTCCCCTGGATCGGAAGTCTATTTATCGCCATCCCTTTAATTATGTTTGCAATAACAATTTACAAAGAAAGGAAAGGCACAAAATGAAATATCTGTTCCCACTTTTAATTTTGATATCGATTATTGTATCAGGATGTGCAGGCAAAGACCCTGAACCAATCAACTATGGAAAAGACAACTGCACATTCTGCCAGATGTTGATTACCGATCACAGATTTGGAAGCGAATTAATCTCTGCCAAAGGGAAGGTATTCAAATTTGATTCGATTGAATGCCTCGTGGAATTTTGCAGAATGAAAGACAATTACGACGAGAACACAGCTGTTTTTGTAACATCTATGTTGGAACCCGAAAAACTGTTTGATGCCCGAACCGGGATGTATGTTATAAGTAGCGAAATAAACAGCCCTATGGGTGCCAATCTTGCGGTTTTTAAGTCACACGAATTAGCCAAAGCAACCATAAAAAGCAAAGATGCTGTGCACTATAGCTGGAACAAGCTTCTAAAAGAGATGAAATAATATGTATAAAATCCTCCTTTTTTTGGTTTTTTCTGTTGTAATAAATGCTTCGTCGATAGTCATCTCAAAAGAGAATGGTATAAAGATCGAAACAGCTCTATTGCAGCCAAAAGTTGATACAATTCTGATAAAGAAGGGTGTCTATAACTGGAGGAATATCATAATTTCACGAGAGGTTACCATTATCGGCGAAAATTTCCCGGTGATTGATGCACAAGGAAAAGGTTCGATATTTTTTGTGAGAGCCAATTCGGTAACAATTAAAGGCTTAAAACTCGTTAATTCAGAAGTGAATTATAAATTTGAGAATGCTGCAATTCGAGTTGAAGAAGTCGAAAATTGTCTTATCACAGGGAACGACCTTTACAATAACTTTTTTGGAATCTATTTACAAAAAACAAATAAAATTACCGTTTCCGGAAATACAATTCTTTCTTTTGCAAAGCAGGAAACAAACTCCGGAAACGGTATCCACCTTTGGAATTGTAACCAGACAACAATTTTGAACAATTCCATAACAGGACAAAGAGACGGGATCTATCTTGAGTTCAGCAAAAACAACTTGATCTCCGGTAACTCTGCTCATAAAAATCTGCGGTATGGTCTTCATTTTATGTTTTCCGACAGCAGCAAATATTTCAAAAACAGGTTTTCCGACAATGGTGCGGGTGTTGCAGTGATGTACTCTTCACGAATTGAGATGACAGAAAATTTCTTTTTTGACAACAAAGGTCCCGCCTCATACGGCTTGCTTCTAAAAGATATCAACTCCTCAATAATCCAAAAAAATACTTTTTCGGGGAATACAAAAGGTATCTATCTCGAAGCCTGCGGGAAGTCAAAAATTGAAAATAACATCTTTGTTAATAATGGATGGGCTATCGAATTGATGGCTAATTCGATGGATAACGAATTCACAGCTAACAATTTTTACTCAAATAACTTTGATGTTGCCACCAATTCAAAACAAAATTTTAACAAATTTTCAGGAAATTATTGGGACAACTACAGTGGATACGATCTGAATAAAGATGGCTACGGTGATGTCCCTTACCATCCTGTATCACTTTTTTCCGTCATAATTACCGAATATAAACCGGCTCTAATTCTTATGCGGGGTCTGTTTACAAAACTTCTTGATTTTGCAGAAAGGGTATTTCCCTCTCTTACACCTAAAGAATTAATTGATGAAAAACCACTTATGAAAAAATTTTCATGATAAAGACTGTGGAACTCTCAAAGGTCTATAAAAAACAGGTCGCTCTCGATAGCGTCTCCATCGACATTAAAAAAAGCACGGTTACAGCTATTGTGGGTCCAAATGGTTCAGGGAAGACCACCCTGTTAAAATCGATTCTCGGTCTCGTTATCCCAAATGACGGAACTGTTTATTTTGACGGTATTACGATTAAAAACAACACAGAATACAGAAAAAGAATCGGATATCTTCCCCAAAATCACGGTTTCCCGCCGAACTTAATGGTTAAGGAGTCCATCCGTCTTCTGAAAGATCTTAGAAGTGATGTGCAAGATTATGATCTTGAACTTTATACCAAATTTGGCCTCGAAGAGCATCAGAACAAACAGATAAAACAGCTCTCGGGGGGGACACTTCAAAAATTATCAGCAGCTATCGCATTCATGTTCAGACCGGAGTTGCTCATTCTCGATGAACCTACTTCTTCCCTCGATCCCGTTGCTTCAGGAATATTAAAAGAAAAAATCCGTTCTGCACACAATTCAGGAACCACTGTTATTTTAACTTCGCACATCATGCCCGAAGTGGATGAACTTGCAGAACAGGTGATTTTTCTTCTTGAAGGAACCGTAAAATATAGTGGTAGCGTTGAAAATTTGAAGATTATAAACGATACCCCTGATCTCGAAAGAGCTGTTGCAAAAATTATGACAAGAGAGTTTGTTCCATGCACGACATGATAAAAATCTTCAAGTATCAATTAAGAGATGTTTTGAGGTCACGCCTCGTCATCTTTTATTTTCTCTTTTTTACCGTCTTTACTTCATTGATATTCCATTTTACCAATGAACCCTCGGGTGTAATAGCAAACATTCTTAGCATCAATGTCTCATTTGTTCCACTGCTTACATTACTCCATGGAACCACATTTTACTACAACAGCAAAGGTTATATTCTTTTTATGCTCACGCAGCCGGTGAAGAGGGTCAATCTTGTTTCCGGAATCTGGCTCGGTGTTTCAATCCCGCTTGTTATGGCTCAGTTTTTTGGGATACTGATCCCGTTTCTTATCTTTTCTGATATCACAATTTCAATTTTACCGGCACTTCTTTCGTTGCTGACCACGGGTGCATTTATTACTTTTATCTTTATCGCAATAGCTTTTTTGATAGCAATTTATCAGGATGACAAGGCAAAAGGTTTTGGAATCTCTCTTTCAATTTGGTTTCTGCTCGCTCTTTTGTATGATGGTTTTATCCTGGCAATATCGGTTTATTTCGCTGACTATCCTCTCGAGCTCCCTTTGCTTATGATAAGTTCTTTTAATCCAATCGATCTGGCTCGAATATTTTGCCTGATTCATCTCGACTCTGCCGCTCTGATGGGCTATACGGGTGCAATTTTTCAGGAATATTTTCAATCTGCAACAGGCACACTCGTCTCAGCGTCCGCCTTGCTCCTCTGGGCTGTCGTTCCTCTCGGTGGTGCACTTTTGAAATTTAATAAAAAAGATTTTTAGGTTTAATATGATTTTTTCAAAAAAATGTGAATATGGTCTGCAGACTGTTCTGCTCCTTTCGACCCTCCCTGCCGGAACAACAATGACCGTTGGTGAAATCTCAGGGACACTCAATATCCCAAAAGAATTTACGGGGAAAATACTGCAACAACTTACAAATTCTGAATTGATCGATTCCAAAAGAGGAAATGGTGGCGGGTTCAGTCTTTCTCTCCCCGCTTCACAGATTAAAATGATAGATATCATTAACGCTCTCGACGGGCTCGAGGTTTTTAACATGTGCGTCCTTGGATTTAACAGATGTAATCCCGACGACCCCTGCCCTGTACATGATCAATGGAATAAGCTGAGAGAAACAGCATGGTTACTCTTTTCCACTACAAATCTCGAAGAAGTGAAGGAAAAATCGATCACAAAAATTAAAAACATATTCGAAGATGAAATCAAACTTCGCATGATCAGGAAATCCAATAATTCAGTAATTCAGTAATCCAATTATTTTGAGGCATAAAGTGTCAGTGAATGAAATTAAAGGCAATCTGGTAGAATTTATCGCAAATTCACCTAAACTTACTCTCGATGTTCGAGAAACTCTCGCAGGAGGTGTCGATCCTTTCCATCTTATCATGGATCATATATCACTCTTAAAAGAGGGAGAAATCTTCCATTTGATAAACTCATTTGAGCCGATGCCCCTCTATTCTGTTCTCGCAAAAAGAGGATTTAGCCACCACACCGATGTCGTCGATTCAGTTTTTCATGTCTATTTTTTTAAGGCAAATCACACATCAAACCCTGAAACAGCTATCAAATCTGAAGTGGTACCGGAACGCCCTGAGGTTATTGAGATTGATGTAAGAGACCTTGAACCACCGGAGCCGATGGTAAAAATTCTCGAAAAACTGAGACAGATGGATGAAAAGGCAATTCTACTCGTTCATCACCACCGTGAACCAATGATGCTCTACGAAAAATTGGATGAACTCGGTTATCAAGCGATCACAACTAAAATAAATGACGGCTATTATAAAGTTGTCATATCCAAGAAGGATTAAGATGGTTCCCGGATTTGCAACAAAGCTTTCACCTTCTTTCAGACTTGTTTCAACATATTTTATCTCCGCAATCATTTCACTTATAGCTGTAAGTATAATGATGGTAGTAAGTTACGAAGAAGTTTCAGGGCACCACTTCTCACCCAAACTGCTCGCGATTACCCACTTGACCATACTCGGCTGGATTGCTCTAACCATTTTTGGAGCGATATTTCAGTTGATATCAATCATTCTGAAGGTTAAAGTTCACTCTGAAAAGCTCGCTTTTGCACAATATGGATTCCATGTAGCGGGTCTGATCATTCTCGTATATTCCTTTTGGGTTTTCTCGTTTGGCAAATTGATGATAACGGGCGGAGCATTAATTGTTTTCTCCATTTTCCTCTTTTTGATCAACATTATGATTACTCTCAGCAAGAGGAAAAAGAATAACCTTACCGGAATTTTCCTGATGGCTTCAAATATCCATCTCTTTTTTGTGGTTATTCTCGGGCTTCTTCTCGCTATTAATCTTGCTTTTCCATTTATTCCGGGGGACCATCTTAGTCTGCTGACTGTGCATGCACATATTGGAATTGCAGGTTGGATTGGTCTCGTGATCGCAGGTGTTTCCCTGAAGTTAATCCCGATGTTTACCCTCTCTCACGGCTTCTCTGTCAAACCTGCGTGGGGTGTATTTGTTCTTGTGAATTCAGGTGTTGTTGGTTTTTCAATCTTCAGAATCCTCGGTTTGGGCACAGTTGGTGATTATATATTTATACCAATGCTTGCCCTTGGTTTTCTCCTGTTCTTTTATCAAATCATGTTGATAATTAAAAAAAGAATGAAGAAAAACATCGATCTTGGTATAAAATTTTCACTTTTTGCCTACACTTCGCTTCTAATTACAGTTCTCATTGCAGTTGCTTCACTGTTTATAAACAATGAAACATTGGGGAAAATTAACCTCCCCGTGCTCTATGGGTTCATACTTATTTTTGGTTTCATTACC
Organism: uncultured Ignavibacteriaceae bacterium; assembly: GCA_964431385.1. Lineage (GTDB taxonomy): Bacteria > Bacteroidota > Ignavibacteria > Ignavibacteriales > Ignavibacteriaceae > UTCHB3. Next base: position 4,421 of record CAYSJM010000013.1, on the reverse strand, counting down.
CAGCTGATTCTTGGGCAGATGTATAAAATAATTCCTTTTCTGATCTGGTTTCACTATTATAGTGCCCAGGTTGGATTAAAAGAAGTGCCACTTCTGAAAGATCTTTACAATAGAAATCTCTCGAAAACCCAATATTACATTACAAATTTTTCCATTTTGGTGATAGTGGTGGCGATTCTGTTTAACTTTCCGGTAGTGGTTCTAACAGGATTTTCTCTTTATCTCGTCGGAATACTCCTTTTTTCATACAATATACTTTCAATCTATAAGAGGTGATGCCTTGATACCAACAAATGAAATGGTACTAAATTCTTTAGAGAATGTTATCGATCCCGAACTCAACCTGAATATTGTTGAATTGGGGCTAATCTACGATGTCATCATCCGTGAAGATGTGATCTTAGTGAGGATGACCCTGACAACTCCTGGATGCCCGATGCACGACAGCATCCTCCAGTGGGTTGAAAGACAACTTCAATCAAGTTTCCCCCAATACAGAATTTTTATCGATCTTGTTTGGGAACCACAGTGGACACCCGAAAAAATGTCCGTAGAAGCTAAAAACAAACTCGATACGATGTTTGATTAATCCAATAATGCAGTAATTCAATAATCCAATAATGCAGTAATTCAAATAATTTGAGGCTTAAAATGTTAAATATTGATTTAAATGGTAACCTTTCCGGACTGATTTCATATTCGGAAAAATCGATTGTCAGCAGACAGTTGTTAAAAAATCCTTCGGGAAATGTAACTCTTTTTGCTTTCGACAAAGAAGAAAATCTAACTGAACACACTTCACCATTCGATGCACTCGTTAATGTCGTTGAGGGTGCAATGGAGATTAAAATTGGTGGTGAACCTTTTATCGTTGAGGCCGGTGGCATAATAAAACTCCCCGCAAATGTCCCTCACGGTCTTGTTGCACTCGAAAAAACCAAAATGATGCTCATTATGATTAAAGGATAATTTTATTTCTACAAAATAATTTCTCCTAATTCTTTAATATTGGACAATTAATTTGTCTTTTTATTGATTATGCCGGCTGAGGCAATCATCCACAGCCGGTATCTCATTTCTCTCGAGGAGTATCCTGTTTGAAATTTTTTCCACTTCTTCTTCTGTTAGCATCATCAATTATTTTCTCACAAGCCACCCCTGAACCCTACAAAGCCACTTTAAGAGGATTTGTTTCCGACTCAACAAACGGCGAAGCTGTTATTTATGCCAATGTGATTATAAAGGGGACTTCAGTAGGTGCTGCAACCAACACTTCAGGGTATTATATCATCACTTCGGTTCCTGAAGGCAAACAGACCATTGTCTATTCAATGGTCGGCTACAAACCGATGGAGATTACAGTTAACCTCCCTGCCGGTAAAATCACACAAATTGATGTGAAACTTGTCCCTTCAACTTATACCACTCAAACTCTGACCGTTTATGGTGAAAAGACTGTGGAAGCAAACGCAACCGATCTTGGTCTCGAAAAAATTACCGCCCAGGAGATAAAGCTCCTCCCTAAAGGAGTGGAAGCCGATATATTGCGAACTCTGCAATACACAGCGGGCGTTAGCACAACAGGCGATGTGTCGGCAAGATATTTTGTTCGCGGAAGTGACAACGAACAAAATGTTGTACTCCTTAACGGTGCAACAATCTATAACCCTTTTCATGCACTTGGAATTTTTTCCGTTGTCGATCCCGAAATTGCATCAGCTCTCGAATTCCACAAAGGGGGCTTTTCAGCCGAACACGGCGGCAGGCTTTCTTCCGTACTCGATATTATCACCAAAGATGGTAATAAAAATCACTTTAGTGCAGGGCTTAATGCTTCACTGCTTTCCGGAAAAGCCTTTCTTGAAGGACCAATACCCGGCGGGAGTTTTATCTTAACGGGTAGAAAAAGCTACTTCACTGAAACGCTGAAAAAATTCCTGAACAATAAAACATCACCATTCGATTTTTACGACTACTCCTTTAAAATTAATTACAGCAATCCGGAAATTCTTGAAAATTCAAAATTTGTTTTCCATCTTTTTGGAAGTCAGGACGATCTAAAGAATAATGATCCGGTAAAAGAGGATTATTCACTGAAAAACAATGTTATGGGCTTAAACTGGTACCAGGTATGGGCTGCACCTATTTTCTCAGAAATGACTTTTTCACTCTCCACCTTCGACGCTGCAATCACTCCTAATCTTAGTGCTGTAAAAGACAGGAAAAACAGTGTAACTGATTTTTCATCCAAATGGAATTTCACATACATTTTTGATTCAAGAGACGAACTCGGAGTCGGACTGCACACAACTATCTTCAATTCCACACTCGATCAGGAAAATCTTCGCGGCTCCAGAACCAAACTCGAAGGAAATGGCGTCTCGATGAACATCTATCTGAAATACAAGTTTTTACGGTTTGAAGATTTTGGACTTGATATCGGTGGCAGAATTTTAATGACAACTTTAACTAAAAATCGTGCAGGTTTCATAGAACCTCGAATAAAAACCACCTATAAAGTCGCCGATTGGCTCACTTTAAAAGCATCTTTTGGAAAATATTCTCAGGAAGTTACAACTCTTGTTGATGAGAACGATCTGCTTTCAATATTTGAACCCTGGATCATTGTCCCCGACTATTTAACCACCCCCGAGGCTTACCATTACATTGCCGGTGTGAAAATAGCACCACTTCCCGGCATTGTCCTCGAACTCGAAGGTTATTATAAGGATATCAAAAACCTCACTGACTTTAACGACCGCAAATTTACCGCAGGTGATCCCGATCTTATTCAGCTTAATGGTGAATCATACGGATTTGAAGCCGATTTGCTCATGCAGTCTGATATGTTCTACTTCAAGGCGGGTTATTCACTCGGTTGGGCTTACAAATTTAAAGACGGAACAAAATATTCTCCTCGATACGACACAAGACATTCTTTAAACACAATCCTCGGATTTAATCCCGGTGACGGCTGGAATATCTATGTTACATGGAATTTTTCGACCGGAAGACCTTACACACCGCTTGCCGGGTACATCGACAGATTCAAAATTGATGACTTTTGGACCCAATGGCTGGCTCTCGGTCAGTATAGTCCAAAAAGTCTTTACGGTCTCGTAAACTCCGAAAGATTCCCTGTTTATCACAGAATGGATATCGGAATCTCAAAAACACTTTTTATCTATTATATGGCTTGTACCCTCGACTTTAGCATCATCAATGTTTACGATAGAAGAAATATCTTCTATTTTGACGATAAAACAGGTGAACGAGTGGATATGCTTCCTTTCCTCCCATCTCTTTCTTTGAAGGTGCAAATATGATGAACAGATTTTTATCAGGATTTTTTATTCTTTTTATTACCGTCATCCTCTCGGGATGCGACACTTCCTTTGATCCAAAAAAGAATTACGAAGAAAAATATCTTTTAAATTTGGTCATCAAAGGTGACTCGGTGAAACAAATCGCCATCGCAGCAAAAACCTACGATGTCCCTGGATTTAACCCCAACGAAAATTCCGTTTCTCCCTTCATTTCCGGAGCTGCGATTTCCATCTATTCAAAATTTTACAGCAACACCTATCTCTTCAAAGACTCCACTTCGAGTGAGATCGGACAAAAATATGGCAGTCCCGCACCGGTCTATGTGCTAAACCAAATGAAAGCCCGCCCGAACGATACACTTACCCTTACCGCCACAATGCCAAATGGCAAAGTACTTAAATCGAAGTGTGTTGTTCCGCGTGATCTCGATTTTAGGCTCTCAAAGAACTTTATTTCCACTATCACGCAAAACCCGACCGAAAAAGCTCTCACGATTCAGTGGACAGGTTCACCCGATAACATCTATGTCCCCAAGCTTGTTCTATACTATGCGACCGATAAAAACGGCGTTGTGAAAGGGTATAAAAAGGAAATCCCTCTCAAATATGTGGATGTTGCCGGAACCCAAAAACCTCTTTTCCCCGGAATTACGAGAGATAAAATCCTCATCTACGAATACGCCTCAATCAACAAAATCATGTCCGATATCTCCGCCGGCGACCAGGATAAATATTCCTATGTTATCCAGGATGCCATTCTCGAAATGCTGGTTATGGATAAAAATCTCGGCAACTATTACGGTTCAACAGAAGGTTTCCTCGATGATTTCTCCGTCAGGCTCGATGAAGTAGTCTTCAGCAACATCGAAGGTGGGCTTGGTGTCTTTGGGGCATACCTCGTCTCATCCCGAAAGATCAATGTTGAAGAGAATTTTGTGCAGTCTTTTGGATATCGTAGCAGGTTGTAATCGCCGGAGTGCACAGATACACGCAAATTAGGCAGATTAAAACAGATAGGTGGTATGGTTCTACGGATTTCACAGATTAGACAAGGATTTGCACGGATGGGTTAGTTCCCCCACCTTGACAAGTTAG
>CAYSJM010000012.1:0-67011 GCA_964431385.1 uncultured Ignavibacteriaceae bacterium | reverse complement strand
ACTAATAAACGAACAGTGACATGGCAAAGACAATTTTAGACTTTGAAAAACCGATTATTGAACTCGAAGAGCGTCTCGAGGAGATGAAAAAAGCTTCCGATGGTCTCCAAATCGATGGTGAAATTGCGAAAATCGAGGACAAGGTAAAGCAGTTGAAAGAAAATATTTACCACAGCCTTACCCGTTGGCAGAAGGTACAACTTGCCAGGCACCCCGACAGACCTTATACGCTCGACTATATTTATAACATGACGAGTAATTTTGTTGAACTGCATGGCGACCGTACATTTGGTGACGATAAAGCAGTTGTAGGCGGGTTCGCAAAGATTGGTAACTTTAAGGTCATGGTAATTGGTCAGCAAAAAGGAAGAGATACAAAAAGTAATCTTTACCGGAATTTTGGAATGCCAAATCCGGAGGGTTACCGCAAAGCTCTTAGATTGATGAAACTTGCCGAGAAATTTAATTTACCTGTAGTCACACTTCTCGACACTCCCGGTGCATTTCCCGGGCTCGAAGCTGAAGAAAGAGGGCAGGCAGAGGCCATTGCGAGAAATCTTCTTGAGATGGCAAGGTTGAAAGTACCTGTTGTCGTAGTTATCATTGGTGAAGGAGCGAGTGGTGGTGCTTTGGGTATGGGTGTTGGTGACAGGATATTAATGCTCGAAAATGCCTGGTATTCCGTAATCAGTCCCGAATCATGCTCGAGTATTCTCTGGAGAAGCTGGGACTACAAAGAACAGGCTGCCGAAGCCCTTAAACTGACTGCTCAAGACCTGCTGCCACTAAAGGTTATAGACAGAATTATTCCCGAACCACTTGGTGGTGCTCATAAAGATCATCAGATGATGGCAGAAATATTAAAAACTGCTATAACTGAAGAACTTGCTAATCTCGTTAAGATTAAACCCGACAAATTAGTCGAGACAAGAATTGAGAAATTTGCAGGAATCGGGTATTACCAGGAATAGGTGATGGTAAAATTCGTTACGACGGTACGAATCCGTTATGCTGATACCGATCAGATGAAATTTGTTTATAATGGCAAATATCTTGAGTTTTTTGAAGTAGGCAGGACAGAATTGATTCGTGAAATGGGGATGTCTTATAAGCAGATGGAAGAGGCAGGATTTATGCTTCCACTCTATGATACTTATATCAGATTTCACTCCCCGGCTTATTACGATGAAATTTTGGAAATCGAATCCTCAATGAGTAGCAAACCAATGGCAAAATTGAAGATTGATTATTGTATAAAAGTTGGTGAAAGGCTGATCGCAACAGGCTATACCCAACATGCTTTTGTAAGTGTTGCTACCGGAAGACCGGTTCGGTCGCCGGAATTGTTTAATAAACTGATCGAAAAATATTTTGAGGAATGATTCTGAAACAGGTTGACAGGATAATCGAGTCGGCTCTCGAAGAGGATATTAAGAGCGGTGACATCACCACAGAAGCAATTATAAAAGAAATTCGCCCTGCCACGGGGGTATTCCGAGCTAAAGAGGATGGTATCCTTTCCGGAGTTGCTGTTGCACGCTCGGTTTTTGAGCTCGTTGATGAGACCGTTGAGTTTAATGTCTTTTATGACGATGGCTCCGAGATAAAAAAAGGAGATATCATAATTGAAGTGGAGGGAAGTGCGGCTTCGATCTTGACAGCAGAGAGAACCTCTCTAAACTTCTTACAGAGAATGTCAGGAATTGCAACCCTTTCAGCAAGATATGCCGAAGCAGTTGAGGGTACTTCTGCAAAAATACTCGATACAAGAAAAACCGCCCCTGGTTTGAGATTAACTGACAAACTTGCAGTAAAAACAGGGGGTTGTTTAAACCACCGTACCGGGCTTTATGATATGTATCTGATAAAAGACAACCACATCGAGGCTGCCGGATCGATACAGGAAGCAGTAAAAGCCGTAAAAGAGCACCAAACAGAAAATGAGACTTCGTACAAAATTGAAGTTGAAGTTTCAAATCTGGCTGAACTTCAAGAAGCTTTACAAAGTGGAGTAGATGTGATAATGCTCGATAACTTTTCACTTTCGGATGTAAAGAAAGCGGTAGAGATAACCAACAACACCTGTCTTCTCGAGGCTTCCGGTGGAATAACGCTCGAAAATGTAAGAGAAGTGGCAGAAACCGGAGTTGACTACATTTCAATAGGGGCTCTCACTCACAGCGTAAAAGCACTCGATATTTCACTCGATCTGAAGCTCAAACCCAAAGAATGATCGACAAACTAAAGCAACTTTCAAAGGAGACGGTTATCTACGGGATATCAACCGTGGTTGGTCGTTTCCTTAATTTTGTTTTAGTCCCCTTCTATAGCAATATTTTTAATCCTGATGAAATGGGAGTAGTCGCAAATCTCTACTCTTATATGGCAATCTTCAACATAATATTGATTTATGGGATGGATTCAGCTTATTTGAAGATGGGTTCGATGAAGGAGAATAAGGGTTCGCGGAGGGTGTTCACTACTTCATATTTGACGGTGCTAACAACAACAGCCCTGATTTCTTTCCTTTTATTTATACTTAAACCACAATTAGGGATATCAATAAGTATTGATACAGCTGTGTCATCTAAATATGAACACCTGATTTCGTATGCGATAAATATCCTTGCTCTCGATGCACTGACTGTTTTGCCCTTTATATATTTAAGGCTCGAGAACAAGGCACTTCTCTTCTCAAAGATAAGGGTCATCAATATCCTGATAAATATCGGGCTAAATTTTATATTGATATATGGCTTCAAAATGGGAGTTGAGGCAGTTCTGATTGCAAATTTAGTAGCATCTGTGTATTCATTTCTTGCTCTTATCCCCTATGTTTATGCCAACTTGTCCGGTGAATATGATTTCACACTGTTAAAAAGAATTCTAAAATTCGGTTTGCCTTTTCTTCCTGCAGGTTTTGCAGCCATGATGATGCAGGTGATAGATAAACCAATTGTTGAGCGGCTGACGGACCTGAAAACTCTTGGTATTTACAACGCAAATTACAAACTCGGCATTTTTATGATGCTTTTTGTGAGCATGTTCCAGTTTGCCTGGCAGCCCTTTTTTCTAAAACACGCTTCAGATGATAATGCAAAGCAACTGTTCTCGAGAGTATTTACCTATTTCACAATTGCAGGAAGTGTAATTGTAGTTTTCCTCACTTTGTTTATTGAGAACATAACAGAGTTGGGTTACGGACGGATACATTTTCTTGGGGAAGCCTTTTGGTCGGGTAGAAGTATCATTCCCGTTATACTTTTGAGTTACCTGTTTTATGGTTTTTATGTTAATTTTAACGCATCATTCTACATCAAAGAAAAGAGCATTCCAATTCCGGTTTTATTGGGTGCCGGTGCTGTTGTGAATGTCGCATTAAATTTCCTTTTAATACCCGTTTTTGGAATGATGGGTGCCGCTCTGGCTACTCTGGGTTGCTATGTAATAATCGCGATCTCATTCTTTTATTACGGGAGAAATCTGTTTAAGATAGATTATGAATTCAGGAAGATCTTTACGATTTTGCTTTTGATTACCGGAATATTCGCAATATACTACATGTTTATTTCGGGAGAATCAGTCTCAGTTTTTATTAAACTTGGACTTGCAATAGGGTACCTTTTCCTGATAGTTGTAACGGGAGTGATGAGTAAACACGAATTAACAATTGTCGGCAATATAATCAGTGGATTGCCAAAAAAAATCAGGAGAAAATGAAAATGGTTGAGAAATTATTACTGAAATTTAAGCGAATCGATAAGTCAATGATCGATATCCCGCTCCCCGAATATCAAACCGAAGGTGCAGCGGGCATGGATGTAAGGGCGGGGGTTTTGGATGCTATTACGATTCCTGCCGGTGGCTTTGCCGCAATTCCAACAAATCTGCAGGTTGAAATTCCAAAAGGATATGAAATTCAGGTAAGAGCCAGAAGTGGACTTGCTTTTAAAAATGGAATTGGGGTTCTAAATGCCCCCGGTACGATAGATGAAGACTACAGAGGTGAAATCAAAGTAATCCTGTTTAACTTTGGGAAGGAAGACTTTGAAATCAGACGCGGTGACCGTATTGCACAACTAATTCTTGGTAAAGTTTTCAGGGCATCAGTTGAAGAAGCTGATAAAATAAGCGAAACAGAAAGAGGCTCCGGCGGGTTTGGTTCCACCGGGAAGGGGTAGGATACCGGAGTTATTCGATAGAGATTCCCCTAACTGATTTTCAGTAAATTCACATTTATTGTTATATTTGCCGACGATTTTCCAACAAGGCTTGAATGAAAAAACTTCCACTCGGAATACAAACTTTTCCCGTATTATTGAAGAAGAGATGTTATACATCGACAAGACGATGTATGTGCAGAAGCTTATTGAATCATGCAAGTATGTCTTTCTCTCAAGACCACACCGTTTTGGTAAATCCCTTTTTATCTCCACACTTTCAAAATATTTTTACGGAAATAAGGCTATGTTTGAGGGGTTGGCACTTTACAATTTCTCAAAGTGGGAGAAGCACCCGGTTATCAGACTGGATTTCTCGTCGCTGGCAACTACAAATGCAGACGACTTAAAAACAGGTTTATCGGTGAATGAAATCCTGATTCGGACAAAACTTTGGTATAACGGATACTCTTGGGATGGAAAAACAAAACTGTATAATCCGTTTGCAATATTAAGTTTCTTTAATTTGTACAGGTTCAGGAACTTCTGGTGCGAAACGGGAACACCTAATTATCTTATGCAGTTGATCAAAAAGGGAAAATATGATCTGAACACATTCGATATTCTTGAAATTTCATCATCCACCTCGCAACTTGAAGATTTGCACAATCTTGATTTAAAGTGCATCCTTTTTCAAACGGGTTATTTGACAATTTCTCAAGTAATCTTGATGTTCGGGATGGAAAAGTTCGTTCTCGATGTCCCAAATTATGAAGTTCAGAATGCTTTGTACAGTCTGCTGTTTGCCAATCTGACTGAACAACCTGTTGGAGATGTAAACACCGGTTCGTTCGATTTGATTTATTATCTGAATAATGAGGATATTGAGGGTTTTACGAACACGATTAAATCGCTGTTTGCCAGAATTCCATCAAACCTTTTTATCGAAGAAGAAAAATATTATCATTCACTTTTTATCATGATGATGTATATGTCCGGTATAACAGTTGAATCCGAGATAAATACGAATACGGGCAGAATAGACGGAGTCATAGAGTTTAGTGATAAAATTTACATAATAGAACTGAAACATAAAAAAGGTGCAGAAACAGGGCTGAAGCAAATAACAGATAAAAAATATTTAGAGAGATATCTGAACTCTGGCAAAAAAATAATTTTGGTCGGTGCATCTTTTTCCCGAGAAAATATAGATGTGAAGTCAGAGATTTATAAAAAATAACAACAGTTAAATAAAATCGAAATTTAAATTCAAGAAGAGATTTCCCCCGTATGGGTAATTTTGTACATCTGCACAATCACACACATTATAGTTTACAAGACGCCGCTTGCACCGTAAAGAGCCTGGTGAAAGCTGCGGCCGAATTTGATATGACGGCTGTGGCACTCACCGACCATGGTGTTATGTACGGCATCCCTGAATTTTATAAAGCTGCCAAAGGCTCAGGTATAAAGCCTGTTCTCGGTATGGAAGCATATATCACCATCGAGAATAAGAGCCGATTCGACAAAACCGCTGAAATTGACCCGCTCACAGGTAACAGAAAAAAAGTTTACCACCACCTCATACTTTTGGCGAAGAATAACCAGGGGTTCAAAAATCTGATAAAGCTTTCGTCAAGAGGCTTTTTGGAGGGTTATTATTATAAACCCCGAATCGATTTGGAGCTGTTAAAACAATATTCAGAGGGGTTAATTTGCACTTCCGCCTGTCTTGGGGGAGTTGTTTCCTTTTATCTCAAAAGGCGGGATTATGCCAAAGCGAAAGAAGTGGCAATTCAGTATCACGAGATATTCGGAGATGATTTTTACCTCGAAATTCAGGACCACAATTTAGCTGACGACAAACTGATTCTTGAAGGGATGCCACGACTCGGGAAAGAGCTCGGCATAAAGATTGTTGCCACTAACGATTGCCATTACATCAAACGCGAAGATGCAATTGCTCACAATATTCTCCTTAAACTCTCTGAAAAGGGGGGTGACTCCGAATACAAAAAATTAAGATATGGCACAGACCAGATCTATTTTAAGTCGCAAGATGAGATGATAAATCTCTTTAAAGATTATCCCGAATCGATTGCCAACACCCTTGAAATAGCTCAAAAATGTGATGTGAATCTCGATAAAAAAGAATACTTTTTTCCAAAATTCCCCATCCCCGAGGAATCACCCGAAAAGACTCTTGACGGTTATTTTGAGTATCTTTCCCGACAAAAATTTGACGAACTTTTCCCTGACGGGAAAAAAAGTGACGAGTTAAGGGAGAGGTTTGAGTACGAACTTGCAACCATAAAATCGATGGGGTTTGCGGGTTATTTCCTTATCGTACAGGACTTTATAAATGCAGCCAAACGGATGGGTGTAGCAGTAGGTCCCGGAAGAGGCTCAGCAGCCGGTTCCTTGATTGCATTTGTGCTCGGCATTACAAAAATTAATCCGCTCGATTATGATCTTCTGTTCGAAAGATTTTTAAATCCCGCGAGAAAGTCGATGCCCGATATCGATGTTGACTTCGCAGATGAAAAGAGGGGAGAAGTAATCGAGTATGTTAAACAAAAGTATGGTTCAGAATCAGTTTCGCAAATTATCACTTTTTCCACACTCGCATCAAAAGCTGCAATAAAGGATGTGGGGCGTGTGCTAAATGTTTCGCTCTCAACAGTAAATCATATTACCAAGTTTATTCCTTCAATATTTGGAAAAGTTTACAGCATCGAGAAAGCCCTTGCAGAAGTTCCTGAATTAAAAACTTATGCGAAGACCACAGACCCCACAATGTTAGAGCTGTTCAAATATGCGAAGACACTCGAGGGGATGAATCGTAATGCCTCCAAACACGCTGCGGGCGTCGTAATCGCACCCGGCGATGTAAGTGACTATGTACCACTTGCCGTGGTTGACACTTCCACTATGGAGGCTGTGTCCCAGTATAACATGAAGGAATTGGAAGCAGCCGGACTTTTGAAGATGGACTTCCTTGGTTTGCGGACACTCTCAATTATCGAAGATACATTGGCAATGGTAAGGCAGATTAGACCAAAAGAGGAATGGGTTGATGACATCGATTCCATTCCGTTGGATGACCCGCTTACATACGACATTTTTGCAGACGGAAAAACAACAGGCATCTTTCAGTTTGAATCTGTTCCGATGAGGAAACATCTTAAAAGATTAAAACCTCAATCGATTAAAGATCTTGCGGCGATGAATGCTCTTTATCGACCGGGACCGATGGAGCACATCGATGACTTCATCGACAGGAAGTATGGCAGGCAGAAAGTCACATACCTCCACCCGAAGCTTGAACCAATTCTACAGGAAACCTATGGCATTATAGTTTACCAGGAACAGGTTATAAGAATTGCAAATCAGCTTGCCGGTCTGTCTCTTGCAGAAGCGGATATTCTCCGCCGTGCGATGGGGAAAAAAGATGTGGATGCGATGCAGAAACAAAGAAAAATATTTATCGAGGCTGCTGAAGCTCATGGTATTGAGGCTAAAACCGCCGGTGAGGTTTTCGATTTGATTGATAAATTTGCTAATTACGGATTTAATAAAAGTCATGCTGTAGCTTACTCTTATCTGGCATATCAGACAGCATATCTGAAAGCCCACTTTACTGCCGAGTTTTTGGCAGCGAACATGACGCACGAGTTTGGCAAACAAGAGAAGGTAACTCTCTTTCTTGAAGATTGTAGAAAATTGGGAATCGAAGTGGTGTCTCCCGATGTAAACAAACCTGCAAAATTCTTCACTGTTGAAGGGAAAAAGATTCGATTTGGACTTTCTGCAATTAAAAATGTCGGTGAGACGGCAGTTGACAGTATTATAGCAGCCAGAAAAAAATTAGGGCGAGATTTTAAGAGCGTGTTCGAGTTTGCATCATTGGTCGATCTTAGATTGGTCAATAAAAGGGCTATGGAAGGCTTGGTGATGGCTGGAGCTTTCGATTCGATGGTTAACAACAGACGGGCTATTTTTGAGTCGATACCCGAGATAATAGTATTTGGACAAAATGTACGGGAGCTAACAGATGACAGCACGGCAAGTCTTTTTGGTGAGGATGTTTTACAGGATACCATAGTTGAACCAAAACTGACTGAAGTTGAAGACTGGAGCCCCGAAAACAGGTTTATGAATGAGCTGGAGGTTACAGGATTTTATATTTCGAACCATCCTATGGCTGCATTTGAACTGGAAGAAAGAGCATTTTCGTTTACTTCCACGGTTGATAACTTTGAAACTGTTAATGAAAAAATGGTTGGTCTTTGTGGTGTGGTAAATAATCTGGAGACAAAAATAAGTGCAAAGGGATCAACCTTTGCCAATTTTACTGTTAACGGACTTAATGGCATGTTCGAGTGCACTATGTGGTCGAAACCTTACGAAAAACATATAAATCTGATTAATAACGGGGCTGTGTTATATTTTAACGGGACTGCAGAGCTAAACGGCGATTCCGTGAAAATAATCGTTGAAAATGCCATGCCGATCGAATATTGCATCGAAAAATTTACAAAAAGATTAAAAATAACCATAGACCCGCAAAAAGTTCCGATGGAGGGTCTCGAGAAAATTTACGAACTTTCGTCTGCAAGTCCCGGCAGTGTCGAGCTCTTTTTTGAGTTTATTCAGAGAGAAAACGGGAAGATTTTACCGCGAATATTCAGGGCTTCACTTCAAAAAATGAGTGTAAACAGGAATATTATAAATAAATTAGGTGAAATTGTCGGTTTTGAGAATCTGATGGTTGACCGATAACAACCATATTGACAACAAATTAATCTCTTTATGTTCTAAAACAATTTTTGTATTATTGCAACTCTATTTTCATTTTAATCTACAAAGAAAGTTACATCTATGAGTAATGGATCCACAGGTAAGTATTATGCCCTGATTCTTGGAGCTTCATCCGGATTTGGTGGAGCAACGGCAGTAAGACTTGCAGCAGACGGATACAACATCATTGGAGTGCATTTAGACAGGGCAGTCAATATGCCTCTCGTGAACGAGATCATCGATAAAATCAAAAGCTACGGTGTCGAAGCAAAATTCTTTAATATGAATGCTGCTGATGAAAAGAAGAGACAGGAAATCATCGAGAGTCTTCTTTCGGAAGAGACCCACCCAAAAATTAAAGTTGTAATGCATTCTCTCGCTTTTGGCACACTCTTGCCATTCGTCCCTGTTGACGGTGGTAAATACATCACCAAAGCCCAGATGGAGATGACATTAGATGTTATGGCTCATTCACTCGTTTATTGGGTGCAAGATCTGTTTCAGGCGGGTTTACTCTCAGAGGGTGGCAGAATTTTTGGTATGACAAGCTCAGGCGGTCATGCTATCATCCCGTCTTACGGGGCTGTATCTGCTGCTAAAGCTTCTTTAGAGTCGCACATCAGACAACTCGCAAGCGAACTTGGACAATTTGGCATCACAGCCAACTCAATTATGGCAGGCGTGACAGATACTCCAGCCCTCAGAAAAATCCCCGGAAGTGTACCGATGCTTGAAGTAGCACGGAGAAAAAACCCCGGTGGCAGGCTCACCGTGCCCGAAGATGTAGCTGATATAATTTCGTTATTGTGTAAGTATGAAGGTCGCTGGGTAAGCGGTGGTGTTATCAATGTAGATGGTGGTGAAGATATTGTAAGTTATGTAGGTCAGAACAGCGAAACAATCTAAATCTGAAAGGACTCTTATGAAGCCGGTAACAATAACCGACCAGAATTTTAATGATGAAGTAACAAACTCGAACATACCCGTATTAATCGACTTTTGGGCTGTATGGTGCGGGCCTTGCCGTGCTATTGCACCGATCGTGGAACAACTCGCAGGCGAGTATGACGGAAAAATAAAAATTGGTAAACTCGATGTTGATGAAAATCCAGATACAGCGGTGAAGTTTGGTGTAAGAAGCATTCCTACACTTTTATTATTCAAGAATGGACAGGTAGTTGACACGATTATTGGTGCTGTACAGAAGACAGTTATAGTACAAAAAATCACCCCGTACATCTAATTACCTTTCAAAAAACAGTATATTTTTGTAATTCGCAGGTGAAGTTTGGAATTACTGTATTAAATTTTTATTATTTTTTTTGAAAAAACTGTTGTTTGAAAAAAAATATTTGAATAATTTCCCTGTCCTCAATATTACTTTTTTGCCGGAATGAGGATAAAGCACAAGATTGAATACACAAGTGATTAAATAATTGTCATAAATGGCGGGAAAATCAGATAAATGGAGCAAATGAACGCTTTAGATGTTGAATTTTCTTGGCATTGTGGTAAAAAGTGAGTAATATAAAGTTAATATTTTATGTTTTTCGCTTGGATTTCTAAACAACAATTAAATAACAATCCAAAACCAATCAATAAATAGGAGTATCCTATGCTTAAAAGAACACTCTTTTTGCTTGCAAGCGTTACCTTGGTAATGTCACTTCAGGCCCAAGATAAAAGAGAACTCGGGAAAAAAGCTCCGGTAATAGTTGAGCCAACTGTTGAAACAACAGTATCTCTTCCACTTACCGGTGGCACACCTTCCTGGGGACCATCCGCACTTAACTGGGTTCCGGTTGATACCATGGCCAACACTTTTGGTCCTGCTATCGGTGCATTAAATCCATTGGCATTCGACCCATGGACAAACACAGTAATGCTCATCCATAGAGGTCACACTACTTACGGTTCATCTGGTAGAATTTTCTACAACTACTCAACAGATGCCGGTGCAACCTGGGCAAGAGTAACACCTGCAATGAACGGCAGCAACTCTGCTTTCAACGGTCGTTATCCTTCAATGACCTTCAACAACCCAACAAAAAGCTCAAACATTCAGGACGCTATCGTTGCCGGTATGTGGCCAGAGCTTGTAGCTGGTGCTTTTGGTGGCGTTGGAGCCGGAGCTGACGAATATGCCGGATCAGGTTTCCAGGTTTCAGCTATTTACAGAAATGCTGATACCACAATCCTCTACTCATCACAGGTACCCGGTTTCGCTAATGATGGCACCGCTGGTGTTTTCTGGGCTTCAGACAATGGTACTGATGCTGCACTCGATCTTTGGAAAACAACCGATTTCCAGGCTGTTGAATCCTTCCGCCCTGCTACATGGGTTAGTGCTTCGTTCGAAGACGGTGGTAACATCGCTATGGGTGGTGCTTCACACAATGGTACAGTTTATTATGGTGTGCTTGGTACATTCCCAACCCAGGTTCCTATCACCTCAGGTTGGTTACCAGGATATTCTAAATCAACAGATGGCGGAACAACCTGGTCAGCATGGAAAGCTGCTGATTTCAGAAGCATTCCTGCACTCTCTAAATTTGACAGACTTTACGACTACAAAAAAGGCGATGCGTTTGTTTCTTATCAGGGTGACATGAATGTTGACAAAAATGGTTTCGTTCACTTCATCTGCCAGGTAACTGATACAACCATCGATAACAATACCGGCACAAACGCCGTAGTTGAAATCTTCGAAACAGCTACCGGCTGGGATGGCAAAATTGTTTTTGAAGGAATCGGCGACGGTTCTTATACACTGCTTGCAGGTCCAGGACTTGGACAGACTGGTCCGGATTCTTATTTGGCAACAGACAAAGACAAAAATGTTTTAGTAGCTACATGGAATTCACCACGCACCCTTACAGACAGCCTTGTTGACATCTATGCTGCTTACAGATTTGTTGATGGTGGAGAATGGTCAACACCAGTTAATCTTACAGACAGCCCTGGAATGAATGAAAATTCACACCACATGGCTCCTTATGTTAAGAGCAATGGTAATGGTTCATACACAGCATTTGTATTCTATCATTATCCGGCAGGTTACACAGGATATTATCCTGACGCAACCTACGATACACAGCCATCAGTTGTTTACTCAGGTTCATATACTTTCACAGCTACCGGTGTTGAAGATGCAGTTAGCGGACCAACAGGATTTGTTCTTTCACAGAACTTCCCAAATCCGTTCAACCCAACAACTTCAATCAAATACTCTGTTGGTGAAAGATCAAATGTTAGCCTTAAAGTATTTGACATGCTCGGAAGAGAAGTTGCATCATTGGTAAATGAAGTAAAAGAACAAGGTTCATATTCTGTGAATTTTGACGCTGCAAAACTTGCTTCAGGTACCTATGTTTACAAACTTACTGCCGGAAACTTTGTTGAAACCAAGAAAATGGTTCTCCTCAAGTAATTACCTTAAGTTATCTTAAGTAAAGAAGATTTAGGCGAGCCCTGCTGAGAAGTGGGGTTCGCCATTTATAACTAATAAATAAGCTGCACAATTTTTTGCAAATCACATCATCCAACATCTTTGGAGGATCAGGGATGAAGATTTTGAAAGAACTCTTTTTAGGACTTCTGTTAGTTTCGCTCTTTTCGGTAACCGGCTTGGCACAATCCGGTGTCGGAAAACTTACTGGAAAGGTAGTTGATGCCAAATCAAAAGAAGCTATCATTGGAGCAAATGTTAAAATTGTAGGTACCAGACTTGGTGCCGCCACAGACATAAATGGTATGTACTTCGTGTTGAATATCAACCCCGGAACATACAATGTTGAGGTTTCTTATGTTGGTTACGGAACAAAGACATTCCAAGGAATTAGAATTGTAGCCGGTATCACAGAAGAACTCAATATTGAACTCTCCTCGGGTGTTACTCTTGATGAAGTAGTAATTGTTGACAAGAAATTCTTCGAAGAGAAGTCAACAAATACCACAAAAGTCTATGATGCTGAAGAAATTCAGAAATTGCCTGTAAAAGGTGTTGAGAATATAGCCGGTTTGAATGCCGGTGTTGTAATGACCGAAGGCTCCGGTGGAGCGTCAGGTAATGCAACCCTTAATGTCAGAGGTGGTAGAGGCGGAGAAGTTCTCTATATCGTTGACGGTGTACCTCAGAATGACCTTTATTCAGGTGCCAACTATTCACAGGTAAGTAACGCTGCTATCGAACAGATATCTTTCCAGATTGGTGGCTACGAAGCCAAATATGGTCAGGCTCAGTCCGGTATCGTGAATGTTACTACAAAATCGGGTAATCCGTTTTACACATTCTTTGGTGATGTTTTAACCTCATCATTTACAGACAAATACGGATATAACCTTTATACAGCCACTCTTGGTGGACCTTACATCCCCGGTAATGGTGACCACACATTCTTCCTTTCAGCAGAAAGAGGATGGTTCCTCGATCAGGATCCAAGCGCTATCACACTTGAAGTCCCTTCAGTTGGTATGAACTCGGATACCCGTCCCAATTCGAGTGCCAGTGTATGGAGATTCACAGGAAGAACCACTCACAGACTTAGTGAATCATGGACTTTCCGTGTGGGAGCTAACATTAACTTCAGAGAATTCAACGCTTACACACACTCTTATATAAAGAGTAATTCTGAGCACAACCCGCTGGTAAAAAGAGAGAACTACTCACTTTCAGCCCGTTTGTCACAGAATGTAAGTAAAAATGCTTTCTGGAACCTTAATATTGGCTACAAACTCTACAAAAATGAGCAAGGCGATGGAATATGGTTCAATAACCTCGAGGCTTATGGCGATAGTATTGCCAACGCAGCAAGAGGAGTTACACTTCCATTTAACGGTGGTAGAGTAAACTTTGACGAGTATGGTATTTTCTCAAAGTTCGGTAGAGTTAACAACGGTTATTTCTTGAACAACAACTCAGCTTTAACCGCTGATTTCGATTTCACCGCACAGATGGGTAAACACCTTCTTGAAGCTGGTGGTGGATTTAATTATTCAACCATCAGACTTTATTCTATTGGACCAGTTGGTTTGGCTTCCGATAATCTTAAAGGTCTTTCAGATCAGGAGAGATACAGAAGACTTCAACCAACAGCAATTGGATATGACTTCACAGGTAAAACCCTTACTTCAAAGGGTGATGCCAATGAACCAAAACTACCAATGCTTGCTTACGCATACATTCAGGACAGATTTGAGCTCTCTGACATGGTTCTTAACCTTGGTATCAGATTCGATTATTTCGATACAAAAGCTGATATCTTGAGAGATCCTCTCTTCCCTTACATTTTTGGTGATCCGAATAATTTCGATGCTGCTGACTTTGTCACAAAGGAAGCTGAAATTTATTTCTCACCAAGAATCGGTTTAGGATTCCCTGTTAGTGCAAACACAGTATTCCATGCCCAGTATGGTAAATTCATACAGCAGCCATCACTTGATCAGATTTACACAACTTATCAGGACCTCGGTTCCCTTGTTACTGATAATAACCTTGGTGTAAACAATGGTCATGTAAAGAGCGAAATTACAACTCAGTATGAGATTGGTTTCCGTCATGTGGTTAGTGATCTTGCAGCAGTTAATTTAACTGCATTCTACAAGAACACAGAAGGTCTTGTAAACTCAGCAACCGTTTTCTTCAGAAGATCTGAAGGTGGCGAATTGCTCAGATACATCACCCCAACCAACACTGACTTTGGTACCATTAAAGGTATCGCCCTTTCACTTGATGTTTCAAGAATCAGCTACTTCTCCTTCTCGTTGAACTATACCTACTCTATTGCTGAAGGTACAGGATCTTCAACCGGATCATCTTTCACTGCTGCTTTCAGAAACAACAATGGTGAAATACCAAAAGTAATCGCTCCTCTCGATTTCGATCAGAGACACACCGGTGTTGTAAACATCGATTTCTTTGTACCACAGGGCCAGCTTGGCTTCCTCGAGAATCTTGCAGCAAATCTTTTGCTCAGATTCAACAGTGGAAGACCTTACACCCCGCTTGAGTCACAGAACCTTCTTGCCGGAGCAACAAACTACGGCGACACCAAAGGTTATGTAAACTCGGCTTATGGTCCCGGCAATTTCAGAGTTGATTTTAAACTTGAAAAAGCTTTCAGAATAAGCAATTTCATTTTGACTCCATACCTCTGGATTGAGAACCTGTTGAATTCAGACAACCCTGTTACAGTTTATCAATCATCAGGCGATCCTTATACTACCGGTTGGATCAATACCCTTGAAGGTCAGAGAACTGCAGCATCGACTCCAAATCCGGAAATCTACAAATCAGATTACCGTGCATTTGAAAGAAATCCTGGCAACTTCGGTATTCCAAGACTCATAAAGCTTGGTTTCAAAGTTAACTTTACAAGTCAATCCGGTAAATAATATTGGGAACTTGGAATATGAACAAAAGAATATATATAAAAGAATTCATCCTCCTCTTTATTCTTGCGGCAGGTTTAGTGTCGTTCGGATTTAGAGGCAATGACAACGGAGGCAAAGGCGGAGGAAAGGGGAATAATAATTCTCCTGCTCTGAAAGCCGGCGACTCCTACAGAATGTTTATCAATAACCTTAACATTCCGCTCAATAGATCGGGTGTTGTGGGTGATGTGTCTATTTTCGATCCCGAAACCGGAGGCAACACCTCTGGTGGTCGTTTCGCCGGAACTGTCTTCCTCTTCTCAGGTGGATTCTTCCTTAGCGGTAAAACCAACGGGGTGCTCTGGACTAACGCAGTTGCTTCGGCTTCCCGTATTCAGGACTATGTCCCGGGTACTGTGGCTGGTGGAAGAAACGATTCAAAAGCTCAGATTTATGTCTTAAGAGCTGCTGAAGGCGACTTCGCTCCTGCATGGGATGAATGGAGAGATGCTGTTAAACTTGGAGCGTATTTCTACGATGGCGATGGTGACGGTGTTTACGATCCTATAGACAAAAACGGTAACGGTAAATGGGACAACACAGAAGACAGACCTGACCTTATTGGTGATGAAACTGCCTGGTGTGTTTATAACGATGCTACAGACCCTGCATTGAGAAGATTCAATGATGTTTCTCCTCAGGGTATTGAGATTCGTCAGTCAGTATTTGCTTTCAACACCAAAAGTTTTGTTGGTAACATGGTGTTCCTCAGGTATTCACTTTTGAATACCGGTACGGTTGCAGATGTTATGGACTCCGTTTATTTCGGTGTTTGGGCAGATCCTGATTTGGGTGATGCCTATGATGATCTCGTTGGTTCTGATACCACTCTTAATGCCGGATATGTTTACAACGATGGTGACGATGCGGAATATGGATCAAATCCTCCTACATTCCTTATCGACTTTTTCCAGGGTCCCAAATCCTACATACCCGGTGTTACATTTACTGATGTGAACGCTAATGGAAAATGGGATGACGGAATAGATATTCCACTTGATACTGCACACTATGTTGGTGGCCAGGCAAGAGGAATTGCATCGTTCCCGGGAGCTAAAAACCTTGGACTTTCATCATTTATTCACTACATACAGAGTCACCCAACTCACGGTGATCCAAATACCCGTCAGGAAGCAAGAAACTACATGGAAGGAAAAAACCGTGTAGGAGATGCTCTTAATCCTTGTACATGGGCATTTGGTGAAGTTCGTGGTGGTGTCGATTGTGCTACTGTCGATCCAAGATTCTCCTATTCAGGTAACCCCGTTACCAATGTAGGCTGGATTAACAACACAGGTGCAGATCAACGTCAGATGTCGAACACAGGTCCTTTCAAACTTGAAAAGAATGTACCTGTTGATATCGTTGTTGCCTATGTACTTGGTAGAGGAAATGATGCGAAGAATTCAGTAACAGTAGCAAAACAGTATTCTGAAATTGCTCAGTTATTGTTCGATTCGAACTTCCCTTCACCACCACCACCACCACCTGTTAAACCTGTATTGGTTACAGGAAATTCGGCAACCGGTTCAGGCTACATTGATATTAACTTTGATACTTATGATCAACTTAAATATCGTGCTGTTGATACTGTATTAAATATCGACAGAAGAGTTAAAGGTTTCTATGTTACAGCTTACAGAACAAACTCTAAAGAGACTGTTATTGCCGGTGTGGATAATGCTAAAGTAGTAGCCAATTATGCACTTAACGATTCGATTAAAGGAATCTATACGCTGTTTGCAAACGGTAATCAAGAATTAAAGTTCGCAGACCTCCTTCCTGAATTCAAAATCGATTCAGCAGTCTATGCAGATCCTTCTACAGGAAGACTCCGTATTAAGATTTCTTCAAATCCATTTAACGGTGATCCTCTTGTAAAAGGTCAAACATACTACTTTACAGTTACAGCTTACGCTATCAATCACGCAGCAATATTCTTAAAAGGACCCTACGATCAGAATAAATCTATCGTTTATGGTCCGGGAGGCGATTATATCGCCCGTTCAGGTGCATTAGAAGAGTATGAAACAGCTATATTTCCTGTTGTATTTGGTGAGAATATGTATGCTCCCGCATCAGAAGGTTCAACTGCGCAAGTGGCTCAAGGTCCATCAAGCGGTAAAGTTCAGTATGTTGTCGTTGACAATAAAAAGCTTACCGGTGATACCTACAATGTTGAATTCTTCCGAAATGCAGCTGTGACATCACCTTACTCAGTATTCTACAGATTGAGAAACAAAACTACTAATGTGGTACTTGTTGATTCGATGAAAGCATTCGATACAACACTTGCAACGGTAGCAGGAAAGGTAACCGACGGTTTCCTCCTGAAAGTATCTCCTTCTTTTGCTGCTCTCGCTGCACCGAAATACTCCGGTAAACAATGGTTCAGAAATTTCTCAGCAGCCGGTCGTCTTTCCGGTGTGTTCTACACAGGTGGAGATATTCCAACTTCTGCAAAGATCTCTGTTCCTAAAAATGCCGACAGAAACTATTCAACATATATGTCTGCTGACAAAATGAAGAGAGTTGAACTCAGATTCGCTCCTAATTCCGGTAAAGCATACAGATATATGCAAGGTTTCGTTGGAACTTCAGTTGCAAGAAGAAATGCCAGCTACATTTATGCAGCCGGTGTTACTGCCGCTGATACTGTTTCATCCAGAGGTGGTCAGATGGGTAAATTTGGCGAAGGTTTTGTTGATGTACCTTTCACCGCTTGGGAAGTTGATACCAAGTACGGCACACAAAGACAATTGGCTGTCGGATTTATTGAATTGTCAACCAAGATTCCTGGCGATGGCGTTGGTACTTTCCTTAATGGAAATCCTGATGGTAACTGGGATCCGGGTGTATCAATAAGTTCTTCCGGTGAATTCATTGTCATATTCGATATGAATTATGATGCAACAGGTTCACAAAAAGAACTTACAGGCGGAGACTTTGGAACAGGAACACCTGTTTGGGCTGACTTGCTTACCCCAGCGACAATTCCTGCCGGAGTTGATACAAACACATACGGAACCGCATTCAGATCGATCTTCCGTTCGCCCTGGTTGGGTGGTAAATATGTAGTAGGTATGGAAAGAGCTGATGCGTCTTCATTCTATGCAGCCGGTGACACTCTTAAAATCGAACTTGCTTCATATCCTTATGTGAATGATATCTTTACATTTTCCACTAAAAAGGGTGGTGATCTGACAGCAGATCAGAAAAAAGCTCTTTTTGACAAAGTTAATGTATATCCGAATCCATTATTCGCGTATAATCCGCAGTCAAGTTACAGTGGTAACACACCAGACAATCCATTCGTTACTTTTACAAATCTGCCAACAGATGTAACTGTAAAAATATTCTCATTGTCAGGTATGTTAGTCCGTACTCTTAGCACAAACGACAAGTCTTCACCAACTTCACCATTCCTTAGATGGGATCTGGAGAACTCTGAAGGTCTTAGAGTCGCGTCCGGTATGTACCTCGCTATTGTAAAATCGCCTGAATATGGTGAAAAGATACTTAAATTCGCAATAATTATGCCGCAAAAGCAGATACAAAGGTTCTAAAACAAAGTGGGCGGTGGTGTGAAAACTGCCGCCATACTTGGAATCAGAAATTAGGAGTTAACTTAATATGAAAAGATACTTATCATTGCTGCTAATACTCGCCTTCGTACTGCCAAGCTATGCAGGTGATATATCCCGCAAGGGTACAACCGGTGCAGACCAGTTGCTTATTCCTGTTGGAGCACGCGGCATAGCTACAGGAGGCGCGTTCGTATCCAGTGTTACCGGTATGGAATCTATTTTCTATAATCCTGCCGGATTGGATGTTGACAGAAAAACCGAAGCGATGTTTAGCTATATGTCTTAT
Organism: uncultured Ignavibacteriaceae bacterium; assembly: GCA_964431385.1. GTDB lineage: Bacteria > Bacteroidota > Ignavibacteria > Ignavibacteriales > Ignavibacteriaceae > UTCHB3. The sequence goes on along the minus strand of CAYSJM010000012.1, from coordinate 47,746 downwards.
ATAGCCGACATCAATATTTCCTATTTTGCTGCGGGAACCAGCCTTGGAGAATTCGGTTCAATAGCTTTATCATTTAAATCGATGAATTTCGGTGATATTCCGGTGACCACAGTCAATACACCGGATGGCGACGGAACAACCTATTCACCAGGTTTCCTGGTGGCAGGTCTTACCTACTCCAAAATTATCACTGACAGAGTATCAATTGGTGTTAATGCCAAAGTGGTCTCTGAAACAATCATGAATACCAACGCAACAGGGTTTGCCCTCGATTTTGGTGTTCAGTATAGATTCGACAAGAATTTGACAATTGGTGCTGCTGTAAAAAACATCGGAACCAATATGCAATATTCCGGTCAGGATCTTCAATTCAAAACAAATGTACCCGGAGCAATTCCAGGTTCAACCGGTGGCAACTATCAGGCTGTCACTGAACCTTACCAGATACCGAGCTTCTTTGAACTCAGTCTTGCTTACAAGTTTGACTTTGACAAAGATAACAAGCTCATGCTGGGTGGTACATTTGTAAACAACAACGCTTTCGAAGATCAATTTAAGTTGGGTCTCGAGTATGGTTTCCAGGATATGTTCTTTGTTAGAGGCGGATATGCATTGCAGACTGCCAACAATCAGGACAACATATTTGGTGTCAATCTCGGTGCCGGTATCAACTACAAATTGACCGATGAAATCGGTGTTGTAGTAGATTATGCTTTCCGTCAGGTTAAAGAGTTCCCAAATCCAAACCACATAGTCACGGTAAAGTTAGCGTTTAAGTAATCGATTTACTTTTTGTGAAGGCGTCCGTATTGCGGACGCCTTTTTTTTATTATCCATATTATGGAGTGATTCCGGTGAAAAAGACAGTAGTCCTGGTTCTATTTTTTAGTTTATTCGCAATAGCCCAGAAAAAGCCCCTTTTTGATCTTGATTATGCCCGTTTTGCGGGAGATGACACATCATCGATTGTTGAAGTTTATTACAGTTTCTATCAAAATGCTTTTGCACCTTTTCAAAAAGACAATAAAAGTTTTATCCAAGGGTCAATTGGCATTTTTATTGAAGATCTAAAAACCAATCAAGCAAGTTTCAAGAGAGAATATAATTTTACCTCCCCTGTTTATGATACAGTGAAAAACAACTTAACCGGAGTACTAAGATTCAGGTTAAGATTTGGTGAATACAATTTTGCATTCTCTGTCAAAGATTTAATGTCAGATGATAGAAATGATACAGCTAAATTTAATATTCAACTCAAAGACAACGGCAAATCAAAATTTGAAATAAGTGATATTGAAGTAGCTACAAGAATTGAGAAATCGGACAACGATTCCTCAACTTTTTATAAAAACACTTTTGAGGTTGTACCAAATGTATCGACCGTGTTTGGCGAGAATCTTCCCGTTGTATTTTATTATGTGGAATTATACAATTTGAACAAAGATACCGATCCGGAGCTATTGATTCTGGAGAGAGTATTAACAAATGACAAAAACGAAGAAGTCAGCAGAAAACGCAGATATATTCCGAGGAAAAACAGTTCCATTGTTGAAGCCAATACCGTCAATATTTCGAAATTGCCCACAGGTTCGTACAATTTAACAGTAGCGTTGTTCGATTCACTTTCGAACGAAATTGCGATGGCGTCAAAAAAAATCTACATTTTTAATTCAAAGGTCGTGGATACTGTTGCAAGTAAATATTCTGACAATGAATTTCTTTCTTCTGAATTTGCCACCATGAGTGAAGAAGAGATTGAAGAAGCTTTTGGGCAGGCTAAATATATCATCTCCAAAGTTGAAGAAAAACAGTGGGATCAGCTAAAGGATATTGAAGGAAAAAGAAACTTTATGTTCTCTTTCTGGCGAAACCGGGATTCAGATCCGACAACAGCTGTGAATGAGTTCAAAAGAGATTATTACAAAAGAATTGAATACGCCAATCAGGCTTACTCTTCGTTTCAAAGAAAAGGGTGGCAAACAGATCGTGGCAGAGTCCACATCGTTTACGGACGCCCAAGTGAAATTAACCGTTATCCTTCACAGTTGGATACTAAACCTTACGAAATATGGAACTATGATGACCTCGAAGGTGGAGTTGAATTTGTGTTTGGCGACATTTCAGGATTTGGTGACTATAAACTTCTTCACTCCACAAAACGGGGTGAATTAAGAGATGACAGTTGGCAGAACAGAATAAAGACGCTATAAAATAGTTATATTGCAAGTTACAAAATTTGAGATTTAGTAATATTGCAGAACTTTTTAGAATACATCCTTTTTTCCTTTTTTAGCAAGCTTTTTTGCCTTGCCGGTTTTAAGAGGGCGCATGTTTTTGCGCCCTTTCTTGCCTTTATTTTCCATGATCTCCTCAAACTTCGACTCAAAGTTGTCTTAAAAAATCTCAAAATTGCTTTCCCTGAAATGTCAGAAGAGGAGAGAAAAATTCTCGCCAAAAAGTGTTACATCAGTAGTGCAAAAACCTTCATTGAGATTATGGCTCTTCCGGCAATGAAGTTTGAAGATGTGGGGAGCTATTTTGGTGATGAACCCGTAAAATTTGTACAAAAATATCATGCGATGGGAAAAGGTGTTATACTGATGACTGCTCATTTTGGGAATTGGGAAGTTGCAGCACTCACTTTTTCACGAAGGATCGGAGTACCTTTTGCCGGTTTGGCTCAACCGCAACGAAACGGATTTGTAACTAAGTGGATGGAAGAACAAAGAACAAGGTGGGGAAATAAAATTTACAAAACCGGAAATGCAGCAATGACTCTTTTTAGAGCCCTTAAAAATGGTGAAATAATTGCAGTGGTTGGAGATCAGAGGGGTCCGGAAGACGGAATTAGAGTCCCTTTTTTTGGCAGAGCTTCAGCCGTTAATGAAGGTATTGCAGTACTCGCACTTAAAACAGGGGCACCGATACTTTTTTCCATCACAATACGCCAGAGCGACAATTCTTATATTACTGAGGTTTGCGAAGTTTCAACCGAGGATTTACCGGAGGGGAAACAAGAAAAAATTGTGGAAATCAGCAGGCGGCATACAGCAATTCTTGAGGGGTATATTCGCAAATATCCGGAACAATGGTTTTGGATGCACAACAGGTGGAAGTATTGAAAATCAGCAGAAATCTGGTTGTTCAAACAGCTTTCCCCGGTGATTCAGTTCTCACACTTCCATTTTTGCAAGAGCTGAAAAGATTGGAACCGGAAAGTGAAATTGATGTAATCTGTTCTCCGGCTTGTTCGGAAATATTTGAAGCTTCACCGGTGGTCTCAAAAGTACTCCCGTTCGATAAAAGACGCGAATATAAAGGATTCCGAGGTATTGCCAGATTTGCAGCACAAGTTAAAGAGAATGATTATTCAAAAGTTTATTCGCTCCACAGGTCGTTCAGAACGACTCTTCTCGTCTCTTTGATTCGAGGTGAAGAGACTATCGGATTCTCGACGAGTAGTTTCTCTTTTTTGTACGATAAAAGAGTCAAATACGATTACAGAGATCACGAAGTAAAAAGGAATCTGAATTTCCTCGGTAACTATGGTGATGAGAGTTGGAAGATATTTCCCCAAATTGTGGCGACAGATGAACAACGCCAAAAAGTTAATGATTTTGTCACCGGATTAGAGAGTGGCAAGAAGATTGTGGTCATTTCGCCCGGAAGTGTTTGGGAGACAAAAAAGTACCCCCTGAAAAATTATGCTGAAGTGGCAGCTGAGCTTTCCGCCGGCGGTTATCAGGTGTTAATTTCGGGCAGTTCGGGGGAAAAATCGATGGGAGATGAGATTGTTAAAATTACCGGGGGCAGTGTTATTAACTGTTGTGGGAATTTTAGCATGGTGGAAAGTGTTGAATTAATGAGGCATGCTGCACTCGTCATAACAAATGACAGTGCCCCGACTCATTTTGCCATGGCAGCAGGTGTACCAGTCCTTACAATTTATTGTTCTACTGTCCCGGAATTCGGTTTTTATGGTTATTCTGATACAAGTAGATATATCTCAGCAAAAGTTAACTGCAAACCTTGCGGGGTGCACGGACATAAAAAATGTCCAAAAGGTGATTTTGAATGTGGAACAACAATCCACTTCTATGAGGTCGTGAGTAAAGTAAAGGAGATAATGGATGAAAGAACTTAGAGAGACACTAAAATTAAATACCGACGATAATCTAAATGATGCGATTCAAAAGGCGATTCATATCTATTTTGAGGGAGGGGTTTTTATTTATCCCACCGATACGATTTATGGATTTGGAGCCAATCCATTTAACGCGGACGCACTTCAAAAAGTTACTGTAATTAAAAGAAGAAGCATTTCCAAAAAATTTATTCTCCTTGCCGCAGATATTGAAATGGTGCTGCATCATGTGGAACTTGCTGATGAAAAACACGCAGATTTTCTCATTTCACTCTGGCCTAATCCCGTTTCCGTTGTTCTGAAATTTAATAAATATTTTCGGGACATCACAGGTGATGAGACCTGTGCCTTCAGAATTCCAAATCATAATTTTTGCAGGAAACTTACTACAGAATTGCAGATGCCTCTGGTTTCAACGAGTGTAAACCGAAGCGAGGAGCCTGCGATGAACGATTTTACCCTGATTTCTCAAGAGTTTAACAACGAGGTTGACGCAATTTTTTACAGTGCAAAACCTCCACTTAACATCGCTTCAACTGTCATAAATCTTACGGGTGAAAAGCCTGTTTTAATTCGTGAAGGTATGATCAGTTATGATGATATTTTGCGAAAATTTGATGAAGTATAGATGGAAAAGCTCAAGAAGAAATTAGAAAAGCTTAAATTTAGATTACTTCTTTTACCTGCTGACAATCATTCAGATGTCCCTGTTACAGTGATTGGCTTCAGGAAGGGTGTTCTGTATCTCATTGGTTCGTTCGCCGTGATGGCAATTATTTCCTTCTTTTTATTCCGGTTTACCCCGATGAACTCTTTGGTTAATGTCCATCCGGAACTCTCAGATGAAGATAAAGCTTTAATCTCAAACTTGAATAAAAAGGTTGTCGGTTTATTACACGATCTGAACAAGATAAAGAGTGAAAACGACCGGATGAAGTTTTTCCTGACACTTCAAGATTCAACAGTCTCTTCCAAAAATGACAGCATCGTAAAAAGCACCAGGGATAAAGCAACGGGTGAAAAAGCCACGCCCAAAACTTTGAAGGATAAAAAAGGCAACAAAAAATAGATCACAATGAAACTAAAAAGTGTAAAAAAGTTGTACAGACCGATAACTGTTATTTCATCTGATGTAATTATCAGGGGTGAAATCGAAGGTGGTTGCGATATGCGATTCGATGGAAAATTGAGAGGTGATATCAGAGTTGATGGACTTTTGCTCATTGGCAAGGGTGCAGAAGTGACGGGTAATCTTGTTGCCGAGAGCATCTCGATTGCCGGTAAGGTTACAGGCAATGCGTACGCAACCGATAAAGTGGAAATTAACCCTTCAGGTGAGTTATCCGGCGATATTAGATCTAAGAGTCTGGTTATTGAGGAAGGGGGAATCTATAAGGGGAAAGTGGAAGACGGTATGACTGGTCGGGAAACAAAAGCAGATGAGACTGAAGAATCGAAGGATGAATCCGCTGATGCCTGAGAAAAATGAGGACAGTATAGCCGAAAGTCTTAGAGCGGTTGCCCCATACATGGGACTCGGAATTCAGCTGGCTGTGACCATCGTCGGGATGGTTCTTATTGGTGACTGGCTCGATAAAAAGTACTCGACTTCTTATTGGTTATGGATTTTTGCCCTAACCGGCGGAACTGCGGGTATTTACAATTTTATAAAGACTGTTTTGAACCTTGAAAAGAAGAACAAGTTAAAGAATGACAACAGATAATAAGGTGCTTGCGGCATCCTTCGTAATGATCGGTGTATTTGGAATAGTGGGACTTTTCGCCCTTTTGATGGCACCCGAGGGGGTTTTCCCTGTTAAAGAATTTTTTTGGGGACAACTCCCGGGAGTGTTAAATTTTGCACTCGGTGTCGCAGCAATTAAGTATGCAGCACAAAAAAATGACAAAAATTTTATGATAATTGTGCTCGGTGCCATGACTCTTTCGATGCTCTTTATCGCACTATTTATAATATTTTTGCTCTACATCTTGAATTTGAACCAAAAATATTATATAATTACAGTCTTTATTTTTTATTTTTTGTACCTGACTCTACAATTGATCTATTTAGTAAAATCAGAGAAGAAGACGCTTTCCGATAATGTACACTGAGACCACAAAAGCAGTAGCCGATACTTTAAGCAAAACAGCCGGAAAAGGTGAGAGCCAAGGCAGTGAATGGATATTACACCATATTATGGATGGTGAGTATCTTGACTTTTCGCCACTTGGTAAGATATATCTGCCCGATTTTTGGATTGGAGACATCCATGTAGTAATTACGAGGCATATCGTTTTCCTTTGGCTGGCAGCTATAGTTCTCGCTTTTTTGCTCATCAAAGTGGCAAGACGCTACAAAAAGACTCAGATTCCCAACAGATTTACAAGTGCTGTCGAGATTCTTATCCTTTTTGTTAGAGATGAAATCGCCAAACCAAGCATTGGTGGCGGATACGAGAAATTTGTTCCTTATTTGTTAACGGCATTTTTCTTCATCCTTTTTGCCAATTTCCTTGGGCTTATTCCATTTTCTGCAACCGTTACAAGTAATATTTCAGTTACGGCAACCCTTGCCACAGCTACATTTGCTGTTACGCAGTGGGGAGGTATGAAGAAGAATGGCGTTTTTGGCTATTTTAAGGGGCTTATTCCCCACGGAATTCCGGTTTTCCTTCTACCAATTATGATCGTGGTTGAATTACTCGGTTTGTTTACAAAACCTTTTGCATTGGCAATTCGTCTTTTTGCGAACATGACTGCAGGTCATATTGTAATTTATGCCCTTATTGGTTTGATATTTGCAATGAACACCCTGGCTGTGGCACCTGTCTCAGTTGGGATGGCACTTTTTATATACATGCTCGAAATACTTGTAGCAATGCTACAGGCTTATATATTCACGATGTTATCTGCCGTTTTTATTGGTATGGCAGTACATCAGGATCATTAAAGAAACAAAAAAAATTCTATTCGGAGGAATGAAATGGAGTTAGCACATTTAGCAGCCGGTATCGGTGCAGCTTTAACAATCATCGGCGGTGGTTTCGGTATTGGTAAATTGGCAGCCGCAGCAATGGAAGCAACAGGTCGTCAGCCTGAAGCAGGTGGTGGTATCAGAACCACTATGATCATTGCAGCAGCTCTTATTGAAGGTATCTCACTGTTCGCATTGGTAATTTGCTTCATCCTTGCCGGTAAATAAGGCTAATTAACCCAAAAAGGTAATAAAATGATTTTTAGTTCGTTTGTCTTTCTTACAGCTTCGGGTGGAGAAGGCAAGCCAAGTTTGCTCGATGTGAATGGTGGTCTGGCGTTTTGGACCACACTTACATTTATCATCTTGCTGATTATACTTGCCAAATATGCCTGGAAGCCTATTCTCAGTGCTCTCGATGCGAGAGAACAGGGAATAAAAGATGCCTTGGAAGCAGCAAAGAAAGCGAAGGATGAAGCAGATCTACTGATTGCACAAAATGAAAAAGTGCGTCAGGAAAATGATGCAGCCGCAAGAAGACAGATCGAGGAAAGTCGCAAATACTTCGAAGAACAGAAAACCAAAATGGCTCATGATCTTAAAGAAGAGTTTGACAAGAAGAGAAAAGATTTCGATACCGAACTTGTGAACCGCGAACGGGAGATGGTTGACAGAGTAATCAAAGAGGTTGCTGATGTCACTATTGCTGCTGCAGAAAAAGTAATCAAGGCAAACCTTGACAGCGAAAAAAACAAAGTGTTGGTTAATAAATTTATTGATGAGATAAGGAATAACTGACAATGTCTTTCAGCAAGGTAGCCGTTAAATATGCTTCTACCCTTTATTCTTCGATCGACTCGGTTCCGAATTTTGAGAAAATTTACCAGGATGCTGAAGGTATCCTGTCAGTTTTTGATGAAAATTCAAACCTGAAAAGAATCATAGGCATTCCGGTATTTAAAGATTCTGACAAACTTGCTATTTTACTCAAGATTTTTTCGGGTAAAATAGACGAGTCGTTGACAGGATTTATTGAATTCCTCGCAAAAAAAGAGAGAATATCGAACACCTATGAAATATTCGAGGCGTTTCTAAAAGTCTCCGATAAGGCAAGAGGATACCAAAAAGTGGAAATATCATCCGCTTTTGAATTTGGTTCGGAAGAATCTGAAAAGATACAAAAAGAGCTTGAAGAATACTTTAAGTGCAAACTTAAAGTGACTGTTAAGACAGATCCCGGATTAGTCGGTGGTTTTGTAGCGAGAACTGATGAGATTATTATAGATGCATCAGTTAAAAACCAGTTGAACAAACTTAGAAAAACATTCAGCCGCGCCGGCGTATCACTAAACAATTTTTAAAAATGGGACTTGAGATATGATAAAAATCAAACCGGATGAAATTACTTCGATATTAAGAGAGCAATTATCCGGACAGCGATCGGAAGCCGATATCTATGAAGTAGGTACGGTACTTTCCGTTGGTGATGGTATAGCGAGAGTTTATGGTCTTTCCAAAGTTATGGCGAGCGAGCTTGTCGAGTTCCCAAACGATGTTTTTGGAATGGTACTCAATCTCGAAGAAGATTCGGTTGGTTGTGCCCTTTTTGGCGATTCATCCCTTGTTAAAGAAGGCGATGAAGTAAAAAGAACCGGAAGAGTAGCTTCAATGCCTGTTGGCGAAGCGATGCTCGGCAGAGTAATCTCACCTCTCGGTATCCCTCTTGATGGTAAAGGTGCTATCAAAGCTGAAGGATATCAGGAAATCGAGAGAAAAGCTCTTGGTGTAATGCAACGCCAGCCGGTGAAAGAACCACTTCAGACCGGTATCACAGCTATTGATGCTATGATTCCAATCGGTAGAGGACAAAGAGAGCTTATAATTGGTGACAGACAGACCGGTAAAACAGCTATCGCAGTAGATACCATTATTAATCAGAAATTTACACACACCGAAGAGGCGAAATCTCTTGGTGTTAATCCCGTATTTTGTATCTATGTCTCAATTGGACAGAAGAGATCGACAGTTGCACAAGTGGTAGCCAAACTTCAGGAAACAGGAGCCATGGCATATACTACAGTTATTTCAGCATCTGCTTCTGATCCTGCACCACTTCAGTTTATTGCTCCTTACTCGGGTGCATGTCTTGGTGAATATTTTAGAGACAGCGGCAGACACGCCCTTGTAATTTATGACGATCTTTCGAAGCAGGCAGCCGCCTACAGAGAATTGTCTCTACTTTTAAGAAGACCTCCGGGTCGTGAAGCATATCCGGGTGATGTGTTCTATCTTCACTCCAGATTGCTTGAAAGAGCGTCAAAGTTGAGCGATGAACTCGGCGGTGGCAGTTTGACTGCACTTCCGATCATTGAAACCCAACAGGGTGATGTGTCGGCATATATTCCTACGAATGTTATTTCGATTACCGATGGTCAGATTTATCTTGAACCAAACCTGTTTAACGCAGGCGTTCGTCCTGCTATCAATGTGGGTATATCAGTATCCCGTGTGGGTGGTAATGCTCAGATTAAAGCCATGAAAAAGGTTGCAGGAAGTCTGAAACTTGATCTTGCACAATACAGAGAACTTGAAGCATTCGCTAAATTTGGCAGTGACCTTGATGTATCTACTCAAAGAACGCTCTCAAGAGGTGCCAGGTTGGTCGAACTGCTCAAACAGGGCATCTATCGTCCTATTCCTATCGAAAGACAGGTAGTGAGCGTATTTCTCGGTACTAAAGGTTATCTCGATACTGTACCTGTTGAATCGGTTAAAGTATTCGAAAGAGAATATCTTGAATTTATCGATAGACAATATCCTGAGATCCTCAAAGGAATCAGGGAAGCTAAAGAGATAAAACCGAATGTAGAGGAACTTATTAAGAAATCGGTTGCCGAATTTTCAGCAACATTTAAGAATTAGCAGCAATAAGAAATGGCAACTCTTAGAGACTTAAGGAGCAGGATCAAGGGTGTTAAAAGCACCCAGCAGATCACAAAGGCAATGAAGATGGTTGCGGCAGCCAAGTTGCGTCGTGCCACTGAAGCTATTGTGAGTGCCAGACCTTATGCAAACAAACTTGGTAGTCTTGTAGCCAATCTTTTTACTGAAGATGACAAACTGACAAATCCATTTGTTACTGTTCGTGAGATCAAAACAGAGCTCATTATTGTAGTAACTGCTGACAGAGGACTTTGCGGAGCTTTCAATACCAACCTTATTAAAGAAGCAACTCATTATGCTGCTGATCTAAAAGCCAAAGGTATAGAACCCGTTCTGTTTTGTGTTGGAAAAAAAGGATTTGACCACTTCAGAAAAAGAGGTTATAATCTTGCCGGTGAAGTTACAGGATTGTTTAACAGTCTGAATTTTTCGTATGTGGGTAAGATTTTACCTGTAGCCATCCAGGGGTACCTCGGCGGCAAATACGATAAAGTAACTTTTATTTACAATGAATTTAAGTCGGTAATATCACAAAAAGTTGTTAATTCACAATTTCTGCCTGTTCCAATGGAAGTAAATGAGGGAACGAGCGGAGATTTGTTTATATTCGAACCCTCGCAAAAAGAAATTTTGAATTCACTTCTTCCACAATATCTGGAAACCCAGTTGTGGAAGGCATTGCTCGATTCAAATGCGGCGGAATATGGTGCGAGAATGACAGCTATGGAAAATGCTACCACTAACGCAACAGAACTTATATCTTCGCTTAAGTTGACTTATAACAAGGCACGACAGGCAGCGATTACAAAAGAACTGTTAGAGGTTGTATCGGGCGCTAACGCCTTAAGAGGTTGATTCTTTAAATGTTTCAGGATCTTAGCGATAAATTAGAGTTAGCCCTTAAGAAGATAAGAGGTCAGGGAAAACTTACCGAATCAAATGTTAGCGAGACGGTAAGAGAGATTAGAAGAATCCTTCTTGACGCTGATGTAAACTACAAAGTTACAAAAGATTTTATTGAGCGTGTAAGAGTCAAGGCGATGGGGCAGGAGGTAATTACCTCGATAACCCCGGGACAATTGATTACCAAGATCATTTACGATGAACTTGTTGATCTTTTGGGAGGTTCTTCTCAAGAATTGAGCTTGAATCCGTCAGGAAAAACCATCCTCCTAATAGTCGGCTTGCAGGGGTCGGGTAAAACCACCTTCTCAGGAAAGCTTGCTCGTAGATTTAAAGGAATGGGAAAGCGACCACTATTGGTTGCGGCGGATATCTATCGCCCGGCAGCGATTGACCAGTTAAAAACACTCGGAACTCAGATTGATGTTCCCGTGTTTTCACTTGATGTTAAAGATGCCAGAAAAATATCGGGCGACGCGATAAAATTTGCGGAAGCAAACAAAAACGATGTAATCATAATAGATACAGCCGGGCGTTTGCATGTTGATGAAGAACTAATGTCGGAAGTAGCTGATATAAAAGAATTAGTGAAACCCACTGAAGTTCTTTTTGTAGTTGACTCGATGACAGGTCAGGATGCGGTAAACTCAGCGAAATCGTTTAACGACAGAGTTGATTTTGACGGTATAGTTCTGACTAAACTCGACGGTGATTCAAGAGGCGGTTGTGCCCTCTCTATAAGAGAAGTGGTAGGCAAACCGATTAAATTCATCAGCACGGGTGAAAAACTTGAGGCGATGGACATTTTCTACCCCGACCGTCTCGCATCGAGAATACTGGGTAAGGGAGATGTTGTTAGTCTGGTTGAAAAAGCCCAGGAGGCATACGACCAAAAAGACGCTGAAGAACTCGAAGAGAAGCTGCGTAAAAACAGGTTCGATTTCGATGATTTTCTGAAGCAAATAAAGATGATAAAGAAAATGGGTTCGTTATCGTCTCTTATTTCTATGATACCGGGTATCCCGAATCAGATGAAAAACGCACAGGTTGACGATAATGCTCTGGTAAAAGTTGAGGCAATAATCAACTCGATGACCAGAGTGGAAAGAGGTAACCCAAAAATATTGAATGGTGGTCGCAGACGCAGAATTGCAAGAGGAAGTGGTACCACTATACAGGATGTGAACAGGTTGATCAAGCAATTCACAGAGATGCAGACAATGATCACCAGATTAAATAAATCTAACTTTTTTAGAAAACAGAAATAACATATTTTGATATCCGGAGGAAACCAGATTTGGTCAAATTAAGACTCAAAAGAATGGGCAAGAAGAGACAGCCCGTTTACAAAATTGTCGCAGTAGATTCACGCGTGCCGAGAGATGGTAAATATCTTGAAGCAGTTGGTCAGTACAGCCCAAAAAACGAACCACATACAGTAGTTATCGATGAAGAAATTGCATTAAAGTGGTTGGGATTTGGTGCACAGCCAACAGATACTGTAAGAAGCTTGCTTCGTCAGACCGGTATTCTCTATAAGAGACAGATGCTCAGGAAAAACTTCCCGGCAGATGTTATCGAAGCCAACATGGCTAAATGGAGAGAAGGAAAGAATGTTCCTGCACCGGCTGTAAAAGAAGTAAAGGCCGCTCCGGCTCCTGTAGTAGTCGAAGAGCCACAGAGTTCAGAAGGTACAGCAGAAGTAAAGGGTGCTTCTTCTGACGAGAACATTTAGTTCAATCTGTACTTAGCACAATCTTAAAGCCCCTTGCTCAAACGGAGGATTCCGAATGAAGGAATTTGTTGAATTCATCTCCAAACATCTTGTCGATGCGCCTGACAAGGTAATCGTTGAAGTCAGATCCGAGGAAGAGAAGAAAATTGTCTTCGCCCTCAAGGTGGATGCTAATGATATCGGAAAGGTTATCGGAAAGCAAGGCAAAACCGCACAAGCGATAAGAACACTATTGACTGCTGTAGCTGCCAAAGAAGGTAAGCGCGTTATTCTTGAAATAGTAGATTAGGCTCTGCGACTGCCGTGGACGGATATATTCTTATTGCGAAAATAAGTTCTGTTTACGGTAAGGGTGGCTATTTAAGATTACAGTCGTTCTCAGATTTTCCAGACCGTTTTTTAAAATTAAAAACGGTTTATGTGGAATTCTATGCTTCTTTGAAAGCTTTGAATGTGGAAAAGGTAAAATTTGACGGTGACGACATCCTTTTAAAGTTTGAGAAATTTGAGACTGGCAAGGATGTTGAGGTCTTTACGGGTAAGGATGTCCTGATACCTGAAGACCAAATGGTAAAGCTACCAAAAGACACCTTTTACATTCACGATTTGATTGGCAGCAAGGTTGTGTTTAAAGGGCATGAGGTGGGACAGATTCAGGATGTTATGCCTCTCCCTGCAAACGATGTTTACATTGTCGTGAAAGATGGTAAAGAAATACTTGTTCCGGCGGTGAAAGATTTTATTAAGTCTTTTTCAGCTGAAGAGAAATTATTAGAATTGAGCGACAATTTCCCCGGCTACGATGATGAGGATTGACATAATAACGGCGGTTCCTGAATTTTTTGACGGACCTCTGAACAGCAGCATCATTAAAAGGGGACAGAATAAAGGAAAAGTTGGGATACACATCCACAACCTAAGGGATCATGCATACGACAAACATCGTATGATAGATGACAAACCTTTTGGAGGCGGTGCGGGAATGGTTCTTAAAGTTGAACCGTTTTTCGATTGTATTCAAAAACTTAAAGCTGAACGAGATTATGATGCGATAATATTTACTGCACCCCACGGTAAAATTTATGATCAGCAGGATGCAAACAAGTATTCTCTGTATCAAAACATTATGATAATATGCGGACATTACAAGGGAATAGACGACAGAGTGCGGGAAGCATTTGCCACGGAAATTGTCTCAATCGGCAATTTTGTTTTAACGGGTGGTGAATTACTTGCCATGGTAATGGTCGATTCGGTTGTCAGGTTGATTCCCGGCGTATTAAACGATAGTGAATCAGCGTTGGATGATTCGTTTCAGGATGGTGAGATGATTGGTGCACCATGCTTTACAAGACCTGCCGAATTCCAGGGCTTATCGGTGCCTGAAGTATTGCTTCAGGGTGACCACGGAAAAGTAAGGAAGTGGCGGGAAGATCAATCAAAGATTTTAACAGACTATTGGAAAAAGATAAATAAGATTGGAGCACAGGTATGAAAAGCCTATATGATTTCATCCCGGAGGAAAAAAGATCCGAATTCGCCGATTTTAATATTGGTGACAGGGTCAGGGTTCATGTAAGGGTAATAGAAGGAGACAAGGAAAGAATTCAGCCTTTTGAAGGCGATGTAATTGGTATCAAGGGAAGCCTTGAAAACAAGACATTCACTGTCCGCAAAATTTCGAGCGGTGTAGGTGTAGAGAGAATTTTCCCTTTCAACTCCCCAAAAGTTGCTAAAGTTGAGTTGGTAAGAGAAGGTAAAGTTCGTAGAGCGAAACTTTATTATCTCAGAGAGCTTTCCGGTAAAGCTGCCAAAATCAAAGCAAAGAACCTTCGTTAGTATTTGCGAACACGCAAAAATCGGGCTGCGGCATTCTAATGTGTTGCAGCCTCTTTTTTTTATTCTGATATGAAATTAGGTATCTCCCCAAATATCGTCACGAGCATGTTTGCTACATTTCTAAAGAGCAAACTTGAGTGTGACATAATGTTTCTTCCCGTTTCAAAACTCCTCGATGCCGTAAAAAACAGAGAGATTGACATAGCTCTTGTGCCTCCTTTAGACCTGCATAAGGGTGGAGATTTTGTTGTATCAAGTCAATATGGAATTGTAGCCGACTCAGTTTTTTCCACCAACTTTCTCTACTTCAAGCCGGGTGAAAAAGATGTACATGAAATTACAATGAAAGGTGACATTTCATTTCACGACATTACGCTGGTACGGGTGATTTTCCGCGAATTATACGGGATTGACCCAAAAATGACCTCTTACAGTGGTGATATCCATGAGGTGGAGAATCTGCTTGTCTCTGGAGACGATAATTACCTGACAGGGCGATACGAACTTGGGATGAACATTGCGGAGGAAGCTACCGAATCGTTGCAGTATCCAGCAATCTCCTACATACTTGTATCTGCCAGAGAAGAAACACTTGAGGCGGTTCATAGAAAAGTTAAAGAAATGAATGATGCCCTGTTCGAGTTTGGAAGCGACTATCTTGCAACCACCGGTGTATCAGAAAGAACCCTTGAATATCTTCAGGATAATTTGCATCACCTTTCATTTGAATTTAGCGATGAAATTATTGATTCGCTGAAAAATCTGATATCAGTCCCTTACTTCTATAATCTCACAGAAGACATTCCGGAATATACCCTCGTATAAGTAGTATCAAAACTCCCTTTCCGTCTTACAATCTCCGGTAACGAATTTAAAATAAAAAACCGGAATATAAAGCGAACTTTACACTCCGGTAGTAAACATGTTTGTACATTTACGGAAGAATTCGAAAGATTACATCATCCTTCAGCCCTTTAAAGAGCAACATGTGCCAGATTGATGATTTCAGGGATGTTTCTTATTTCTTCGAGCACACCATCTGTAAGTGGTTGTTTTAGTTTAACCGTACATTTAGCCACAAGTCCACCGGCAAAAACTTCATTTTCAACCTCTTCAATATTCACTTCATCTTTTTTCATAACATTAAGAATTGAAGCTATTACACCCGGTTTATCGTAGTGTTTTACGACGAGCTGATAATGAGATTCTTCCCAACGAGCTTTGTTTACCCAGTGAGCTATAACGCCACTATTGATGTAGCCACCGATTATGTTGACGGTTTCTTCGGCTACAGCCTCCTGTGCTTGTTCAGTTGATGCTCCAATATGGTGCGTAACATAAATGTTTTTGTTGTTCATCAATTTAGAAGAAACTTCTCCGGTTTTTCCTTCCGGTTCACCCGTAAATACATCAAAACCACAGAAAATATTTTTCTCTTCGATGGCTTCAAGAAGAGCATCTTCATCAATTACTTCCGCACGGGAAGTGTTGATAAGAATACTGTTTGGCTTCATCAATTTGAACATATCTTTGTTAAAGAGTTTTCTTGTTCCATCAGTTAATGGAAGATGAACGGTAATGATATCGAGGATTGGAAGAATTTTATCCATCTCTGAAAACTCTTTTACTCCGTAACCTTCAACGCGAGAGATATCTTTAGCGTAAACATTCATACCAAAAGCGGTTGCTCTTGCAGCCACTTCTTTTCCGATATTGCCAAAGCCAATTATTCCGAGATTTTTACCGTAAATACCTTGTGCTTTTGAATAGATTCCTTTGTTCCAGACACCATTTCTGAAATCACTGACATTATCTGGGATTTTACGGTCGATAGCAACCATCAATCCGATTGCGAGTTCAGCAACTGCAATCGAGTTTTTCCCCGGACAGTTGGTTACATAGACGCCTTTTTTGTTCGCAGCAGCTATGTTGATGTTGTTAACACCGGCACCTGCACGAACGATCAGGTTCAATTTTTCAGCGGCGTTTATAGTCTGCTCGTTTACCTTTGTAGAACGAACCACGATTATATCCACATCTTTGGCAGCTTCCGGGAGGTCATTTTCGCCAAGTTTTGGTTGGTAAATAACATCAATATCTTTTGATTTCAGTAAATCGATATATTTTTGAGGGAATTGATCAGCGATCAACACTTTAAGTGACATATTGTTCTCCGTTAGTTTATTTCAACATGGGTATATTAACCGACTTGTTCCTGGCATTTTCAATTGCCCGATCATAGCCGGCATCTGCGTGTCTTACAATTCCCATACCGGGATCTGAAGTAAGTACTCTTTCAATTCTTTTTGCTGCTTCAGGGGTTCCATCTGCAACAATTACCATTCCTGCATGGATTGAGTTACCAATGCCAACACCACCTCCGTGATGAACAGAAATCCACGATGCACCATTAACTGCATTAATGAGTGCATTCAAAATTGGCCAATCAGCTATTGCGTCACTTCCATCTTTCATCGCTTCTGTTTCACGATAAGGTGAGGCTACTGAACCACAATCGAGATGATCACGACCAATAACAATGGGTGCTTTAACTTTTTTATCGGCGACGAGCTGATTGAATATTAATCCCATTTTTGCTCTGTCACCATAACTTAACCAACAGATTCGTGACGGAAGCCCCTGGAAGTGTACTTTTTTGCGGGCGAGTTCGAGCCAGTTAATTAATGAAGTGTTTTCCGGAAATGCAGCTTTCACAGCTTCATCTGTTACAAAAATATCTTCAGGGTCACCCGAAAGGGCAGCCCAACGGAAAGGACCACTTCCGTCGCAGAAAAGTGGTCGGATATATTCGGGGACAAAACCCGGAATGTCAAATGCATTTTCGACTCCATTGGCTTTTGCTTCACCACGAATATTATTTCCATAATCGAATGTAACAGAACCTCTTTTTTGAAACTCAAGCATCGCTTTCAAATGCACAACGATGGTCTCTTTTGCAAGAGCTATATAATTATCCGGATCATTTTTACGAAGTTCCAGAGCTTGTTCAAATGTCATGCCACTCGGAACATATCCGTTCAGTGTATCGTGTGCAGATGTCTGATCTGTAACGATATCAGGTATGACATTCCGTTTAAGGAGCTCAGGCAGAATATCAGCCGCATTTCCAACGAGACCAACAGAAACATTTGCACCCGACTCTTTGGCTTCGAGTACAATTTTTAACGCTTCATCGAGGTCTTCGGTTAAAATATCGATGTATCCTGTCTCGATTCGTTTTTGGATTCTCGATTTATCAACATCGATTCCGAGGAATGTGGCACCGTTCATTGTAGCAGCGAGAGGTTGTGCTCCGCCCATGCCACCGAGTCCGGAGGTCAGCAACAATTTACCTTTGAGCGTGCCACCAAATTTTTGACGGGCACATTCAGCGAATGTTTCGTAAGTTCCTTGTAGAATTCCCTGAGTTCCGATGTAAATCCAGCTTCCGGCTGTCATTTGTCCATACATTGTGAGCCCAAGAGCCTCTAAACGACGGAATTCATCCCAGTTTGCCCATCGTGGCACAAGCATCGAATTGGAGATAAGAACTCTGGGAGCATCGGGATGGCTTCTGAAAATTGCCACAGGTTTGCCGGATTGAACGAGAAGAGTTTCATCATTTTCGAGTTGTTTTAACGATTCGATGATCTGATCAAAAGCTTCCCAATTCCTCGCAGCTTTCCCTTTTCCTCCATAAACTATAAGCTCAGCTGGATTTTCAGCAACCTCAGGATCGAGATTATTCATAAGCATTCTCATAGCTGCCTCTTGCACCCAACCCTTACATGAAAGGGTAGAGCCATGTGGAGCTCTGATAATTCTATTTTCTTTAACCATTTCTATTTTTCCTGGAAATATTTAGTTAAAAGATTTCCGTATTGTTTTTCGAGTGATTTGAAGAAGAATTTTTTGATAAACCCGGATTTACTGATCTGTTTCTTCAGGTGGTTGTGGTTTGCTACAACCATATTTTTAAGAGTAAAATATTCATCTTTGGTGAATTTTACAGATTCTGATTCATTCAGCTTGTCAAGAACAGTTGAAAAAAGGCGATTTTGTTTTACCATCCCAACTTCCTGGCTTCCACTCGTCTGTTTTACAGCTTGTTTTACAAACTGTGTGATAACTTTTTTGTCACTTTTGTCAAACTCGAGTGTATAATTTCTTAGCGCGATCTTCATGTCATCCTATAATTGAAGTGAAGTGAGTTTTTCTCTCATTTTCAGATATCCCGGTTTGATTACATCATAGATGAGTCTGATTCTATCGTTATGATGAATAAAAGCCGATTTCATTGCATTAATTGTTATTTTTTCCACATCATCGAGGTGGAGGTCAAAAATCTGGACAGCGGTAACAAATTCCTTTGTCATCGTTGTGTCGCTCATCAGGCAATTATCGGTGTTGATAGTTACTCTGAATTTGTTTTTATAGAGAATTTTGAAGGGGTGCTTTTCGAGCGACTCGACGGCCCCTGTGTGAACATTGCTAAGGAGGCAGCATTCAATCGGGATTCTTTTGTCGAGGACATACTGTGCGAGGTCACCCATACCGGTAACGGTTTCACCGTCTTCGGCGATATTCATATCTTCAACGAGCCGTGTCCCGTGTCCAATTCTATGAGCACCACACCATTGTATAGCCTGCCAGATTGATTCTTTACCAAAAGCTTCGCCGGCATGAATGGTGATGTTAAAATTTTCTCTTTGAATATATTGGAACGCATCGATGTGCTTTTTAGGGGGGTAACCACCTTCTTCACCAGCAAGATCAAAACCAACAACGCCTTTCTCTCTGAAATTTACAGCGAGTTCAGCAATTTCGAGTGTATCTTTCATGTTCCTCATGCCACAAAGTAAAAGACCAAACTCTACATTATACTTTGCTTTTCCTTCTTCAAGCCCTTCGAGAACAGAAGTTACCACATCGTCCATATACAACCCTTTAAGAGTGTGGAAGATTGGGGCAAATCTGATTTCGACATAGCAAACTCCATCGTTATACATGTCTTCAATCATTTCAAAGGCTACCCTTCTTAGAGCATCCTTCGTCTGCATTACAGCACAAGTATGTTCGAAGCCTTGTAAATATTCCACAAGGTTGCCTTTGTTGGCACCACGGTGAAACCATTCACGCAGTTCAACAGGGTCGGTTGTGGGGAGTTTATCGTAGCCGGATTCGCGAGCAAGGTCAATAATTGTTTCGGGTCTTAGAGTCCCGTCAAGGTGTTCATGTAAAAGAACCTTGGGTACAGATTTAATAATTTCTTCAGTTGTCAAGAAAAACCTCTTTTTTATATATTAAATTTATCACTATTAGAGAAGAAAATCAATTTAGTTTAGAGATACTTTCACAAAATAATAGAAAGCAGGTTATAAATCTTGTATAAACAACGAATATTGAGTAATTTAGGGTACCATAATTTGTGAAACTTTGGAGAAAAAATGAAAAGAATTAATATCCTCTTGTCCGGAATGATCCTTTTGGGATTAGCATTCTCTGGTTATCAATGTTCATCTGCAGAAATGTCGAGTGCAAAACTCTACATTCAGCAAAAGAACTGGGATAAAGCTGTCGAGTCTTTGGACAAAGAAATTGCAAAAAACCCAAAAAGTGACGAGGGTTACTACCTTCTTGGTCTCGTTAAAAAAGAGAAAGAAGATGTAAACGGTATGATAGCCAATTTCAAGAAATCACTTGAAATCAGCCCAAAATTCAAAAATGAAATTAATGCTCTTATGCAGGCTACATGGGCAGAGTCGTTTAATGCCGGTGTAAACAATTATAACAAAGCTGCTCAGTCGAAATCAAAAGACACCACAGCAATGTTCCTCGATAAAGCACTTGAAAAATTCAATACTGCCATTACACTTGAACCGGATTCAATTGAAGCTTACAAAATTGTCTCCATGATTTATTTGAACAAAGGCGAAACCGAAAAGGCTATCCCGGTTCTTCAAACAATCATCGACAAACAAGGTTCAAACTTTGCTTACGCTCAGTTAGCTGAAATTTATGTTAAAAAAGGCGAAGCCAAGTCAACTACCTATAAAGCAAACAAAAATGTTGCTGACAGCGTTGCCGCACATGATAATTTCTTGACTGCACTTGATATAGCAAAAAAAGGTTTGAACAAACATCCTGGTGACCAGACACTTCTTGCAACTCTTGCAAGTGTTTACGGTTATTTGAATCAGGCAGAAGAAGGTGCCGCACTTTTTGAGAGTGAAGTTAAAAAAGATCCAAAGAACAAACTTAGCAGATTGTATTATGGTATCTTCCTTACAAACATTCAGAACTATACAGCATCAGTTGTAGAATTTGCTGAAGTAATTAAAATTGATCCTAATTTCTTTGAAGCATACTATTATGAAGCATTTGCTTATTACAACTGGGGATTAACAATCCTCAAAAAAGCTGACCAGATGAAAGAGGATGGAAGACCACAAGCGAATCCAAAATTTGAACTCTGCGTTGAAAATGCAAAGAAATTTGTTGAAAAAGCTCCAAAAGAGAAAAGAGGATACGACCTTCTCTTCAAAGCTTACTCAAGATTGAGCAAAACCAAAGAAGCTGAAGAAGTTCAGAAGATTTTATCGGAAATGAAATAAAATGAGTCAGAATCCAAAAGATACAGCAGTACCTCAGCAACAGCAACTTAATGTGGAGCTGGGTGAAAAAGAAGCCGAAGGAATATATTCCAATCTCGCTTTTATTACCCATTCCCCTGCGGAATTTGTAATAGATTTCACCAGAATTCTCCCCGGAATTCAAAAAGCGAAAGTAATGTCGAGGATAATAACAACACCACAACACGCAAAGATGTTACTGAGAGCACTTGCAGATAATATTGACAAATATGAGGCCAGGTTTGGTGAAATAAATGTCGATTTTCAGCAAGAACAACCTTTTGGGTTTCCGCCTCCGAAGACGGAAAAATTTAACTGATAACAGATTTATAGAAGCTGCCTCTTAAAAGGCAGCTTTTTTTTGATCTGCATCACTTCTTTTAGAAATATAAAGAAAATTGGCTAAAAGTATGTTGCATTTGTTGATTTAAATGTTAAATTTCGCAATCGATATCTGCAACTACCGTAACCACCGCGAGTTGCACTTTAATAAGTTTTTAATAACAACAACATCATCATCAAAAGGAGTTAATTATGAAAAGATTTACACTTTTCATGGTTTTTTTACTGTTCTCAGGTATTTTATTTGCCCAGCAGAACAAGATTAATGTGGT
Organism: uncultured Ignavibacteriaceae bacterium; assembly: GCA_964431385.1. GTDB lineage: Bacteria > Bacteroidota > Ignavibacteria > Ignavibacteriales > Ignavibacteriaceae > UTCHB3. The sequence goes on along the minus strand of CAYSJM010000012.1, from coordinate 25,962 downwards.
TATCTCCATAAAATGCACCAACGCTCCACAATTTTCGATATGGAATGATACAATTCGTGAAGGTCAGAAATATGCATTTCAGGCAAAAAATCTACCGGCACCCTACAATGTAGCTCAATCGCTCTACAATACACTTGTCGGGTCATACATTTTGTTTGAAGACGGATGCATAAACGAGGATATACAGGTGCGTATCACGCTGAATGGTGTGAATTGCTCAAACGGATTGTTTAATCCCGCAAATCTGGCAAACCTGTTCTTAAATTGGAGGATAGAAGTTTACTCGTTTAACGGGCTGGATCCGTTGGGTTCACCATTCAATTTCACATCTCCAAACAGGTTCAGACTTGTTTTGATGCGTTCGCCGCAGTTCAATCAGTTCCTGACCCTCTCGGGAATAAATCCGGCAGCCGTTTTGGCATTCGCTTATATGACCGGAACCAATAGTTTTGACCTGACAGGGATCACCACTGAGTTGTATCCTGACTCGATAAGAGTGAGGGCTTCTCACTTTTCTGACATTGTCGGGAGTACACAAGGAAGTGTAACCTCCGCAAAAGATATTATTGCAGAGATACCTTCAGCATACGCTCTTGATCAAAACTATCCCAACCCGTTTAATCCATCCACTAAGATTCGTTACTCTCTCCCCGAAAGGGCAGATGTGCTAATCAGAGTATTCGATGTGATGGGTGTTGAGGTAGCCAAAATTGTGAATGAAACGAAGGATGCGGGTGTTTATGAGGCATCGTTTGATGCATCAGGTCTGCCGTCGGGAATGTATGCGTACGAGCTTCGTGCAGGCAACACAGTTATCAGCAAAAAAATGCTTTTGCTCAAGTAACTCACTGAAAGCACTACTTATTGTCGTAATTTAAGAGCATTCGAAGGAAAATGCAGGAATTAGCCTGCAATCGCCTTTTAATGCTCTTTTTTTTACATAAAAGTCAATTATTGTAAATAAAATGTTTGCAAACAATTTAAATTATAACTAACTTTAACAGTTATCGTAAATAATTATAGAACCGAGATTACAATGAAGCATATTAAGAAATTCCTAACCGGAATCCCCGGTATAATTGCAGTATTGTTGCTATTGCTCTTGTCCGGATGTGAAATAAAAGAACCGATTGCACCCGTTTGGGATGTAGAGCTCAACCTCCCTTTTGTGAACAGAACTTATACTCTGAAAGAGATAGTTGAGAGAGATACAAGCAATCTAAAGGTAAGAAGTGATACAGCCATAATAGTCTTTGAGCAGCTTCAGGAACTCAATTCTATAAAGATTGAAAACCGAATGACTCTTGATGCTCCCACAAAAAGCATAAAGACAACGGTAGGGGCAATAAAAGTAAATACTGTTGCAACTCTCACCGAAGAAGTTAAAATGACTCAGTGGATGAATGTCACACCGGGTCAGACTCAGGTGGTACCTTCTGTCTCAAACACGCTCGTTGTTCAGGACTTAAAAAAGATAGGTTCTTTCGAAGTGGCAGAATTTGATGGCGGCACCATGTCACTTAAAATTAGAAACGAAAATGGTCCCATTCCAATAACTATCAGCAGAATTATAATTAGAGCTGCTAAGAATTATTCGTACAGGGGTGCATCAATAGCTGAAAATACCCGTCTGCTTACAGATAACACCACCTTCACGCTGAATCAAAATCAGGAAAGAACAATTGCTTTCCCACTTACAGCACAAAAACTTGTTGATTCCCTCAGAGTTGAGATACTGTTATCTTCCCCGGGGAGTAGTGGACAATCCGTTCTGCTTCCTCCAAACCCTGTTACAAAAGTTTCAGCCGATTTTACCGGGTTGAGTGTCAGTGGAGTTAAGACTGTTATACCACAGCAAAATCCAATTGTTAAGAGTGATGTGGTGGCTATTGACGACTCAACTCAATATTCGCTAATGAAATTGGAATCGGGTAAGTTAGACATAGCTATTAAGAACTCCATCGACCTGCCGCTCCAGGTTACACTAAGTATGACAGAATTGAAAAAACCTGATGGCTCTGCTTTCAGTCAGGTGATTACTGTGCCGGCGAAAGGGAACGGGAGTTTTTCAGTTGCCAGCTTAAAGGATTATACCTTAAATTCAGGCGGTGTATTGAAGAACACTATCACTTACTCAGCATCTGCTGTTAATACTGTACAACCCGGCGTTACTAACACCTTGTTAAGTACGGATAGTCTGGTATCAACTGTTTCCATGTCCAACCTGGTTATATCAAGTATAACGGGTAAAGTAAAACCGACTCAACTTCGAATCGTGGAGACGGATATCGGAATTAATCTAAACGATTTACAAGGTAAATTCAGATATGGAAAACTTGATTTGCAGGATTCTGACATAAAACTGATTGTTCAGAAGGCAACAAGTTTTGAAGTGAAGTTTACCGGAAAATTAAAAGGTACAAACGGTTCTGCAAGTGCTGAGCTCGATTTGCCTGTTACAACTTTAGGAACCGGACAAACAACCATTAAGCTTGATCCAGTGAAGGTTGAACAATTTATTCTGGCATTCCCCGGGACACTGCCAAATAAGATGACAGTTGTTGGGGTTACTACTCTAAATCCAAACTTTAAAGAGGGAACTGCTCAAATGGTTGATTCCGTTTACGGAATTGGCAGGCTTGACTTCCCGTTCCATGTCGGAATTACGAATGGCACAATTTCCGATACAGTCGCAGTCGAGATTGCTTCGGGAGATACAGCCAAATTGAACAATTCGAATACTGCTGATATTACCATGGTTTTAGAGAATGGATTTGCAGCAAAAATGACAGTTAGTGGCAGATATGTTGATAAGGACTATAAAACCGTAATGAACATAATTCCTAAAAATACGGGGAACGACACAGTCCTCACTATTAATGGGGCTACTGTCGGATCTGACGATAAAGTGATAGCCGCCGCAAAAGAAAGCATTAAAATCAAATTAGTTAATAACGACTTCAAGAATTTCACGAAAGTTAAATATCTGATTTTGGATGTCAAGTTAAATACCACTCGAGCGAATGGGTTACCCGTCAAGTTTTATGCACTTGATCTGTTCAAATTACGAGCTTACGGTAAATTCTCATACAAAGTTGACGCAGGAAAGTAGAGGTATCACGATGAAAACGATCAAATATTCTGTATTGGCATTAGTGATTTTTACTTCCTTAATTTCTGCTCAGAACGGAGGAGGCACTTCAAGCAGTTCCGACCCTGTTGCAACCGCAATGGGAAAGACGATGACGATAACTTCGCGTGGAGTTTATGCATTGGGAGCCAACCCCGCTTTGATAACATGGAGTGAACCAAAAACATTTGAGTTCTCTTTGATTGGTCCGATTAATGTGAGAGCCGGATTTGATTTCATGACTCTCGATGACTACAACTATTTCTTTGGTGGAACTACAGATCCCTCCACAGGAAAAACAACAGGTCGATATCTGACTAACGACGATGAACTTAGATTTAGAGAATTGTTCAAAGATGAAAGTCGTATGATTGCTAGTGGCTCGTTCACTATGTTTGCTGCCACCTACAATGCCGGACCTGAAGTTGGTGCTTTTGGTTTCAACATCACCGACTATTTTTATACAAAAGCTGTTATCCCTGAAACTTTCGCTAAACTTGCTCTCGAAGGTAATCTTCAAAATCAGGTTTATGACTTTGGCGGCACAAAATTTGGTGCCACCTGGATGCGAAAATATGGTTTAACATACGCAAGAGACTTCAAACTGTTCAATTGGAAGCATGTTTCGGCGGGAATTACAATGAATCTCGTTCATGGTTATGGATATGCGGCAATTGATTATGTTAGAACAAACTTCACTTTTGATGCCAATGATCAAATGACCGGTACCGGTGACTACAGAGCATTATCTGCTTTTAGCCCTGATTTTGGCATTAAGTATGATTTTGACTCTACCGATATAGAGAAAGGCAAAAACTTCTTTCCTTTCCCATCTCCCGGAGGAACCGGTTTTGGAATTGACCTTGGATTTGCTGCCCAGATCGACGATAAATGGTCGGTTGGTTTGGCTTTGACCGATCTCGGCTCGATAACCTGGACACAAAAAACCGCAGAATTTAAAGCCGAAGGAGGTATCTTCCTGAACGATTTATTGAGCCAGCAACAACGCGATTCACTCGTGAATGTTCTAAAAGGAAAAGCAAGATCGATTGGTGAATTTTCAACTTCACTTCCCGGTGCTTTAAGGCTGGGGACTGCGTTCAGAACTGCCGGCAGCAGTGGTGACTGGTTATTTGCGTCAGATTTTAATTTTGGCTTCAATAACGAACCGGGAAACAGCACGGAAATGAGATGGTCGATGGGTATGGAATGGAATCCAAAAACCAGCTGGTTACCGTGGTTTAGAACAGGTTTCTCAGTTGGTGGTGGAGCCATATCAAGCTGGTCGTTTGGTGGCGGTTTCAAGATATGGAAAATTTATTTTGATGGTGCTACTTACGATTTTCAATATTTGTTTACCCCTTCAAAAGCAAAAAGAGTCTCTGTATCACTCGGTGCAAGATGGAGATTCGACTAATTTGTAAAACAAATTATAGATTAAATATTAAAAGGCTGTTCCGAAAGGGGCAGCCTTTTTTTTGATTTTGTAAATTAAATCTGATATCCGTATATTTGTAGTCTAATTTTGAAATTATTGCCCTGTGGTGTAATTGGCAACACGCCTGACTCTGGATCAGGAGAGCCCAGGTTCGACCCCTGGCGGGGCAGCAAAATAGAGCTCTGACGAAAGTCAGGGCTTTTTTTGTCAATTTTTAATAAAAGAATACTTTTGTTTGAACTTAGGGGAGAAAGTTGGTTTGAGTTTATTATCAATAATCAGGTACTCAACATCTGAATTGAGTTTATTCCCGTGAGTAATAAATAAAATTGTAGCGAGAGCATCAGCTTTTTCCGCGGATTCACCTACAATTGAGACACTGGTGCTTTTTGTGGCAGGGAATCCGGAAGAGGGATCGATTATATGGTGGTATCGGACGCCATTTTGCTCAAAATATCTTTCATAGTCGCCACTGGTGGCAATTGCCAAGTCAGTTAACTCGACACTTCCAAACAGTTTACTCTCTTCTCTGGGGTGTTTTATCCCGATTACCCATTTTTGATTTTCATTTTTCATCCCTGAAACGAGTATGTCACCTCCGGCATTAAAAAGGAATGAGTTAAATCCGTTCTTCTTGAGGATAGCAGACGCTCTGTCAATTGCATAACCTTTACCAATGCCACCCAGGTCTATTGACATCCCCTTGTTTAACAAAAAAGCGGAAGTGTCCTTAGCATTGAGCTTTAGCTTCTCGAAATTAACGAGTTGTCTGCAAGAGTCAATAAGATGTTGAAGTGGAACTTCCACGGGCTCACTATCACCATTAAAACCCCAGAGTTGAGTCAGAGGTCCAATAGTGATATCGAAAACGCCTGAGGAAAGTGTGGAATAAGAAATCGATCTTTCGAGGAGTGAAAAGGTCTCATAAGATATTTTAACAGGTGACACACCTGCCGCTGAATTGATGGCTGAGATTTCAGAAGTTGGTATCTGCCAGGCAAGCAGGGAATCTATTCGCTCAATTTCACGAAATGCATAATAGAGTGTTACTTTCCCTTTTGCAATATCGGGAGCATATACCTTAACATCCACTACAGTGCCGATAAGATTTTTGGATGCGTTTAATTCGTAATACTGAGTCGAGTCCTGAGAGAAAAGGGAGCATGCTCCCAACAATATCAGTACACTAACGCGTAATAGCATCAATCAGGCTGTTCTGTGCTCCGTAAACAACTGCTCTAACTCTGTTCGGGATACAAACCAGGCTTTCACCTGTTATTGATGCAGTCCCGAGTTTCATGCAGGTTTTATGTCCGCACGGTGCTCCCACAACTTTGATCCCCACTTTGGAGAGTTGAAATTCTGAGTTACCAATAACACCATCAACTGAAAACCTGACCTGTTCGTTATTTAGTTGTATCTCTTTTACGAGTGTATTGTTACTGAAAATTCTAACAGATTTATTCTCATTCGATGAGTCAGCGATTGAAAGGAATCTCACAAATTTTGGATTTTTAAGTTTTGCAGGTAAACCGAGTTTTGATGCCATCTCAGAGATGAGTTTTGACTTGTTGTCAATTTCAGCCCTGAAATTTATCAACTTCCCATTCTCTACAAAAACTATATCGCCCGAGTATTCACCAGCCAAATCAAATTCTTCATATTTAAGCCGATCTTTTATCCCGGTTTTTGTGAAGAATGCCTGTGCAAGCAGAGCGGCCGAGTCAGCGTCATTTGTAATAATTGAGAGTGATGAACCTGTCACCAGATCCTTTGATGAAAAACCTTTTGCAAAAGCCGGAAGTGAGAGTGCTCCCGCTACCAATGCTCCCGTTTTCAAAAAATCTCTTCTTTTCATAGTTGTTGTGCTCCGCAATTAAAAATTGTATTTGTAACCGAGTGTAAAAATATAGGCGTACAGCATTCTGTAACGGCTGTGCCAATCGGGTGAAACTGTGTTTCTCATGTAAAAATTTAAGCCGACACTTAGTTCAGCCGTCTCTTTCATTATCGAATTCAGGAGTGGCGTATTCTTAAACAAATCACTCTTAAATTTAAAACTAATCTCAAATTCATTGCTTATGGCTTCATTCAATTTTGAATCAACAGCCATAAGTTCAACCGGACCCGAATATTCAGGGAGGAAGAAATAAGCTTTAGTCTGATTATAGATTCTCCAGCCGAGAGATGCCCTCACATCCTTGGAAAGATGCCGCTGGTAGAGAATATTAGCAGTGTTTGAAGAAACATCCCAAGTGTCCCAATAATATCTGTAACCCAATTGAAGTGAAGACAATTCATCGAGCGAAAAAACGGTTCGAAGGCTTGCTGCTTTTCTGTCCCTTGTATCGGGATATGCAGGGGAATAATAACGGACTCTTCCGAGCTGGTTAATAGCCACCACCTGATAAGCATCGTTTAAAAATCCTGTATTATTGGAGTACCAGAGATTCATCTGCATAACCCATTCCGGGGAGATATTTTGCGTCAGCCCTGCACTAAGCGAGAGGACATTTTTATCTTTTTGCCAGTCTCTGTTATCGGGGGCAACAATATCCCAGCTTTTAACCACACCGAGTGAAATAATTGTGTTTTGAAGTGCAAATGGAAGTGTAACATCTGCAGCAAGAGTTCGGGAATAATAGTCGTGTTCAGTGGAATAGATGGCATTTAGCGAAGCTTTAACATCACCGATAAGTTGTGTTACACCACCTGTGAACTCATGACGGATTTCATCAGGAAACTTTCCGCCTCCCTCTGTTCTTTTTGAGGCAGAGGTCACTCCGTCAACTCTAAAAAGGCTCTTCATCGATGCAGCAGAAATCATATCAACAAGATATCTGCCGTTAACCGAAGTGCTGGGGCTTATTTGTTTTGTAACTGAGATTACAGGATAGGCAACTACCACACCAAAATTATCAAAGTAGCCGTTCAGATTAACCTGTAATTCACTTTCAGGTAATGACTGAGCCACCGAAACGAATACCATGAGAAAAGAAAAAATCAGTATCCTAACCACAGCCACAACCTCCACTCTGTGCTCCCGTGCCACCAACTGAACCTTCACGGTAGTCGAGGTGATGTTCAAAAATACCTTTTTCGAGGGGATTCGAATCCATCATCATTATTGGATCACCGAGCAGTCCCTTTTCCCAAGGTTTCACCGTCGCACATCCTGTCAGTAGCAGCGAAGTAAACAAAAATACTGCGAGGTAAAATTTAATCCTTTTCATTCCAGAGATCTCCGTGGCATTGGTAACAAGATGGTGCAATCCTATCTCTCCCTTCAATAAACGCAGCTCCACCTTTCAGACTTGACTGATGACACAAGCCGCTGCTACAACCTGAAACGGGTGAAAGGGGGTCTTTAAATCCCGGTTTATGGAACGCAGTTCCCAGCTTTTCGGTGTGAGCATCCAATCCTTTTGGCAGCCCTGGTTTTTCTGCACGCGGAAAAGGGAAATCGCAGCCGGCAATCAGTAGAACTATCGCTACTACCGCTGAATAGAGAAATATTTTCATAAAAGTAATTGAGAGTGGATGATGATATATTCTATTAAACAAAATTCAATTTACATAAAAATTTGAATTTAGCAAATAATCCAAAAGTGCAATTATTTTTGTTATTTAAAGAGTGAAGAGATTTTTTGGTTACAGTCTGGTGTAGTGGATAAAGCAGGTACTTAATTTTCCCTTTTAAGCTATTATTGATTATATTTCGCAAGTTTTATAACAATTTTAATTGCAATGAATGAACTTCTCCAATTTGGAATCTTAAGCTTTGTAGCGTTTTTTACTTTGATAAATCCTGTAGCCACGATGCCGGTTTTTATGACCATGACGGCGGCACTCGATGAAAAAAACAGGGCACGCACTGCCAAAAAAGCTTCTATAGCAGCACTGATAACATTACTGCTTTTTGCTTTTTCCGGGCAACTGCTATTCAAGTTTTTTGGAATCTCTGTCAACAGTTTCAGAGTGGTGGGTGGTGTAATTTTTTTCATGATGGGTATGGACATGCTCCAGGCACGATTAGTGACCGTAAAGATAAAGGAATCTGAAATCAGAAGTTATGTAAATGACATTTCCATTACTCCACTTGCGATACCTATGATAACGGGTCCGGGTGCCATAACCACCTCAATAGTGCTGATGGAACAGGCAGTAACGGTGGAAATGAAGGTAGTGTTGGTGCTGGTGATCGTACTTGTTTTACTCGCTACATATCTGATTTTACTGAGTTCATCGAAGATTATAACTCTCTTGGGGGAAACGGGTAATAATGTATTGATGAGGCTGATGGGTCTAATCGTGATGGTAATTGCGGTTGAATTTTTCTTTTCAGGATTAAAACCAATTCTGTTGGATATACTTCAGACAAAATAATAATAATTATGCATCGTATTCAGTTATTATTTTGAATAATTTGGTTATATTCCGCAACAAACACCCTATTTTTTTAAGACACTTTTAATTTAAGAAAGAGATTAACTCTTGAGACCGGAATCCGAATAATGGGAAATTCAATTTTCCTCGGCTTGGTGCAAAATACTGCCCTTCTGGTGGCTCTTGGTCTAATCTATGACTTGATTCGTGGGATGAGTTTTATCCCCAACAAGTATGTTAAGCAAGTGCTTATGGGGTTGGTTACGGGGTCGATTGGTATTGCATTAATGGGTACCCCATGGGTGCTTTCCGAAGGCGTTATCTTCGATACTCGTTCAGTGCTATTATCCGTGTCAGGACTCTTTTTTGGGACGATTCCAACAGTAATTGGAATGTTGATGCTTGGAATTATGAGAATTGGCATGGGGGGTGATGGTGTGCTGATGGGCGTTGCAGTAGTGATAGTTACGGGTACTACCGGAATAGTCTGGCGTCATGTCCGTCGTGATAAACTGGGCGATCTCTCACTGGGTGAGTTGTATCTATTTGGATTATTTGTGCATATATTTATGATGGCTTGCACAATTCTTCTTCCCGATGCTACAAGGATGCACACTATCTCAAAAATTGGCATACCTGTTTTGCTTATTCATCCCGTTGGTGAAATGCTTTTAGGATGGATGTTGACAGCAGGAGAGAAGCACAGATTAACACTTTTAGCCTTGGCGAAGAGAGAAAAAAGTTTTAAAGGATTGTTTGATACAGTTGATGAAGCGATCTTCGTGCAAAATCTTAGGGGGGAACTGCTCGATGTCAATAAGGGTGCGACAAAGATGTACGGCTTTTCACGAGAGCAAATCATCGGCAAATCACCCGATTTTCTCGCTGCCCCGGGGCTAAATAACATCGAAGAGTTTAAAAAAAGAGTACACAATGCGATTGAGGGGGAGACTCAGGAATTTGATTCTTGGGGTATCAGGAGCAATGGTGAGATATTTCCGCAGGTTCTGAAGTTATATAAAGGCACTTTCTACGATCAGGATGCTATTATCGGGATGGCACAGGATCTTACAGAAAGAAAGAAGGCAGAGCAAGAGCTGATTGAAGCAAAAGAGAAAGCGGAAGAAGCAAATAAGCTGAAATCGAGTTTTCTTGCGAATATGAGCCACGAACTTAGAACACCTATGATAGGTATAATAGGTTATTCAGAGATGATGATGGAGTCGGAGCATAGCGATGAAACAAAGCGAATCGGTTCCATTATTTTTAACTCGGCTTCGAGATTGATGCAAACTCTAAACTTAATTCTCGATCTTTCCAGAATTGAGTCAGGTAAAACAGAGCTAAATTATACTACAGTTGAGATTATTGGATTGATAAACGAAGTTGTTGACAGGTTTGAATCCGCTGCCAGGTTTAAGGGACTTTCAATCAGGGTAAACACCGGCATTTCCGATTTATTCATGCAAATGGATGTGCGTCTTTTTGATCAGATTCTTTGTAATCTAATCGATAATGGGATTAAGTTCACTCACAAAGGGGGGCTCGCCATTTCTGCATTTGAAGAAGTAACTCTGAATAGAAAATGGCTTGTTGTAGAAGTAAAAGATACAGGAATAGGTATTTCCGCAGAAGATCAAAAAATTATTTGGGAAGAATTCAGACAAGCGAGCGAGGGTTGGGGTCGTGGATACGAAGGTACAGGTCTGGGATTATCACTAACGAAGAAATTTATATCCAAAATGGGGGGAACCATTAATGTTTCGAGCAAGCTCGGATTTGGTTCCACATTTTCATTCAGGCTCCCGTTGGACAGAGAAGCGGGGGAGCACAAGTCATTAAACTCTGATTTAGTAGAATCATCATCACAAGAAGGAGAGAATGTCGTTACAATGAGGGAAAAACAAAATATCATCATCATCGACGATGATGAAGTTACAATTGATGTTGCACGAGCGTTTCTAAGAGAAAATTATATCGTCGATTCAGCAGTAACAATTCAGGAAGCACTAAGTTTGATAGAGAAGAACCAATATTCACTGATTCTTCTCGATATCAATCTTGGCAAAGGAGTCACAGGTTTCCAGGTACTCGATGCTCTGAAAAAGTTGCCAAACTATCAGAATATACCGGTAATCGCAGTTACAGCCTATGCGATGGTTGGCGACAGGGAGATATTCCTGAAAGCCGGCTGTAGCGACTACATTTCAAAACCTTTCACCCGTCAGGCATTAGTTTATGCTTGTGACAAGGCGACCGGTATCACTGTTTCCTGACGATGGTTGTTCCTACTTCAGGACGACCATTTTCTTTACAGAATTGAATTTTCCTGCAGACATCTGATAGAAGTAGATGCCACTGGGCAACCCGGTGGCATCGAAAATAAATTCATAACTGCCAGCCTCAAATTCGCCATCAGCCAATACACTCACCTGATTTCCCAGCACATCATAAACTTTTAACTTTACTTCATTTCGTTGTGGGAGTGTCACCAGAATTTTTGTCTCCGGATTAAACGGATTTGGGAAATTTTGACTCAAACTAAAATCACTCGGAAGATTTGAGGTCTTTTTAATATCAGAATACACATCATTTCTTGCGGAAGGGGTGCCGAGTCTTTTGCCGGAAACCCATGAGGTTGGCATTGCATTATCCAATTCAGGATTAATTAACGCAAGTGTATATCCATTTCCATTGGCTTTAGGATCCCACGGCAGTGAGATACCATAAGTAACGCTATCGAGGATTGAACCCGCAGGGTCGATCAAGAAGATGGCTTCGCCGTCGCTTGAGAGCCCAAACTGTAGGTTACCGATGAAATTGGTAGCTTCAGGGTGAAAGAATTTAAACTTTGTTGAATCTTCACAAATGGTGAGATATCCTGCCGGTGGTATGGTTGTTCCTTCAGGAAGTGTGAATAAATTTCCCTCTCCCGAATCTTTAAATTTATAACCTGACAAATTAACCGCCTGATGGGTTGGATTAAAAATTTCCACCCAGTCACCCGTGTCGTAAAGTGAATTACTTTTATAGTTAATCTCGTTTATAACCAATGTCGAGTCTGTTGGTGACCAGGGTTCGAAGATGGCTCTTAAAGTAATATTAGCAGTTGGCATTATTTCAATTTTTTCACCTGAGCCGGAGACAAATCCTTCCCATCTGACAAAACGATACCCGGGATTAGGCATAGCCCAAAGTTTAAGAGGTACACCTTTGAAAAAGACGGGTTTTGTATTCCAATTCATACGAACAGTATGGGCAATTACTCTGCCGGCTGTTGAATCATTTGAAGTCAGGTGGACAGAATAAGAACCGGGTAGCCCAAATCGTTCATTAAAAAACTGTCTCATGTAACCGGGTCTCAAATTGATGAATTCCTTTATCAGATCAATCTGCACATCCCAGGTTGCTCCAAAGGAGATTGAGTTTGGCCAGCGGGTTTTGTGTTTTGGCATTTCATTAACGAGGAGACCTCTGATGCTGTCAAGAATAGCGAGCGAACGCCCTGCTTCAAAGGTTGTAGAGATGTGGGCAGCCATTCTTTGTATAAATTCATTTCTGAATGTCAAATTTGTCATCAACCGTCTGAAGATCAAAGTTGCCCAGGGTGGATTAGTCGAAATAGTGTTCACTGTGTCAAGAGCATAGCCAAGAGTATTGGTATTATACATTCCTTTTGAATTGCCATTGAAACAAAAGTCGAGATCATAAAGTAACCATCTCCACTTTGCACCCGGTTTTCTTTCTTTCCAAAGTTTTACATTGTTTGCGGGCCAATCACCGTTTGCACCAAAAATTTCAGCTACATTATAGTCGATATAGGAGTCGATATCGATAATCGATTTGGCGTGTTCGTAATTTGCGGGGATGGTTAAGTCGTTGTTTTTGAGAAAGTTATACATCTCATAATATGCAACGGAGTCTCCCGTGCTAACATCAGCAACTTTTGAATATTCGATCAAATCGAGATCGGTTTCTGCGATATTATAATGGTACTCGATGTAATGTTCGTTCAATTTTTCTCTGATGTTGTGGATTCCCCAGTATTGTCCATTTAGAAACAGGATCGAAGGGCGATACTCCTGTTGATCAACATTCATTTTCCCCTTAATAAGCGAGCTGATCATTCCCTCTCTTACCATGGTGCGGTACCAGTCCTGACCCGCATTTCTGAGAACCAGATTGTTAAATTCGTAGAGATAAGAGTCTTTAAAGATTTTATATCTAATCTTTGAGTCGCCATATTTGTCTCTCATGTAAATCGCGAGCGATTTTTCAGGATAAAGCCGGGTACAACCACCGTAAATTTTAACTCCGGCATTAACTCTGAAAGCACGGGACTTATCATTCTCAAAGAACTCGAGCGTGATTGGTCGTTCCCAGTCCTGGTTCCAGTTGCGTGGTGCAGTCGAGCAATAAGCTGTAATTCCATTTGTCCCAATCACATAAATTCCGGAAGTGTCGCTGAAAAAATTTGCCGGATCTGTGGAAAGTGAAAAAACGGGGAGGTCTGTGTTTACATTAATAAAATATGTATTCGTTACCACCTTAGAAGGAAGATTTTGAAGTTTGAATGTTTTAGCACGAATAACTGTTGTTGAATCAACATGAATTGGTGCGGAATAGAGAAGAGAGTTTTCTTTTGGTTCAGCACCGTTTTTCGTGTATCTGATTTCACTTCCAACAAGTGTTGAGGTTAGGGTTACGAGTTGCGAATTGGTGAAAAATCCCCCTGAGATGTCGAAAACAGGTTCCGGGCATCTTGCAGTTATGTTTGACTCATAATTTATTGTGCCGGGGGTGGCGGGGTAAAAGGTGAACCAGTTGTTATCACCGTCGGGAAATCTTCCGTATGAAATATCGCTTGTTTGAACACCAAAACTCATCGTATCAACGGCAATTCCGCCCGGTGCATAAAGACCCACCATTTCACCACTTGCAGTCAGTTTAAAGTTGGCGTGCAATCCGGTATTATGATCATCGCACCAGATTATTAAAAATCCGTTTGCGGGGATGATAACACCGGAAGAAGGGAGCTGCCATTTTTGGGCGTCACTGAAAATGTCGGTTAGAAAATATCCGGAAATGTCGGCTGCAACAGAATCGGGATTGTAAAGTTCTACCCAATCGCCAAACTCGTTGAACTGGGGGTCCCGAATAGTGTTTGTGTTCGATGCCATCACTTCATTTATTTTAACACGGATGGGGTTCTGTGCTGATAGGGTTGAAGAAAATACCAATACAACAATAAAAAAAGCTATTATCTGCTTCATGTTTCTGCCTGTGGGGAAATAATAGAAAACTGATATCAAATATAAACTTTTAAGGCGTGATAGAGAGGATATGGAGTTTTTTCTCCCTTTTTACGAACCTGTTCTTAAACTTTTGTATATTTCACAAATTTATTAAGAAATATTTGAGAGAGAAGAAGATGAAATACAGGTTATTGGGAAAATCGGGACTAAAAGTCTCAGAACTCTGTTTGGGAGCAATGTCATTCGGAACAGAGTGGGGAAGTGGTGGCGACAAAGAAGAGAGCCGCAAGGTATTTGACAGGTTTGTTGAAGCCGGTGGAAACTTTATTGATACAGCAAACAGATATACTGAAGGAACGAGTGAAAAATATCTCGCCGAATTTATGGGAGCAGAAAGGGATAAATTTGTAGTTGCCACAAAATACAGCCTTTACACTAAAAAAGGCGATTTAAACGACGCCGGCAACAGCAGGAAGAATATGTTCCGCTCGGTTGAGGGGAGTCTTAAGAGGCTGAACACAGACTATATTGATGTTTTTTACCTCCACATGTGGGATTTTACCACACCAATGGATGAAGTTTTAAGAGGGTTGGATGACCTTGTCAGAATGGGAAAAATAACCTACATCGCAATTTCGGACACACCTGCATGGGTAATTTCAGGAGCACAGGTAATGGCTGAGTTGCGGGGGTGGTCACAGTTTGTTGCACTTCAAGCTGAGTATAATCTTTTAAAAAGGGATGCGGAAAGAGACCTGCTGCCAATGTGTGAGCAGTATGAAATTACTTGCACTTCCTGGGCACCAATTGCAGGTGGAGTTCTTTCAGGGAAGTATCTGAAAGACCCAAGCACTGTTGGTAGAATAACGCCCGCAAGTATCCGTAGAAATGAGCGGAATAATGAAATCACCAAAAAAGTAGTTGAAATTGCCGGGAAACTTGGTATATCGGCTGCTCAGGTTGCAATGAACTGGCACAGACAAAACAGATTCAGAATTATCCCTGTGATCGGAGCGAGGAAAGAGGAACAGATAATCGACTCTCTTGGCTGTGTTAATTTCGAGATTCCGGCAGAATATATGCGTGAACTTGATGATCTGACAGCAATTGAACCCGGGTTTCCGCATGATCTACTAAAGGGTGCTGTTGCTACGGATCTCCTCTACGGTGGTATGTTTGATAAATTCGAAAATGACAGAAAAAAATGACAACTGAAGAAGTTCTCGGCAAACTTGAGTCACTCGGAAGAACCGATGTGAGGGAGGGAAGGGCAAGGTATGGCATTAGAGCTGTTACATCTTATGGAGTGCCACTCCCCGGAATCAAGTCGATAGCTAAAATGATTAAGAAGGATCATCAACTCGCTCTCTCATTGTGGAAGAGCGGGAATCATGATGCGAGAATTCTCTCCTTCATGATTGCTGATCCTAAAGAGTTCACGATGGAAGATGCTGAAGAATGGATGCCGGATATGAAATCGTGGGATCTGACTGACGGGGCTGCGATCTATCTCTTCAGAAGATGCGATTGGGTTATAGAAAAAGTGAACCAGTGGATAAACAGTGAAGAAGAGTTCATCCGCCGTCAGGGATTTGTATTGATGGCTGTTCTTGCTGTTCACGGGAAAAAACTCCCTAATTCTTTATTCATCGACTGGTTGGATGATCTCTTTGAAGGTGCAAGCGACAAAAGAAATTTTGTTAAAAAAGCAGTAAATTGGGGAATCAGACAGATCGGAAAGAAGAATAAAACTCTCAGGCAGCATGCTTTGATAACCTGTGAAAGAATCCTTTCAGACAACGAAAAGATTAACTGGATAGCATTGGATGCAAAGAAAGAACTAAATGATCCTAAGATAGTTGCGAGGATCAAGGAGGTTTAATCGATGGTTCGTGAAAAAACCTTTGGAGAATATACCTTTTCTTCAGACGGTGAAAAAGTGGATTATGCAGTAGTGATCGGGTATCTGAAAAGGAGTTATTGGGCAAATAACATCCCATCGGAAACGATAATCAGAGCGGTAAAAAATTCACTTTGTTTTAGTGTCAATTTTGGAGAAGAGATGGTTGGATTCGCAAGAGTAGTCACTGATTTTGCCCGATTTGCTTATCTGGCGGATGTGTTTATTTTGGAAGAACACCGCGGAAAGGGGCTCTCAAAGGTCTTGCTTGAATTTATTTTCGCGTACCCGGGCGTAAAAGGATGCAGATTTATGCTCGCTACTAAAGACGCTCACGGATTATATGCCAAATATGGATTTAAAATTCTTGATGAGAATTGGAAATATATGGTAAGAATTGAAGAGAAGAAGTGACTTTAATTTTTAAGTTCACTTCTTCCCTTGGAAAAGAATTTGTTATTTCAGGTAGAGCATTTTAAGTTTCTTCGTGAATCCCGGAGTCACCATTTCATAAAAATAGATTCCTGAGGTTAAATCAACAGGTTTAAAGCTTATCTGATGATTACCAGCTTTTTGTGCCTCGTTCACGAGAGTTGCAACCTTTTTGCCAAGAATATCATAAACAGTTATGGTTACCATTCCCTCAAGGGCTGTACTGTAGTTGATGACAGTTGCCGGATTAAAAGGATTCGGGAAATTTTGCTGTAAACTGTAAGAAAGCTCCAAATCTGAATTTATTTCGACTGGTCCCAAATATTTATAAGTGCCGTCAAAGTCGGTTTGTTTTAATCTGTAAGAGATAGTTCCGGCTGAAGAAAATCTCTCAGAAAAACTGTATTCGGTTGAAGTTTCTTTGGTTCCTGCACCAGTAACAAAACCGGCATTAACCCATGCTGAACCATCAACAGACCGTTGCACTTCAAAACCTTTGTTATTCAATTCAGATGCAGTAGTCCATTTTAATGAGACGATTGAACCATTTTTTTGTGCAGTGAATGAAGTTAACTCAACAGGAAGAGAAGAATAAACATAAATGCCGATGTCATCTATATACCAGCCATCTTTCACCAAAGAACCATCGGTTCTTAACTCAAATTTTAATTTAATCGTTTGGTTCGCATAAGAAGAAAGGTTAATTTCCTCTCTCTTCCAGTTTGGTGAACTGCCATCATATATTGGCATCCCCGCAGGAACCTGTTTCCCGCTGCCTGATGCCGGTTTGGTGAGGGAGCCTGTGAGTGCTGACCAGGTTGAGCCATTATTTGTTGATATCATTACGACACCACAATCCCACTGTGTTTCAATATCCCATTTTGTAAAGAATGAAAGTTTGGGATTGTTGTAACCTGTAAGGTTGATTGGGTTTGTTGTAGCTATTGTAACCGTTGCATTGCTTGCATAATTGCCCGATTTGGAGTCTGTGTATGATACAGGTGCCGAATTAAAGTCGGTCGTGGTTGCTTCCCATTTGGGTGTTGATGGGGTGGCAGTAACAGTCCAGAGGGTAAGTGGGTTGTTGGTTGTATCGTTGAATACAAACTGTGGCACACCGGTTACAAATCCAATAGTATCCACAGCCATGGTTACACCATTTTTTGAAGTTACAAGACGCAATTTACAGAGGGTATCGATCGGTGCAAAAGGTGAAACCGCAAAAGTTAGTGGTGAAGTGGTTGTAAAAGTACCTCTTGACGGGATACTTGGAATATTCACTGTTCCTGAGCCGATGGTAACAAATCCGGATACAGGCTCAAGAGTTACTGTTACATTATCTGCACCCGAAAGCCCTTTGTTTTTCATGGTAACAGACATTTCCACTGCATCACCCGGTGAAACATATTGTTTATTCATCTGGTAACGGGAGAGATTGACATAATCACCTGCAACCCAGGTATAATAAAGATTCGGATTAAGATTCTCGATAGCGAGAGGGAATATTCTTGACTGTGCCGGCCAGAATCCATCATTGTCACCACCAACCTCAGGGGTCATCGCAAAGACTTTACCATTACTTTCAGGATCGCCATCATATAAAAAATCGTCTGAGCTTCCGCGAACAGGGTATAGTAGCTGCCATGCGGTTCCGGGGGAGTATCCGTTCATCGCAACTATATCCGATGCAAACTCTTTAAAGGTTGTCGAGTCGGGGGTCAGGTAATTCCAACAGCCATAAGGGTAAATAAGCAAATTACTGTAGGTGTGGTAGTTAAGAGCGGTTTTAAAATTTTTACCAACCACAAAATTTTTATAGCCTTGGGATTCAAGTTCAGAAAATTCAGCAGGACCTCTATAGTCATCAGCGGAAGGTGTGGTGCTGGAACCACCACCGGGGGCATTCCAGTAAGTGTAAGGACCAAAATTTCTGTTCAGATCCACTCCGTATGAACCGCTGTTGAGGCTCCTGTTTTTACGCCACATCCCGCCACCGGAAGGATTTGTCGATCTGTTATACTCGTAACCATCGGGGTTTACGCACGGGATAAAATAAATTTCACGGTTATCAACAAGATATTTTACCGATGGGTTTGTGTTATAATTTTCGAGCAGATAGTACATATAATAGATTACCCCCATCATGGCGGCGGGTTCGCGTGCGTGTGTGAGAGATGTGTAAAGTGCTCTCGGTTCATTTTCACTAACATCAGGGTTGTCGGAAATTTTTACAGAATAAATCTGCCTTCCACCAAGAGTGGCACCTATGCTCGATTTAACAGAAATAAGGTTCGGGAATCTTGCTCTCATCGAGTCAAGCTGTGCGTTTATTTCTGCATAAGTGTAATACCCGCCCATTGAACCGTAGCCAAATCCTTCAACACCGTAGGTATCTTTGCTGAATTGTCGCACTTGAAGCTTTTCTTGCTCGGAAAGCGAGGGGAGCGACTTATAATAATCATCCCAGTTGTCTATCACAATTTCATAACGAACACCGGATTTTTGCAAATTTTCAACATCTTTTGCAGAAAGGAAAACCGAAAGTGAATTGTCTTTACCGATGTATGCTTCATCGATTATTACATTGTAACTTCTGAGAAGTTCAATATCTCGTTTTGTATCGGTCGGGAATATTTTTACTTTCTTGAAAATTTCCTGTGAGTTGATTAGTGTGGTGATGGAAAGGAGGAAGAAAGTGAGTAGAATAAATTTTTTCATTGGATTGTTAACCAAAAAATTGATAAATAAGTGCTTAAAAGACGGAAGGGGAAATAAAAAATGGTCACAAAATTTGATTTTTAAAGTTTTTTTAAGGCTATTACGCTCACATCGTCATCAAACTTCATATTCGTGTATTCATTCATTCTGTTCTTAATAAAATTCACAGGATCAAGATGTGCAGGCATAAGTTCAATCATTTTAATCAGATTCTCTTTCCCGAGCTGGTTACCGAGCGGATCACTTGCTTCAGTAATTCCGTCGGTGTAAAGGAAAACAGAATCTCCGGGGGACAATGAGACAGAAACCTCATTGTACTCACCATTCTCCGCAAAACCGAGTAATAACCCGTTACTCTGCAGAAAAACCGCTTCTCGCTTTGATGAGTCGAAATAGATCATCGGGAGATCACCTGCCCCCGAGTAGTTCACTAAACCTGTTTTTTTATTTAAAAGGATAATCGAAAGAGTGGCAAAGACATCGGAAATCTTTGTGTCTTGATAAATTGATAGGTTAACCTCACTAAGGATGGAGCCGGCTGATAATTCTTTAGCATTTTGCAAAATAACCCGAACGGCACTTCTGATATAACCTGCATACGCAACGGCAAAATACCAGGCACCCCATTTTTTGCCCATTACATCTCCGAGAATAAGGACGGTTTTTTCGCTATCCACATCAAAATAGTCGATAAAATCACCTCCCGGAACGCCACCAAACGGCTGGTGCCAGTGGTTTAACGAGTAACCATCAACCTCGGGTGGTGAGTCGGGTACTACCTTAAGGCTGATATTATCGGCGGCTTTATGGATCTCGGAGACAGCTTTTTCTCTCTCCTTCTCGAGGTCCTTCAAAAGAGCATTAACTTTTGCTACAAGAACTTTTGGACCGGAAGTTTTGACCACATAATCAGAAATACCCAGGTCATATCCCTCAAGGATATCATCCTCACCTGATTTCGCAGTCAGGAAGATGAATGGAATTTTCTGAACCTGTGGGTCTTCCAGCACCATCTTCCTGAACTCAAATCCGTTAAGATTGGGCATCATAATGTCTGAAATTATGAGGTCGGGTAATATTTGTTTAGCCTTATTGTAACCTTCGAGGCCGTTGGAGGCAGTCTGACAATCAAATCCTTCTTTATTCAGACTATACTGAAACAGCCTTGAAAGGGAAGTGTCATCATCAACCAGCAGGATTTTGGCTTTAAAGGATTTTTGAGGTTCAGACATTAGTATCAGCCAAAACTTTTGATAGCATCTTTAGTGTTATTAAAAGCTTCAAATATTCTGTACATTCTTGTCAATTCGAACATCGACTGAACAGCAGGCTGGAAACCAACGAGTTTCAGATCGCCTTGGTGCTGGGTAATTTTCTTTAGTGTAACAACAAGTGCACCGAGGAAAGTTGAATCGATAAACTCACACATTGAGAGATCGACCACCAATTTCTTCCCGCCCATATCTATTTGTCCGAGGAGGATTTTTTTGAATTCTTCTGCCTCGTTTAGAGTAGCTCTCTGCAATTCAACAGCAACTACCACCACATCACCACTTTTTTCGACTTTAAAGTTCATTTAATAACTCCTATATTTGAATGTTTTCAGGGTTGTTCCGGGTTAATTCTATATCTGCTCATCAGGCGATAAATAGTCGCCCTTCCCAATTTCAATTTTTTTGCTGTCTCTAATATATTCCCTTTTGTCACTTTCAGAGCATGTCTGATGGCTTCCTCTTTAATTTTTTCAAATGGAATTATAACGGGAGCGTTCAGGAATTTATCGACACTCGATTCTTCCACCGATGGAGTTGCAGACCTGATGTGCATTGGAAGGTCATCAACCTCGATAGTATCGTTTTCAGTTAAAATCAGGCATCTTTCGATTGTGTTTTCCATCTCCCGCACATTGCCCGGCCAATCATAATCAAAAAGCAGTTTAAGGGCTTTTGGGGTAAAACCAAGGCATTTTTTATCGAGTTTCCTGTTGAAGTGTTGCAGAAAATGTTCAGCAAGCACAATAACATCCCCTTTTCTGGCTCTTAGCGGGGGCAAATTAATTGGGAAAGAATTAAGACGATAAAATAAGTCTTCTCTAAACTCTTTGTTTTCGACCGCATTTTTAAGGTCGCGGTTGGTCGCTGAGATAATTCTCACATCACACTTGATCGTCTCGGTGCCGCCAACTCTTTCAAACTCTTTTTGTTGAATCACTCTTAAAAGTTTCGATTGGAGCGAAATATCCATTTCACCAACTTCATCGAGGAAAATAGTTCCTTTGTTGGCGAGTTCAAATTTACCCATTTTTCTCTGATGAGCCCCGGTGAATGACCCTTTTTCGTGTCCAAAAAGCTCACTTTCCATCAGATCCCTCGGGATTGAAGCACAATTCACAACAACAAAAGGATACGATTTCCTAATACCGTTGTAGTGGATGGCTTTAGCAATAAGCTCTTTACCAGTTCCGCTTTCACCATGAATCAGGACAGTGATGTCGTTATCGAGCACTTTTGTGACCATTTTAAAGACATCCTGCATCTTTCCGTCAGCAGAGATGATATTGCTGAAACTGTAAGTCTGGGTTACATTTTCGCGTACCTTTTCGAGTTCTTTTTCGAGGTCGTAATTTTTAAGGGCGTTCCTGATAGCAGGTTCGAGCCTTTGGGTATCAATCGGTTTTGGAAAATAATCGTAGGCACCAATTCTTAAGGCTTCGAGAGCAACATCAACTCTCCCTTGTGCAGAAAGAATTATGACAGGAAGTTTTGAATCGAATTTTTTCACCTCTGCGAGGGCTTCAATTCCGCTGATGCCCGGTAACATTATATCGAGAAGTATGAGATCAGGTTTTAACGAAAGTGATGCGAGCATTTCCTCTGCATTATCGAAGGTTTTTACTTTGTAATTCCATTTTTCACTAACCCAATAGGTTAGAAGTCTTAGGATCGGTGCCTGATCGTCAACAACGAAGATTAATTTATCCATTGTTGGAATACCTCTTGGCGTTTAGTTGTAGTTTTATGATTACGGTAGTTCCGTTATTTACTTCACTTTTAATGCTGATATAACCTTTGTGCAGGTCAATAATTTGCTTAACGAGAGCAAGTCCCAACCCCGAACCCGGAAGAGAATTGTCGTTCCGTGAGACCTTATAAAATTTTTGGAAGATATATGGCAGGTCTTTTTTAGGAATTCCGATACCGGTGTCGCTGATTATAGTTTCTAACTCATTTTTACGGAATCGTACAAAAACAGTAATTCTTCCACCCGGATTTGTAAACTTTACTGCATTACTTATGATATTTTCAAAGACCTGTGTTAGCCGTTCTTTATCTGCATTAATTATAATTGGGACTTCAGGGTACTCTTCAGTGATCGAGATTGATTTATCACCCGCACTTTTTCTGAAGGCGGTGACAGCCTCGCCGATCAAATCAATCGGGTCAAAATCAGATTTATCGAGCACTACCTTACCCCCTTCAAGTTTGGAGATATCGAGAACATCATTAATCAGTTCTGCGAGTCTTTTTGATTCGGTGAGTATAATTTTGTTAAAATCAACTCTCACCGATTCCGGCATATCGACATCGGAATCGATAGTTTCGGAGAAACCAATAATCGAGGCGAGGGGAGTCCGCAGCTCGTGAGAAATATTAGCAACAAACTCACTTTTTAGATGGTTTAGTTCTTCGAGTACAGAAATACGCTGTTTTACACGATCCCGTTCTATCGAGATAATTCTGTTTGCTTCTATCAGTTTGTTGTTCAGGTCGTTCATCATCTCATGATCATGAATCCTGGAGGTTACATTTCGACCTATCCCCACGATACCATCAAATCTGTTTTTTTGCGTATAAACAGGACGGGCGTTAATTTCAAAAGTGAGTCTTTTCCCAAATTTTGTAATAAATGCTGCCTCAAAAGTGACGAGTTTCGAAGCTTTAAGCAGCTCTTTAAATGAGAGGGCAATTACTTTGCGTTCACTTTCATCGATAAAGGAGATGAAGTGTTTCCCGATCATTTCTTCGGGGAGAAATTCGAGTGACAGAGCACCGAGAGCATTTACCGAAGAGAATCCACCCGTCTGGTCAAGAACAAAAATCAGGTCATCAGCTGTTTCGAAAAGGATTCTTAATTTTTCCTCGGAACTTCGCAATTTGGTAATAAGTTCGCGGTCATGGGTGGCATCCACAATTAAATTTGAAATTCCTGTAACCTTACCCCCTTGTGAGACGATATTTACAAAATGAGTAACATACTTAAGTTGCTGGTCGTCGGAGTAGATTCTGTAATTAATTGCGGAAGTGTCGCCTTGAAGGGCATTTCGTAGTTTTAACTTAAAATACCGAAAATCGGAAGGATGAACCTTCCTCATCAAATTGGCGATGGTTACATCAGAAGCTTTAATTCCCGGTGAAAAAAAATAGTTGATATCCCCGGCGAGGCCTGTTATTTTAGAATTAACCGTGTCAATAAAAAATGAAAGTGTCCTCGAAAATCCATTTAAAAGAGGGGGATTTTCTGAGAAGTTTTCGGGTGATACAACGGGGGATTCAACAGTTCCTTTTTCGGTGGGAAGCTGACCTGCAGTTGCAGAGAACTCAACTTCATAAAATGCGGCACCCGGAGTTTTTAGGTCATCAACGGGTTTAATTCTTGATGAAACAAATTTGAGCTCTTTTTCAAGTTTATCGATTAACGCCGTAAATGATTTAAAATCTCTGACCGGAGCCGAAACAGCATTGATCATCTCTTCAGCTCTTTGCGAAACCTTACCTTCACTGTAAACTATCTTGGCTCCAAGCTCTTCGTTTACTTCGAGGAGCAAGGTGAGAGCAGGTTTTGGGGAGGCGTTGATCTTTGAGTTCTCCGCGTTAGCTGGCATGTTATTAAATAATCAAAGTGGCAATTAATCTACTGTCTTAATATAAGACATTATTTAGATAAAATGAAGAAAGTTTTGAAAAAAAATGAAAAAAACAAGTAAATGCTCATCTCATAACTGTCATGTTATATTTTTGTTATATCAAATATTTTTTTTTCGGAGGTGAAATGGAATTTAGAATTGAAACCGACACCATGGGTGAGGTTCAGGTGCCCGTTGACAAGTATTATGGAGCACAAACGGGAAGATCGTTGATGAATTTTAAGATCGGCGGAGAAAAAATGCCTGCCGAACTTATTAAGGCATTTGGTATTTTGAAAAAAGCTGCTGCTCTTACAAACAAAGAGCTTGGATTATTGAGTGAAGAGAAGACAGCTCTTATTGCAGAAGCGGCTCAGGAAGTTATCGACGGAAAACTTGAAGGGAATTTCCCTCTTGTTGTCTGGCAGACAGGTAGCGGTACCCAGTCGAACATGAATGTAAATGAAGTGATTGCCAACCGCGCGATTGAGCTTGCAGGTTGTGTAATCGGGAGTAAAAAACCGATCCATCCAAATGATGATGTGAATAAAGCTCAGTCTTCAAATGATACCTTCCCTACTGCGATGCATATAGCCGCTGCGATGGCAGTGAATGAAAAACTTATCCCGCTGGTCACAAAACTCCGTGATGCTCTCGCAGCGAAATCTGAAGAATTCAAAGATGTCATAAAAATTGGCAGAACTCATCTTATGGATGCGACACCTCTTACACTGGGACAGGAATTCAGCGGGTACGCTCAACAGTTGACCAACGGACTAAAGAGGATCAACAATTCACTTCCGTTTGTTTATGAACTTGCACTCGGTGGTACTGCTGTTGGTACCGGTTTAAATACTCACCCTGAATTTGCCGTGAAAGGAGCTGCTAAAATTGCTGAACTCACCGGACTTCCTTTCGTAACAGCACCCAACAAGTTTGAATCGCTCGCTGCACACGATGCAATGGTAGAGCTTCATGGTGTTCTGAAAACGCTGGCTGCATCGCTTATGAAGATTGCAAATGATGTCAGGTGGCTCGGAAGTGGACCCAGATCGGGTATCGGCGAGTTGAGCCTCCCCGAGAATGAGCCCGGCAGTTCCATCATGCCGGGAAAGGTCAACCCGACACAATCGGAAGCAATGACAATGGTTTGTGCTCAGGTCTTTGGGAATGATGTGGCGGTTAACTTTGGCGGTGCATCAGGTAATTTTGAACTCAATGTTTTTAAGCCTGTTATTATTTATAATGTACTTCAGTCGGTCAGATTGATTGCTGATGCCTGTGAGAGTTTCACTGATCATTGTGTGGTTGGAATTGAAGCGAACACTATGAATATCAAAAAGCATGTTGAGAATTCGCTGATGCTGGTCACTTCGCTAAATCCTCATATTGGGTACGACAATGCGGCAAAAATTGCGAAAAAGGCTCATAAAGAACACAAAACTCTGAAGGAAACCGCTTTGGAGCTCGGTCTCCTCACAGAAGAGCAATTTGATAAAATTGTAAGACCCGAAGAAATGATCTCTGCAAAGATGTAGTTCTTCCGGTAGCTGAAAGTTGTAAATGAAAGAGGCTGTCCGAACAAATCAGCCTCTTTTTTTTATTGAGTGTACCACCCTTTCAGTTTATGGTTCACCCGAAAAATTATTGGCACGCAGGTCAGCCAAAAAGTTTGATGCTTCTTCCCGGACTTTATTTTTTATCGATCTGAAATTAGCCTTTTTCACCTTTGCTACTATTATTTTCTGTAAACTAAACATTTATTCTGCCCTCGAAAAATCATTCCGGGACTCTCAGGAT
>CAYSJM010000011.1:0-69448 GCA_964431385.1 uncultured Ignavibacteriaceae bacterium | reverse complement strand
CAACCTCAACCAAAGAATACAGCTTCACAGACAAAGGCGTAAATGTTGGCTCATATACCTACAGACTGAAACAAGTTGATTTTGACGGTACTTCCGCTTACTCAAAATTAGTTGAAGTTGATGTAGCTGCTCCTAATACATTTGCTCTTAGCCAGAACTTCCCAAATCCATTCAACCCTTCTACCAAGATCAGCTTTAGCCTCGCTACAGACGCAAAAGTTACTCTTTCAGTATTCAATGTACTTGGTCAGGAAGTTGCAACCATCGTTAGTGGTAATCTCTCTGCAGGTATCCACAGTGTAAACTTTGATGCTTCTTCTTTGGTTTCCGGTCTTTACATTGCTAAAATCAATGCAATCGGTGTTGATGGACAGAATTTTGTTTCAAACATCAAAATGATGCTCAACAAATAAGAATTTTAATTCTTGAAGAAAGGCTGCCCGAAACGGCAGCCTTTTTTTTTGTGTTTTTTTAAGAAAAGTACTTAAATTTGGAAACCACAACACAAAAGTCTAATAACATGCGAAATTTAATTTTATTATTCGTTTTAATCCTTTCAATTGAAGGTAACTCACAAGTGCAACGAGTTTTATTTAAGAACGGAATTATTTATACCGGTGCAGAGCCGCAAAAGTATGTTGAGTGTGTAGCAATTGAAGGGAATAAAATTGTATATGCCGGTGCGATGAAAGGATTGGATAAAATTAACCTCTCAATTGATAAAACAATTGACCTTAACGGAGCCCTGATGCTCCCGGGTCTGACTGATAACCATGTCCATTTTACAGCAGGGGGTTTTTATCTTGGTGGACTAAATTTGCGTCCGGCTAAGTCAACTTCCGAATTTAAGTCGATCTTGAAAGCATATGTCGCTAAAAAGCTAAATGGGGAATGGATAACAGGCGGCGATTGGGATCATGAAGCATGGGAAGTGAAAAATCTCCCAACCAAAGAGATGATCGATGAATTTACCGGTGATAATCCCGTTTTTATTAACAGGTTTGATGGTCATCTTGCACTTGCAAATAGTGCAGCACTTCGATTAGCCGGAATTGACTCTAAATCTACAGTTCCAAAGGGAGGCGAGATCGTTATTGATAAATTTACGGGGGAACCTACCGGTATTCTAAAAGATAATGCCATGGACCTTGTCTCAAAACTGATTCCCGATCCTTCTGAAAATGAGATGGTTATTGCCCTTGAGCAGGCATTAAAGGAAGCTGCCCGATTGGGTGTAACCATGGTTCACGATATCACCTATAAAAATGACTTGAAGGTTTATCAAAAATTTGAAGAAAAAGGGAAACTAACCTGTCGAATCTACTGCAGACTCCCAATAGCCGATGTTCGAAAATTATCAGCACTTGGAATCGAAAGGGGATTTGGAAGTGATTTTCTGAAGATAGGTTCTCTGAAGGCTTTTGCTGACGGGTCTCTTGGTTCTTCCACCGCATGGTTTTTTGATCCTTATGAAAGTGATCATTCTACATGTGGACTTCCGATGGAGATTGTCACGAATGACAGTTTAAGGATTTGGTCTTTCGAAGCAGACAGAGCGGGTTTGCAGCTTTCGATTCATGCAATTGGTGATCAAGCAAACAGTTTTGTACTCGACCTCTTCGAAGAAATTGTTAGAACAAACCTAAAAAGAGACAGAAGATTCCGGATTGAACATGCCCAACACTTGCGAAAACAAGATGTAAAACGATTTAAGGATCTTGCCGTAATCGCATCTGCCCAACCCTATCATCTGATCGACGATGGTGTCTGGGCACATAAAAGAATAGGAAATGAGCGGTTATCGTCATCGTACCGGTTTAAAGAGATGGTGGATCTTGGGGTAAATTTGTGTTTTGGGTCAGATTGGACTGTAGCACCTCTAAATCCTTTACTCGGAATTTATGCGGCAGTGACGCGGAGAACACTCGATGGGAAAAATCCGGACGGTTGGATCCCTGAAGAAAAAATTACAGTGGAAGATGCCGTAAAAGCATACACAATTAATAACGCTTACGCGGCGTTTATGGAGGATAAACTCGGGACAATTGAAGTGGGCAAGTACGCCGATTTTACAATTCTCGATAAAAATATTTTTACCATTGATCCCGAACAAATTAAAGAAACAACGGTTCTTTACACAATAGTTGATGGTAAAATTGTGTATAAAAAATAACTATTAAAATCTGAAGGAAGAATGATTTAGTAGAAATATTGTAATTCTTCCTTCAAATATTTTTTAAGAAGCCAACTCCAAAACCAGACTTATCCATTCGTTTTCACCCGCTTTTTCGATAAACTTGTAACCAAGTGACTCGTAAACAGGCAACACAATTTCTTCATCCGAAATTAACAGACCGGAAAGTATCAGAGTTCCGCCTTGTTTTTGTCTTTTTCTTAAATCTTCGGCTATCATCAAGAGTACATCTCTTTGGATGTTCGCAAGGATAAGATCAAAATTATCCTCCGAAATATCAGCCGTTTCGCAGATTCTTATCTCAACCTGATCTTGAACGGCATTCAATTTTACATTTTCAAGTCCATTTTCGAGACACCAGTCATCATTATCAAATGCGATCGCCTTTTTACTTCCGAGTTTTACCGCTGCTATTGCCAGAATTGCAGTTCCGGCTCCGGCATCAAGAACGAATTCTCTGTGGTGACCATATTTTTCGAGGAGCCCCAGAATCAATCTGGTCGTTTCATGTTCACCTGTGCCAAAAGACATTTTTGGATCAATCTCGATTATGATTTCACCCTCCTCAGGGGTGTAATCTACAAAGGTGGGCTTAACTGCAAAGCGTTTTCCCGCCTTCAATACCTTTAAGTTCTTTTGCCATTCTTCATTCCAGTTTTTTTGTATCTCCTTGGTCACGGATATATCAAATTTCTCAATTACTCCATTTTTCATGAGTTCCTCTAAACTTCCTCTTAATTGAGCAAGGAGGTCATCAGACACTTCTGAAAAAAAAAGTCTCGTTGTATTATTGTCGAAATTTAAACCATCAGGACTAAACATCCAAAGAAAAGCTGCATCCTCATCACCCAGTGGAGGGTCAGTAATCAAGTCAATTTGATAAAAATATTTCATAAAAGTAAATTTAATTTGTTATTTATTGAATAAATTTAGAGATTTAGAAGTTGATAAATATTTATTTTTAGTAAATATATTTAGTAATATGTAGAAACGAAGACACCATGGAAAATAATCTACACTATTATCGGAAAAAAGGAAAATTTGTGCTGGCTAAAATACTATTTTTATTGGTACTTGTAGCGGGAGTATCAGTGGTTGAGGCACAAAGAGGTAAACTTTCAGGAGAAATTAAAGATGCACAGACGGGTGAAAGGCTCCCGGGAGTGGCTGTCAGAATTGACGGAACCAACCTTGGAGGGGTTTCTGACCTGAATGGAAACTTTTTCGTACTGAACATTCCTGCCGGTAAATACACAGTAACCGCCAGCTTTGTTGGTTACGCCAAATACATCGTATCCAATGTGGATATAAATGTTGACCGTACAACTGAACTTGATATCAAATTGAAGCAATCCACGATGGAGATGGACGAAGTAATTGTGGTAGCTGAGAAACCAAAGATCATCAAGGATCAGACTTCTTCTTCATCCACGATAGACGACGAACAAATCTCTGCTGCTCCTATTGAAGGGCTCAGAGGCATTCTCGATCTGACTGCGGGCTTCCAGAAGAATGAAAAAGGAACTTATTCTGTAAGAGGTTCAGGCTCCTACGAGGTTAACTATCAAATTAACGGCGTTGACCAGATAAATTCTGCGACTACTTCACCCGGTTCCTTTGGTGTGGAAAAAGCAAATAACTCGTGGAAATATGATGTTAACCCCATTGGTGTGCAACAAATGCAACTTATTTCGGGTGGTTTTTCCGCAGAGTATGGAAATGCTCAAGCCGGTGTGGTTAAAGTGGTTCTCAAAGAAGGATCACCCAGACTTTCAGGTGAAGTTAGAGTCGAGTACAGACCACCGGGACAGTACCACTTCGGCAAATATCTCTATGACCCCTCTACTTACGAATGGCAGAGGTGGGGCTCCCTCGATAAGTGGATGGCGTATAAAGATTCCTCATTCTTCTTGCAAGACCTCGGGATTACCTCCGAAGGTCGGTATAAATGGCTTTATGATAAAGTAAAAAACGGCACCGCAACTCCTGATCAGGTTGCCGCTTGGAACGATGTACTGAACCGGGAAATTAATTGGGCATTTAATACCTGGTTGAACAATCACATGCCCGGTGATAATAATCCACTTGGTGTTTACGACTATAGAGAACGCGGTTATGCGAGAGTGATGGTCGGTTTTGGTGGACCTCTCGGCAAAAATCCCGACAAACTTAAATTTTTCTTCTCGGGTGAATACAAGAAAAACCCGACAAGATTACCTACCGCTGAAAAAGATCAGGTCTTCCAGAATTATATATTAAATTTGACCTGGACACCTCTTTCTGCTCATAAATTTAAATTAATGCTCGGTTATCAGAACTATCGTGGTGGTATTTGGTCGGGTTCAGACGATATCAGATGGGCAGGGCTTGCATTTTCACCCCCATCAACCTCGTATAAATATTATGTACTAATAGATCCGATAAGAACTGAACAGACTGTTACTCAGAGTCTTAACTATGTTTACACGATCGATGCAAAATCATTTTTTGAAGCAACACTCACACACATGAGTGAAAAATATGAACTGCCTTATGAGTACTTGACCAGCTATTCTCAAGAAAGAGACAGATTGGACAGTTTATATGACAGACAAGGAAACCTCCTTAAGGCAGGTGCATGGTGGGATACCCAGTATTTTAGAGCACCAGATGCTTTTAGTACTTTGTATTATCAAGATACCAGAACCCAATATTACGCCGCAAATCTTGATTTTACGAGTCAGATTAATCAGGCAAACCTTGTTAAAGCCGGTCTTCGTTTTTATTATTGGGATCTTTACAACAACGGTGTAAACTCACGATTTAAAGCAAATGCACTCGTTGCTACAACAGGCGTTGCAGAATACTACACGGCTCAACCCTACAATGTTGCTTTTTATGTGCAGGATAAAATGGAATATGAGGGGATGATTGCTAATATCGGTGTAAGAGCAGAAGCTTACAACTTTGGTGCTGATGTCCCTGTTGACCCTTTTAATATCGTTTATATCGGTACAGAAGGACCTGAGAATGGAAATTTGAATACGGAAAAATCCAAAACCTATTTTATGCTTTTACCTCGCATCGGTCTTTCTTTCCCAATAGGTGAGAATACTGCATTCAGACTTCAATATGGTCATTTTACATCAATGCCAACTTTTAGTAATGCACTTTCAAATCGCGGTAACAAAGGTATTACCGGATATGGTAATCCCAATCTTGAACCCAAAAAGACCATTCAGTATGAGTTTGGGCTTCAACAGGTTATCGATGATGATAACAGAATTGATATGGCTCTCTACTACAACGATAGAGTGACCCAAATCGGACTTCTGAGGTATGCAGCCTTTACCGGAACTGTACTTAACAGTCCTTCTGCCTACACTTCAGACAATACACCTTTGTTTAACTATACAACTTTCTCAAATAATGCTTTTGGGGCAACTCTCGGTTTTGAGATTTCTTTGGAAAAGATAAATGCAAGAAACTGGATGTATAGGCTGACCTACAGTATCTCACAGACTTCTGAAGGTAATTATGGTCCACAGGTAATATATCCGATTACCTCTGCATCCGGGGAGTCGAGAGACTATACAGGTGAATTTATTTCGGGTAACGACAGGACTCATAATTTCCGGGCATTATTACAATATAATTGGGGCACCGGAGAGGGTCCTGAATTATTTGGAGTTAACCTCCTCGAAAATTCAAGTATCAGTTTTACTTACTCGGTTCAATCAGGTACTCCTTTTACATACCGCACTTCATTCGATCTTAAGGATGTGGTAAACAATAGAAGATATCCTTTGGAGTCGATGTTCGATCTTAATTTCACAAAGAATGTTGTCCTTGAAGGTGGCTACAGATTTGTAATCGGACTCAGAGTTATGAACCTGTTCGAGAACAAATGGCTCACACCGGTATCAGGAAATGATCTTATCAACTGGGTGGATTATGGAACGACTATCGATCAACCCGGAAACGATCCTCTTCGGATCAGTTACATTTCATCATTCTATAAAGCTTACAGAAATGTTCCAAGACAGGTCTATTTGACACTTGGTTTTGGATTCTAACCATAAAGGCAATGAAATAAAGATGAATAAAATAAAATTTAAACTAATAGCTTTTCTTTTTGTTATCACTACCGGTTTGATGGCTCAAGTGGAATCACCACTTCTCATTTTCAACCGGGGAGCACTATGGCACTCACTTTCACCTTCAAAATCGGGACCAGCTTACAACAACTGGGCTCCAACAGGACCCACACTCGATTGGCCGGGATTTGACGCCTCATGGATAGGTGAGAACATCGGCGGTACCGCAAGTCACATGGCGACAGGCGGGTTTTGGATCGGTGCAAAAAATAACAAAGATTCGGTGATCACAGTTGAAGATTGGGCGATTTATGGCTCTACAGTTTCGACTGAACAATCATCAAAATATACTCTAAAGACACACAAGAAGTTATTTCCTAATGGAGAGAACTATTATCTTCAAGCAAATCCGCTTGTGGGTGAAGAAGTAATAGAATCAGTTTGGGAATATAATCCCAACTACTTCACACCGAGTCAGGAAGATGAACTTCAGTTACCAATGAGAGTCGTCAGAAGAGCCCATCAGTGGAGCGGTTCGAAAAGAGACGAAAATTATATTCTTTATGAATACTATTTTATAAATATTTCAGATGAGATTAAGGCTGCTCATCCGCAGAAAAAGGTCTCAGACACTCTCTACGGCGTTCAAATGCTCCTTACCTACGCAATGCAGGCAAATTCCCGTTCGTGGCGTGTGCTCTTTCCGCAGGAAACCAACGGTGCAAGAAATACCAAAGTTGTTTATGATCGTCCCAATAAAATGTTTCAGGCTGAAAATGCGAACTACGGATTCACAAATTCTTTGGGCAGGGTCATCAACGGCACACCTCAAGGTGAGTGGCTGGCACCGGGTTATGCAGGTGTGAAGCTTATTTATTCATCCCCCGACTCGACCGGAATAGCCACCAGAGTTGATGAATCCAAGGTCGGATGGTCTCAGGGTGAGGCAACACTCGATTTGAGCGGACCATTTAACGGTGTTTCCGGCTTTAATGAAGTGAAGTATCAAGTTCTGAAATTCCCGACAAATGCTTTTCGCTTTGTACAGTTTCCAAGAAACTTGACCGATACCACATTCATAAACAATGCGAGAAAATGGTCGTTGATGTCATTGGGACCATGGACAATGAAACCCCGTGACACTGTAAAAATAGTGCTCGCTGAGATAGTTGCAGGTATGGACTATTCATACGCTCTCGATAAATCGATATCTCCGAGTCTTATTTTTAATCAGAGTTACACTCAGAATTTTATTCCGGCTATGCGTCGGGCACAATTGACTTATGAAAACAAGTTCAATCATCCTGACCCACCGGCTGCTCCAAAATTTAATGTCAATTTTTATTCCGGTGCCGAAAGAAAAGTTGCAAATGTTGTAACTTGGGACAATAGCACTGAATCTCTTCCGGATCCTGATGACGGTCTTTTTGACCTCGCAGGTTACAGAATATACAGATCAGATTATCTGCCAATGGGACCCTGGACACAGATTGCTGACATTAAAAAAGGTGATCCACTCTTTAACACCGGCAATAAATATACTTATGTTGATTCGACGGTGCAGATTGGAACAGGTTACTATTACTCGATTACCGCCTACGACACAGGTAAAGTGAATTGGGCAATTAATCCGGCACAAAGATTCCCCGAAACAGGGAATACCGTCAGGGTGCCTGCCATGGAATCTTCATTGTTCGCAAACAGAACAACCAGACCATTTTTGGCTACACTTCCTGCTCCAAACAGCGTAAATCAAGTGCTGGTGGTGCCAAATCCTTTTGTTATCGGTGAGGGCTCGAGCCAACCGGGTGAGTCTGATCAGATTCAATTCGTGAATGTGCCAAATCCTTGTACAATAAGGATTTACACCGTTAGGGGTGACCTCGTAAAAACGATTATTGTAAGTGATTCAAAAGGTGGCATTGTCACCTGGAATCAGGTAACCGACTTTGGTCAGTATGTTGAAAGCGGTGTTTATATTTTCCATATTGACTCACAATATGGGAATTCAACCGGTAAATTTGCAATTATAAGGTGAGCGATAATATGAAAATTCGATTAGTATTGTTCTTTGTTGTGCTCGGCTCGCTTATAACATACGGGCAAGAGTTTAAAAAAACTGCAACTGCAGGATTTGTTTTTCTGCAAATGCCTGTTACCGCAAGAAGTGCCGCTTTGGGAGAGTCTTCGGTAGCACTCGCT
Organism: uncultured Ignavibacteriaceae bacterium; assembly: GCA_964431385.1. Lineage (GTDB taxonomy): Bacteria > Bacteroidota > Ignavibacteria > Ignavibacteriales > Ignavibacteriaceae > UTCHB3. The sequence continues at coordinate 60,976 of CAYSJM010000011.1, read as the reverse complement.
GACATGGGAGTTTCATCATTTTTCTCAAATCCCGCCGGTATGGGATTTAATGAAAAACAACATTCGTTCTCAGCTTCCTATTCCCCCTGGATAGCTGATATTAAACATTACGCTGCTGCCTACTCGATAAACACCGATTTTGGTGTTATCGCTCTTGGTGCGTTGGCTGTTGATTATGGCTCAATGCCAAAAACGAAAAGAACCTCTGGACAAAAAGTCTATGAAGTGTTGGGCAACTTTACCGCAAACGCTGTTGCAGTGGGTCTTAGTTACTCTCGGGCTCTCACAGATAAATTTTCTTTTGGCATCACCGTAAAATATGTAAGAGAAGGTATTGATGAGTATTCTGCCAACAACATTCTTTTTGATGGTGGAGTGCTTTATTACACAGGTCTTCAATCACTAAGAATTGGTGCTTCAATTCAGAATTTTGGTGTCGAGACAAAGTATATTAACGACCCTTTTAAGATGCCATCCGTTCTAAAACTTGGTTTGGCTGCTGAACTACTCGGTGATATGAAGTCTGAATACCGCGTTACTGGAATTGTTGAAGCTCTGCATCCAAATGATGGTGATGAGAAGATGAATGCCGGTCTCGAAATCGGATGGAAGAATATGTTGCTCCTAAGAGGTGGTTACAAGTTCTTTTATGATGAGGAAACCTGGAGTTTTGGCGTAGGCGTGAATCCTTCTGCTCAAATTCCTGTGGGTGTCGATTTTTCTTTCGCCGATTATGGACGGCTTGGAAATATTCTCCGATTTACTCTTAATCTGAATTATTAGGAGGAGAAAATGAAAACGATGACAAAACTCTTTTTATCACTATTCATTGCTGTTGTTTTTTCTTCATCGATGCTGGCACAGCTTACTTCGATTGAAACAACGGGTTCCTTTTCCACTGCAGGTTCTCTGAAGTATGCAGTTACCAAGGCAAACGGTTTTGGTGGCGGAGTAAAAATTAACTTCAAAACATTTGATAATTTTTATATTTCGATATCTGCCGGTTATCAATCTTTCTCGATAGATCAGGATTCCGCACTCACACAATGGAAATGGTATTTTTGGGATAACAGATATTATGGAAGTATTCGTTCTGATTTAACAGATACAGCAAAATACCAACTGACAATTACGCCTAATCAAGGCATAAACAGTATTCCTGTTTCCATTCTGGTGGGATACGAAACCAAATTAGGTGATTTGAAGATTAAACCGTATGCGGGTGCCGGTATTTTCTTTTTCTCCCGGTGGTTCTATGTTGTTGAAGACTGGACAAAAAAGCTTACCAAACTTAATTCCACATTCAACTACAATTACAGAAATTTTGCTCCTTCAAAACAGGGAAATCCGATAATGTTGCATGGCGGCATTTCACTCGAATATCCACTTTTCGACTTTGTGAATCTTGCCGGCGAATTCAACTACACCCACTTCCTTGAAACTGATGGAATGGGTTACTCGGAACTTCCGTTTGGGAACAAATTAAACTTTAAATTAGGCTTATCATTCAGTTATTGAACAGATTATGAAAAAGATATTTACACTACTTCTATTGTTATCAACAGGTTTGCTTGCTCAAGGTAAACTTATCGCCGGTGCCAACTTTTCATATCTTGCCCCAATTGGTGAGTTAAAGAACAGGTTTAGCCCGGGTTACGGAACTTCAGTCTTTTTTGGAAAAGAGGTTTCAGCTAAATGGTCGTTGTCAGGTAAAGTTGAATACCTCATCTTCGACAAAGTTAACGAAGACAAAATGAACATTAAACGAGAATATTTGATAGGAACGGAGGAGAAGTCTTTCTCGTACCCAATCAAATCTCTAAAGATGGATCTAAAAGCTTACGGAGCCTCACTTCAAGCTGACTATCATCTACTTCGTGGCACTTGGTACGATGTGAAGTTGAACCTTGGTTTTGGTATTTACAGATGGAATTTCAGCAGAGGAAATTACGCTGATTCATTATTTGCTCCCGATACTGCAGGCGTAAGCAAACTTCAGGAAGTGTTGCAAGTTCCAACTCTCGATCAAGATGACTGGAGCGGTACTTTTAATGCAGGTGCAGAGTTTGGTGTACAGATTATTGAACCACTTTGGTTTTCAGTCTCCGCAAACTACAAAAACATCCTCGGTGAATTGTGGTCAACGCTAAAGTTGGACTTTGAAAATGTCGCCTCGATGCAGATGTTTGATCTTAAAGCAACCATAAAAGCAAGGTTTTAATGGTTAAGAGAGCTTTTTCCCTCGCAATCAGCATTTTCACCGTTTTGTTTTTGGTCGGATGTGGTTCTTTTTCTGACTCAAAGTCTCCCGAAAGCAGTGGGGGAAGTGGTACCCTGCCTCCACCTCCTTCATCCGAAAGAACAGGCGTTCCTGCGGTGAGGGGTGTTTGGTTAACGAATGTTGACAGCAAGGTTCTAAATTCGAGGGCAAACATCAGAGAGGCAGTTGCTCTATGTAAAAGACTCGGAATAAACACAATTTTTTCCGTTGTTTGGAATAAAGGATTTACTCTTTACCCAAGTCAGGTAATGAAGAATACTTTCGGCATCGAAATTGACACGGCTCTTACCGGAAGAGACCCTTTAAAAGAGCTTATTGAAGAAGCTCACGCTCAAAACATTAAGGTGTTTGCCTGGTTTGAATTTGGATTCGCTTCTTCCTTTAAGCTTGGTGGCGGTCATTTGCTCGCTGCAAAACCGGAATGGGCATCAAAAGACAGAAATGGCAAACTGACCACCAAAAATGGCTTTGAGTGGATGAACGGATTTCATCCAGATGTCCAAAGTTTTATGCTTTCACTGATCGCAGAAGTTGTTGCAAACTACGAGGTTGACGGTATTCAGGGAGATGACAGACTGCCTGCAATGCCAAGTGAAGCCGGATACGACACATATACTACCAATCTCTACAAACAACAAAACAAAGGTGCATTGCCACCCGAAGATTTTAAAAATGAGAAATGGGTTCAATGGCGATCAGATATCCTAACCGGGTTTTGTGGGAAAATATATAAAACGGTTAAAGATTTAAATCCAAATTGTATCGTCTCAATGTCGCCGAGTATTTATCCCTGGAGTAAAGAAGAATATTTGCAGGATTGGCCCGAGTGGGTCCGTAGGGGTTATGTTGAACTCCTGTGTCCTCAGGTTTACAGATATAAGATTGAAGAGTATTCAACTACACTCTCAGACACTTATTTAACCTGGCTGCCCAAGGGATATGAAAAGATATTTTTTCCCGGTGTTCTCATAAAAGTTGGCGGTTATCAACCTGTGGATGAGCTTTTTGTGCAAATGATAGAAGAGAACAGGAAACTTGGAATCCAGGGAGAAGTATTCTTCTTCTATGAAGGTATTAAGAAATACTCTGATATATTGAAAAATGAGATTTATACTGACAGAGTCGATTTTCCGAAATTATTAAAGTGAGTTTATGATTAAGAAGTTGTTTGTTGTACTGGTTAGTTTGCCTTTTATCCTTCTTGCTCAGCCCAAAAAGGAGATGAGAGCAGTCTGGATTACGAATGTTGACAGTGATGTCCTTTTTGACGATACTAAAATTGCTTCTGCGATGGATTATCTTGCCTCAATCGGTATAAATGTTGTGTTTCCGGTTGTTTGGAATAAGGGATATACTCTCTACCCCAGCAGAATTATGGATTCGATTTTCCAAAAACCGATTATTCCACAATTCGCGGGGAGAGACCCTCTCAAAAAAATAATTATTGAGGCTCACAGAAATGGGATTGAAGTGATACCCTGGTTCGAATTTGGGTTCTCGTGCGGATATTCTGAAAATGGCGGACATATAATCGCCACCAAACCATCCTGGGCTGCTAAAAAATATAATGGCGACCTTGTTGTAAAGAACGGCTTTGACTGGATGGCAGGTACAAACCCTGAAGTGCAGGATTTTCTAATCTCACTAACCACTGAAGTTCTTGATAATTACGAAGTTGATGGAGTACAAGGTGATGACAGACTGCCGGCGATGCCGTTTGAAGGGGGTTACGACAGCACGACCGTTGCTATTTACAAATTTGAAAACTCAGGTCAGAATCCACCGGCGAATGAGTACGATGCTAACTGGAAAAAATGGCGAGCCAACAAATTGACCGGATTTCTGAAGAGATGGCGTGATAGTGTAAAAACCCGCAGCGAAAATTACATTTTATCGGTGGCACCAAGTGTTTATCCTTGGGGGTACGATAACTACCTTCAAGATTCTAAAGCCTGGATGGATTCTTCACTTCTCGATAATTTTATTCCACAGTTGTACAGGCAAGATATCATTTCTTATCGCTACGAATTGGGGCAAGCATTAAATTACATTCCCGCCGGAAAGAAAAATATCTTTTTTGCAGGCGTGTTGGCAAAAGCCGGTAGTTATGTTATCGGACAGCAATTATTGAAAGAGAGTCTGCAAGAAAACAGAGTACAAGGTGTCAATGGCGAAAGTTTGTTCTTCTACGAAGCTTTAAGAGCGAATAGCGGGGCTTTGGGTGATACTCTCAAACGAATTTACAAAGACAGGGCTACACTTCCTTACAGAGGTGATAATCTCTGGCGACCTAAAGCATCAGTTATTAACGAGGACAGTTCAACCAACACCATCAGAAATGGGAACTGGGAACAAGTCAGTGTGCTCGGTTATAATCCTAAAATTTATTGGACAAAAGATACTGCTTACTCATCATTCGAGTGGCAGTTTGATGTTCCGGTTGCTGCATGGTACAGTTTATATACATGGTTTATTCCAAATTTTCTCTTTACAGACAGTGCATCTTATACCATGTATAGTAACGGTGATTCCATAAAAACCTTGTTTAGCCAGAGGAATACTGCGAATAAATCATGGACAAAACTTGGAGATATTTTCGTAACTCCCGGTAAGAAGACCATCCTCAAAGTGGATAATTCTTTTGTGGAGGCAGGCAAGTATCTTATCGCAGATGCTTCCATGCTGATTCTAAACAGAAAATTGTCACCAAACATTATCGTGACTTCGACCGGAAGCGAGATTTTAACTGAAGACGAAAAAATACCGGAAGGTTTTTCGCTCAGTCAGAATTATCCAAATCCGTTCAATCCTGAAACAAGAATTGTTTATTCTGTTCCTGAGGGTTCTCATGTTTCACTCGATGTTTATGATATAACAGGAAGTCTGGTTACAAAACTATTCGAAGGTTTTCGGATGGCAGGGAAGTATGAGACAACTTTTGATGCCGCTAAATATTCACTTACAAGTGGTGTATATTTTTACAGACTTTCGGTTGGCGACACACGAGTCACCCGAAAAATGGTTTTGCTCAAATAGTAAAAAAGGATATCCGAGATGACCTGGATATCCTTTTTTTCTTTGGATTTATACCAAAAAATTAAATTGCAAATTTAATAACGACAAATCCACCAATTAGCAGAAGTGTAAATCCGATTGCAAGCCAATCAAAATATTTATCGATGAATGCCTTGATAGGTTCGCCATATTTCCATAAAAGTGCAGCGACGAGGAAAAATCTTGCTCCTCTGCTGACTGCTGAAGCAAGCAGGAACATAACAAAATTAACATCAAATGCACCGGCAGCGATGGTAAAAACTTTATAAGGGATGGGGGTGAATCCGGCTGTAAAAACTATCCAAAAGTTATACTGTTCAAACATCTTTTGAATATCATAAAAAAGTGCATGAGTGAAACTTGGGATATAAGCAAAGAAAAAATTTGCAATTCCGGAGAATTCACCCGGTGAAGACCACCAGACGAAGATGCCGATCATGTATCCGGCAATTCCACCAAGTACCGATCCGATTGTACAATTCAGGGCAAATTTGAATGCTTTGGCTTTCGCTCCAAGAACCAACGCTATCAATAATGCATCGGGTGGAATCGGGAAGAACGAAGATTCAGCAAATGCTATTAAAAAAAGTGCTATTGGTCCGTATGGAGTATCAGCCCAATGAAGCATCCAATTATATAATTTTTTTAGATATTTCATAACGCTCATAAATATTTTTATACAAACTTCTAATATGCTAAAACGAGTGCATATAGACAAAAACATGAAAAATCGGAACTAAAATGGAAGAAGTAAAAAGTTCGCGTTTAATCTCTCTCGATATTTTCAGAGGGATAACTATTGCCGGAATGATAATGGTAAATAACCCCGGTTCCTGGAGTGCTATTTATCCACCCCTCAAACATGCTGAATGGCATGGATGTACACCGACAGATTGGATATTTCCATTCTTTCTGTTTATTGTCGGGGTGGCAGTAACTTTGTCACTTACAAAACGAAAAGAGAGGGGAGACGACCAGAACAAGTTAATACTAAATATTTTTAGAAGGGGTGCCACCATTTTTCTGGTGGGGCTTTTTCTTAACGCTTTCCCTTCATTTAATTTTACCGATCTCAGAATTCCGGGAGTGTTACAAAGAATTGGTGTGGTTTATTTCATCACAGCAGTAATATTCCTTAAAGCATCGTTAAAAAGTCAAATTTATATTACAATCGGGTTACTCGTTGTTTACTGGTTGGCTATGGCACTTATTCCTGTGCCCGGTGTTGGAGATGCAAATTTTGAGATGGGTAAAAATCTTGCTGCATGGGTTGACAGCCAAATTCTTACAGGTCACATGTGGAAAGTGACCAAAACATGGGATCCTGAAGGTGTTTTATCTACAATTCCTGCAATATCAACTTGTTTAAGCGGCGTTCTTCTCGGGCACTTCCTTCGAACAAAACTAAGCGATTCTGAAAAAGTTTCGTGGATTTTTACTGCAGGCGCATTTTTCATTTTTGCCGGATCTATTTGGAGTATCTTCTTTCCAATGAATAAAGGATTATGGAGTAGTTCTTATGTGGTTTACACTACCGGTGTTGCTTTAGTATTTTTTGGTTTTTGTTATTGGATTGCGGATGTGCAAGGTTACAAAAAATGGGCGAAGCCGTTTGTTGTTTATGGAATGAACGCTATAACAGTATTTGCAGGTTCCGGTTTGATGGCAAAAATAATGGGAATGATTAATGTTACCGGACTCGACGGGAAAGAAATATCATCAAAAGAATACATCTATCAGGCGATGCTGCTGCCTTATTTCGAACCAATAAATGCTTCACTCGTCTTTGCAATTCTGTTTATTACATTCTGGCTGGGAATTTTGTGGGTTTTATACCACTACAAAATTTTTATAAAGATCTAAACCTCTGAAATTTTGAGAGAAGAGATAATTTCATTTTTGATTTTGTCTTTTCTCTCTTTTGATATTGTAGAGTCAAATTGAAATTCCAAAACAGTTGGTGATGGAGTTTTAATAAATTTAGCCACACTCTCCGTTAAATCATCGCTGGTTGTAACTAATTTATAATCGATACCATAAGCCTCAACAATCTTTCCAAAATTTAGTCCGGTTGCGGTCTTGAAAAATTCACTGAATTCCTCTGTTTTTTCATAAACAGGCAGATATTCAAAAATGCTGCCCCCTCCATTATTGAATAAAATCACTAATAAAGGAATCGAGTATTTTTTGATGATCTGTAAAGAATTGGAATCATAGTGAAATGCCAGGTCGCCAAGAATAACAACTGTTGGCATCATCATAAAACTGGAAACTCCACATGCGGTTGCCAGAATGCCATCAATTCCACTCGCACCTCTGTTCACAAGGACAGAATCAGGGAAAAGTGATTTTAGATAGTCATAATCTCTTACGGGAAGACTGTTTGAGAGTAATATTGGGACAAAATGATCAGTAACCAAATTTTTACCGATTAACGCCATTGTCTCCAATTCTGATGTGATCCCTACATTTTCAAATCGTTGATTCAACAAAGTTAAAAATTGTAAATTACTTCGGTGCAAAAATTGATATAACGGGTTTTCACCTGCTGAAACATTTGCGAATGACTTGTTGAGGAGCATAAGTCCGGCATCGTTTGAGATTTGGAGTACCGATCTTTCTTCCGAAAATATTCCAAATCCTTCCCCTTTAATACTGATTCTTACTATGGTCCTGTCAAATTTATCGATGAATCGTTCAACATTTTTTGATGTAAAATTCCTTCCAAATACAACTATTTGATCCACATCGAGTTTAGCTAAGAACTCCGCGGACTGGAGCAAAGTCCCAAAATTTTTAATAAACCGGGAATCATTCTCTACAGAATATTTCAGAGGGGATTCGACACAAACAGGTACCTTATACTTCTCCCCAAAACTTATACATCTGGTAAGAAATTGCCAGGAATAATTGTCGTTCCCGAGTAAAACGATTGTTTTTTTGCTTGGATAAATCTCTAATTCGTCTAATTCCGATTCATCTATTTCTGCAAAAAAGTTCAAAATTTGTTGCTCCGAAATATATTCCCTTAGTCGTTCATCAATTTTATCATCGATTTCGACATCAAAAGAATTTGGCTCCAATGGCTTTTCTAAAGGAATATTAATATGCACAGGTCCGTTGTAAGGGAGAACCGCTTCACTATAAGCTTGATTGACAGAAAAAATGGTATTTACAAAAAAACTCTCGGTATTTTCAGGGATGCCCAAATCAACGAAGTATTTACAATTGGCTTCGAAAATATTCTTTTGAATAATTGTCTGATTAGAACCGGTATTTAGCAATCTTGAAGGTCTGTCTGCAGTAATAACAACCAGCGGCACCTGAGAATTACAGGCTTCTATTATCGCAGGATACAATTCCGCTACTGCGGTTCCTGAAGTGCACACTATAGCCACAGGTTGACTCATGACTTTTGATAGTCCCAGAGCAAAAAAAGCTGACGCTCTTTCATCAACGATTACATTTTTTTTGATTCTTTTGTCTCTTGCAAACGCGAGTGTTATCGGGGTACTTCTCGATCCCGGGGATATACAAACCTGACGAATGCCAAGTTGATAAAGTGTTTCAACGATCAACGATGAATAATAAAAATTAAGATTGGTTTTCATTTATAAAAAGGGAGGTAAGAGGAATAAATTTTATTTCTGTTTCGTTGTATTCGCTAATCGGGTCTGACTCACTCACTATGCCACCACCGGCAAAAAGAGTTGCACTATTTTCATCGATGAATGCACATCTGATAGAAACAAAAAATTCTGTTGTACCTGAAGTTGAAGTATATCCCATAACTCCGCCATACAGGTCTCTCGGTTTTCCTTCAATCTTGTTGATTATCGTGGCAGCCTCAATTTTAGGTTGTCCGCAGAGAGCGGGGGTAGGAAAGAGAAGGTTCAGGATATTTAGTGGACTCGTTTGTTCGTTAACTTCAGCCGTAATATGTGTTCTCAAATGGGTAACATTTGAAAGCCTCTTGGTGGTCGGAATTGGTTCAAATTTTACAGAAGTTGCAACTTTTCGCAGATTATCAACTATAAAATCCCTGACAATCATGTGTTCGTGAAGGTCTTTTGATGAACTTAATAATTCATCTTCCAGATAATCTTGCATTTTAGGTTTGTCAGACGACCGGATTGATCCAGCGAGGGCTTCTGCGGTGATACAATTCTTCTCTAATCTGAAAAGCTGTTCTGGAGTTGCACACAAAAAATACCTCCCGGAGTAATTTGTAAGCAAAATTGCACATTCAGGGTAACTTTGTGTGAGAGAATTAACCGCATTGCTAAAAAGGAATTTACCGGAGAATGAAATTTTTCTCTCCCTCGATATAACTCCTTTAGTGATTACTCCCGCTGAAATTTCCTTTTTCATTTGGGAAATCTTGGACGAAAATTTTTCGAGTGGTTCATCTATCAATCGATCGACATGAATATCAGCCTGGGATGTGAGCAGTTTTGTTTTTTCGTAGTTACTCTCTGAGAAAAATCGATCAACAAATTCAGGAATATTATCGTCTGTCCCAACGAAATTTACGCGAAATACATATTTATCTTTTTCTCTTTTGATTATAACATGGGGAACAACCCAACGCGAAAAAGGAGTGTCTTCAGAACTGTACCAGGGGAAACAGATGTACGAAAAGTAATCCGGTAAATTGTTTTGGTCAGAAAAATTATTCTCTGAACCGGGAGGCAAAGAAAACCTCTGAAATTCCGAATAGTCTTCAACGGTAAAATCTTTGATATTGCCTACGGCAATGATTTCGATATCTTCTTCGGGGAAAGCTACATAAAAAAGTGGTAACCCGATTTCATCGAGCAACGAGGAGAGTCTTCTGCCGGAGTTCTCAGTCTCAAAAAGCTTTGAGTTAATATTTTCTAAGGAAGAGAACCTTTGTATCTCTTTTAAGGAGAAAATTCGGTCCTTGGTTTCTGTCATGTTAATCTATTTTTTAAGTCTGAAATAAAAAGTTGAACCTTCGCCATATTTGCTTTCAACTTCAATTTTAGAATCATGTGCTTCAAGAATATGCTTTACTATTGCGAGTCCCAAACCTGTTCCACCAACATCTCTTGATCTCGCTTTATCCACTCTGTAAAATCGTTCGAAAATTCGGGTGAGGTCAGCAACAGGGATTCCAACTCCGGTATCTTTCACCTTTATTATACATTCATCGCCATCTTCTTCAACGATTATTTCAACTTTACCTGTAGAAGTGTATTTTACTGCATTTTGCAACAAATTCACCATTACCTGGCGAAATCTTGCTTTATCGCTGTAAATCTGCAAACCTTTTCTTACGGGATGAACCAACAATTCAATCTCTTCATTCTCAATTGTGGGTTCAAATTCATCCATCAATTCTTCCAGTGAGTTTCTGAGATTAAAATATCTGAAACTCATTTTCATTTGCCCCGATTCTATTAACGAGATATCAATTAGGTCGTTTAGTAAATTGCTCAAATTTCCGGTATGCTCATAAGCCTTCTTTAGAAAATGGAGATTTACTTTAGGATCCGAAATTGCCCCGTTAAGAAGCGTTTCAAGATAACCGCTTATTGCAAATATTGGGGTTTTAAGTTCGTGCGACACATTCCCCAAAAACTCTTTTCTCATCTGCTCAAGTTTCTTCAGATAAACAAAATCACTCTTAATTTTCTTTACCATCTCGTTCAACTCTGCCTGAATGTCTTCAAGACCCGCATTTAAGACGAGATCAGCAGTGAGGTCTATCTCTTTCGAAGCAATCAAATTCAGCGTTTGTTTAATGTTCGAAAGATCAGATTGTCTTTTTTTACCAATAAGATAGAAACAAAATATAAAGGAAATCAGACCTGAGGTAAATATAAATACATCACCGAGATTAAAGAAAAGAGACAAAACTGAAAGGGCACTAAAAAGACCTGTTGAGTAAACCAACTCTTTTTTATACCGTGAAGCAGCTTTTAAACTAATTGTCAATCGCTTTGAATCTGTATCCGACACCCTTGACAGTCTCGATTAAGTCCTGATATTGGTCTAACTTTTCTCTAATTTTTCTGATGTGCACATCAACTGTTCTTTCAACAACAAAAACATCGGAGCCCCACACATATTTCAGAAGTGCTGATCTGCTGAAGACAATTCCGGGACTGTTTATCAGGAAGAAGAGGAGTTCAAATTCTTTTCTTGGAAAAACTTTCTCAATTGAATTTATTGAAACCGTGTATTTTTCGCGGTCAATTTCGATCGGACCCGATTTTATCGACTTTACCGACTCTTCAAAATTGTAATCACCTCTTAGTGAGTTTCGAAGTGTGGCTTTTATTCTGGCTACAAGTTTTGACGGAGAAATTGGCTTAAGGATATAATCATTTGCACCGAGTTCCAAGCCTTTAATCTCATCGTACTCGCTCGATTTTGCAGTCAGGAAAATCACCGGTGTTTTAGCTGTTTGCGAATTTTCTCTTATTGCCTTACAAACTTCATAACCATCTAATTTTGGCATCATAATATCGAGCAAAACAATATCGGGTTTTTCAGCCATCTTCTTTAAACCCTCTTCACCATCATTTGCTGATATTACTATAAAATCTTCCATCTCAAGGTTATACTTAATAAACTCAATGATATCTTTTTCATCTTCAATAATAAGAATTTTAATTGAGTGGCTCAAAGGAAGACCTCTTTTTTTGTTGAAGCAGACAAATACATATTATGCAATATATTGAGCCGAGTGACAGAGTCTTCAGCGGATGAAAGAACAGGGTTATGCCCTTTAATCGCCCCAATGAAGTGATTCAGTTCATTTTGGTACGATTTTTCTGCGTGAGCTTTTCTGTTGTCGTTTAACATAGGCTTCAATTCCACTTGTTGACCATCCATCGTTTTGATTATCCTTAATGGATTTATCAAAGCGTTTCCCTTGGTACAATAAATTTCGAGATCAAAGGTATTTTTACTCGAAGCAATTGCCCAGGATGATTCCAAATAGATCAACGAATTGTTCTTTGCTCTAATCATGCTGACTGATGAGTCTTCAACATTTTTTGTGTTTATAAAGAAGTTCTGCGTTGTAACTGACTGAATTTCAGGAAAATTTAGAAACCACATCGCCACATCGAGTAATACTATTCCCAAATCGAAAGTAACTCCACCACCTGATTCATCTTTTTTAGTGAACCACTTACCCGAACTCGATTGTGATTTGAACCAGGAGCATTTTACAAAAAATGGATCGCCGAGGTCACCCGAGCTCACGATACTCTTTAGAAGCATAATGTCGGGTCGGTACCTGAGATTCATACCTACCATTGCAACGAGCCCTTTTTCTTTAGCAGTTACCGCAATTTTTTTGGCTTCTTCAACAGTTCTTGCAAGTGGCTTTTCAACAAAAATGTGTTTACCGGCATTTAGACAGTCGAGAGCTATCTGGGTATGCGATTTTGTCGGTGTCGCAATAAGCACAGCATCTATATCAACCTGCTCGAGCATTTTGTGGTAGTCAGTAAATGCATGAGTCACTTTAAATTTTGATGCAACTTCTTGTACTGCATTTTTATTGATATCCGCAATAGCCGCAATCTCTACTTCTTTGCTTTTATACAAATCGGGGAGATGAATCAACTGAGAGATGCCTCCCAGACCGATAATGCCGAATTTTATTTTTGACATTAGACCAGCACCTTGTTTATGTGATTATCTATTTCAATAAAGTCAGTTATTCTTTTAACAATTCCTTCAGGGTCAATTTCGAGAAGATGGTGAAGCTCTGCCTGAGTACCGTGATCGATAAATTTATCAGGCAGACCAATTCTCAAAATGTCATTTTTATACCCTTTGTCGATGAAATATTCGGCGATTGATGAGCCAAATCCACCCACTATAGTATTCTCTTCAAGAGTCACAATCTTTTTATGGGTAACTGAAAGTTCATCGAGAAGATTTTCATCAAAAGGCTTAATAAATCTCATATTAACTAATTTGGCGGAAATGCCGGATGCAGCAAGTTTTGGTAATGCTTTTACTGCATAATCAACCATGGAACCAACAGCCAGAATGGCAACATCACTTCCTTCCTCCATTACTTCAGCTTTCCCAACTTCATACTCAACAAATCCATCACTTAACGGTACCCCCAAAGCATTTCCTCTCGGATAACGGATTGCTACAGGGCCTCCCGATAATTTTGTGGAAGTGTAGAGCATATTCTTCAGTTCGTTCTCATCTTTTGGTGCCATTAGCACAAGATGAGGGATCATTCTGAGGTAAGTCAGGTCGAGTGTACCATGATGAGTGGGACCGTCAGCACCAACAAGACCTGCTCTATCGAGAACAAAAATCACATGAAGTTTTTGAAGTGCAATGTCATGAATTATCTGATCGATTGCTCTTTGTAAAAATGTAGAATAGATTGCAACTACCGGAGTTACACCCTGTGTTGCGAGTCCTGCAGCAAAAGTAACACCGTGTTCTTCTGCAATTCCCACATCAAAGTAGTTGTCAGGACAATTCTTTTGTAGAATGTTTAATCCTGTACCATCAGGCATTGCTGCGGTAATACCAACTATTTTGGGATTTTCTTTCACCAATTCCACAAGGGTTTCACCAAAAATGGTAGTGTAGGCTGGAGGTGCACCCTCTTTTTTGTACGCGACACCTGTAACTTTGTCAAACGGTGTCGATGCATGAAGCCTCTGCACATGTTTTTCAGCAGGTGCGTAACCTTTGCCTTTTTCCGTGTTTGCGTGGATGAGAATAGGACCGTTTAAATTTTTTGCAGCTTCGAAAACTTTAACGAGCTGGTGAACATTATGACCGTTAACCGGGCCAAAATATCTAAAACCAAGAGCTTCAAACAACATTCCGGGGGTAACAATTGATTTGATACCACCTTCAACTCTACCCACTACTTTTCGTAATCTGTCACCAAAATTGTCCATTTTACCTGTGAGATCCCAAACATAACCCTTAAATTTGTTGTAATCGGGGTTGGTAATAATGGAGGTAAAATAGTTTGAAAACTGCCATACATTCTGACCAATCGACATATTATTATCGTTCAGCACAACTATGAGATTTGAGTGGAGCATCCCGGCATTATTCATTGCTTCGTATGCCATACCACCGGTCATTGCACCATCACCGATAACCGCTATAACTTTTCTATCGGTATTCATAAACTTGTTTGCTTCGGCGATACCAAGTGCCGCTGAAACGGAAGTGGAGGCGTGCCCGGCACCAAAAGCGTCATATTCACTTTCATTCCTTTTGAGGAAGCCTGAGAGTCCGTTCAACTGCCTAATGGTTGGAAGCAGTTCCTTCCGTCCGGTGAGAATTTTGTGCGGATATGCCTGATGTCCTGTATCCCAAATTATCTGATCATTAGGGGTGTCAAAAACTTTGTGCATGGCAACGGTGAGTTCAACTGCACCGAGTCCGCCACCAAAATGACCACCGACCACAGAAATAACATCTACCATATATTGTCTAACATCAGTACAGAGTTGCTTCAGTTCAGGAATCGAAAAGTTTCTGAAATCTGCAGGAACATTTACCTTCGAAAGAGCGGGGTAGTTGTTCATATCAAGCATTCTTATTCTCCAAAAAAAAGATTAAAATAGTGGTGATCATTAGATTGATTTAAAGGAATTTTTCAATTCCGTAATTTTAAGTTCGGCCTGTTTCAGAGATGTAAGACACTCCTGTGAGAGTTTCATCCCTTCTTCATAAAGATTTATCGCTTGTTCAAGGTCTAAATCAGGATCTTCGAGAAGAGCCGAAATCTGTTCAATTCTCTCGAGTTTAATTTTGAATTGCGATACTTCGCTGTTATTGTTACTCATCATTACCTTCAATAAGTATTTTACCGTCAAAAAAGTTCAAGTCAAACGATTTTTCTTTATCAAGCTCGGTTGACATTTTTATAAACTTACCCTTCTGCGTCACAAATACAAATCCTTTTTTAAGAATCCTTTTATGATCATTTGCTTTTAAGTGCAAAATCGCGGAATTTACCCTGTTTTTATAGTCTTTAACAAGATTGGTCAAACTATGATCAATCTGCATTAAAGCGTAATCGAGCCGTTGGCTGTTGAGTTTGACTATGTTTAAGGGCGTTGACATAACAGGTGATTCAACAAATCGGTTAACTGTCTCTTGTTTTGCTTTAAGATTTGTAAAAGTTCTATTCTCAATCTGTTGTGCCAAATTTTCAATCGCAGAAGTGACATCATTAAAGTCCGGTGTCACTAATTCCATTGCAGCGGTTGGAGTGGCTGCTCTAAGGTCTGCAACAAAATCTGCTATCGTAAAATCGACTTCATGTCCAACCGCAGAGATGATCGGGATACGAGACCGGGTTATGGCACGAGCTGTTACTTCTTCGTTAAATGCCCAGAGATCTTCGAGACTTCCACCCCCTCTGCCAACGATTATCACTTCAATATCATCAAATTTGTTTAATTCGTCTATCGCTGATGCGATGCTTTCAGCAGCCCCTTCTCCCTGAACTCGCGCAGGAGCAAGAATCAGCTCAATCATCGGGAATCTTCTCGCTGCAACGGCAATAATGTCTTGCCACGCAGCTCCGGTAGAAGATGTGACGACTCCTATTTTAGCCGGAAAAGTCCTGATAGTTTTTTTTCTTGAGGGGTCAAAAAGCCCTTCTTTTGAAAGTTTTTCCTTCAGAAATTCGAATGCAACCTGAAGGTCACCCACTCCCACATTTTTCATTGTCTGCACATCGATTTGATAACTTCCTCTTGGAGGGTAAACCGATATTGGTCCGCTACATATTACTTGCATACCATCTTTAGGTATGAAGCCAAGTTTTTTGTTGTTACTGCTCCACATCGAACAAGAAATTGCCGCACCCGAATCTTTCAAGGTAAAATACCAATGACCCGAGTAATGAGGTTTGAAGTTTGATATTTCGCCAATTATGGTTTCATACCGGAAACTCATCTCGAGAGTTGCCTTTATTTCGAGTGAAAGTTTGCTTACAGATTTATATTGTGGGAGTTGCATAAATTATTTAAAAATGAGACTATAATAATACGAAATTAAAACTTTATGCTAAAACCCAGAGTGGGTAGAATTGGGAACATTGAAGTGGGTCTTACACCCAGTTTTTTGTCTTCAGTCACAAAATAATTGTAGCCGATTATGTTCGACTTATTGTAAACATTTATAACATCGAGATAAAAAGTCCAATCCAAATTCCAAAATTGTGCAATTGCCGTCAGTCTTACATCAAGTCTGTGGTACTCCGGCTTCCTCGAGTTAAAACGGTTTTTGTCCTCAAAAGCGACATCATAAATAACCTCAGAATAATTTCCATTTGCACCCCTTCTTACAGCCAAAAATTGTGAATCAGGCTTGGAATCACCGTCTGTATCAGTTGAAAGCACTCTGGGTGCTACTCCCTCAGGAGTTGTAAGGGGAAAACCTGAACCATACTGCCATCTGATACCCAAATTCCAGGCTTTTGCAAACTGATAATCGAGTACGATGTTTATTGTATGTCTTTGGTCAAATCTGAAGGGGACTGTAAAATTCCTCTCGAATCGTTCAGCTACAGCGTATGAGTAGGATATCCATCCGCTTATTTTTGAATTACGATCAATGTTTTTTTTCGCGAGCATCACTTCGAGCCCGTAAGATTCACCGTAAGAGTCATTTACGGGAATCTGGGTTAACGAATCAGACTGGATTCTCACTGGACGGGTCCAACCGGATGAGGAATTGGGATCTTGACCCGGTATCTTTTCTGTATAAAATCGGGTACCTGTTACAATTTTAGGCACAACAAGATCACGAAAATCTTTGTAATAAGCCTCAACTTTTAGATTCCACTCAAATGAGAGCCATCTTTCAACACCGAGAATGTAATGAATGGCTTTTGAAGCTTCCAGAGTGGCAGTATTTTGACGGGAAAAGTCGTAGATCACCCCCGCATCCTGCAATTTTTCATATCCCGGTGACTGGTAAAAAATTCCCCATGAAGCTCTTACAGTTGTTAAGTCATCGTATGCCCATGATGCAGAAATTCGTGGTGCTATGTACGATTTATCCAGGATTTCATAATTGTCGAATCGAAAGCCCGCACTGATATAAAATCTCTCCCACAAGTTAAATCTGTTTTGCACATAGGCACGATAACGATAATATGTTTTTGTATCGTTCAGATCATCAATCGATGATCTAAAATTTGGATTTGCAGAAAACAAAGCACGAAGTTGTGGATCAAATTCAAAATCGAAAGCCAGGGTAGTGGTAAGCCGGTCGAGTCCAGCCCCTGCTTCTAATAAATTGTTGTTCCCCCAGAGTAAATTCAGTTTGGAGTCCCACGAATATTTCTGAAAGATAAATTCAGATTTAAACTTAAATCCGAGTAAATAAGGGTTAAGTGTATCTGCACCAAATTCTTTAAAACTTTCCCGGTTAAGGGAGGGATCGAGCACTTTTGAGTCAAAGCCGGCATCGCCACTGTTCTTATACCAGGAGAGAGTGGACTGGATAAATAAATCAGAGTTGGGGGCATAGTCCCAGGTCAATCCTATCACATCGTTTCGGGTGATATTATTGACTGAGATACTATCAGGGGAAACCCTGTCTTTCCCTGAGACGATATTCACACCATCTGCCGAGTAAATCCCAAATAGTTTAATTTTATGCCCGTCAAAAGGACCAAATGTAAATTTCGCTTGTACATCATAAAAATTGGGAAAAGCCGAATCATCTTCTATAAGGCCGGCATTTTTTGCGAAAGGCTCAAGAATAAGATCATAATATGTTCTCCGACTGTTGATGAGCCAACTTCCTTTAATATCAAAAGGATTTTTCCCCTCAAGAACAAGATTTGCATTCGTTATAGAGGCGTTTAAGCTTCCTGTTACTCCTTTTTTTGTGGAACCTTCTCTGTTAGCCACTTCGAGGACAGCAGACAGTCTATCTCCATAGTTTGAAGGAAATCCACCGGTGATTAAAGTGATATCAGAGACTGCATCAGGATTAAACATACTTATGAAGCCATATAATCGATACGGATTAAAAACTTCCACATTGTCCATTATTATCAGATTCTGATCAGGACCGGAGCCTCTGACGACCAATTGCGAAGAAAAGTCATTTGGTGCGACAACCCCCGGAAGTGCCTGAAGTGTTCGAAGTACATCCTCACCGGCACCGGGAAGAACTTTCGCTTGTTCGGGTTCCAATTCTATAACAGATGTTTCGGTGTCTGATGCATCTCTCGATTTTTCAGAAATCACTACTTCGTCGAGTAATATATTTGTCTCAGAGAGGGAGATATTTGCTGTGAGAGATTTTCCGGCTTCAATTACAATGGTCTTTTCCACCATTGCAAAGCCAATGAATGAAAATGACATCGTTTTTTTTCCGGGCGGAATATTTTTTATTTCATAAAAACCGTCAATATCGGTGACAGCTCCCAGTTTTGTGTCTTTTAACTTGACAGTAACACCGGGTAGAGGTTCACCCTGACTCGATACAATTCCTTTTACGCTCCCTGATTGCGGGAGTACTGCAATTGATATTAATAAACATAAAAATACAACTTTCTTAAACATGGTTCCTCGGTTATGATACACATTAAATGTTATAACACGCGTGTTATCATATAAATTCCAAAGTACCTGCTTTCTGTTGAATTAGAAAGAAAAAGTCAGAAAGTAGGAGGTAAGTCCAATACTAATATCAAAATGGCTTAAATTATCAGCAGAAGGGTAGTAGTTGTATCGAGTTTTCAGATTAAAATTAATTACTCTGAAAATATCAAAAAAACCGAAAGAAACTTCGGGGGATACTCCATTAATACCGAGAAAATTTGTAGAGTAACTTATACCGGGGGCGACATATTTGATAACAGGGACATCAAGAGGGAACTTTAATCCTGCGTAAAAACGGTTTCTGAAATCGATATCAGGTGTGTGAGCATATTCCACAGAAAGAGCCATCCAGGGAAGTTCGGATATCGCACTCTGAAATACTAAAACGGAGATCTCTTTAAAAAATGAAATTCTGCTTTCATTCTTAAAAAGGGAAGTGCCAACCGATGGAACCAGGAAGGCGAGTCCGCCCAGTGTACAGTCCGCAAGATACCCCAACCAGGTACCTTCAATTTGGGGTTCAAATGGGAGTTTAATCTCAAATTCTTCGCACGAACTTTTTTTACCTGACGAATCTTCCACATAAATAATTGCTTTAAGAAGTTGCGAAGTTGCTTTCACATTGGAAATATCAGTGGTAAAACGAAAACTTTCGGCAAGTGTGTCCGAAACTGTAAAAGTTTGTTTCCCGTCAAATACAATTTTGGCTTTTGCGGGTGAAGTTGTAAAAAAATAGACTACAATTTCAGTTTTCTCTTCTTCCCTCACATAAGATTCAATCACATAAACTCCGACCGAATCTTCCTCGAACACATAGTTTGAATCACTCTCTAAAACTGCAGTTTCATCCTCTTCAGGAACATTGGATGAGTCGGGGGATTCCTGGGCAAAGTTTGATGAAATCATAAGTAAAAAGAGTAAAGTGATACGGGTAAAAGTTTTCATTTTTTGTCTGTCTGTTTTTCAAAATTGAGAATTAAGGAAAAGATTTGCCGAAAAAGAGAATAATATCTCTGATAAATTACCCAAAATCTGCAACAAATGGTAATAAATGTTGCATTTTTATTCAATTTGCCGATTGGCATTAAATTTGCTTGTAAAAGTGTAACAAGCATAGAGAAAATGAAAAATATACTGTTTTATTCGCCAGATTTGAGTTTTTGTGCCAGCGTACTTATGTACTTCGAGAAGAAGTATGCAGTGACCACAACAAATGACTTTGATCATATCGAACGATTCCTCCGGAGTTCAGATTTTGATATGCTGATAATAGACTGCCAGCCAAATGAGAAGATCGAAAACTTGATCAAAAATATTCATCCTCTTCCAATCATAATGACTTATGTCTTTACCCGAAACATTCTATCACTCGAGTCACAGATTCGTAGTTATGTGAATGCCATTCTTTACAAGCCTTTTGATTTTGATGAAATGTCGGGTAAGATCGACATTTTAATGACAAAATAGCAGAATTAACCACTTTTTGCCCTTTTTATTGCCTTCTCTATTGATATATTGAAGAGCATGAAAATTGTATTTTGTTCAATAAATTAAACAGTTGTTCGTTTTATTGAACAATGTCCAATTTGCGATTGTTCGAATTTATAAGATTTAAGGCACAAATGTTTCGGCACGATAATTGCAAGAACATTAAAAAAAGGAGCCGTCATGAAAACCAAAGTTTTAATACCTGTATTATTGTTTGCCTTTTGGGCTACGGGTTGTTACACACAGTTTGAAACACAACAACCTGAGACGAAAGAGATTGAGGTAGAAGTAGTAAAAGTTGAAACAGATGATACCAATTCAGATGCAATAGATACCACTATAGTTTCTTCAAGCGATAACGAATCGAACTACGATATTACCATAAAACGATACAAATATATTGAAGAGGATGACTACTGGAGCCGTCCGGTAGTTTCAGTAAATATTGGTTATGGTTACAGTTATGTTTGGGATAATTTTTGCTATGATCCATTTTGGGCGTGGTATTACAATCCTTACATCTATTACCCAAGATGGGTTTATCATCCCTGGTATTATTGGTACGATCCCTACCCATACTATTATGGATGGAACTACAACCATGGTTATCATTATGGGGGATCTTACGGCTACAATTCAGGATTTTCGAAATACAAATATCGCGATAGAGAAATCAGCTCCATCCGTGGTAGAGATGGTGGCAGAGGTTCTCGCGGTGATGGCTCCGGTGCAAGAACTCCGGGAATCACCGGCGGAAACGATCAGGTTGCCAAGCGTTCAGGTGTAAGAAATGACGGCTCACGAAATGGTTCGAGTGCTACCGATGATGAAGTGAAAACTGAGAGGAAGCGTGGTGGTTTTGATACCTGGAATCGCGATGAAGAACCTGTTGTAAAAAGAAATTCAGGTAGAGAAGTTACAAAACGCGATGGAGTTCGCTCGGGTGACAGAACAGACGGTACTGGAAGAGAGAACAAAAGCGTTGAAAAGAAAACAACTGAGCGAAATGACGAAGGCTCTACCACTGTAACTCGTAAAAGAGAAAATCGTAACGACGGCGAGAAAAAAGGTAACAATTCGGGTAGCAGAAAAAGCACCAGAGAAACCAAAAAGAATGACAATTCGAGTGGTTCAGGTAGAGAAACCAAGCGACCATCAAGAAACGATGGCGATAATAACAGTTCAGGTAAAACTTATAAATCTCCATCCAGAAATGACGGGAACAACAATAACTCGGGTAAAACTTATAAATCTCCATCCAGAAATGACGGCAACTCGAATAGTTCCGGGAGCTCCGGACGGGGATACAAAGCCCCAAGCAGAAACGATGGAAGTTCGAGTGGAACCTATAGATCACCTTCTTCATCGGGAAGTAGTGGCAGATCAACAGGATCTTCCCGTTCAAATTCAGGTAGCTCCGGTTCAAGTTCCGGAAGTGGCAGAAGATCCGGTTCAAGATAATGAGGTTTGAAATGAAAAATTTAATTTTGATGTTGTTTTTTCTCTTTGCACCGTTGATTTTAAGCGGTTGCTACACAATAGTTGACTCCGGTCAAGCTCTCTCGGAGGCTGAAATCACTGAAATAGAGAGCGATTATGACAGTGAAGATTATGTTGATTCCTACTATTCGGGTAAATATTTTGGCGGGTATTCTGATTATCATGTTTTACCTTGGTGGTATTCGATAACTCCTGTAACTGTTGGTGCGGGTGGCTCAAGTGATGGCGAAGAGAACAACCATGAAGCATCTGTTACCAGAAAACGGGATAAAGAAAAAACGAACCTGAGAAACCGTGACGGTGGAAGAAATTCTTCAGGCGAGTATTCCGGAACAACAACTACGAGAAACGGTTCAGGCAGTTCAAGTGGAACATCAGGTTCAACCACCACTTCCACAACACCTGCTACAAAATCCTCTACAAGCAGTGATAGCGGCAGTAGAAGCGGAAATTCTGACGATAGCAAAAATAATTCCGGGCGTAGTAATACGGGAGGTGGCAGAAGATGAAAAGATTGATTATAATATTACTTTTAACTTCGGGTGTTGCATTTTCGCAAACTGTTAACGATGCCGTCAGGCTCGCAATGCCCGGGTTTGGTTCTGGTGCAAGGTCTATTGGTATGGGAAACGCATTTATTGCCATGAGTGACGATGGTTTAGGGATGAACTCTAATCCCGCCGGAATTGCTTTGGTCAGAAGGTTTGAACTCGGCGGTGGATTTAAGTATTCGAGTACCGGAAACAACACTACTTTTTTTGGCAATCAGAATAGTGTGAACAATTCAGCTGCGAATATCGATAACTTTTCGATGCTTATACCTGTTCCTACACTTAGAGGCAGTTTGGTTCTCGGAACTTCGTATAATAATGTTCACGATTTTTCCGGCAAGTTAGCCTTTAATGGCTATAATGGCGGCACCAATTCCATGATTCAGGATCTGAACAGTTATTCTGACATACCTTTTGAACTTTATTTGACTGATGATAACTCAGCTACTCTGATTAATGGTCGATTGAATCAATCGGGAACCAGGTTACAATCGGGTTCTACAGGTATCTGGAATTTTTCAGCTGCTTATGAAGCCTATAAAAATCTCTTTCTCGGTGTTACAATTGGAATAGGGAAGGGTACCTATGAGAACAATTTTGATATGAGAGAAAGTGATGTAAACCGGGTTTATGACGGTACAGAACTTGCTCCGGGAAATGCTTTTACAAAACAATTCAGGCATTTTGACTACAAAACCAATCTAAGTTGGGATATTAGTTTCTACGATATAAAGTTTGGAATGCTTTATCAACTTCGTGATATCGCAAGAATTGGGATGACAGTGGAGGTTCCAAAATCTTATACCATAAAGGAAAAGTATGGCGTGGAAGCTTCTTCAACCTGGGGAAACGGAAGAGTCGTATCAATCGATCCGGCGGATTATACCAGTGATGTTGAGTACGAAATATCAACACCTTTTAAATTTAGTGGTGGTATTTCATTTAATGTAAGAGGATTGATACTTTCCGGTCAGGCTTCATTCACAGATTATTCACAAACCAAATTCAGAGATGTTTCCGGATTGGGAAATTCTTTTGTGGCAAGTTTGAACAAGGATGTGCAGTCAAGTCTAAGAGCTGTACTTAACTACAACTTCGGAGCAGAATATACAATTCCGATGATTGACGCGAGAGTAAGAGCAGGCTACTTCACTCAAAAATCTCCTTATAAAGATGACCCTGCTGAATATGACCGCAAATTTCTCACCGCCGGTATTGGCTACCTCCTCGATGGAGAATTATCTTTTGATGTAGCTTATATGTATGGCTGGTGGAAAGATTTTGGTGAGAATTATGGATATAATCAATCAAGAACATTACAGGACATAACATATAATAATGTTGTATTTGGTGTTTCTTTCAGATTTTAAGACCGGAGACTCAAATTAAGGGGCTACTCATCCGAATTGAAGGGCAGAGCCATTGGGTAATGCCTGAAAATACAGACATCGTTATAAGGTGTGTCCTTCGTGGCAAGTTTAAACACGATCTGCGGATGAAAAAAGATAAACTCTTACTGACTGATATTGCCGTTGTGGGCGACTATGTTGAGTTTGACAAAATCGATGAAACCTCAGGAGTAATCTTCTCAGTTGATTCGAGAAGAAATTATATCTCGAGGAAAGCCCCCAAAATAAAGGGTTCGACGCTAAGAGGTGAGCGACTTGAACAGGTTATCGCCGCAAATATCGATCAGATTTTTATCATCTGTTCGTTTGGTGTTCCACCTTTTAATAACAAGGCGCTCGACAGATTTTTGGTGATTGCTGAAAGTTCAAATATTCATCCTGTAATTGTTTTTAACAAAATGGACCTGGTCGATATACCCGAAGAACCTGAACTGTGGGGTGAACTTTACACCGGTTTGGGTTATGATCTTTTCCCTGTCTCTGCTATCACCGGAGAGGGAATTGATGAATTAAGAAAAGGATTTATCGGGAAGAAAAGTTTGTTCTGGGGACATTCAGGTGTGGGGAAATCCTCACTCATTAATGCCCTTTTCCCTGAACTCAGCCTCGCAACAGGGGCGGTAAGTGCCTTTTCTCAAAGAGGTAAACACACTACGGTTATTGTAAATATGAACAGAATCGATAAAGATACTTTTCTTATTGATACTCCGGGGATCAGGGAAATTGCCCCTTTTGGGATACAAAAAGATGATCTCAGTCACTATTTTGTTGAATTTGCTGATCATTTACAAAATTGCAAATATAAACCTTGCACACATCACCATGAACCGGGGTGTGAAGTGATGGAAGCTGTCGAACACGGTGAGATTTCACCGGAAAGATATGACAGTTATCTGCGACTCCTGGATAACATCGAAGAAGACATGGTGTATTGAAGTATTTAACTGTAAATACTTCTGTACCTGATTTCCTCGCGCATTTCCAAAGTCCCCTTTTTGGGTGTAAAATACCATGGCTGTAAATCTTTGTAATTGTAATTGTGATTGTGATTGTGATGAATATATATGGATTTCACAATCACAATAGAGATATGTGAAGATATTTATTGTGACCCGCTTATATATATAAGGTCACAATCACATATCACAATCTTTTTGATGAATTTTCTTTCACAGATGAATTACCGTGGTTCCTAAGTACTCCAAATCACATGGGGCTAAAAAATATTTCTTTTTCTCTTTGATTTTTGCTCTAAACCAGTTATATTGCATGTATGAAAGTAAAAGTAATTTTTCTCGCACTGATTTTTTCTATCGGCTCCCTTATAGCCGGTGCTTTTCTCGACTTCTTCTACGCTAAAAGCGAAGACGGGAAAGTAAAGATTGAATGGAAAACCACTTCTGAGAGCAACCTTAGAGAGTTTACCATTGAGAGAAGAACCCACAACACTCCTTTCACAGAAGTTACCACCGTCAGGCCAAAAGGCAATAATTCTTATTATGTATTTTACGATGAAGGTGCTTACAAAACCACCGATGTAATTTATGTGTACAGACTAAAAATTAATGACAGAGATAATTTCTCTTCCTACTCGAAAGAAGTTTCAGTCAGTCATTCGGTTTCAGGTTTTAAGAAGACCTGGGGCAGCATAAAGGCAATGTTCCGTTAGAATAACAGTAAAATTGTTCTCTTTCCCTGTAAATTCCACCCAAAGAATATTTTTTTATCTCCTGTTAGTTTTTCCTTTCTTTTTCTCTTCTTGTTCAGCCACTATTCGTAGTTCAACAGGCTCAATCCCTGATAAAACGAACAGCAATACACAAACAAAATTAAGACAAAACATTCGTGTTCTTATCGATGAAGAGACTAAGGAATTTTCATTTAGGTTGGATGTTGATACTGAAATATATATCGGAGATGAAAAAAAGGGGATAATATCGGAAGGGGAAAAGGTAACAGTATCTTCTATTAAGGGAAGTGTCACTCTTATTTCACAATCAAGTTCTATCTCAGCAACCACGCTTAAAATCAGACCCTCAAAAAAGTCTGAGTTTATCAACTTTCATAAAAAATCATATCGGGGTGAACTTTGGTTTGTAGCTCAAGGCTCAAAAACTTTTGTCGTGAATTATTTAGACCTTGAAGATTATCTATTAGGGGTTGTTCCCCTCGAGATAGGACTAAAAAACAACTATTATTTTGAAGCTCTCAAATGTGCAGCGGTTGCAGGCAGAACATTTGCCTTGAACCGCATCGTTGAAAAACGAAGTATTTATGATGTAACTGACGGAGTGAAAGATCAGGCGTACGGAGGGCTGGATGTTGAAACGGGGATCGACAGCAGAGCTGTGAGGGAAACCGAGGGGCTTATCCTGACCTATCAGCAAAAACCCGCAATGGTATTTTATCACGCAAATTGTGGGGGTTATACTGAAGATATCGCAAATGTTTTTGGACCCGTAAACTTACCTTACTTAAAAGGTGTTCCTGACGGCGACCCGCCCTACTGTGAAAAATCGCCATCATATCGATGGACTGAATCTTACGCACCATTTGAAATAATAAAATACCTTTTTGACGCTCAATTAATAAAGTCTAAAAACCTGGTACTCGAAGGACTTGAAATAAAAGAACGACATCCCTCAGGAAGAGCTAAAAATCTTATTGCTCTTATAAAAGATCAAAAACCTTTAGTAATTCCCGGTTCAAAAATTCGAGATATTATTAAGAGTAAAAAAGATAATACTATCCTCAGGAGTTCAAATTTTACGATTGATCTCGTGCAAAAAGATGGAGTGCTTAATAAAGTGATTTTAACGGGGAAGGGGAATGGTCACGGTGTTGGTATGTGTCAGTGGGGTGCATTAAACCTTAGCCGAGCTGAAGTTCCTTATACGACCATACTCGCTCATTTTTTCCCGGGTACAGAAATTACACAAGTTTATGATAATTGATATAGAAGTGGTACTCGCATCAGCATCTCCAAGAAGGCGATTCCTTCTCGGACAGATTGTGAGTAAATTGGAATTTATCTCTCTTAATACCGATGAATCATTTGATTCTAAAGTGCCAAAAAAAGAAGTGGCACTACTTCTTGCAAAACGCAAAATGGATGATGCCCTAACGCGCGGAATCGAAGGTATTATCGTTACAGCAGATACAATTGTGGTGCTTGATAATGAAATTCTGGGCAAACCGGCTAATCCGGATGAAGCGAAGATGATGCTTTCGATGCTCAGTGGAAATGAACATACAGTTGTAACCGGGTTTTCTGTTTTTAACACTAAGAATGGACGGAGAATCGACTCCTCGGTTGAAACAAAAGTGCGGTTTACCTCCCTTTCTGTAGAGGAAATTGCCGGATATGTGGCTACCGGCAGTTCCTACGACAAAGCCGGTGGTTACGGCGTCCAAGATGGGTATGGTTCCATATTCATGGAGAGCATTTCAGGTTGTTATTATAATGTTATGGGGCTTCCTACAAATGCCGTTTATAAAGCACTAAAGAAAGTTATGGATTGAAGAACTACAAAAGGAAAATAATCTTTTCGATTGTAGCCTCAGTGGTAATTTATCTTGGTTTCTCAATCTACGCGGATCTCGATAAAGTTTTAACAGCACTCTCGGGTTTTAGTTTATATCTGGTTCCGGTTATTCTACTGTTAGTCTTTGCTAATTACATTTTCCGATTCATCAAGTGGCATTACTATCTTGGTTTGATCGGAGTGAAAATTGGAGCAGGTGAATCATTCCTGATTTTCTTGAGTGGCTTTGTTCTGAGTGTTACACCAGGGAAAATGGGAGAAGTTCTAAAATCTTTTTTGCTTAAAGAAAGAACCGGTATCGCAGTAAGCAAAACAGCCCCGGTTATCTTTGCAGAGAGAGTTACTGATATGACTGCTCTTATGATAATTGCACTGGTTGGGGCTTTGAGCTTCAACTACGGCAAAGAATTTGCTATAGGTGCCATAATAGCTTTTGTGGTAATGATTGTAGTTATTTCGAGTCGAAAAATGTCACTCGGACTTATAGATACAATGGGGAAATTACGGTTTTTAGAAAACTTTATGCCTCATCTGCATGAATTGTATGAGAGTGCTTATATTCTGTTGAAGCCTAAACCAATTTTTTTAATGACAATCTTTAGTTTATTGTCATGGTTTTTCGAATGTTATGCGTATTTTTTGATTTTGGAAGATTTTTCTGTTGATGTGTCTCTATTCAGGGCTTCATTTTACTACTCATTCGCTACTGTCGCCGGGGCACTCTCGTTTTTGCCAGGGGGATTGGGTGCAGCAGACGCACTTTTTACATTATTCATACAGTCGCTTGGTAAATCTGAAGCGGTTGCGGTCTCATCCACAATCCTTATTCGAGTAGCGACGCTATGGTTTGCAGTAATTGTCGGATTAGTGGCTTTTGGCTTGTTCCAGAGGCGGTCAGGGAAAATTGATTTAAATAAACTTAATGAAAAGGAGGTCAGCTAATGGGAAACTACAAACACATTAAAGTTCCCGCTTTTGGTGAAAAGATTACAGTGGATAACGGGAAACTTGTAGTACCCGATAATCCGGTATTGCTTTATATTGAAGGTGACGGTACAGGTCCCGATATATGGAAAGCTTCACAGGTTGTTTTTGATGCAGCAGTTGAAAAAGTTTTTGGTGGAAAGAAAAAAGTAGCCTGGGCTGAAATTTTTGCGGGCGAAAAATCACTCGAAGTTTATGGTGAAAATGAATGGCTCCCTGAAGAGACACTTCAAGCAATTGAAGAATATCTTGTTGCTATAAAAGGACCATTAACCACTCCTGTTGGAGGTGGTATCAGAAGCTTGAATGTAACTTTGAGACAAAGACTCGATCTTTTTGCATGCGTTCGTCCTGTAAAATATTACACCGGAACACCAAGTCCTGTTAAAACTCCTGAAAAACTTGATATCGTTCTTTTCAGAGAAAATACTGAAGATGTTTACGCCGGAGTTGAATTCAAAGCCGGATCACCTGAAGCGAATGAGATTATCGAATTAATCAACGGTAAATTTGGTAAAAATATCCGTCCTGAATCAGGAATCGGTGTAAAACCTATGTCGGCATTTGGTTCAAAAAGATTGATCAAAAAAGCAATCGAATATGCTCTTGACCATAACAGAAAAAGCGTGACTCTAGTGCACAAAGGTAATATCATGAAGTTTACCGAAGGTTCATTTAAAGAGTGGGGATATGAAGTTGCCAAAGAAGAATTTGGTGCCGTAACCGTCTCTGAGGATGAAGTTTGGTCAACCTATGGCGGCAAAGTTCCTGAGGGAAAATTGCTAATTAAAGACAGAATTGCAGACAGCATGTTCCAGCAGGTTCTTTTAAGACCTGATGAATATGATGTGGTTGCCACACCTAACCTGAATGGTGATTATCTTTCTGATGCAGCAGCTGCACAGGTTGGAGGTCTTGGAATTGCACCGGGAGCAAATCTTAGCTATTCAATCGGTTTGTTTGAAGCCACACACGGCACTGCACCCAAGTATGCTAATCTTGACAAGATCAACCCGGGATCAGTGATTCTTTCCGGTGTTATGATGTTCGACTATATCGGTTGGTCAGAAGTTGCAAGACTTATTGAATCTGCACTTCAAATAACCATCTCAAGCAAAGTTGTAACTTATGATTTTGCCAGACTAATGGATGGTGCAAAAGAAGTGAAGACCAGCGAATTCGCTAATGAAATCGTTAAAAATATGGCGTGATTTGGAATCCCAGGGTTAAAATTGGTTCCAATTAAGCCTAAATATTTCCAATTATCATAATTTTTTCGAAAAGGAGGGGTTACCCTCCTTTTTTTTTGGGTGGAATCTAATTTACTATTATTTTTGTCAGTATTATATATTTTTATTTTTAAGAAAGATCAAAGATTGGCTTTGATTTTATTTCAAAATGGAAGTATATTAAGGTACAATTAAAAAATTGTTGTAAACCCATAAACAAATTGGAGGTAGCTATGTCAAGTGACAAAGATCTGAGCAAAGGATTACTTTTAGGCTTGTTGGCCGGTGGATTAGTGGGTGCCTCTTTGGCTCTCCTTTTTGCACCTAAGAGTGGAAAAGAACTCCGCAGGGATATACAGGACAAGGCGGATGATTTCAAAAAAGAGGCCGAAACTCAGTTGGTGAAAGCCAAAGAAAAAGCACAGGAAGTGCTTAATGAGGGAAAAAGAAAAGGTCAACAAATAATTGAAGATGCAAAGAAGAAGGCAGAGGAAATAAAAACTGATGCTGAAAAACTGATCAAAGGTGCCAAAGAAAAACCGGCAGCCGAACAGGAAACTGAACACGCATAACAAT
The DNA here is from genome assembly GCA_964431385.1 of uncultured Ignavibacteriaceae bacterium. Lineage (GTDB taxonomy): Bacteria > Bacteroidota > Ignavibacteria > Ignavibacteriales > Ignavibacteriaceae > UTCHB3. The sequence goes on along the minus strand of CAYSJM010000011.1, from coordinate 30,749 downwards.
TAAATTGAAAGATTAGCTTATGGTAACGGAGATTTTTCAGGTCATCCTCTATATAAGTGCCTCAGCATTATGTGTTGCTCTCATTTTCTATTTGAAGAAGTTGACCGAAAGCGTTCAACAGATGCAAAAAGATGTGGGAGAATTAACAGATAAATTTGAGCCACTTATCGACTCTTTGAAAACTCTCTCCACTTCACTGAGTGAGACCTCAGCCGAAGTTCAACAACAACTCGATAAAACGGGTTGGGTGGTTGACCAGGTTAAAATGAGGTTGGAGAGTTTATTTGGATTCGAAGAAAAGGTAAAGGAGAGCCTCGAATCTCCCGTTGAAAAGCTTGTATCTAATTTGACGGCTCTGAAAGGTGGCTTATCTGCCATCTTCAGGGCCTTTTTTGTAAAGAAATAAAGGAGATCATCTGTGAAAGATTATACTCCGGAAGTCCTCCGGAACATCGGTCTTTTTGGTCATGCCAGTGCCGGAAAGACATCATTTACTGAACTGGCATTGTTCGCCGGCGGTGAAACCACCCGTATCGGCAAAATTGAAGAAGGAAATACAATTTCAGACTATACAGCTAATGAAGTTGAAAGAAAAATATCCATTTCCCTCTCCGCCTGCCACCTTGAATGGAAGAATGTTAAATTGAACTTGATTGATGTGCCCGGCACATCCGATTTTGAAGGTGAAGTTCTTGCAGGTGCAAAAGTTGTCGATACGGGTGTTATTTTTGTAAAAGCAGTGGAAGGTGTTGAAGTTGGAACAGAGCATGCCTGGGAATATCTGAAAGCAGATAATAAACCGGCTGCTATAGTAATAAATAAAATTGATCATGAAAGATCGGATTTTAAAAGAATTGTTGAACAGGCAACAGACAGACTCTCCCATGGAGTGGTGGTTGTTACTTTCCCCGCAAAAGAAGGTTTACAATTTGATACTGTAGTTGATGTTCTTAAAATGAAAGCGTACAAATATGGTGCGCCCGGTTCTAAATCAGTAACAGAAATTGATGTTCCTGCTGATGTTAAAGCTCAAGCAGAAGAGTACAGAACCGTGTTAATTGAAAAAGTTGCTGAAGCTGATGAAGATTTAATGAACAGTTATTTCGAAAATGGTGATCTCACCCCTGAAGAAGCAACTAAAGGACTTAAAATTGCAATCAGAAATGGCGATCTTGTTCCCGTGTTTGCATCCGCTGCAACAAAAGGAATCGGATTAAACAATTTTCTCGATTTTGCTGTCGATTATTTCCCGTCACCTGCAGATATGCCCCCTGCCAAAGGCTTACTCGGTGATGGCAAAGAAGTTGAAATTGTTGCGAATAAAGATGGCGAAGCTGTCTTGTTCATATTTAAAATTATCGCTGAACAACATGTTGGCGAACTTTCTCTTTTCAGAGTTTATTCAGGAACACTAAAACCGGGAATGGACTTAATAAATCAGAATAGTGGTAAGCCTGAAAGATTAAACCAGTTCTTCATGCTTAATGGTCATAACAGAAAAGAAATTCCAAATCTGGTATGTGGCGATATTGGTGCAGTCGTAAAATTAAAAGACTCGCACACAAATAACACACTCAGTTCAAAGAATTATTCCGTTAAAGTTAAGCCGATCGAATTTCAAGAGCCTTCAATTCGCGGAGCAATTATTCCTAAAGCAAAAGGCGACGAAGATAAAATTGCGGCTTGTCTCCATGCTCTCCACGAAGAAGACCCTTCATTTAATGTAAGATTTGACCCCGAAATTGGTCAGACTATCATCACAGGACAAGGTCAGACACAACTTACCCTCGCTGTGAAAAGACTTAAAGAGAGATACAATGTAGAAGTTGATCTCGTTCAACCGAGAATACCTTACAGAGAAACCATTAAAGGAAGAGTTGACAGTATCGATTATCGCCATAAAAAACAATCAGGCGGTCGTGGTCAGTTCGCTCATGTGTTCTTTAAGATGGAACCTGTTGAAAGAGGTAAAGGGTTTGAATTCGTAAATGCCATCGTCGGTGGAGTTGTCCCCGGCAGATTCATACCTGCTGTCGAAAAAGGTATAATCGAGCAGATGGAAAAAGGTGTAATTGCCGGATACAATGTTGTCGATGTTAAAGTGACACTTTTTGACGGTAAATTCCACGATGTGGATTCAGATGAAATGTCGTTCAAACTTGCTTCTTCACAATGCTTCAAAAAAGCATTTGCCGCAGCAAAACCTGTACTTCTCGAACCTATTTACGAAGTTACTGTTAAGGTCCCTGAAGAATTCATGGGTGATGTAATGAGCGATTTCACCTCAAGACGCGGAAGAATTCTTGGTATGGAATCAGATGGACATTTCCAGATACTCAAGGCAAATGTTCCACTTTCATCCCTTTACAAATATTCTGTTGATCTTCGTGGTATTACTGCCGGAAGAGGAACTCATAAAGAGAAATTCTCTTTTTATGAAGAAGTTCCTAAAGAACAGGAAGTTAAGATCATCGAAGAATATAACAAATCAAGACAGGAAGAAGATTAGCCTTCAACCTGACGATTATTCAAAAAGGCTGTTCTTTAATGGGCAGCCTTTTTTTATGCCCATTTGTTATGTCCCGGAATTGGTAGTAAATGGCTATTTTTGTGCTCAAAAAAAAAATCAAATGAGGAAGTAAATGGATAAGATGTGGTCACCATGGCGTTCACAATATATCGAATCGTTCAAGGAAAAAAAGAGTGATGAAAAAGGGTGCATTTTTTGCGGTTGTCAAAACGACAGTTTGACGGATGACCAGTCACTGCTCGTTTTTCGAGGAGAAAAGACATTCACCGTTCTAAATCTTTACCCGTATAATAACGGGCACTTGATGGTGGTTCCTTACAGACATCTTTCTGATATTGCTGAATTGACGATGGATGAACTGACTGAAGTATTATCGACAATCCAAAAATTGGTACAGGTGCTAAGATCGACGAGCAATCCGGAAGGTTTTAATATTGGGGCTAATTTGGGTAAGGTAGCAGGTGCAGGAATTGCAGATCATATCCATTTCCATATCGTCCCAAGATGGAATGGTGATACAAATTTTATGCCGGTTATCGGGAGCGTAAAAGTGTTGTCACAGGATCTGCTAAAAACCAAAATTCAACTTCAAAAAGCTTTAGGAGTAATCTAAGGAGAAAAGTCTAATGGGCAGGGAAGAGAAAAAGACGACAGTAAAAATAAACCTGATCAACCTTTTCTCTTCCCAATCTGGATATGAAATAGATGTTATTTCAGTAAAATCATCCGTCCTGTTTTTGAGTAGCCCGAAGATTCCAATCTGTAAAAATAAACTCCACTCGAGAGATTTCTTCCATCAAAATTAATCTTGTGGTTACCTGCACTTCTAAATTCGTTTAACAGAACTGAAATTTGGTTACCTGTGTTGTCATAAACTTTTAGAGTAACCATTCCATCAGTTGGAATTCTAAATCTGATGGTTGTTGATGGATTAAAAGGATTAGGATAATTCTGCTGCAAATCAAAACCCGCGACATTTCCAACGGTTTCTTCCTCAACGGAACTGGGAACAATTGGAGGAATCACCACTTCAGACCTCCCCGGAAAAGTGAACACCCCTTGCCCAATTACTGACAGATCGAGTCGCGAAGAGGGGGCAAAGGTTTTAACAATCCAGTTCCCGGGTGCAACATAATGTGTATCAGGAATTGAAATTAGAGTTATCGGTAAAATTGGAATCAGGATATAACTTACCGAGTAGGAAAGTACAAACTTTTTACAGTTATAGACTCCGATATCTGTTGTAACCGGCCCATCAGCCACCCTTTTTGCTCTTACCTGGAATCTGAGAGGGATTGAAGTGGAATCGATAGTAACATTGGTATCTTTTTGAAAAAGCGTATAGTTGCTGTTGAGAGAATTTGCAAACTTGTAAGTCGAATACCAACCTTCGAGCGAAGAAAGCAATCCAAGGAATCCGGCAAGATTGCTATCGAGAAGTGTAGTATCAGCCAAACCGAGCAAACTGCTAAGATTTCCGAGTCCAAAGTATGTTCGCCCTTCAGTATTCTGAAGAGAGACATAGGAAGTATCTATATACGGTTGAAACGGTACGCTCAAATAGATTCCCGTTTTACCGAGAATATATTTTGCTTGATAACCTTTGTAGGTTGTTTCACCTGCTAAAGAATCGATCGAAAATGTGGTAAGAGAATCGATTTCTCTGTTCAGAGAATCCAGAATCGCGGTTTTTGTGTACCACTTGAATCCATTCGTGGCAGGGAAGTAGTCTGTAGCCTGTTGTGCCAGAGTAAAGAATGGAAGAATTAAAAACAATAAAAATTTAAAGTATCGCATGGTAGCCCAAATTTGAATGAACATCAAAAAAGATATAAACTATTGATGTCCAAAATAATGAATAACTCGAATAAAATTGAATAAAAAAGGGGAGTGGTGTTTTTCATCACTCCCCAAAAAATTAAAATTTAACTTTTCCTTCTGGGATTCTAAGGGGAGCCCCGACAAATCTTTTTGCTTCAAATGAGCCGCCAAATTTCTTTTCGTGCTCAGCCATTAAGCCGGGGGCGTCATTTTCACGATATTTTCTAAGAGTTTCAACAGATTCACATTCGTAAACCACGAGGAAGTCAACTTTTTCAGTGGTTGGCACAGGATCGATGACCTGTTGGAAGTAACAATTTTTGAAATGCCCTGTTGCAACTACTTCAGGGATATGGGTTTCCATCATCCACTGAATCCAGTCAGTCTGAACGGAAGTATTAACAGAAATCTGCACATAATAGTAAATCATTTGATGTCTCTCGTGTTGTTACAAAATTAAAAGAAAGTGTATTACATAAATATTTATTATATTTGAGATCAACAAAAAGTTTAGAAAAAAAGATCATAATGTCTTCAAAAAAGAGCAAAATAGCGATATATCCCGGTACATTTGATCCGGTAACAAATGGTCATCTCGATATCGTACTTCGTGCAAAAGAGATTTTTGACAAAGTGTTCGTAAGCATTGGAATTAATCCTGCAAAAACACCACTTTTTACTGTGGATGAAAGGCTTCAGCTTCTGAATCAAAGTCTTGAAGGAGTGGAAGGGGTTGAGACCAGCACTTACTCCGGGCTATTGGTTGCTCATGCATTGGATAAAGGGGCAGTAGCTGTAATCAGAGGATTACGCGCTCTTTCAGATTTTGAATACGAGTTTCAATTGGCGTTGATGAACAGAAAACTTGCAGATTCTATAACGACTGTTTTTTTAATGCCGCATGAAAAATATACTTATGTAAATTCTTCTTTAATCAGGAATCTCGCCATGCTTGGACAGGATGTTTCTGATTTTGTTCCTTCTCCGGTGCAAGACGCACTTCGGCAGAAATTTTTCAAATAAACCACGGGAGTCCATTGTGTTTGAATTGTCAAAATTGATTTCGACTGTTGAAGGTAGTGCTACTTTGGCTATCACAGCACTTGTTAAAAAATTAAAAGCGGAAGGGAAAGATGTTCTCAGTTTTAGTGCCGGAGAACCCGATTTTCCAACGCCATCTTTTATAAAAGAAGCAGCAATAGATGCAATAAATAAAAATTATACCTATTACACACCAAATGTTGGAAACCCTGATCTGCTTGCGGCAATAGTTGCAAAATTTAAGAATGACAACGATCTGGCGTACACACCTCAGGAGATTCTGGTATCAAATGGTGCAAAACATTCACTTTACAATGTTTTGATGGCTGTCTGCAATCCGGGAGATGAGATTATTTATCAGTCGCCCTATTGGGTGAGTTACCCGGAAATGGTTAAACTCGTCCAGGGTGTTTCGGTCGTGATTCATGCCGGTACCGAGAGTGGTTATAAAATTACTCCGGATCAGTTGCGAGCCGCCATAACTCCAAAATCGAAGGTATTCATTTTCAACACCCCTTCCAACCCAACTGGAGCAACTTACACCCCCGAAGAAGTTATGGCATTAGCTGAAGTGCTGGCAGACAAGAATATTTTGGTACTCTCTGATGAGATTTACGAGAAAATTATCTTTGATGGTGTTAAACACTATTCGATTGCACAATATCCGGGTCTAAAAGATAAAACCGTTGTTGTGAATGGATTATCAAAAGCATACTCGATGACAGGTTGGAGAATTGGATATGCTGCCGGACCAAAATATATTATTGACGAGGCTGCGAAGATCCAGAGTCATAGCACATCCAATGCTTGCTCTATCTCACAAAAGGCTGCTACAGCCGCTCTAAACGGTCCTACTGATGATCTTGAAATGATGGCGCGAAAGTTTGAAGAGAGACGAAATCTTATAATGAGTGAGATTGTGAATATTCCGGGAATCAAATGTCCTGTACCCGGTGGTGCATTTTATGTGTTTTTTGATGTTTCTGAATATTACGGCAAAAGTTACAACGGAACGAAAATTAATTCTTCAACAGATATGTGTACCTATCTTCTTGCAGAGGTGAATATAGGTTTGGTGCCGGGTGATGCTTTTGGAAATGATGCATGTGTGAGAATGTCGTTTGCCTGCTCTGATGCAAATATACTCGAGGGAGTAAGAAGACTAAAAACCGGACTTATGAACCTAAAATAAAACCATTAAAACTGTGGAAGGAGTTTTTTTACTTCTTCCACAGGCATATCTTTGCCTGTCCATATCTTAAATGATTCCGCCGCCTGAAACATTAGCATATACAATCCGTTTAGCGTTATGCAACCCGCATTTTCAGCAACTTCGAGCAATTTGGTTTTAGTGGGATTATAAATTAAATCAAATACAATCGACTCTCTGTTAAGTGCCGAAAAAGGGAGGTCCACTATAGACTCCACATCAGGATACATTCCTATTGAGGTGGTATTAACGATGATTCCTGAGTTATTAATTACTTCATTCATCTCTTTGTCATCGAATGGAACAATCCTGAATTTCACATCCTTGAATAGATTTATAAAATTTAGCACCAACATCGATGCATTTTGCAGAGTACGATTGGTTATGTTAATCTCTTTGATTTTGAAGTCAACAATTAGAGAATAAATAGCCGCAGAGGCTGAACCGCCGGCACCGATAATCAACGCAGGTCTGTCCCAAAAAATCTCGCTATATAGCTCAAGTGACTTGGAAAAGCCGGTTATATCGGTATTAAAACCCTTTAAACGACCTTTCCTATTTACAATAGTATTGGCTGCAGAAGTATATTGCACCTCAAGACTTAGTTCATCTAAAAGGGGGAGCACTCTTCTTTTGTGCGGCAAAGAAAGGTTAAACCCTCTGATATTCATTGCCCGCATACCTGATAAAGCACTTTCAAGATTCTCCGGCAGCACATCGAACGCTAAATACAGGAAGTCGAGCCCTAATATATTTGCCGCCGTGTTGTGTATAGAAGGGGAGAAAGAATGCTTTGAGGGATGAGAAAGCAATCCCGTTAGTATTGTATCAGCGGAGAAAGAAGAGTTATTCACTATTTTTCAATCAGATCGCCAAACAGGCTTTGGAATACCCTCGAATAGTAAATGAGGGGATTTTTCTTCTTAAAACCGGCAATAAGGGTTTTGTCAAATTTAAATGCTGTTCTTAAGTAAGCGAGTCCTTGTTTGTTGTTGCCCAACTTGTATGCCAGGCGTGAGAGAAGGAAAAAAGCTTTTCCGTTCAACGGTTTTTGCTTTAATGCATTTTCTACACAAAGCAGAGTATGGTGAGGATTTTTATAATCAAGTTTTATTTCAGCAAGCTGTAACCAGGTAAGTGCATTTTCACTATCAATAGATAAAATCTCTTCAAAATGGGAGATATATTCTTTATCATCGTCGCCTAATCTGAAGCCCCACTTCCCAAAACCACCCCATAGACCTTTTCCGTCTTTTGTGGAATAGATGAGTGCATCCCTAAAATCACGAAGTGCATCCTGGTAGTCACCGGTTTTTAGGTAGCAAAAAGCTCTTTCGATGTAAGCTGATGCAAACTTTCTGTCCGCATCGATAGCCTTTGAGAAAAATTCTGCCGCAGCAAAATAGTCCTGTTTCAATTGAGAGATTTCGCCCAATTTGAATAAAATTACAAAGTTTTCCGGATGGACGAGTAACGCAGAATTGAGAGACTCGGAGGCAATTTTATATTTCTTGAGACCAATATTCAGCTCAACAAAAGAGAATAAAGAAGATAGATTGAGAGGATCAAGATCCATTGAAGTGCTAAATGCATTCAATGCTCTTTCAACTCTGTTCAGTCTTTCGAGGATTTGACCCTTAAACATCCAGCCATCTGAACATCTGGGCTCCAGTTCGAGATATCGCTCGATAGTATCCATCGCAAACGCCTGATTATTGATATCACGATAGCAGTGTGCGAGCAGGAATAAAATTTCCGGATTTTCGGGATCAATAGATGAAGCCTTTTTCAGGAATTTAATTGCTTTGTTATATTTCCCAATTCTTCTATAAATGAGACCATAAGAAAAGAATGTGCGGGCATCATTTCGGTCAACTTCATAAGCAGCTTTTAGGTAGCCTGTAGCTTCTTTAAGGCGATTGAGATTTATACAGACCATCGCTTTTTCTATTAGCACCGAAGTACTCTTAGGGTTCAAAGAAAGTGCTTTGCTAAGACTGCGATAAGCCAGAGCGGGTTCATTCATTCTAAACAGGCAGAAACCCGCTCTATAATAGTTTTCATAGTTAAATGGATTTGCTGCGATCAGCTCTTTGACGAGTTCAAGAACCTCCTCATAGCGGTAATTATCCAAAAGAATTTCGATTGAATTATCGATATATTCAATTGCTTCATCCTTAAGATCACCGGAGATAATAAGTTTGCATCTTTCAACGATCTCATTAAGAAAATTCTCACTGAAATCATCTCTGCCAAAATCAAAACTATTTCTCTCAAAATCTGACATTAAAATCCTTATTTAACTGAACTAAAAACTTCTGATACTTAGTTATTCATCGCCAATACACGAGTGATCTTTTCTGCCGCATCAGCGAGTGTTGAAGCCGGAATAAGGCTTAAACCCGATTTTGCAAGCATAGCTCTTGCCTCTTTTGCATTGGTTCCTTCGAGACGAACAACTATAGGCAACGATATTTCAATTTCTTTTGCGGCATTAATAACGCCTTCCGCAACACGGTCGCATCTTACGATACCACCAAAGATATTGATCAATATTGCTTTCACATTAGGATCAGAAAGAATAATCTTAAAACCATTCGAAACAGTTTCTTTGTTTGCTCCACCACCAACATCGAGGAAGTTAGCGGGTTCACCTCCGGCAAGCTTAATTATATCCATGGTTCCCATCGCCAAACCGGCTCCGTTCACCATACAACCGACATTTCCGTCGAGTTTAATATAATTCAGGTTGTAACGGGACGCCTCCACTTCAAGCGGGTCCTCTTCATCAATGTCACGGTATTCCATTATGTCTCGGTGACGGAAGAGAGCATTGTCATCAAAATTCATTTTTGCATCAAGAGCCATCACATCACCTTCTTTGGTGACAACAAGAGGATTGATTTCAGCAAGTGAGGCATCAGTTGCATCATAGGCTTTGTAAAGAGCCAAGAGGAAGTTTACTGCATTTTTGTGTTGAACACCGCTTAAACCAAGTGCGAAAGCTATTTTTCTTGCCTGATGAGGACGAAGCCCAATCGAAGGTTCGATAGTCTCTTTGATAATCTTTTCCGGTGATTCTTCAGCAACTTTCTCAATTTCCATACCACCTTCGGTAGAAGCCATCAAAACATTTTTTGAAATGGCACGGTCGAGGGTAATACCGATGTAGAGTTCTTTTTCAATATTGATACCTTGTTCAACGAGCAATCTCTTTACGATTCTGCCTTCGGGACCGGTCTGATGAGTAATCAGGTTCATTCCAAGAATGGCTTTTGAATATTCATAAACCTCATGGAGCGATTTTGCGACCTTAACACCGCCGCCTTTGCCTCTGCCACCGGCGTGAATTTGTGCTTTTACCACCCATACACTGCCACCTAATTCTTCTTTGGCGACTTTAACGGCTTCTTCAGGAGTGAAGACAGGGAATCCTTTGGGAACCGCGACATTAAATTTTCTCAGGATTTCTTTAGCCTGATATTCATGAATTTTCATCTATAAACCTGTGATTAATTTTACAAAAGGGGAGTTGTTTACTCCCCGCCAATTATCCAATTTTTTCACTCATTGTTTTAGCTTGCAGGAACAGGAGAAGATAATCTCTTCCACCGGCCTTGGAATCAGTTCCTGACATGTTAAAACCACCAAACGGATGCCCACCAACCATTGCACCGGTACATTTTCTATTCAAATAGAGGTTTCCGATCAGAAGTTCCTTCTTTGCACGATTGAGCTTTTCACGGTCGTTTGAGTAAACCGCTCCTGTGAGTCCATAAATGGTGTTATTGCATATTTTTAATGACTCGTCGAAATTAGGAGATTTAATTAGAGCTAAAACGGGTCCAAAAATCTCCTCTTGTGAAATGCGAGCCATCGGGTCGATATCAGCAAAAACGGTAGGTTTAATGTAGTAACCGTTGCCTTCAGCTTTACCACCACCCGTCAAAAGCCTGCCTTCAGTCTTACCAATTTCGATATACTTCAAAATTCCTCTTTCGGCGGAAGCACTGGCAACCGGACCCATCCTGAAGTTGTCTTCAGCCGGTCCAATTTGAATTTTGTCCACGCGTTCTTTGATCTTGTCCACGAGTGAATCATAAACTTTTTCATCAATTATGGCTCTTGAGCAGGCACTGCATTTTTGTCCCTGATAACCAAAGGCTGCGGCTACAATTCCATCTGCAGCGTCGTCGAGGTTGCAATCGGCATCAATTACTATGCTATCTTTGCCACCCATTTCAGCAACAACTCTTTTTAACCAGATTTGACCGGGTTGAACTTTGGCTGCAAGCTCATAAATGTGAATGCCAACCTCCATCGATCCGGTGAAGGAGATAAATCGCACTTTTGGATGAGCTACAAGTGTATCACCAACTTCTCCACCCGAACCGGGGAGGAAATTGAGAACACCGTCAGGCACGCCGGCTTCTTGCATTATCTCATAAAATAATCTTCCCATCATCGGGGTATCTGATGAAGGTTTCAGTACAATTGTGTTACCGCAAACTATTGCAGCAGATGACATTCCTGCAAGGATAGCGAACGGGAAATTCCATGGTGGAATAATAACGCCAACTCCGAGAGGAATATAAACCATTTCATTTGCTTCACCCGGTATCGGTGTAATCGGTTGTTTCTCTGCATACCTGAGCATTTCGCGAGCATAAAACTCCATAAAGTCGATCGCTTCTGCGGTATCTGCATCAGCTTCACCATAGTTTTTGCCGGCTTCAAGAATCATCCATGCATTTATTTCGAGCTTTCTTCTGCGAGTGATTTCTGCAGCTCTAAAAAGAAGTGCGGCTCTTTCTGCGGGCTCTACAAATCTCCATGTTTCGAAGGCTTTAAGGGCTTCATCAACAGCATTGTTTGCAAGGTCAACATCACCTTTGCTAAAAGTTGCTATCAATTCATCAGTGTTCGATGGACTGTAAGAATTGAATGTTCTTTCAGTAACCACTTCTTTACCACCGATGATTAGAGGATATGATCTGCCAAGTTGTTTTTTTACTTCGTTAATTGCATTCTTTTGCAGATCGAAGTTTTCTTTTTTTGTGAAGTCTATATAAGATTCATTTATAAAGGGGGGAATATTCATTTGATCTCCTGTGAAAAAATATTTTTCCATCTTTAAAATTAACCTTTAAATGTGTAAGTGCCAAAGAAAAACGGAGCCCCCATTAGAAGTTGGTTTTCATGGGTAAAAAGGCATCCTAAGATGAGAAATTAAACGGGATTATCCAGGTTTTGAGCTGAAGGGAGATTTAAACAAAGCGGAAGATGTTGAATGTCAGATGAAATAGTAGAGGTTGTTTTGATTTATTTGTGAATAATGGTTATATTTGGGACTGATTTTATTGATTTTGGCTCTGCTAACAGGTGAGTGCCCAACCCCGTCAGGTCCGGAAGGAAGCAGCGGTAAGCATGTATCTTGTGTAGTCAGAGCCTTTTTTTATTTTATGAACAGGTCAGGTGGAACTAAAAAATGGATCCGACCGGTGTGCGGTCTCATTTTCCCCGGAAACGCTACTTTTGCAACGGTACCCGGTTTAAAGTAAACATCTAATGCACCTGTACCGGCAGCATTAACCAAAAGAAGTGAAGCTTCAGGTTCATGCATAACCACGGCAACATTTTCTTTCTTATACGAATTAATCAGGTGGTACATATCAGCGACAGGCGAACCACTCATTAGTTCTTTTGCCAATTCAGTTTTTACACTAAAACCTAAACTCTCAACCAGAATTTCCATAGTTTGCTTTGTCCTAAGAGCAGGGGATGAGATTATTAAATCGAGATCCTTGAAGGACGAAAGAATATTCTGTACAGAAGATTGAAATAACAATTTCCCTTCAGGGGTAATCTGTCTCTCACCTCCGGGCCCGGTAGGCAGGTATTCTGCCTCAGTATGTCGTATTATAAATAGATTCATCTTATTTGTCGTTTATTGGAAACAATTCAGGTTTACAGAATTTATCATGTAGTAAACCAACGGATAATTATTATTGTAAAACGACTCGCTACATTTTATAGTCACAAGACATTCTTCATTTTCGCATTTCACCAGCAAATGTTGTATCACCTCATCTTCCTGTTTAATCAACTTTGAACTAAACAGTGAATAGTTGAACTCGTTGCTTAGAAGAGTAAAGTTAATGTCTTTAAGATAAACTCTTACCGGACTGTTTTTTTCGAGATCGAATATAAAAACCTGGATATCCTTCTTTGCTCTGGTTGCTACAGTACCTGTCACCTTTTCTTTGAACAACGATTTTATTTCTATTCCATTTTTTATTTCCCATTTTTCAGGGAGATACATCCGCATCAGGTCAAATCTTGTGTTGTAATATTTGGGCAACTCTTCAGTAATATCAGTAATCTTTTCATTTGTCTCGAAGCCTGCAAGATAACTCGACAGCAATTCTTGCCATTTGGTAGCTTTTGTGGAGAATTCACCTTTTTCGTTATACTCAATTTTTAAAGGTTTAAACTCTGATTTGTTGCCATAAAGCTTAAAAGTGAGTGTTGCGGGTTGTCCTTTGGCAGCATTGAAAGACATTTTGCCAAGAAATGCAGGAGAAGAAACTTCAGTGTAATTTTCGAATAAAAGTGTTGCTTTTTCGTCTTTGATATCGTAGATTTTTAAGTATTCGACATTAACGATACTTTTAACGGAGAATTTTTGAAGTATGGCAAAAAACTCTTTTTCACCGACGAACAGGCGTTTGTAACTTAGGGAGCCCGGTACATTTTTGTCGTGGAGGAGTAATCCCAGAGTATCGTTGTAGATAAGGAACTTATTAAATGCGGCATTTTTATGTTGCATTGTTACTGCAAAATATGTTTTACCGTCAATTTTCATACTGTCAATCTCTGTTTTACGGTAATATTTTGCATCGAGAATATTAAATTCAAACGGATCTTTTAATTTTGCTTCAGCTCTTTCATCACCATTAATGTAATTATCAATTAATGAGATTATCTCTTTACCGGATACGATTTTTGACTCATATTTAGGTGCAGGTTTACTACAACCGGCAATAAAAAGTATAACAACAAAAGGGACTAAAAGAGTAAAATATTTACGGTTTAAGTTGAATATTTTCATCAGGTTTCTTTTTAAGAGTGTCATCCTGCTTCGTTTTTGTGCTGTCTTTCTCCTCAACAATTTCTGATACATCCAAACCTGGCACTTTCGGCATAAAATCTTTGGTTAAGGAATTGGTTTCAAAATTTGTTTTATAAAGTAACATTTTAGCATCGGGAACTTTGCTGATATCACCAATTGTAACTCCGCCCATACCGAGGTTCAAGTCATCGATTACTATTTTCTGCGAGAATAATTTCTCAAAATTACCTTTGTACAGGTCATTCAAACGAGTATTAAGAAGATTCTTAATTTCATTGGCTTTTGGAGTGTAAGCGTAGGGATCGTTTGGTTCGACGAAAGAGACGGTAACTGCATTATTATCACCTGATCTAACAAGTACAGGGGAACCAAACTCAACAAGTGAGAAGGCAATTTTAATATCTTCGTTTGATGTTCTTACACAACCGTGTGAACTGGGCATTTTACCGAGGAACACATAATAAGAATTTCCATCCAGGCCGTGTAGCCCGATACCATAATTGAATTGCATCCAATAGTACAGGTTGCAGTTAAAATCTTTGGAGACTGCCACTTCCTGCTTTGAGAAAATTGCAAAAACTCCTTCGTTGGTAAGCACACCTTGAGAGATGGTATTTGTACCGGTAGAGACGGGGAAATTGAATCTCTCACCCGTTTTCATTATCACCGCTGCCTGTTGGGTTTTCAGGTCAATTTCAATGTAAGATTTTCTTGTAGTGTATAAAGTATCTTTTATTTTTTTATCCAAATACCGGAGATAGCTGATATCAATTTTTCTCTGCAAAGGTTTCTGATAAACAGGTTTTGGAATTTCTGCCATCGAGAGTGCTATCAGAATTGAGCAAAAAGAGAGAAAAACAAGTAGTTTGGTTAATGTAGTCATTTTGATTCCCGAAAATAATTATAGACAAGCCCTGCCTTCTTATCTCCGACGACCTTCGAAAGGGAGTCGAGTGAGGCATTTTCAATTTCTTTTACACTACCGAGCTCAGAGAGCAGTTTGGTAGCGAGTTTTTCGCCGATTCCATCGATCTCAAGAAGTTGAGTCGTAAAAGTTCTTTTACTCCTCTTTAATCTATGAAAAGTTATGGCAAAACGATGTGCTTCATCTCTCACTTGTTGCAATAATTTGAGTGCGGATGAAGTTTTAGGGATAATAACCGGGTCCGGGTCTTTTGGCAGGAAGACTTCTTCAAGTTTTTTAGCCAGACCGATTATTTCAAAGTTTTTCATTCCAAGTAGCCGGAGAGCATAAATTGCGGTAGAAAGTTGACCTTTTCCACCATCCACCATTATCAGGTCCGGCAATTTCTCTTTCTCTTTGATTAACCGGGAGTACCGCCTTGTGATTACTTCTTCCATGCTGGCGAAGTCATCAGGACCACTGACTGTTTTGA
Source organism: uncultured Ignavibacteriaceae bacterium (assembly GCA_964431385.1). GTDB lineage: Bacteria > Bacteroidota > Ignavibacteria > Ignavibacteriales > Ignavibacteriaceae > UTCHB3. The sequence goes on along the minus strand of CAYSJM010000011.1, from coordinate 15,618 downwards.
TAGTAAATTTTCGGTAAAGCGATTTTTTGGGCTTCCCATCTACAAAAACGACCATACTGGCGACGGTGTCTGTCCCTTGTAAATTGGAAATATCGAAACACTCAATATGTCTTGGAATCTTTTTTAAGTACAGATCTCGTTGAAGTGCTGCTAAAGTAAATGGGATATTACCATCTTTTTTTACTTTCTGTAACTGAATCTCCTTCAGCTGAAGTGCAGCGTTCTCTCTACTCATCTCAACGAGCGATTTTAGATCACCCCTTTTTGGCGTGAATATTTTTATTTTTTTCCCCGATCTAAACTGCAAAAGGGAAGTGATTTCTTCCAATTCTGCCGGTTCAACTCCCGTTATCAACTCCGAGGGGATATCTATAAAATCGTTGTAAAATTGTTTAATAAAAGCGGAATAAATTTCATTTTCATCCCCCTCAGAAGTATTTTGCAGATGGAATTCCTTTTTCCCGATCAGTTTTCCGGCTCTGATATTCAGAACAGAGCAAGCCGCATCCTTTGCTTCATTAGCAATCGCTATAATATCTCTGTCAACTTCATCTTCACTGACAATCTTTTGCTTTTCAGAGAATGCCTGAATTTTTTCGAGTTTATCCCGGAAATCAGCTGCTTTTTCAAACTCAAGATTTGAAGCCGCTTCTTGCATTGAGGATTTAAATTCCTTTATCAGATCGTCAATTCTACCTTTTAGCAACTTGATTACCTGGTTCACCATCACATTATATTCTTGAAGCGATTGAAAACCAACACAAGGACCGTCACACTTTTTTATGTGGTAGTCGAGACAAACCTTAAATTTCGATTTTTGAATTGCATCAGGAGTGAGGGGGAGTTTACAACTTCTAATCTTAAATATTTGAGTTATCATCCTCAAAGCGGCACGCATACTCTTTACATCAGTATAAGGTCCAAAATATTGTGAACCATCTTTGTAAACTTTGCGAGTGGGATAAATTCGCGGGAAAAGCTCTGCTGTCACTTTTATGTAAGGATAGGTTTTATCATCCTTCAGGTTGATATTGTAACGGGGCTTTAATTTTTTAATTAGATTATTTTCAAGAACCAAAGCCTCAATTTCACTTGAAGTGACGATAAACTCGATATCAGCCGCCTTAGAAACCATTAATTCGATTCTATAGCTTGGACTCTTCCCTGAGAAATAAGACCTGACTCTATTCTTAAGATTTTTAGCCTTGCCAACATACAAAACCTTCCCCGTATCATCTTTAAACTGATAGACACCCGGATTATCAGGTAGATTTTGTAATGCCGTTTCTAAAGCTTCTTTCATTCTTAAGCATAATTATTAAAAGAAAGCAAATATAATAAATTTACAGTATGATTTAAAATAATAAAAGCGTAAATATTGACTAAAAAGGAAAAGGCTGCCTTTTTGAGACAGCCTTTTGATCAATTTAATAATTAAGCAAAGACAAAGTTCTTTGGTATAACTACAATTCCCGATTCTGTAACAGTAAATCGTTGTTTGTCTTTTTCAAGATCAAACCCTATTTCGGTTCCGGGGGGTATATGGACATTTTTATCAATAATCGCTCTTCTGATTTTTACATTTCTTCCGATATTGCAATTATTCATGATCATTGAATCAGTAACATACGAATATGAATTAACACGAACATTTGCCCCGATAATTGATCTTTCAATGAGACCTCCGGAAACGATAGTACCATCGCAAATCAATGAGTTGAGGGTACGCCCGATTCTTTCTCCCCAGTGAGAAACTGTTTTTGCAGGGGGGAACTGGTACTGATATGTACGGAGTGGCCACTCCATATCATAGAGGTTGAACTCAGGAACAACATTGATAAGATCCATGCTCGCCTCATAATAACTCTCTATCGTTCCGATATCTTTCCAGTATGGTTTATTCTTTTTGTTTTCATCAACAAAAGGATAGGCAACCACATTAAGGCCTTGTTGAATCATGTATGGAATTACATCTTGACCAAAATCGTTGTTTGGAAGATTTTTTGATTCCATCTCGATAAGAACTTCTCTTAGAAGTTTTGCGTTAAAAACATAGATACCCATATTGACATACGAGTAACCGGGATTACCCGGAATCTCCGGTGGGTTATCCGGTTTTTCAATAAAGTTCATCACTTTTGAATTTTCATCAGTTTCCACGATTCCAAATCTATCAGCTTCTTCTGTTGGAACCGGCATGCACGAGAGGGATAAATCTGCCTTCACATCGTTATGATAGATGAGCTGTTTCAAATAATCCATCTTGTAAATATGGTCTCCACTAAGGATGAGAACCCATTTACCTCTTTTGTCGCCCTGGAACAGGTTCATATTCTGATAAATGGCGTTTGCGGTACCGAGATACCAGTCGCTACTCATCTTTTTTTGAGGTGGAACTGAATAGATAAATTCACCTAATTCCGGATTAAATATACTCCATGCCTCGTAAATGTGCTGATTAAGTGAATCAGACTTATACTGGACGAGAATGTAGATTTTTCTCAAACCTGAATTAAGACAATTTGAAAGTGCAAAATCGATAATTCTGTACTTACCGCCGAAAGGAACAGCGGGTTTACTTCTGTAGGCTGTAAGTGGAAACAACCGTTGACCCACACCACCAGCAAGAATCATGGTGATAGTGTCTCTTAAAATTGACGCTCCCGGAATCATAAGCTACTCTTCTTTTTTTGTCATATGTATGAATGAAATATACTAAAGTAATTCGAATTCCTAAAGCATTTTTCTAACCAATAAGGGATATTTTTTTCGTAAATTTGTAGTTCGGAAGACAAAGTTTTTGAGAAATTCCCCCAATTTACTACTCCGTGGCTTTACTACCAGAAAAAAAATACAAAAAAGGAAAAATTGAACGATGCAAATTGGCTTGATCGGATTGCAAAACTCAGGTAAAACGACACTCTTTAAAACCCTTGCTGAAGGCTCTTCAGGTATCGAATCGAATCGTGCGGTTGTTAAAGTACCGGATGACAGACTTGATGAACTGACAGGGTTATTTAATCCAAAAAAAGAAATGCACGCGACTCTTGAGGTTGTTGATATACCCGGTCTCCAGGTCGGTGATGATGGCAAGATGAAGATTACCTCAGACTTTTTGAACAAAGTTAAAAATAATGATCTTCTCCTGCATGTTGTTAGAGAATTCCCGAACGATTCTGTCTCTCACCCTGAGGGAAGGATCAATCCGATTGCGGATATAGCTTTTCTCGAAACTGAATTTCTCCTGACCGACCTTGCTATGGTTGAAAACAGAATTGAGAAGTTGAAAAAAGAACTGATGAAGACAAAGACCGACAAACTCATGAAAGAAATGAGTATTTTTGAGTCTTTTAGGGATCATCTTGAAAATGAAAGACCACTCAGATCAGTTGAGATTGAAGAAAACGATCTTAAATTGTTGAGCGGATTTCAGTTTTTGACATTAAAACCGATGATAATAGGAATTAACTTTTCCGACGAATCAAAAAACAAGGTACCTGCACTTCTTGATGAAGTAAAAAAACTCTATCCTTCATTCGAACACAATGTGGTACCATTCTTCGCTCAATTCGAGATGGAACTTTCACAACTTGGTGAAGATGAAGCAGAAGCATTCAAAGAGGATTTGGGAATTACCGAATCAGCTCTCACAAGGATTCTTCGCACATCCTATGAATTACTCGGGTTGCAATCATTTTTCACTGTAGGTGAAGATGAATGTAGAGCCTGGACAATTAAGAAAGGTTACACTGCTCAACAATCTGCAGGTGTTATCCATTCAGACTTTTTTAATAAATTTATTCGTGCCGAAGTCGTTCACTATACTGACTATATAACTCATGGATCTTTCCCAAAATGTAAAGAAGCGGGAGTATGGAGACTTGAGGGGAAAGAGTACATAGTGAAAGACGGTGATATATTAAATATCAGGCACAGTTAACAAACAGGAGAAAAATTTGTTCGCATTAGACAAGATTAGAAATATTGCAATTATAGCGCATGTTGATCATGGTAAGACCACACTTGTAGATCATATTCTGAAGCAGACCGGAGCTTTCCGGGATAATCAGCAGGTTCAGGGAAGAGTAATGGATTCCAACGATATCGAAAGAGAAAGAGGAATCACTATTCTTGCAAAGAATTTAAGCGTATATTATAAAGACTGTAAGATTAATATTATTGACACTCCGGGTCACGCCGATTTTGGTGGTGAAGTGGAGAGAACACTCAGAATGGTTGACGGTGTTTTGCTTCTCGTGGATGCCGCCGAGGGACCACTTCCACAAACGAAATTTGTGCTTAAAAAATCTCTCGAACTTGGGTTAAAACCGGTTGTGGTGATTAACAAGATTGACCGAAAAGACGCCAGACCTGATGAAGTGCTTAACGAGATTTTTGACCTTTTTGTGGCTCTGGGTGCAAGTGATGCACAACTCGACTTTGCTTATGTTTATGCAATCGCAAAGCAGGGGATAGCTAAAGTAAATCTTGAAGACAATTCTGAAACACTTGAGCCCTTGCTCGATTTGATCATTAGCAGAATTGCAGTGCCAAAAGCAGTTAGAGAAGAGCCATTTAGAATGCTGATTTCTGCGATCGATTATAATGACTATCTTGGCAGGATAGGAATTGGAAAAATCCACTTTGGACAGGTAAAAATTGGTGATCAGATTGTTCATATCACAAGGGATGGCGACAAACAGAATGCCAAAGTTACCAGACTTTATGAATTTGAGAATATCAAAAGAAAAGAAGTTGACTCAGCTTTTGCGGGTGATATTGTTGCTATAGCCGGTCTCGAAGACCTGGATATCGGGGATACTTTATGCCATCCTTCAAAACCTGAGGTGATTGAATCGTTAGCGGTTGAAGAACCACGAATCACAATGAACTTCATGGTAAACAATTCTCCTTTTGCCGGGCAAGAGGGGAAATATGTGACTACCAGAAACATAAGTGAAAGACTTTCCAGGGAATTGAAGTCGAATGTTGGTCTTCGTGTGGAAATGACTGATTCACCCGATGTATTTAAAGTTAGTGGCAGAGGCGAGTTACACCTCTCGATACTTATTGAGAATATGAGACGCGAAGGATATGAAATTCAGGTGAGCAGACCGGAAGTGATTCTAAAAAAAATTCTTGATGTGGTTAGTGAACCAATAGAGCATGTAATCATCGATGTACCTGAAGCATTTGTTGGTACTGTGATTGAAAAACTTGGTAAAAGAAAAGGGGAGTTGAAGAATATGATCCCTTTTAATGAAAATACAAGACTTGAATTCTTTATTCCATCAAGAGGATTGATTGGTTATAGAAGTGAATTTATGACCGATACAAAAGGTGAGGGAATTCTTCATCACAACTTCCACTCTTATGAACCATTTAAAGGTGATATTCAGAGCAGATCGAGAGGGGCACTTGTGTCTATGGAGACAGGATTGGCAACTGCATATTCCATCAATAAATTGCAGGAACGCTCCGTCTTTTTCCTCGATCCGGGAACAAAGGTTTACGAGGGAATGGTTGTAGGCGAAAACTCCAGAGAAATGGATATGCCCGTAAATGTTGTGAGAGCAAAACAGTTAACGAACTTTAGAGCTTCGGGAACAGATGATGCAATTCGTCTGGAACCAGCACGGATTCTTACCTTAGAACAGGCTCTTGAGTGGATAACCGATGATGAATTTGTTGAGATTACTCCATCTTCCATTAGAATACGGAAAAGATATCTCACTGAGATGGATAGAAAAAATGCCCGTCTTGCACAAAGACAACTTGACAAGGAAAACAACAACTAATAGAATATTATGAACGAGCATTCGGACATTAAAATCGGTAACGCAGGAAATTTTTATGAAAAGTTTCATAAAAGTCCCGCTCCAATGATGATTATTGATCTTCACCAAAATTGCATGATTAAGGAGGCGAATACTTCATCCGCTGAATTTCTCGGATTTGGTAAAGAAGAAGTGATTGGAAAAGAGTTACCAAGGATTTTAATGGGTGAAGAATACTCTGATGATGGCTGCATAGCTATAAAATCTAAATTTTTAGCCGGCAGCATTTCACTCGCATTTAAGGACAGAAGCGGAAGAGAAAAATTTGTTGAAATTTTTTCCGTTCCTGTCTTTTATGAGGGAAACTATTACGACCTCGTGATGTTGAAAGACATGACAGCGATCAAAAGAGAAGAAAAACTCAGGCTTGCCACCAACCAAATATCAGAGGCTGCCAATAATTCGATAGATTCGTCCCGCCTTTTTGAAAGTGTACATCAAATTGTTGCCGATTTGATGCCGGCGAAGAATTTTTTCATCTCTTTGGTAAATGAAGAAAAACAGACCATTTCTTTCCCTTATTTCATCGATGAAATTGATTCGCCAAATGTTGCTGTCTCTCTGCACGAACGACCCATTGATTCAAAAACTTTAACAAGTTATGTTATCAAAAAAGGAGAGCCCGTGCTTTTTGCAAGGCATGACTTTCTTAATTTAGAGCGATTGGGAGTAGTCGAGTTATATGGCGGCGACTGCGAAGAGTGGATGGGGGTTCCGTTGCGGAACAGCGAAGGTAAAATAATTGGCGTTATTGTTGTGCAGCGATATGACGACAGCACAAGAAAATATGATCAGATTGATGTTGATACTCTAAATTTTGTATCAAATCAGATTGCAATGGCTATCGAATTGAAGAAAAAAGAGAAGGTGCTTGTCGAGAGCGAGGAAAAGTACCGCTCGTTGATCGAAAATTTGAGTGATATAATATATACCTGTGATCTCAAGGGAAATGTAAAGTATATCAGTCCTGCTGTTACCAAATTTGGCTATACTGTTGAGGAGTTGATCGGTAAAAATCTGACATATATTGTGCACGAAGAAGATCTTCTGAGGTTTAAACAGCATACACATGATCTGTTAATGGGTGATGTGCGACCGATTACTGTTCGTTTATACGATAAAAACAGAAATATCTTCCACTTTTACACCATTAACAGTATCATTGAAAAAGATGGCGTCAAATTGATAAACGGTGCCCTCAGTGATATAACTGAGCGGGTAAAAATTGAAGATGAACTTAAGAGCAGTGAACAAAAATTACTGGAGTCCAATCACGCCAAAGACAGATTCTTTTCTATACTTGCACACGATTTAAAAAGCCCGTTCACCGGAATTCTTGGATTTTCGGAATTTTTGCTCAATGATATCGCAGATTTGAGCTTGGATGAAATAAGTGAATTTGCGGGAAGGATAAATTCCTCGGCTAAAGCGATTCTTGAACTTCTAAATAATCTTTTGGATTGGTCACGAATTCAATCCAACAGAATCAATTATGCCCCCGACGAAGTGGATATATCTCACATCCTCTATAAAGTCAATTCAGTCTTAAATCCTCTTACAATTGAAAAAGGGTTGGAATTGATCATCGATATCGAAGATGAGGTAAAAGTGAATGCAGATGAAGATATGTTGCAAACTATTTTCAGAAATCTCATCTCAAATAGCATCAAATTTACCCCAAGAGGTGGCAGCATTATTGTCTCAAGTGAAGATAAAGGCAAAATGATTCGTTTTTCAGTAAGTGATTCCGGTGTGGGAATGCCTCCTGAAACTGTAGCTAAACTCTTTAAAATCAACGAGTTAGTTACAACTTCCGGTACAGAAAATGAAAAAGGGACAGGACTTGGTCTTCTATTGTGTTATGAATTTGTACGGAGGCACGGAGGGGTACTGGAAGTTGAGAGCCATGTGGGTGAGGGAACTACATTTAGCTTCACTATTCCACGCTTTTAGGCTCTTTTTTTCCGTGTAACAATTTGTGGAGTAAGATCACTTCATAAACAGGGCTTCCCTTCGTAACAGGAATCATCTGCTTTGGGTCAATCTTCCCGTCATTTAGATATTCAAATACCTTGATCTCCTTTTTTTTCCTGTCATAATACGAGGCTTTCTTGATCAGGTACTTTGCATCCTTGAGGGATATCATATAAACAATTATTTCTGAAAAATATTTTGCGGAGAGGCCCGGCAAACTTTGCTCTGAATTATATTCTGTTTTAATTGGTTGTTCAAAAAAATCAGTTTTTGCAAGAGCAAGTGAAGATAAATCGTAGAATACAACAGCAAATTTGTTCTTCGACAATTCTTTCCAAATTTCTTTGATCGGCTCTTCCTGAGAGTATCCGGAACAAAACAAAACTGAAAACAATACGAAAATTAGTTTGATATTATGAACAGACAACTTTTCTAATCTTTCTTCGCAGGTTAAGAACTTTTTATTTTCTACAATTTTGAGGTATTTAAATGAGTGTACGAATTTTCTTCTTTAGTCTCCTTTTATCACTCATGGTAATCGCACAACCGGTTACATTTGAAATGAAGAACTACGAAAAAATTTATAATGGCAAAAATGGGAATAAAGATTCGCTTTTTGTGTTCAAAATTACTTACCCTGAATTCAAAGGAATAGCAGGGAATTCGGCGATAGCAGATAAAATGAATCAATCTATCGCAATGTTAATAATGGGACAAAAAGAAGGTGAAAATCTTGATGTGCAATTTAATGAAATGGTTCAAATGTTGGCTGAGATCGAGGATTCCTCTTTTTTCTTCGGATCATGGAGTTTCACAACGGAAATATCTCCCAAATTGATTTCCGACGATGTTCTTAGTTTCCTCTTCTTTCACGATGAATTTCTGGGTGGTGCACATCCCAATTATTATTGTGGCGGGATCAATTTTGTAGCTAAAACCGGAGCCGAGATAGCATTTGATGATATATTTGTTCCTAAAGCCAGAGCAGAACTAAACAAAATGGCTGAAAAAATTGTGCGATTGGAAAGAGAAATTCCTGCTGACCAGACTCTGACCGATTATGGGTACTGGTTCGAAAATGATAAATTTGAATTAAATGATAATTTTGTAATCACTTCCGACAACATCACATTTTCGTTTAACCCCTACGAAGTGGGACCTTACGCCCTCGGAATGACTGAGATAAATTTACCTTTTTCGAAAATAAAACATTTGATCAAATCTGACGGTCCGCTTGCGTGGGCTAACCGTCATTGATAGTAAAATTATAGTTGGTAAATAGTTAATTCTTGAGAGCAAGAAGAGAAATTGATGAGTGAAAAGAAAACAAATCGATTGGCAAACGAGAAGAGTCCGTATCTTCTTCAACACCGCTTTAATCCCGTGGATTGGTATCCCTGGAGCAACGAAGCGTTCAAGAAGGCGGCAGACGAGGATAAACCTGTTTTCCTTTCGATAGGGTACTCCACTTGCCACTGGTGCCATGTGATGGAACATGAATCATTCGAAGATGAAGTGGTGGCAAAATTGCTAAATGATAATTTTGTCTCGATAAAAGTTGACAGGGAAGAGCGACCCGACATCGATTCCATATATATGGCAGTCTGCCAAATGATCGCAGGAAGTGGGGGATGGCCTCTCACTGTTGTGCTGAAACCGGATAAAAAACCCTTCTTCGCAGGTACATACTTCCCAAAAGAATCCCGGTACGGCAAAACGGGCTTGATTGATCTTCTTACCAAAATAACAACATTATGGAGGGATAGAAGAGCCGAGATAGAATCGTCGGCGGACCAGATAACTGCCGCTTTGAATGAGACACCAGCTCGTGGGGAAATTTCCGATTTATCGAATGAAGATTTTGATTCCGCTTTCAGTCAATTTAATGAGCGATTTGATTCGGTAAATGGTGGTTTTGGTGCTTCACCAAAGTTCCCTTCGCCACATAATCTGATTTTTCTGCTCCACTACTTCGTTAATTCGGGAGACCCAAAATCATTGGAAATGGCTGAAAAGACGCTTATTGCAATGCGACTTGGAGGTATCTATGATCATCTTGGCGACGGATTTCACAGATATTCAACCGATGAGGAGTGGCGACTGCCTCACTTTGAAAAGATGCTCTACGATCAGGCAATGTTAATTTTGGCTTATGCTGAGGCACTCAAAATTACAGGCGATAAATTTTATGCGGATACAATCGATGGTATATTCCGGTATTTAAAGAGAGAGCTGTCTTCACCTGACGGTGGCTACTTCAGTGCTGAAGATGCCGATAGTGATGGAGAAGAAGGAAAATTTTATGTTTGGACACTTCCGGAACTGAAAGAGTTATTTGGAGATGAATTTGATGCATTTTCAGAAATGTTTCATGTTGATGAACAGGGAAATTTTATTGACAGAGTAAGGGGCGGGTACACCGGAGAAAATGTTATTTATCTTCAAGAACCTCTCGATAAAATGGTGTCAGATGCCAAGGATGATGCTGAGGACATAAAGTCAAAATTTGTAAAATATAGAACAAAACTCCTCTTTGAGAGAAGTAAAAGAACGCGTCCGGGACTTGATGACAAAATTCTCGCAGACTGGAATGGACTATTGATTGCCGCTTTGGCTTCTTCGGGAAGAATCTCAAAAAACAACGATTACACTTCAGAAGCGATGAAAATTCAACATTTTATCGAAACTAAAATGGTTTTGGATGGAGTATTGCACCACCGATTCAGAGAAAATGATTTAGCCATCCCGGCATTTCTTGATGATTTTGCATTTTATCTGTATGGATTAATTGAACTTTATAGATCAACTTTTGATGCAAAATATCTCGTTAAAGCCAGAGAAACTGCTCTTTATTTGATAAAACACTTCCTCGACAGAAAAAATGGCGGGTTCTTCCAAACTTCTGAACTTGGCGAGCAACTCCCTGCAAAATGGAAAGATGTTTACGACGGAGCGATTCCTTCGGGTAACTCGGTTGCACTTAAGTCGTTGGTCGCTCTTTACCACTACTTCGGCGACAATTCATTTTTACAGCATGCTGAAAATCTGGTGGCATCATTTTCAAACAATATAAAACGGGCACCATTTGCACACGCATTTTTTCTAGATGCACTGGAACCAATGATCTATCCTTCTTATGAGTTGGTAATCACGGGTGAAAGAGATCATCCGGAGATAAGTTCTGCTTTGGTCGAATTGGGTAAACCTGCCTATGAAAATGTCTTTGTTATTCTGAAAGACAAAAAAAATGAGAAGATTCTTTCAGAATTGGCTCCATTCACTTTCGATATGAAAACAGGTGAAGGGGAGTGCTTCTTTTATCTTTGCAGCAATTCTGTTTGTGAATTACCCGTGCCAACAGCGCGAGAACTCTTCTTTAAAATGGAAAAATAAATCTATTAATGATTATAAAAGTTTACTCAACTAAACAAGATTCTTTATGAATACCCAAAAAATTCTCCTTTTCCTGATTTTCTCAGTTTCATCTTTGATGGCTCAGGACACAATACTTTTTATGTCTTACAACTTGCTGAATTATCCCGGCACTGACGCATCGACAAGAAACGGATATTACAAAACAATAACAGAGGCGGTGAAACCCGATATTCTTGTTGTTCAAGAGATAACCTCACAAATTGGTGTTGATGGCTTTTTGGTAAATGTGCTAAAAACCTTTTCACCAAATTACAACAAAGGGGCTTTTCTTGATGGACCTGACAGTGATAATGCGATTTTCTATGATTCCACAAAATTCGATTATTTAAGCAACACACCTTACAGCACCGAGTTAAGAACAATTAATCTTTTTCAGGTAAGACACAAAGTTACTCGAGATACACTTTTCATCTTCTCGGTTCACCTTAAAGCGAGTACAGGGGCAACGAATGAGGCTCAACGGGGCAGGGAAGTGGATGTGCTTAGAGGTGTAACGAACAGTTGGCCCGCCGGTAGAAATTTTCTTGTTTGTGGTGACTTTAACATTTATACTTCTGCTGAAGCTGCTTATCAGAAATTAAAAGCGGTAACTGCCGGTACACAAGGGCATTTTATCGATCCGATTGTTATGTCGGGTACTTTCAATCAATCGCAGTATGCAATTCACCACACTCAATCACCCAGAACTCGCCAGTTTGGTGGGGGATCAACCGGTGGTATGGATGACCGTTTTGATATGATACTTTTCTCACAGGCGATTTCCGATACCGGTGGTATTGAGTATGTAAGAAATTCAAACACAGCTTACGGGAACGATGGGCAACATTATAATGATTCCATCAACCGTCCTCCAAATACTGCTGTCGGTCAAACAATAGCCAACGCTATTCATTACGCCTCCGACCATATCCCTGTTTATCAGAAATTTATCTTTAAACAAACACTTGTTGGAATTCAGGATGAAGTTTTGCCAACCGGTTTTGATGTGAGCAATGCATACCCAAATCCATTTAATCCGGCAACAACAATTGCATGGAATCTCCCTTCTACAGGTGTGGTTAACTTGTATATATATAATACATTAGGTCAGATCGTTTCATCTGAAGAGATGGGTATAACACCGGCAGGAAAGGGAAGTTATATCTGGGAAGCTTCGGGATTTTCTTCGGGAGTATATTTTGCCAGAGTAGAATATATTTCTGAAAATGGCAGTTTTTCTCGAGTATTAAAACTCAACCTGATGAAGTAGTTTTCAATTAAATATTGTCGTTATACCAATAAAAAAGGCTGCCAACGAAAAATGGCAGCCTTTTTAATTTATTTTAGGATAACTTTTAATCGCCGAAGCAGATTCCGAGTTCTCTTCCTGTTCTGATTGTTTCGCCTTCAGGATTAACTGTTTTCAACTTGCCGATGGCTTCCTCGATCGGGATGTAGGTCATAACAGGTACCTTATGGGCAATCATTACACCTGAGTGTCCTTCTTCGAGTGCTCTTACGGCAGCGGCTCCAAAACGAAGTGATAATAGTCTGTCAAAAGTTGTTGGACTTCCTCCTCTGAGCAGGTGCCCGAGGATTGCAGTTCTGGCTTCTTTCTTAACCAGATGGCTTAACTGTTCTACAACTTTATCAGCAGCACCACCAAGTCTCTCAGCTTTTCCGGCTTCTTTCTCAATTACAGCATAACCACCATCTTTTGGGAAAGCACCTTCAGCTACCACAACAATAGCATAATCTTTCTCTTCGGTGAAGGTACCATTGAGAAAATCTGCAACTTTTTGGATGTCGTAAGGAATTTCAGGGATCAGAATAACATCTGCTGAGCCTGACACACCTGAATTAAGTGCGATCCAACCGGCATATCTGCCCATCACTTCAACAACCAGAATCCTTTTATGCGATTTTGCTGTGTAGTGGAGGCGATCGATACATTCGGTTGCAAAGGATACCGCAGTATCAAATCCAAATGTTGTATCAGTTCCTGAAAGGTCGTTATCGATTGTTTTAGGGACGCCAACAATCCGAACTCCTTTTTTGTGGAATTCGTTAGCCATTGTAAGAGAACCATCACCACCGATGGCAACAACTGCATCGATATTATATCTTTTTAATCCTTCAACAATTTCATCTGATCTGTCAACTTCTACAACAGTACCATTTGCAGTTTTCATAGGAAACTTTAACGGGTTTCCTCTGTTTGTGGTACCAAGAATAGTTCCACCCATCGCAGTGATATCTTTTACGATCTCAGTGGTGAGTCTTATTAATCCATCTCCGTTCGGGTAGTGAGCGGGTAAAAAGACGCCATTATAGCCGTCTCTAATACCGTAAACTTCCCAACCTCTTTTAACTGCAGCCATTGTTACCGCTTTGATGACGGCGTTCAGACCGGGAGCATCTCCACCTCCGGTGTTAACTGCAATTCTTTTTATTTCTCCATTATTCATAAATCATTCCTTTTTGGTTCGATTGTCTATTAATCGAATTAATGAGCTTCGTAAAGCCCGATCTTATTCCCGTCAGGATCTTGAATAACCGCATACCAACCGTAAACAGGGATAACAGTTTTATCCTTGAAAACGCCGCCGCCATTATTTTTGATCAGTTTTGTTGTATCCTCGATATCGTTAACCAAAATATGGAATACAGGAGAATCTCCGTGAGTTACTTCTTTAACTTTACGCACGCCAATGGTAGTACCCTGACGACTGTTGCAAAGCAGATATCCATTACCAAATTCTTTTAGGTCCCATCCAAAAACGGTTTCAAAAAACTTTTTTGATCTTTCAATATCGGTTGCCGGAATTTCAACATGAGCGATAAGGTGATGCGACATAAACAATCTCCATTTTATATTCGTGTAACTGTATCTTAAAAAAGATTTTCTAAAATATAATTATACTAAAATCTGCAATTTTTTACAGTATCAATAAAGCGATAAAATTTTTGGAGGGGGTGTATTTCGGCTAAAAAAGAGGGATGCAGAGAAAAAAATAAATTATTCTCTGCATCTGTTGGCTAAGTGGTTATTCTTCGTTTATAATTTTGAAGGAGTGGGTAATGGTCATTGCTTTTTCATACATTTTCGTTACACCACAATATTTGGTCTGGGAAAGTTCGATTGCTCTCGTCACATCTGATTCCTTGATGTCTTTTCCGGTAAAGAGGTATTCAATATTCATCGAGGAAAAGACTTTGGGGTGGTCATCAGTCATCTCCGCGGTTATGTTCATCTCGAACGATCTCACATCAATTCTTTTCTTTTGTAGAATTGAAACAACATCGCTTCCGGTGCAGCCACCAAGAGCCAGCAGCATCAATTCTTTTGGGCGAATCCCGGCGTTGCTCCCTCCAAAATCTTCAGGACCGTCCATGGTTATCCAGTGGTTTGAATCGGTTTTCCCGACAAAGCTGATACCATTAATTTGCTTTACGAAAGCTTTTACTTGCGACATTTTTTCTCCATTTAAATAATTTCTTTACTGTTGGATAGTAATATTCAAAAAAAGATTCAAACTTTCGAATATGCTTTGACATTTATGAAACAAAAGTGTAAGTTTAATCTCGAAAAATTTGAAATGGAGCTATAATGCACTCACTACTTAAAAAAATGAATTTTAAAGGTCACGGACCCATCCTTCTCGTGAATCATCCTGAAGAATTTAAACATCTGATAGATGAATTTCAATCTGAAACGGGTGTGCACTGTAAAACATGTCTGAATAAATATCCATTTTCTCTCGTTTTTGTTAAATCAGCAGGAGATATTTCGGAACATGCTTCGAAAGTTGATGAAATATTGGTGGAAGACGGTTTAAATTGGTGGGCTTACCCCAAAAAGAGTTCAAAAAAATACAAAGCTGATATCGACAGGGATAACGGGTGGCAGGTGCTCGGTGACCTGGGTTATGAACCCGTTCGGATGATTGCCATCGATGAAGACTGGTCGGCTGTCAGGTTCCGGAAAGCCTCATTGATAAAAAACATGAAACGGGATGAAAACCTGAGAATGAGTAAGAAAAAGGATTAGTTTTAATGAAGTCCTGGGCCACCTTAAAAATTAGTGGCAGGAGAGTCATGGAAAATGTTCGATGCTGCTTCTCGGACTTTATTTTATTTTCGATCAATAATTAACCAGTTTTTAACTTTGCCACTATTTATTCCTTAAGGCCTGTTGATTACTACAAATATCCCTGGATATAATCGATCAACAGGATTTTGTTTAATTCAATATATTAATTTATATTTGTATCATTGATCATTAATAAATCAATGATACTTTAATCGAAACTGTAATTTGTCTCTTTGGAACGGATTTTGTTTTCAGTTTAAGTGTGAACAAGGATTAATTTTCCTCGCAAAGAAGTGAATC
>CAYSJM010000010.1:65624-81895 GCA_964431385.1 uncultured Ignavibacteriaceae bacterium | reverse complement strand
AAAAGATAAACCTGGCAATTCTCCTTGACACCAGCAACAGCATGGATGGATTAATCAATCAGGCTCGACAAGAGTTGTGGAGAATCGTAAATGAGATGGCATCTTTGAGTAAGGATGTACCCGACACAAAACTCGATTTGAGGATATCTCTTTTTGAATATGGAAATGATGGTCTAAAACCAACCGATCACTACATAAGAATGGTTGATTCTTTAAGTCAAGACCTTGACAAGGTCTCTGAACATTTATTTGGACTTGTAACCAATGGCGGTGCCGAGTATTGTGGTGCAGTAATTGAACAGGCACTTCTAAAGATTGATTGGTCTAAAGATAACGACGCAGTAAATGTGATATTAATTGCCGGAAACGAACCTTTTAATCAAGGAATTATAGACTACAAAAATGTATGTAAAAAAGCTGCTGAAAAAGGCATCAAGGTAAACACCATTTATTGCGGAAATCCTGATAACGATGAAGCAAAATCATGGAGAGATGGCTCGACACTTGGAAATGGCTCTTTCATGTTTATTGATCAGAATTTAGCGGCCGAACAAAAACCGACTCCTTACGATAAGAACATACTTGACTTGAATAATCAACTAAATGATACATATCTCTATTTCTCAAAGTCGGGTAAGGAAGCAAAAATGCGTCAGGAACAGGAAGATAACAACGCCTTGATGTCTGCCCCGAGTGCTGCTATACAACGAGCTGGAGCAAAGGCTACCGAGTTCTATAATAACTCAAAATGGGATCTTGTTGATGCATCGAAGGAAGAGGGATTTGATCTGAAAAAACTCGATAAAAAAGATCTTCCGGAAGAATTTAAGAATCTGACTGAGACTGAAATTAAATCCAAGATCGCTCAGTATGATATCGACCGGGAAAAGATAAAGATCGAAATCAAAAAGTATGAAAAACTAAGAAATGATTATCTCGCAAAAAGCGATGATACCCCGACTCAGAATACATTTGGTAGTGCCCTGATACAATCAATTAAGTCAGAATTGAAACTAAAATGAAATCACTGAATAAATTTTTCATCATCTTAATGATAGCCGTTCCGCAATTATTTGCGGACGGCTTTATCATTATACCAGAGCCTCCGTCTCCCGGTCCTCGTCCTAATCCGGGTTGGAGAGATCCATTTCCGCTGGAAGTAAAATATCACGATGTTAATGTTACAATCGATGGATTCACAGCGAAAACCAAAATTGACCAGGTCTTTTTTAATCCTTTAAATCAGAGACTTGAGGGTCAATATATATTTCCAATTCCCGAAGGAGCCGTGATAACCGGCTTTAAGATGTACATTAATGGTAAGGAATATAAAGCTGAATTGCTTGATGCTGATAAAGCAAGAAAACTTTATCAAGAGATTGTCTCCAAGAGTAAAGATCCTGCACTTCTTGAATATTCGGGAAGAAACATCTACACGCTAAAGATATTTCCGATTGAGCCAAAATCAGAACGAAGAATCGAGATCGAGTATTTCCAGACACTTGAATTTGACGGTGGCACATTCAAATATTTATATCCTCTCAATACCGAAAAATTTTCATCAAAAGCCCTTGAAAAAGTTTCGGTTTCTGTTGAAATAAAAAACAAAAACAAAATTAATGGAATTTATTCGCCGACGCACGAGACTAAAAGTGAACGAGTCAATGATTTTTATTACAAATCGGTGTATAAAGAGAATAATGTAAAACCGGATAAAGATTATCTCCTTGTTATACACACGATTGCAAAGGGAAGTGTAATAGACTTGATGTCGTACACTTCTTCTGATAAAGAGAAGTTTTTTCTGTTGAATTTCACCGTTGATGAGTCAGAATTTCCGGCTGAGTATGTCCCAAAAGATGTTGTATTTGTTTTGGACATCTCGGGTAGCATGGCAGGTGAAAAATTAACTGCTGCACAATCATCCTTGATTTATTGCATAAATCGACTTAGAGACAAAGATAATTTTCAGATAGTGAAATTTGGTACAGAAGCAGAAAAAGTATTTGGCAGCTTTATGAAAGCTGACAAAAAAAATAAAGAGAATGCTGAACAAAAAATTAAAAAATTGGAGGCACTCGGTGGCACCAATATTGAAGAGGCATTAAAACTTGCACTTAGTGAAAAAGGGGAGAAGAACCGACCCTTTTATGTTGTCTTCATCACCGATGGAAAACCAACCATAGGTGAAAGAGATGATATCAAACTTGTTGCAAAGCTCGATTCCTCACTGGTTTCAGGAAAAAGGATTTTCACTTTTGGAATCGGTTACGACATTAATATTCATCTTTTAGATAAAATCGCATTAAAAACCGGTGGAGTAAGAAATTATTCACCCCCCAACAATGAAATAGAAGTGAATATTAGCAGTTTCTTCGAAAAAATTGAATTCCCGATTCTCACAGATGTTAGTGTTACAACTTCCGGTAACATTAAATTCAGTAAATCTTATCCAAACAATCGCATCGACATCTTTAAGGGCGGAGTTTTAACCCTTGCCGGAATTGTAGCCGAGGGAAGTTCGGGGAAGATTATTATAACCGGAAAGCGAAACGGAAAAGAGATAAAATTTGAGAAGGAAATAACAATTTCAGATGACGATACTTATTCATTCATTCCGGTAATTTGGTCGATGAGAAGAGTGGGGCACTTGCTCGATCTTATCAGGTTGAATGGTGAATCAAAAGAATTGATAGATGAAGTAGTTTTTCTTGCTAAAAAATATGGTCTAATAACTCCTTACACAGCTTATCTTATTCTTGAAGATGAACAACTTTCCGGGACACCGCGACCCCCACTCGCACCAAATCTTAAAGATGCAGGTGGATTTCCTGAGGCGAATCCGCAAGTATTCAAAGAAGAATTTGATGGGATGAAGAACAGTGAAGGGAAAGGCAGTACAACTGCAAGTGAGACAATTCGAGACTACTCGGGAGCTGATCAGTTAAACCACAGAGATGTCGAGAAAAGAAATGTTGACAAGGATAACAAGTCAGGTCAGTATCAAACGATAAATTTATCAGATGCTGCCGGTAGAGCATTCTACGAAAACAACGGAGTATGGATCGATTCAAAACTTGAGAAACCCGGTAATATGAAACTCAAAAAGATTAAATTTGAATCGGGTGAATACTTTGAACTTGCGTTTGCTGATAAGGAAGCAGCTCAGATACTTTCACTTGGCAGAAATGTAAGGTTTGCGTATAAAGGTGAGATAATTGAAATAATAAACTAATTAAACCTGATCCAATTGTTGAACCGGCAGAGTAAAGGTAAAGATACTTCCTTCTGCCGGTTTACTTTTTACAGTCATAGTACCACCATGTTTTTCCACGAGTTCTTTGCAGAGAATCAAACCGAGTCCCGTTCCTCTTTCCTGTTGGGTGCCGCTGGTCGAATAATGTAAGTCGTTTCTGAAGAGTTTACCAATAGTTTCTTCATCCATTCCCACACCTTGATCTTCCACACTGATTTTCACAACTGAATCAATTTGAGTTGCCTTTATGGTTATCTCTTTTCCTTGCATGGAAAATTTAATGGCATTCATAACCAGATTTCTGAGAATAGTTTCTAAAGCATTTGGATCTGCAAATACTTTAAGGTTTTCCTCAATTTCGGTTTTAAGGGTGAGTTCTTTTTCAGTTGCTGTGTCGGTAGCAAGGTCAGTCACTTTTTTAGCTATAGACCGAATATTTACTTCGATTTTTGAAATTGTTAAACTGTCTGACTGGGCTCTGCTCCAACCGAGTAGATTTTCCAGCAACTCATAAGTTCTTCTGGAAGTTCGATGAATTCTTGAAATAAAATCATTAACTTCAGGTTGGGTCATCTCTTCAATATCGTCTTTCAGAATCTCGGCAAATCCCATAATTGTTGTAAAAGGATTTTTAAGATCGTGAGAAATAATGGAGAACATTTTATCTTTTGTAGAATTAATCTCCCTCAACTCAATGAGAAGTTCTTCAAGAGCCTTATTCTTAGAGACAATCTCATTTTGACTTTTTTCCAACTCTGAATTTTTACTTGAAAGCTCCGCTGTTCGTTCACTTACAAGTTTTTCGAGGGTAAGGTTTTCTTTTTGCAGATTTCTTGCATAAAATCGTGCTGCAGCGTAGATCAAGGCAATCGCCAAAATACTCCAGATCAGCAATGCCCACCACCTCTTATACCAGTGTGCGAGAATGGTAAATTCCATTCTTGAAATTAAACTCCAGGAGTGGTTTCCATGTTCACGGGCTCTGACTTCAACAGTGAATGTTCCTGATCCGATGTCTTCAAGGGGGATGATGTTGCCCTCAGAAAGATTTATCCACTCATCATCTTTTGAAAAACGATATTGATACAGAGTTGATCGTGCCGGGTATGAAAAATTAGAAGCTCTTATAAACCAATTTTCACCCTCCGGTACTTCGATCGATTTGTCATAAAAACTAAAATTTAGACCATTTTTTTTATTTGAAAGGATGAGTTTAGGACTCTCTGACAGACTTATCTTAAAAACTCCCTTCATTACGGCAACACCTTCTGCTGTTCCAACCCAAATATTCCCTGAAGGGTCGATAGTAAGTGTTCGACTGCCAATCGTCTTACTTGGAAGCCCGGATATCACATCAAAATGCGAGATACTTTGTCCATCGTACAGATAAAGACCATCAGAAGTGCCGACCCAATAATTCTGGTTAACTCCATCCACTGTGATTGATCTTGCATTCATTCCGGCAAAGGATGGATCGAGGGGGAGGAGTTTCCCGTTGGCAATATAAAACACACCATTTGTTGTAGCAAGCACTGGACTGTTTGCACGATCATAATCGATATCATTAACCGTTATCTCACCCTTTACTGAACCATTTGTTTCCAATTTTACCGGGTTGAATTTGTCGGTTTTTGGATCAAATTTTATTAACGAAATATTCTTTCCGGTACCTGCTGCAAAAGTCTCACCTTTCTCATTTGTAGAAATGATACTGTAAGCATCAATAGGGCAGTGTGAGACATCGTAGTGTTTTACGGTTAAATCCATTTTCAAGTTTGTAATCTCTTTTGCACCCTCTTCAATCATCCAGATATCTTCATTTTCACCATAGCCAAGATACTTGAAAAACTTTCCCTTTTTCTCAATCTGAATTGATTGTTGTTCACCTTTATCGGAAATATAGATTAATTCACCGTCCGAAAGAGATGCAAGTACTCCATCCTTAAATCTGCAAATACTAATAATCACAAGATTTGGGGCGGAGTAAACAAGTTCTGCAGACCCGACAGGTCCCTTGAGATTTACTCTATAGAGTGAGTTACCATCTGAGATAAACGATTTGTTGTCTTTTATGGTGATGATATCTTGGATGTACTGCTTAATTTCAGTCGGAACGAGACGATTGAACAGGCTATAATTCAGTAAAATCAAGCCGGATTCAGTGCATAACCATACATCGTTACCTTGACCTGCAAACAGGTTGTTGATTTTTATATCACCAACGGCACTTAATTTTTGCAGTTCCTCGAATTCTTTTTTCAGCTTAAATGAATAGAGTCCTCTATCCCAGGTTCCCACGACCATCACACTGTCTTCAAATAGCAAACACGAGACATTCAATTCCGGGAAATATCTTTTTGAATTTGATATTTTGTAGCCCCTGTCATCCTCTTTTTTCAACTCGACTTTAGTTATACCAAGGTTATTTCCAAGTACAAATTTTAGATTTCCGATATATTGGACAGCAGAGATATTGGTGGCAGAATTAACTTTACCGATTGAAATGAGTTTGTCGGAATTAAAATCAAAAAGATAAATCCCTCCATTGTGGGTGATTACAATTAATTCACCCGATTCCAGTTCACAAAAATAGTGGGCTCTCAAAAAGTTAAATGAATAATCTTCCTTCTGCAGAAGATATTTTTTAAACTTCCCATTTTTAATTTTTACAATAGCACCCTGTTCACTCGTAAAAATTGATCCGTCTTTAGATTCGAAAATATTTTTTGGAAACCAAATATTGTTAAGACTAAATTCGCGTGAGCCTTTTGCTATGAGTCTAACGATAGCTGAATCGAGGCGAGGAGTGATTTCAAAGATACCAAGATCGGAAACAGAGAGGAGATTACCATTTTTGCGTCGGATTATCTCTTTTGAAAATGCAATTTCGGGAAACGAGTTGTAAGACTTAAATCTGTATCCATCAAATCGGGCAATCCCTTCATCAGTTGCCACCCAAATGAAACCAAATGTATCCTGTGTGACGGATTTAGTCAGTTCTATGCTAAGTCCTTCTCTTATCCCATATTTGTGCACTTCGTACTGTTGCGACTTTACCGGAAAAGTTAATAGAAAGAGAAACAGGAATAGAACGAGCGATTTCAAGCTATCGTACTCTATTTAAACCGTTAAGGGCGGCAACTCTGTACGCCTCCGCCATTGTTGGATAGTTAAAAGTAGTGTTGATAAAATACATAAGTGAATTTGCTTCTCCTTTTTGTACCATTATTGCTTGCCCGATGTGGATAATCTCACTCGCATTAGTACCAAAACAATGAATCCCCAGAATTTCTAGAGTTTCACGATGGAAAAGAATTTTCAGCATGCCGGTTTTGTGTCCTGTTATTTGTGCCCGGGCGAGATGTCTAAAAAATGAGTGCCCCACTTCATAAGGTATTTTATCCCTCGTCAATTCTCTTTCCGTTTTACCGATAGAACTGATTTCGGGGATAGTGTAAATACCAGTTGGAATAAAATTCAGAAGCTGATTTTCACATTTACCTTCAATAATATGTGTGGCAGCAAATCTTCCTTGATCATAAGCAGCACTCGCCAGTGAAGGGTATCCACAAACATCACCAACCGCGTAGATGTGCGGCAGAACAGTCTGATGTTTATCATTAATAGCTATGGAACCGCGTGAATCTGTTTCAATTCCCAGTTTATTTACATCAAGGGACTTTGAGTTTCCCGTTCTACCTTGTGCCCAGAGCAAGACATCTGAATTTATCACTTTGTTCGACTCGAGGTGAATAGATACGGAATTTTCCTCAGGCACCACTTTCAAGTATTCCTCTTTATTCCTTATCAAGACTCCATTTTCGCGGAGATGGTATGAGAGGGCATCACTAATTTCATCGTCAAGAAATGTGAGTAACCTGTCTCGGGTATTAATAAGATTCACCTTTATCGAGAGACCTCTGAAAATTGAGGCGTATTCGCAACCAATTACTCCGGCACCGTAAATCGCAATCGAGCGAAAATTAAGTGGAGTGGTTAAAATAGTATCACTATCCAAAATTCTCGGATGGCTAAAATCAACATCTTCGGGATGGTATGGTCTTGAACCGGTCGCAAGGATGAAATATTCTGAAGTGAAGCGTTCAAAACCACCATTTCCCAGTTCGATGTCGAGCGTATGTTCATCTGAAAATCTTGCCCATCCGTTAATCACATCCACATAATTTCTTTTGTAAAAGCCAAAACGGAGGTCAACTTGTTGATCGACCACTCTCTGTGTATTCCGCAAGACATCCTGGTAGTTTACTCCGGCAGTCCTTCCAATCTCAGCAATTCGTTGAATTTCCTGCCTCAAACTTTTACTTGGAATGGTTCCCGTATGAGTGCAACTACCCCCGACTCGAGGGAAAGAATCGACAATTGCGACCTTTTTTCCGGCTTTTACCAGTTTCATGGCAGCACCTTCACCACCCGGTCCGCTACCTATGACAATACAATCGAAGTCAAAATTATGAGGCATTTGTTGTTCGTTCACTAATGAAAATTTCTGTATTTTTGTAGATTAATATATAAATAGATTACATGATTATGCTACAATTTCTATCACATGAGTTAAAAATAAATAAATTTTTAGTATTAATCCTACTCATTCTTCCACTATTTTCAATTACCCGAGCACAAAACAGTGAATTTCGTGGGGTAAAATTAACCGATATCGATTCACAAGTCTTATTTACCGAGAAGAATATTTCAGAAGCGATGGACTACCTTGCATCAATAAATGTTAACTCGGTTATTCCTGTGGTTTGGAATGGTGGATATACTCAGTACCCAAGTAGTATCATGGACTCTCTATTTGGTTTTCTCATCGATCCTTCATTCTCGGGGAGAGACCCACTCGAAACCGTTGTTTTGGAAGCTCACAGAGTGGGGATTGAAGTTTACCCATGGTTCGAATATGGTTTTTCTTCTTTCTATTCAGGGGGAACTCCACCCTATGGGGGGCACATTCTTCAAAGATATCCTCAATGGGCTGCAAGACACCTAAACGGTGATATATGTGTGAAAAATGGATTTGACTGGATGTCGGGGATAAATCCGGAAGTTCAAAATATGATAATCGGTCTGACAAGGGAAGTAATGAATGAATATGACATTGATGGGATTGAATATTCCGACAGAATGCCGGCACTTCCCGTAGAATGTGGTTATGATTCGGTAACGGTGGCGTTATATAAATTAGACCATAATGGTGCTTCACCACCTGCAGATTACAATGATATTGCCTGGAAAAGATGGCGAGCTGACAAATTAAACGATTTTTATCGCAGGGTGCGGGACAGTGTGAAAAATATCGATTCACACATTTTTGTGGCTTCATCACCGAGCATTTATCCTTGGGCTTATGACCAATATTTACAGGATTCAAAAACCTGGGTGAATAGTGGCATCGTTGACCAGTTTTTACCTCAACTCTACAGATATAATTTTATGGACTATCAGTATGAGTTGAATAATTCACTTTCGCACATCGATCCTGCAAAAAAAGGGATTACATTTGCAGGTGTTCTGATGAATGTGGGAAGTTACACAATCGATCCACAGTTTTTACTCCAATCACTCCAGGCGAACAGACAAAACGGAGTGAAAGGCGAGGGTTTTTTCTTTTATGAGGGGTTGCGTAAAAACAACAATCGGTTGGGTGACACCTTAAAAGCTACCTACTACCAGGCACATGCGGATATGCCCGGACGAAATTTTAACAGAAGACCAAAAGGTTATGTAGTAAGTGAGGATTCTGCAAATGTAGTAAGAACAGGGCTTTGGGAAAATTTACCCGTCCCGGGTTTTCGTGGTGGTATCACAAGGACAGGCACGGCTCAGCCCTCAAAACTCGAATATTATTACGAAATACCAACAGAAGCCTGGTATAACCTTTATGTTTATTTAATCCCTTCATTTTCTTTCTCCAATGCGGTTAAATATGTGGTTTCGAGCAAAAATGGAGACTCGACGATCATTGTGAATCAGCAAAATCCGGGAAAACAGGGTTGGTATCATCTTGGAAGCTTCAAGCTGCCACATGGATATCACAAAGTTATAGAACTTGGTAACGAGGGTGCACAGGTTGGAAAATATGTAATGTCAGACGCCGGGATGGTCATGATTGATAGAAAAAAATCACCTGATGTGGTGGTTACATCAATTGAGAAAGAGAATATTACTGTGGTTCCCGAGAGTGGATTGATGGTGCAGAATTATCCTAATCCTTTCAATCCTGTAACAACCATCACTTACAAAACGAGTGAAACAGCGGTGGTTAAGATTTTTGTTTACAATCAGTTAGGCGAATTGGTTCACTCTCATTTTGTTGGTGAGACACTTCCCGGAAGACATGAATGGAGATGGGATGCATCCGGTTTTGCAAGTGGTGCCTACTATATCAAAATTGAGAACGGTAATTCAAACGGGGTGATAAAAACCCTGCTGATTAAATAAAAAGAATAAGAACTAATAAATAATTTTAATTTTTAATAATTATCAAAAATTTGGAAAAAATGGAAGACCTTAGAGACCGGATTAATGGATTGGACGAAGAGCTAATAAACCTCCTCGTGAAGCGGAGAAGTTTAAGCATGGAAGTTGTAAAACGAAAAGACCTTACAGGTTATCCGTTAAGGGATACCAAACGGGAGAAAGAGTTGCTCCAGAAGCTGATAAAAATTGGCAAAAAAGCGGGACTTGAACCCACATTTGTTACTCGAATTTTTCATGAGATAATCGATGATTCTGTGAGGTTACAGCAATCTTATCTTCACAAACTTGGTGAAACCGGATCTGAAAAAGGCGGCGAGATAAGAGTGGCAATTCAAGGTATCGAAGGCTCTTTCAGTTCACTTGCAGCAGCGAGATTTTTCGCAAACAGGGGAGTTAATGTTGGTTTTGTTAGTAAAATGACATTTGAAGAAGTAGTGAAAGCTGTTGAAGATCAGGAGGCAGATTATGCGATGCTTCCGGTAGAAAACACCACTTCCGGCAATATAAACGATGTTTATGATGCGTTGGTAAAATCTTCGGTTGCAATAATCGGTGAAGAAAAATTACGAGTTAAGCAGAATCTGATTGGGATTGCAAATGTTGATCCTATTACAATAAAAAAAGTATTTTCGCATCCACAGGCGGCTGCACAATGCAGTAAATTCCTGGAGACAATTCCCGGAGTAAAAATTGAAGAAGTTAGCGATACCGCTTTGTCTGTCCAGAGAATCAGTGAAGAAGGCAATCTTGAATTTGCAGCGATAGCTAGTGAACAGGCAGCTGCAACCTTCGGTATGACTGTGATTAAAGAAGATATTGCAAATAATAAAGAGAATTTTACCAGGTTTGTGATTGCCTCAAAAAAACCGGTTTCTGTCGATTTGCGAATTCCTGCTAAAACTTCAATTGTTCTTGCGACAGCCCAGAAACCTGGGGCACTTGTTGAAGCTCTTATGGTCTTCAATAAATTTGGTGTCAACATGACAAAGATACAATCCCGCCCGGTGACAGGTAATCCTTGGGAAGAGATGTTCTATATCGATTTTGAGGGGAATATAGAAGACGATAAGGTTAATTTGATGATCGATGAACTTGGCAAAAATACCCGTTATTTTAAGGTTTTTGGAAGTTATCCGGCTAATGATATCGAAAAAACAAGTGTAAAGTCAGAAATGCCCAGTCTTAAAGAGACTCCTGCCTCCATTGATGAAGTTGCAGTAGAAGAAATTAAACCGATTGTAAAGGCAAAGAAAAAATCGTCACCTTACCGATTGGCTGGAAGGGATTATAAATCCGAAGACACAATTATCAAGGTAAAGGATGTATTAATCGGCGGTGACAACTTTGTAGTTATCGGTGGACCATGTTCGGTAGAATCAAAAGATCAGATTTTTGACTGTGCCAAAGAACTAAAACAAACAAATGCTCATATTCTTCGTGGTGGTTGTTTTAAGCCTCGTACAAATCCTTATGCATTCATGGGATTGGGTTATGACGGCCTAAAATATCTTACCGATGCGGGTAAGTTTTATGATCTCCCCGTGGTGACGGAAGTTTTGTCCATAAATCAGGTTGAAGAAGTTGCAAAATACTCCGATATCCTTCAGATTGGGGCCAGGAATATGCAAAACTTTTCACTGTTGATTGAGGTTGGAAAAACTCACAGACCCGTTTTGTTGAAGAGGGGACTGATGTCATCGATCGAAGAGTTGCTTAGTGCCGCTGAATATATTCTTGCACAAGGAAATCGTCAGGTAATATTATGCGAGCGTGGAATTAGAACTTTTGAGACTGCCACAAGAAATACTCTGGATTTAAGTGCCATACCGGTACTTAAAGAACTTACGCATCTGCCTGTAATAGTCGATCCTTCTCACGCTGTTGGTCACCGGGACAAAGTGATTCCTCTCGCTAAAGCTGCCAAGGTTGTTGGAGCACATGGTGTTATGGTGGAATTCCATCCAGATCCAGATAAAGCTCTCAGTGATGCTCAACAATCGATGAGTTTTCGCCAATTTGATGAAATGATGGTAGAATTAAGCAAAATATAGGATAATCCAGGAATTTATTGAGTGGTGCGAGTGTTATCTGAATAAAAACGGATAACACTTGCACTATATTGAAATCCAGAAACTGAATAAATCATTTTCTGAAGGAAGCACTACACATCATGTACTAAAGGACCTTGACCTTCAAATCGCTCAAGGTGAACTTGTTATTCTGCTCGGTAGAAGTGGATCAGGAAAATCGACACTTCTGAATCTTCTTAGCGGGATAGACATACCTGATAGCGGGAAAATATATCTTGATTCCACAGAACTTACCTCTCTTAAAGAACCGAACAGAACCATTTTTCGCCGTGAAAATGTTGGTTTTGTTTTTCAGTTTTTTAATCTGATACCAACTCTCACCGTATTGGAAAACCTCAATCTTGTTCTTGAACTGACAAATAAGCAAGGAAAAGAATGGATTGAGAGAGCAAAATATCTACTGAATGAAGTTGGACTATACAGCCGTGCCGATAGTTACCCTGATTTACTCTCGGGTGGCGAACAACAACGAGTGGCGATTGCCCGTGCCCTCGTACACGATCCCAAAATTCTACTCGCCGACGAACCAACCGGAAACCTTGATTATCAGACTGCTGATAAAGTTGTCGAGCTATTAGATAATTTGGTGAAAAAAACGGGAAAAACCATGATTATGGCGACTCACAGCAGGGATTTATCCGGGTTGGCAGATAAAATTATCGAATTTAAAGGGAACAACACCTCAATCTCATCTTTAGGTGTTCTAAATTGATTTCGTTATTTCAAAAAGCCGGACTAAGATATCTATTTACTCATCCATGGCAGACTTTTTTATCAGCCCTTGGCATTGCCCTTGGAGTTGCTGTTATATTAGCTATTGATATGGCGAATGAAAGCTCTCTTAGGGCATTTGACCTCTCCATGGAAACCGTTTCAGGAAAAGCAACTCACAGACTAACATCTAAAAGTGGTAATTTAAGTTTCGACCAACTTATACAACTAAGAAAAAACGGTATTTCAACTTCGGCACCCGTAATAGAGGAGAATGTAAAAATAGATGGAATAAAAAAAGAGAGTGCAACTTTCCTTGGTTTGGATCCATTTTCGGAAGAGCAGTTTCGCAACTTCTTTACAATTACCAACCAACAGAACGACCAACTGTTAAGGGCATTGTTAACTAATAAAGATCGTGTGGTTCTTCCGGAAGCTTTTGCAAATTTAATGGGAGTTAATCCGGGAGATTCAATCTCGATAATTTGGCAGACGAGAAAATTTAAAGTTTATTGTCAGGCGGTGCTCCCTTCAAACGCAGATTCAAAGAAGAATGCTGTTGATCAATTTATCATCACAGATATTGGTGTAGCAGATTTCCTTCTCGATAAAAAGAACAGGCTTAGTTACATCGATATTATCCTCGATTCTACAGAAATTGCCACTGTACAAAAAATTATTGACAAAAATAAAGACCTTCAACTTGGTGAATCACAAAAATCGAATGAAACTGCAAAATCGATAACCGAGGCGTTCAGGCTAAACCTGAATGCTATGAGCATGCTGGGGTTGATAGTCGGGTTGTTTTTAATCTACAATTCCATGACTTTTTCCATAATTCAACGGAGAAAATTGTTGGGTCTTCTTAGGGCTGTAGGGGTCACAAGAAGTGAAATTTATACACAAATTTTGTCTGAAGCTGTATTCATCGGTGCGGTTGGGACTTTTCTTGGAATTGTTGCCGGAATCATTCTTGGGCAAGAACTCCTCGGACTCGTAACACAAAGTATTAATGATCTCTATTTTGTTACAAATGTAAAATCAGTCGCAATACCCGCTGAAAGCATTTTTAAGGCAGGTTTTGCCGGAATTGCGGGCACTATACTGGCATCACTTTACCCGGCTTATGAGGCTTCAAACACAGCTCCCGGAATTGTGTTAAAGAGGTCATCGTTGGAATCGGGTCTTAGACGAAAATCTTCATATATGACCTTGATTTCACTCTTTTTGTTTATTTCGGGTGTGTCGATTCTGGTTTTTATCGAAGCAGGTATCTTGTTGAGCTATTTTGGAATTTTATTAATTATCATCTCATTTGCTTTACTTACTCCGGCTGTAGTGATTTGGGGTGTGGCTTTGTTGCAACCGCTTGTACAAAAAATATTTGGGAACACAGGAAAAATTGGACTTAGGGGAATTGTAGCCAATCTGAGTAGAACAACAGTTGCCATCGCTGCTTTAGCTATTGCTGTCTCTGCTACTATTGGTGTCTCGACTATGATTACTTCTTTTCGTGGAACAGTTATAACATGGCTCGAACAGACTCTGGTTGCTGACTTGTTCATTTCAGCTCCCGGACCGGTTACGAGGAAAAATGAGCCGGTGTTAGATCCAAAGATTTTAAGCGAACTCCTTAAACTGGAATCGGTCAAATCACT
The DNA here is from genome assembly GCA_964431385.1 of uncultured Ignavibacteriaceae bacterium. Taxonomy (GTDB): domain Bacteria; phylum Bacteroidota; class Ignavibacteria; order Ignavibacteriales; family Ignavibacteriaceae; genus UTCHB3. Next base: position 67,682 of record CAYSJM010000010.1, on the reverse strand, counting down.
CGACTATTATTCCGAAGCTAAGAGCATCTACAAAGGGAAAGAAATTGAGGTTTTTGGGGCAGGGATAAATCCCGACAATGAGTATCGTTTTAATTTTAAGGCAGGGGATAAAACTATAGCCTGGAAGGAAATTAGAGCCGGCAGAGGGGCATTGGTCACAGAGACTTTCGCCTATAAATGGAATCTAAAAGTTGGGGATTCAGTTGCGTTTTCGACTCCAAAAGGGATGAATAAAATTAAGATTTCAGCAATTTATTACGATTACAGCTCTGAAATGGGGCATATTTCTATCGATTATAAACTGTTTACTCAACTTTGGGATAATTACAAAATATCAGGAATCGGAATATATCTTAAGCCGGGTGCTGATCCGAATGAATTTAGGAATCAGGCGGGTGAACTCTTTCAGACTCAAAATAATGTTGTGATCAGGCTAAATAGTGAATTGAGGAATTATTCAGTTGAAATATTTGACCGAACTTTTCTAGTAGCCGGACTCTTGCATATATTATCAGTCATTGTTGCTTTCATCGGGATTTTTAGTGCATTGATGTCAATCCAGTTGGAGAAGGAAAAGGAAATGGCGGTTCTTAGGGCAACCGGTCTTGTACCATGGCAGATGTTCCGACTGATTTCAGTACAGACTTTTTCGATGGGTGTGTTGTCCTCTGTAATTGCAGTTCCACTCGGAATTGTTCTGGCTTATGCCCTGATTTATGTTATTAATCTCCGTTCATTTGGGTGGACTATGGATATGAAATTAGCACCGGAACTTTTTATACAAGCATTTTTGATTTCAGTGATTGCCTCCTTAATTGCGGGATTTTATCCTGCATATAAGATGGCGACAACCACGCCTGCAAAATCGTTGAGGGATGAATAAAATGAGACTGCTTTTTATTTCGTTGATTGTTGTCATCATTCTTTCCGCAACACTTTGGTTTGTTTTAAACCTGGATACAGAAAAAAGTGAAAACGGTTTAACAGTTTCAAGTGTGATGTCATCTGAGTCTTCAGGCTTTAAAAAGGCGGATACCATAATCAATTTTGAATTCCCTAAAGATCATTTTGCACATTATGACTACAAAACCGAGTGGTGGTACTTCACAGGTAACCTGACGACAAAAGAAGGAAAAAGATTCGGATACCAGTTTACAATTTTCAGGAACGGAATAATACCCGGAAAGGGAGATACAACCTCGGGATTTGAAACAGGTTCCGTTTATTCAGCACACCTTGGAATCAGCGACATTTCAAATGGAAAATTCTACTCTACTGAGAGATTTGCTCGTGGCATTCAAGGGCTGGCCGGAAGTAACCCAAAGATTGGAAAAATCGAAATAGAGGGAATAGAACTTGTTTTTGACGCGAAGGGAAATTCCGATAAACCAGGAATGAGGATTTCCGCTTCTGCTAAAGATTTTTCGTTCACTTTTAAACTCGAACCAGAAAAGAAAATGGTGTTGCAGGGTGAAAAGGGACTGAGTCGCAAGTCAAATCAAGGAGGGAACGCTTCATATTATTATTCTTTTACCAGAATCAAAACGGATGGCAAATTGACTGTAAGCGGGCAGGACTTTGAAATAGCGGGTTGGAGTTGGATGGATCGCGAATGGTCAACGAGTGCCCTTGAAACAGACCAAAAAGGTTGGGATTGGTTTGCTCTGCAATTGGATGACTACAGCGAATTAATGTATTTCAGATTGCGAGATAAAGATGGAAATACAAATTTTCAGAAGGGGAGTCTCATCTTTTCAGATGGAAGTTATAAAACACTCAAAAGCAATGAGCTAAAAATTTCAGTACTTAATTCAGCGACCATAGGAAAAACCACCTATCCATCTGAGTGGAGAATAGACATTCAACCCGAGAATCTGACTTTTAATATAACCACGGCTATGAAAAATCAGGTTCATAATTTTCGAATATCATATTATGAAGGAGCCGTTAATGTCGAAAAATTCGATAAAGGAAAACCTACCTCAGGAAAGGGTTATGTTGAATTAACGGGCTATGCCGACTGATAAAGTCATACCATAAGCTTAAAAATAGATATCC
>CAYSJM010000010.1:0-65524 GCA_964431385.1 uncultured Ignavibacteriaceae bacterium | reverse complement strand
TTAACGGGCTATGCCGACTGATAAAGTCATACCATAAGCTTAAAAATAGATATCCAGGATGCCCTTTTTATTTGCATAAAGAATGCTTCCCTGGGGGTTGATCAATGTTACCACATCTCCTTCAAGTTTTTTGACAAACAGGATATCTTTTGCAGTCGGGGAATAAGCTGCTTTAGTTGACATGGCAGCATCTGTGAATAAAGAAGAACCTTCAACCAACTTGCACTTCAATTCATTTCTCGCCAGGAAATTTCGATCGCCCGAAGGATCGGGAAGTGCTGCAATTTCAACTTTGCCAAAGGAAAAATTACTCCGGGTACCTAACACAATCGAAATATTCGGTTTAAAGTGTTCGTAATCAAGATCGGTGAATCCATTTTTTTCAATAGCCCTGATCACCTCAGTTCCGTTTATTTTAACGGAAATTGAGGAGAATAATGCAGTTATTTCGAGGTCAAATTCATCATTCACAAGTTTTAGAGTCCCCTTCGCAAGTTCTTTTTCGCTGAAAAGTTTTTCCAAAACCCCGGCAGGCATCACTTCGCGATCGGGTCCGGAGGCTTCTATCGAATAGTCATAACCAGCCATCTCACTAAGAATTACAAAATCAGTTTTATCGCCTTTATCTTCAGCTTCTTTCTTGAAAAGTTTTATTTCATCTTTTGAAATTATCAGATAAAATTGATTAAAAGCTACACCAAAAATTGATTTTGCGTCCCCATCAAGTTTAATTTTTTCCATATTAAGCTTAAATGAAAAATAGCCGAGACTATTGAAAAATCCACTATTGTCGGGAATGTTAACAGCGGCAACAGCTCTCTCAACCGGAAGAGATAGTATATCGGGGAAATCAAATTTTGCCGCGTAAGAATCATCCTGCAATCTTCGAAGGGTTCGAGTGAGAATTTTTATCCCTGATTTTACTTGAAATCGATCCTGTGTTGTTATATATGATACAAGAGGTTTATAACCCGGATTTACGATTCCAAAAGTTACATCGAATAGTGATGTCATTTCAGCAGGAGTGAATATTTGAGGTTTCACTTCTGTGTTGGTACCTTTGTAGAGCTCTGTTAAAATCAATTTGCGGGAATTAACCTCATCATCAATTGTCCTTGTTGTGCTGTCGTAATACCACCATGACCCTCCACCAATAGTAATCATGATTAACAGAATAATAAAACCCGTTAATTTAAGATTTTGTGAAAGAAAATATAACGAGCTCACAAAACCGGTCATCAGAATATATGGCAATATGCTAACTACAAAAAAGTTGAAATCCGGCATTAAGCTAAGATACCATTTGATCTTTTCTGTGAGTACCAGACCAACACCAAATTCTGAAATAAGAAAACCGGTACCGGCGATTATTAAAATGTTAATAAGGATTGTCTGCCATTTAATTTTAGTGGCAAGAATTTCTTCAAATCGATGAAATATTACATTTTTTTGCTCTTCGGTAATTTTTTCTGTCTTTACTGAATATTCATTTTCGAGGTAACCGAAAAAGTGTTTTAGAGTTTTCTTCGATTCATTAAAACCTCGTTTTTTAAACTCGTAATTATGTTGTTGTTTGATCTCTGTAGTGAAAGGGAGGTCTTGACCTTGTAACTTAAAATAGTTTGTTAGTGAGTAACGATATGTAAACAGCATTTTGTATTTCCCTGCTTCAATTTCATCTATCCTCGCTATATTAATTTCGCACTCTACCTTTGAGTCAAGAATTTCAAACACTATTTCTTTATAGGTTCTTCCTTTTATTTCGGTTATATTAAATGACTCAAGAAATTTTACCATATCATAAAAGTGGAATTCATCAGTCATTACTTCGGGATGTTGAGCAAGGTAATATGCAAAGTCCTCAAGTTTTTGTATTCTGGTACCTTCGAATGATCTAAAGTATTTTTTCGGGATGAAAACATGAAAGATTAGTGCCCACCGGGATGGAGAAATTTTAAGTGTTGAATTTGTGAAACTATCGATGATATTTGCCGGACTTACTTCAAGTATTCCACAAATTTTGTCTCTTGCTTCGGCTAACAATTTAAAATCCGAAGGGTCGGTTTCGCTGATCTCGCTCGCAGCTAATAAAAAGCAAAACAGCTCAAAAGAGAGATCATGTGAAGGATAGTAAAAATGGATATGTTCAAGATTTCTGAAGAAAATTTGCAGATTCTGTTCTATCTCGCTTTTTTCGCCAAATTTGAATTCAATTTCGTTGAGAAATATATTTTTCTTTGGCAGCAGATGCCTCAGAATTATTTCAATAAAATATTTAGGGTGGACATTTTGATATCGGATAATTCTCTTTTTTAATCCGGCAATGTCCTTTACGCCTTCGAGACCGTTAAACCAATCTGAGAGTGCTTTAAGATTTTGAGGAGACTTGCTAAATGAAATGAATCGTTCAGGTTCATTTTTTAGTAGTTCTACAAAGTCACCCAGGTTGTGTAGTTTAAGCTCGCCGAGATCATCTTTAAACAGAAAAAAACTGCCATAATAGAGAGGGACAACTCTTTTCCCACTAATAAGATCATCAATTTCTTTCGATGAAAATCTATTTAATTCCTCATGAAGTGTCAGTCCTTCGATTATGGTATTAACTTCATACAGATCGGTTTTGTAGTCGATAATCGGTTTTAATTCTTCACCGTTTTTGATAATTGTACGATAGGCTGATGAATCGAATGATTCAGGGTAGAATAAGCGGAGCAGAATCATACCTGCAGAATAATAATCGCTTGTTTCTGAATAGAGTCCTGACACCACTTCAGGTGAATAAAAATAGCGACAAAGATTCCCTTCGGAAAATGAAGTCTTCTCGATAAATGGGAATTTACTTTTCATTAATGCATGCCCATATCCAAATAAAACAATTCTCGGGGTTTTTCCCGGGGCTACAAAGATGTTGCAAAGATGGAGATGGGGGAGAAAAATATCGTTTGAGTGAAGATATTCCAGCAGGTCTTTAATTTGGGGCAGTAAACCGTTTTTTACAGCTGCGGCAGAGATATCGACATTGACGAGCGGCACTACATCACCGGGCAATTCATAAATCTCGAAGCAATATTTGAAGTTGTACTTCTTTATTCCTGTGCCAAACTCAACCGGGGTTGCCAGTGATTCATGATGTAAATGAGAAAGACCTGTGTGGACAACCGCTTTTGGCTCCAGACCCGGATTCCTGAACTTAAAAAGTATCTTTATAAGAAAGTGATCATTTTCATGATTTGAGGCCTTATAATAAAATCCATCAGGTAGAAAATCGATATTATAGAAGGATTCTATTATTTTATATGATACACCCGAGAGGACAATCGAATCGCCAATTTCAAGATAGGGCAAGTCGGATATGACATATTGTTCATCAAGAAATTTGGCTAATTGGTCCTGAGGCATTTTGGGCTCTTAAAAGTGAAATTGATAGAATTATTGGAGTCTGCAAATATTATAACTGAAAATATATTTATCATCACTTCTGACTCGAAATTGTTGATAACTTTTTAGTATTAAATTAGAATGATGCGACTACTCTTATTAAAACACACGAAATTTAATAAAATTTTGTCAATTCACAGCTAAAATTGACCTGAAAGAGAAAAAATGTCAAAAAAGAAAAAAAATATTTTGAAAAAGGGAAGTTTTTATTTGAATTTGTTGACTGAATTGTTTATAAACATTTCCACAAAAATGTTGATAACTTGTGGGTAAATTCCTAAAATTGGAAAGAAACCATCTTTATAGCCCAAAAACGCATTTGCAAGTTATATACTTTAAAGTCAGTGCAGAGATCAAAAATTATTAATCTCTGCACATCCAAAATAAGATTAAAGCTGGACCTTTAAAATTAGACTTTGTGTTCCTCTTGTTATGGTGACATCAACGAGATCACCCTTTTTAAGTTCAGCGAGTCTTTCCATATACTCATATAAATCTTTAACCGGTTTACCATTAATCGCAGTAATTATATCACCTTTTAACATTCCCGCTTTGTGTGCAGGGCGGTCTGGTATAACGGTTTCTGCTCTAACGCCAACGATATCAGAGGCTGACATATCAGGCATGATGCCGAGCGATACTTTGTAGCCCGGAGAGTCTTTTGGTCTTTCCTTTGGTCCGGCGAGTTGAAACACAGGTGGAACATCAGTATTTGCTATGTCCATCACGATATTATAAGCCAGATCTCCGATAATTTTGGCTCCTTCTGAATTTATTTTTTCATAATCATCAAATGGAGTGTGGTAATCATCATGAACCCCCGTGAAGAAAAAGAGAACGGGAATGTCTTTGGAATAAAATGATGCGTGATCTGAAGGTCCGTATCCCTCGGGTGATTTTTTAACCTGTAGTCCTGAAGCATTGATATATTTATCGATGTATTTTTCAAATTCCACTGCGGTTCCGGTGCCACCCACACTCAAGACTTTAGTCTCAGCGTTTAGTCTGCCCACCATGTCGAGATTGACCATTAATTTGATGTTTCGTAATTCCTTAACGGGATTTTCTGTAAAATACTTTGAGCCAAGCAGCCCCATTTCTTCAGCCCCAAAAGCAAGAAATATGATACTTCTTTTCATTTTGCCTTTGTTTGCTGCTAACTTTTCAACTATTTCGAGAGCTGTTGCCGTGCCGGATGCATTATCATCCGCTCCATTGTGAATTGCGATTGTATCTGCTCTTCTACTTCCTGAACCAGGTCCGCCCCATCCCAAGTGGTCGAAGTGTGCTCCAACAACAATAAATTCATTTTTTAGTACTGGGTCGCTCCCTTCAATCATACCGATCACATTTACAGTCGGTTTTTTAGTCCTGGTTACGATTGTGGTTGCTTTTACCATTGATGAAGTGTTGAAAGAGACGGATTGACTGATGTTTGCCTTTAGAGCAGATTCAAGTTGTGCGAGGGTTTTACCTGAACTTTTGAGAATCTTTTCTGCCAGATCTCTTGTGATATGGATTGCAGGAATTCCGGCATCGGGTTCACCGGCACCTTGTGCACTGTTTACGAGGTTGTCATTTTTATCAAAATCGTATCCGTTCACAAAAATTACACCGGCGGCACCGTTATCTTTCGCTGTAATTATTTTCTTTCTGAGAGAAGAGTGGCTCTCAAAAAGGTCTTTCATTCCCGAGATTTCAGGAGCGGCTCTTAAAACCATTACCCATTTGCCTTTTACATCTGTTGAGTAATCATTTACTTTAAGTTTTGGATCGTTTATCACAAAACCGTAACCACAAAAAACTACTTCCGCTGAAATATCGCCCGAGGCTGAAATTGAAAGGGGGGTGAAATCTTTGTCAAATGAGAAATCGGCATTATTGAAGTTTAAGGCACTTTTTTCGCTTATTTTTGAACCACCGCTCACTTCAAAATGCTGGAATCCTTTTTCTCCAAGGAGTGTAATTCCTGATTTGAGCAGTACCTCCCTTATATAGTTTGCTGCCACTATATCTTTTCCACTTCCGGGTGACCGTCCTTCCAATTCATCAGAAGCCAAAAATTTAATATGCTCAAAAATTTCTTGAGAGGTGATTTCCGGATTGCTCTTGGACTGAGCGAAAATCGAAAATGAAAAAATGGTTAATATGAAAAAATATTTATGCATCAGTTCTCCTCCGGGGGAAACGCAATTTGGTTTATGAAGTATCTAATATAAAAACTCAAAACAAACTTTTAATTTAACTTGAAAGAATTTATAATACAAGAGATAAGTCGAACTACCATAAGCCATTAATTTGTGAACTACTCCTCTTTGATTAAATTTAGGTCTTAAATTCTTAATTTTTCCGAAAAATTAAAAGTTAGAAGATGGCAAAAAAAGCAGTAGTATTAACAAGTGGGGGATTGGACTCGACAACCGTCGTCGCAGTCGCAAAAGATCTGGGATTCGAAGTCTATTGTCTTAGTTTTAACTATGGGCAGAGACATCATCAGGAATTGGAGTCAGCATCAAAAGTTGCAAAATATTTTGAGGCTAAACGACACCTTGTAATCGATATCGATATGAAAGTAATTGGTGGTTCTGCCCTAACATCCGGGATTGAAGTACCAAAACACCGAGAAGAGGAAGAAATGTCGAAAAATATTCCGATCACTTATGTGCCGGCACGAAATACCATATTTCTCTCGTACGCATTGGCTTACGCCGAAGTATTGCAGGTAAGCGACATATTTATTGGTGTAAATGCGATTGATTACAGTGGTTATCCTGATTGCAGACCTGAATATATCGATTCATTCGAAAAAATGGCAAACCTGGCTACGAAAGTAGGCGTAGAGGGAACTACACATCTTAAAATTCATGCACCACTTCAAAAACTGAGCAAAAAAGAGATAATTGAGTTGGGTCTAAAACTCGGGGTGGATTATTCTATAACACATTCGTGTTACGATCCATTACCTGATGGAACATCATGTGGCGAGTGCGACAGTTGCATCTTACGGAAGCACGGGTTTGAACAGGCCCATGTCTCCGATCCTGTCCGGTATGCAATTTAGCCAGGAATTGACAAAAAAAAGAGGCTGACCAATTAAATGATCAACCTCTTTTTAATTTTTACTCAGTTGGGATTATTTCATTAAAGTCATTTTAATGTTTTTAACAAATTTTCCTGCTTTAATCTGAGCGAAATAGATTCCGGAAGCATTATTAGTTGCATTCCAAATTACTTCATGATATCCGGCTGCTTTAACTTCAGAAACGAGGTTTTCAACAAGTTTTCCCGTAGCATCATAAATTGCCAGTTCAACCTGAGTTTCTTGTGGAATCGAGAATTGGATTCTTGTTGAAGGGTTGAATGGATTTGGGAAGTTCTGGTTAAGTGAGAAACTTTCCGGAATTGTATTTTCAACTGAAATCACTTCAGAATATTCAAATCTGCCATCAAAATCAACCTGACGGAGTCTGTAATATGTTTTTCCGGTAAGGGATGTCTGATCGGTGAATGAATAGATTTGTTTTTCGGTGGTAGAACCTTTTCCTTTTACAAATCCAAGAGTTGAGAAGTTGGTATTATCAAAACTTCTTTCAATTTCGAAACCATAGTTGTTAACTTCAGTAGCAGTTTCCCAAACGAGAACAACTGAACTTTGTGATGCATTTGCAGTAAATGAAGTTAATTCAACAGGAACAGGATCAACCTGACCGTTAAATTTGTAAATTCCACCAACTGTTGCACTTGTATTAAAAGCACCAGCCCAACCAGTTGTGTTATCAAAGAATGAAACTGCGAGATGTTGAACACCAAGGGTACCGCTAAAATCAGTCCAAGTTGAACCATTATCCAATGAATAAGAAGCTCCGGTGAATCCGGTTGCACTTCCTGTAGAAACGAAAGCATTTAAAGTACCGGGTACATAGCAGAAATCGCCATCAAAGAAATTACCTGTTGGGAGTAGTGGAGTCCAGTTTGCACCGCCATCAGTAGTTCTATAATAGAGAGGTGTGGCGGCAACTACATCAAGGATGATGCCGTTCATTGCATCTTTCATCTCAATTTTGAACTGATTTCCAACAGCGATAGGAGTGGTTAAAACTGACCAGGTAGCACCTTTATCAGTTGTTTTCATGATACGACCTTTGTTGGTTGTGAACCATGCGGTGTTACCAACTGCTGAATAATATCCAACAACTCCATATTCATCTGCAGCAGCAGGAGGGGGGATGTTAGCTTGTGGCACTCTATTCCAGTTTGTTCCACCATCTGAAGTGGTGTAGATTTCAAAATATCCACCATTAGGATCGCCCATTGTAAATCCATCATTCTCGTTAAAGAAGTGAAGCACATTTGGGAATCCGGCTGGAGCAGCAAAAGCAGCAGTTGACTGGTGGGTGAAAGTAACACCGCCGTCAGTGGTTTTCAAGATTCTTCCACCACCAGCAGATGCATTAAAGACGGGTAAATAAGCTGTTGTAGCACTTGTGGCAAAAATCATGGAAGATCCCCAACCGCTTGTATAACCGGTTACAGTTCTTGGTGTCCATGTGGTTCCACCATTGGTAGTCATTGTAAATTCGGTAATATAAGTGGTGGTTGATGTTCCATTGTAGGCAGCAGCCCAAACAACATTATTATTAACGATAGAGATATAGTTTATACCTCTGGAAGCCGTTGCAAATCCGGTATTTTGCATGGTCCATGTGCCATCTTCGGTGTAACCTCTGCCTCGACCTTCATCTTTTTTAAGATTTTTGATATTTGTAGCTTCCAGATTTATAAAAGCCACTATGAGAAAAAAGGACATTAAAAAAGTTGTTGCTCTTTTCATTAGAACACTCCTTTGATTGTATTGATGATTCTCCACGCGGGGTAAGAGAGTTATTTGAGTTAACTCCTAAATTTACAACATTTTTTTTTAATAACAAATTGAAAACGATTAATACGGAGGTTTTTAAAATAAAAAAGGCCATCCCAAATTAGGGACAGCCTCAAATTATGAAAGAAATAAATCTCTTATCTGAATTGCATCGGAGCAGGGCGGCTTGAGTTGTAAACTCTTAAATTATTGGTTGCAGGTCTCATTATTCTGCTGCCGGCTGTCCGAAAATCGCGAAGTGCGTGAGGATAATAGTTAACTTCTTCCGCAAATCCACTTCTTTTGTAATTATACATCTCTTCGTATTGATCTGCAACTTCATCCTCAAATTCAGTTTTAATTTCAGTGTTGGAATAAGGGACATCTCTGTGGTTATCGAATACAGAGTATTTCAGAAGTGTGGCTGAATTTACCGGATCAATCTGTACGACTGTTTTTCTTGAGAGCATGATGGCTGATATGATGCTGAAGCCGATTGTGAGTAAACCGATGGTTGCTGCGATTACATAAACATATACGATCATTGTTTTCTTTCATAAAGATTAAAATTCGATGATCAAAATTAATTTCTTTCATTTTTACAAATTTTACTATTCGGCAAAGTGAATAAACTGACCGACAAAAGTTGGGTTCCACACTTTAAGAGGTAATGGATAGGACTTCACTACCCAAATTTTGGAGTGAATATTTATATCGAATGGTTATTTTTGGCAATATGAAATTTCAAAATTCAAAGCTTGTGATTATTTTTATACTCTCTTCAATATTTGGCTTTTTATTTGGCTGGAACAGTTTATTCCAACATTTGAGTGACTCACCAAACTCGTACGAATGGTTTGGCTTCAGGAAACAGATGGTTGAAACCAGATTGGATTCGGAAAATAAAATCGATGTTCTGCATTACGATATCAATTTAAAACTGGATCACTCCAAAAAGCTCATAGAATCAACAGTTTCTATTTTGTTAGTGAAAAACAAAAAAGATGGGGAGATAACTCTTGACTTATCGAAAGATCTCTCGGTAGCAGAAATCAAAGTAGATGGTAAAAAGGTGGATTTTACCCGAAATGAAGATAAAATATCGATAAATGTAGTGCAGATTAAGAAGGACACGATAGAAATTACCGCCAAATATTCGGGTAATCCATCAAAACGGAAAAACTTCTTTTTTGGTAAAATCAACGGTCTTGAAGTAATTTACACTCTTAATGAACCTGAGAACGCAAGAGACTGGTTGTTATGCAAAGACCAACCTGATGATAAAGCCACGCTTTCTTTCGCAATATCTAATGATTCAACCTTCACCTCTGTTTCTTTAGGAAAGATGGATTCTGTGGTCACAAATAGTGGTTCTGCAACAAAAACCTTTTACTGGAGCACAAACTATCCCGTTGCTTCTTACTTAATTTCGTTTTATTCGTCTAAATATATTCAACAAAGTGAAAAAACAAGAAGTATAAGTGGCGACAGTCTTGAACTTTCAATTTACGGATTTCCCTGGCAAAAAGGGAAATTGAAAAGAATTATCGACGACCATAAAGATTTTATCAGAATACTTGAAAAATATTTGGGAGAGTATCCATTCCAGGGAGAAAAATATTCTGTAGTGGCATTTTTATGGCAAATGGGTGCGATGGAGTACCAGACTGCTTCCGGATTTGGGAGTGGTTTTATAGATAACTACCCATCAAACACAAATATTTTTGTTCACGAACTTGGGCATCAATGGTTTGGAAATTCTGTTTCTCCGGAATCATGGAAAGATATTTGGTTAAATGAGGGATTTGCAACTTTCACCGAATGGTTATATCTTGAAGGAAGCGGCAAGGAAGAAGGAAAAGATTACCTGAACGGTGTACTGGAACAGGAGAAAAATCCTCAGTATTTTCCTGGTCCCATCTATGCATCTGAAGAACTGTTCTCAACGGGTGTATATATAAAGGGTGCATGGATACTTCGTATGTTAAGACATGAAATGGGAGATGAAGTTTTTTTCAAATTCTTGAGAGAATATTATGAAACGAACAAGTTTTTGAACTCAAACACGCAAAAAATGATTATCCTTGCAAACAAAATATCGGGAAAAGATTTTGGATATTTTTTCGATCAATGGCTATTTGAAGGTGAGGGAGTTTTAACCCTCGAACCCGGTGAGATGAAGGTTCAGGAAAAAAACGGGCGATATGAAGTCTCTTTAAAATTGAATCAAATACAAGAAGAAAAAAGAATTTACAATTTTTTGCTCGATGTTAAATTTTCGGGCAGTGGAAAATTATCTACCAAGTCTTTTAGAGTAGATAAAAAAGAAAATGTATTAAAAACCGAACTGGAATTTAAACCTGTTAAATTTCAACTCGATCCTGATAATTATACTTTGTTTCGGTTGGCTAATGATTAAAAAGTCTGATACTGTAGAAAAAAATTATACAAGTGTCTATTTTGTTTCCGATATTCATCTTGGTGCAGGCTCTGTTGAAACGGACAGGAAAAGGGAAGATACGCTCGTAAAATTTCTTGAGACCCCTCAGGAAGGATCGGCAGTAGTAATTGTAGGAGATTTATTTGATTATTGGTTTGAATACAGACAGGTTTATCAAAGAGGTTTTTTCCGTACGCTAACAGCCTTATACAATTGCTCTCAAAGAGGTGTTGATATTCATTATTTAATCGGGAATCACGATTTTTTCCACAGAGATTTTTTTCAAAAGGAATTATCTGTGAATCTGATTGAAGATTTCCTTATTCTTAAAAGTTCCGGGAAAAAGATTTTTACTGCTCATGGTGATGGATATGTAAAAAATGACAACGGTTACAGAGTTTTAAAAGCCGTATTGAGAAACAAAGCAGTTCAGTTCCTCTACGGACTTATTCATCCCGATTTGGGATTATGGATTGCAAGGGGAACGAGTAAGGGAAGCAGACACTACACCGGTGTTAAAGACTATGGAAAAGTTGACGGATTGGTTGCCATCGCACAGGAAAAGATAGATGAAGGCTTCGATTTTGTTATATTTGGGCATTCACATAAAAGAAAATTTGAAAATCACCGCTCCGGAGCATATATTAATCTTGGTTCCTGGTTTCAGCAACCTTGTTATGGGCTTTTGGATGAAAACGGATTTACAATTACGGATTTGAATTAATGACAGAAAATAAAAGTTTAAAATCGCGGTTACAGAAGAAACACAAGTATATGATAATAGCAGGAGGTATCCTGCTTCTTTTCATCTTTATTTCTGCCGTGCTATGGGTGAAAGTAAAATCCGGATTACCGGAAATTGAGGAACTCGAAAATCCCAAGTTCTTTCTTGCCAGCAAAGTCTTCGATACTAAAGGAGAATTGCTCGGTCACTTTTATGTCGAAAACAGAGTGGAAGTGCAATATGGAGACATTCCTAAAAATTTGATAGAAGCTCTTGTTGCTACAGAAGACAAGAAATTTTTTGACCACTGGGGCGTTGATATTGACAGAATTGTTAAATCAGCGGTTAAAACTATTTTCCTTGGACAACCACAGGGTGCAAGTACACTTACACAACAGCTCGCCCGAAACCTCTATAAATTTAAAGACAGAGATGAAAGTTCATCAGAGCTTGCTTTCCGAAAAATAAGGGAGTGGATAACAGCAGTTCAAATTGAGAGATCCTTCTCGAAAACTGAAATTTTGACAATGTATCTCAATTTTAACTATTTTGGAAGGCGATCATACGGTATTGAGAGTGCCGCTAAAAATTTCTTTGGTGTTTCAACAAAAGAACTTACACCGGAGAAATCTGCCCTTTTAGTAGCAATGCTGAAATCTCCAACCTATTTCGACCCGATTAGATACCCGGAAAGATCTTTACAGAGGAGAAATCAGGTTCTTAAGAATATGATGGAAGACGGGTTTATCACCGAGGCAGAGTATCGAAATTATTCTGCTATGAAAATTGAACTGAGGAGAGAGAAAAAAGAAGCTTTGGTTAATAAAGCTCCTTACTTCCTCGAATATCTTAAAAACGAGATGATTCAGAGTGAAAAGGCTACAGGAATTGATGTTCTGACTGCCGGTCTTAATATTTATACAACGCTCGACCTCGAAATGCAAATGATCGCCGATAGAGCTGTGGTAAGCAATGTCAACAGGTTGCAAAGAGGATTCGACAGTTATTGGAGTTGGGCAGGTAAACAAGCATTGTTAAATGACATCCTTGACAAAGCGATCAAGAATGATGAAGAATACCAGATTCTGGTTACCAAAGAGGAAAAACAACAATATTACGACAAACTGAAAAAAGATAAAAAGTTTGTCGATTCGGTTAAGTTCCAGGCAACCAGGGTTCAAGCAGCATTTGTAGCTTTGGAAGTTGGTACCGGGCATATTCTCGCCATGGTTGGTGGTACGGATACAACCCGTGGATTTGGACTCAATCATGTCACCCAGATTAAAAGACAGCCGGGTTCTACTTACAAAGCAATTTTATATGCCTCTGCAATCGAGAAATCTAATGTTTATCCGCAGTTTAGAGTTTCGAATGAACCTCTGAAAGGGGGATACTCGCCTAAAAATGCTGATGGATCGGCAGGAGGTGTTTTCCCGATAAGAACTGCTTTGGAAAGATCAATCAATATCATTGCGGTTCGCATGATAACTGATGGAGTGGTGAGTGTAAATTCAGTCAGGGATGTTGCATCAAAAATGGGGCTAAAAACACCCCTTGCAGACAACGCAACTATTGCCCTGGGTTCATCGGAGGTTGTTCCACTTGAACTTGCAGGTGCGTTCTCAGTCTTCCCAAATAAAGGGATGTATATTGCTCCAAACTGGTTTAAAAAGATTGAAGACAGAGATAAAAGCGAATTTGTTCCATTCTCACCATCGAAGTGGAGAGCCATTTCAGAAGAATCAGCAGTAATGATGATAAGTATGCTCGAGGATGTTGTGAAGTCGGGTACTGCCGCTTCTCTTCAGGGACGATTCCCTTACCCTGCCGCTGGTAAAACCGGCACGACACAGAATTTTACAGATGCCTGGTATGCCGGATTCACTCCTCGAATTGTAGCTTTGGTTTGGATCGGATTTGATGATGCGAGAATAAAATACCAGGGTGGTTATGGTGGTACCGCAGCACTTCCGATTTGGGGTGATTTCATGGCACAAGTTTATAAAATTAAAAAATATCCGAAAGAAGAATTCCCTGTAACAGCACCAAATTTAATTAAATTTGACTTTTGTGCTTCAGGAGTTGGATTTCTGGCAAAAGCAGGCCCGGGATGTCCCGTCGTAAGCGATTATATATTGGCAAGTGAAGCTTCAGCCATCCCAATCTGTGAAAAAGCACATGTGGGTGAAGGTGGAAGTAAAAAAACGGACACATCGGGCAGCGAATGGTAATCGGGGCTTTGTAATTCCGGGAAAATGCGTAAATTTGTAGTCTGAATTTTGTAAAGCCCGGGTGGCGAAATTGGTAGACGCGCTAGATTCAGGTTCTAGTGTCGGTTACGACATGCAGGTTCGATTCCTGTCTCGGGCACAAAAATTCATAAAGCTGAAGATTTTCTTCAGCTTTTTTTTTATTTTTTTTACAAAACTCTTGATTATGTCATTTTTAGTTGTTAGGTTATAACATACAGTATAAAAAATTCTTTACTTTTCGGTAAATGAATTTTGATTTTCTTTCAAATCAATTCGAGTTTCGTGTACAAAGAATAAAAATCAGGAGTATCCTTTATGGAATCCGCACTTTCCAAGAATCAGCATTTGACACATCAGATGTTTGATTTTAACAATGCAGCCGAAAAGCTTGCAAAGTTTCAGGACGCATCGATCAATGCTGACAGAATTAAAAAAGCATTTAATCATGCACATAATGTTAAAGAGAATGCCGAGTATCTTCTAAAACTTCTTTATGAAAAAGAATTGTTAGAGAGTATTCTGACCGGAAAAAATAAATTCTGCATTCATGTAGCCGGGCATAATATAGATGTGCATTTTAAGGATGGTCTTACAGATGATCATCTTTTTATCATTAAAGATATGCTAAAAGTAATTGAGACTCATCTTAAAACCGAGGTTGAAGAGTTTGTGGATGCCGCCGAGTCTGAGTAAGGGCTGCGGATGAGTTAAATTTTACTATTTGGTTGTTAAATACGGTTCTTCCTGTTTCTTTAGTGAATAGGGGAGAACCGTTTACTTTTTATTGAAATGAGGATGATGGAGAAAAGAACTTTATCAGGTTACACTAAAGCTCTTCATTTAGCGAAATCTCACTATGAAAATTTCCCGGTGGTCTCTCTTTTTGTACCATCGGAGCTTAGAAAAGATGTTGCGATAATTTACTGGTTTGCAAGAACTGCAGATGATGTTGCCGACGAAGGTAAATTCGAACCCGGTGAAAGAGAAAAAGAGCTTGATATATTTTTAGAAAGATTTGAGAAAACTCTTTCTGGCAGTTATGAGGAAGATCTCGACGAAGCTCTTGCAAAGACCATTTGTGATCACAAACTTGATGTGAACTTGTTCATAGACCTTATATCAGCTTTTAAGCAGGATATCAGTGTTAACCGATATGATAAATTTGAGGGGATACTCGATTATTGTTCGCGTTCAGCAAATCCGGTCGGCAGACTGATTTTGCAGCTTCACGGATATACCGATGAAAAAATGTATTTATTTTCAGATAAAATATGCACCGCTCTTCAATTAATTAATTTTTATCAGGATCTTTCAGTTGACTTTAAACGAAATAGATTATATATTCCCATTGAGGAAATTATTTCTTATGGAGTTGATCCTGAAATATTGATGAATCACCCTTCAAATTGTGAAGTATCGGGTTTGTTGGCTGCTCAGGTAGAACGGGCTCGGACGATCATGAATGAGGGAAAACCTCTGCTGAAATCACTAAACGGGAGACTCCGCATCCAGATTTCTGCTACATATCATGGTGGTTTAACAATTTTAGACAAAATACAATCGGACGGCTACACTTCACATTTAAAGCGTCCATCACTCAGTAAATTTGATTATTTTTATTTATTCATAAAATCGATCTTTTAATGTCATTAGCACAAGCAAAAGAAATTTCAAAAAAGAGTAACAGCAGTTTTTACTACGCTTTTAATCTATTACCTGCTCCCAAGCGGGATGCCATGACTACAGTCTATGCATTCTGTCGCGAAACAGATGATATCGTTGATGAAGATATTAGAACTGTTGAAGAGAAGAGTAACCTCTTAACCCATTGGAGGGTAGAACTTGAACATGCTTTCGAAGGTACCTCAACTTATTCCCTGATGAATCGTCTTGCTATGACAATTAAGCAATTTAATATACCTGTTGAACCATTCTTTGATTTAATCAAAGGGATGGAAATGGATTTGAAGATAAGAAGGTATGATACTTTTGAACAACTCAAATTATATTGTTATCGGGTTGCCTCGACAGTCGGTTTGATGTGTATCGAGATCTTTGGTTATAAACATAGAAGTGCTGTCGAATTCGCCGAGAATCTTGGAATTGCACTTCAACTGACAAATATTTTGCGTGACATCAAAAAAGATGCAGACAAAGACAGAATTTACCTCCCGCTTGAAGATTTAAAGAAATTCGGTTATTCCGAAAGCGAACTTCTCGACTCAGTTTACAACGACAATTTCATCAAATTGATGGAGTTTCAGGTGGCAAGAGCCGTTGATTATTTTAACAGGGCTACAAGTGCTCTCAACAAAGAAGACAAAGGGAATATGTTTGCCGCCAGAGCCATGCAGCATATCTATTTCCGTATTCTTAAAAACATTATCAACGAAAAATACGATATTTACAATCGTAATGTCAATCTCTCCAAGGTTGAAAAAGTTGGAATTTCTCTCGGAGTTTGGGCTAAGTATAGATTAGTCTATTAATGCCTAAAGTAGTGATTGCCGGGGCAGGTCTTGCCGGACTCTCAGCAGCGGTTGAACTTGCCTCGAATGGTTATATTGTAGATCTTTACGAATCCTCAAAAAAAGGTGGCGGAAGAGCTTACTCTTTCCCCAATGTTTTTCCCTCAAACCCCGGCTCATATTCCAAATTTACAATAGATAATGGACAGCACATAATGATGGGCTGTTACAAGAATACCCTCTCTTTCCTTGAAAAAACAGATTCTATTAATAAGCTCTCAATTCAGGAAAAATTATGTGTAAAATATTATGATAGAGTTGGAAATCATTACAGCTTGAAGAGTGGGATATTGCCTTATCCAATTAATTTTCTCCAGGCAATTTCAGGATACAATTTTCTTTCGTTTAGACAGAAAGTTAAAGCAATTTTATTCATCAGGAAGCTGTTTTTTCTTGAAACGACCACGCTTAACAGCATGACTGTCTCAGACTGGTTAAAGAGAGAAGGACAAACTGATGAGCTTTTAAAGGGAGTATGGGAGATTCTCTGTGTCGGAGCAATGAACTCACCATTAGAAAAAACTTCGGCATCATTATTTGCGACAGTGCTTAAGGAAATTTTTTTGAGGGGAAGGAATAACGCAAATATCATCATCCCAAAATGTGGTCTAAGCGAACTTTTTGTGGATGGAGGCGTAAAATTTATAAAAGAATCGGGTGGGAGTATAAATTTCAGCGATCCTCTCGAAAAAATTGAGTTTGCGGAAGGGAAAGTGACAAAGATAAAATTTAGAGAAGGTGAAATTGAAAATCCTGAAAATGTAATTCTCGCTTTACCACACCATGCAATAAAAAAAATTACAGGCATTCAGGATATTTTGGGAAAAGTTGTTGAAAGGGAGATGGAGTACTCATCAATCACAACCTTTCATCTTTTGTTAAAAATTAATCCTCTAAAAGATGAGTTTCTGGCATTAATCAATTCACCGGTGCAGTGGGTTTTTAATCATGGAGATTACATCACAACGGTTACAAGTTCGAGTAACGAATGGAATGCGAAGGAGGAATCGGAAATCTTAAAGATTGTCCTGGATGAATTGGAATGGTACCTCGGAATCCAAAAATCGGATGTCATCTCGCATAAAATGATAAAAGAAAAGAGGGCGACTTTTATTTGTGGAGGTGACAATCTTGGAATAAGAATGCCCTCCCTGACGCCCATTCAAAATCTCTTCCTGGCAGGGGATTGGACCGACACAGGTCTGCCCGCAACAATAGAGGGTGCTATTCTTAGCGGTATAACAGCTGCAAATCTGATAATTTCAAAAGATTAATTTTATCGTAACTTAATCCGGCAATATACTCTTTCCTTTAGTGAGCATCAAGCCAGTTGTCACCAAATCCCGATTCAACGATAACCGGAACATTTAATGGAAGTGCATTTTCCATTAATTCTTTGATGACTGGGGTTACAGTAGTCAGTTCCGATTTTGGTGCATCGAACAGTAACTCATCGTGTACTTGAAGTATCATTTTAGTTTTGTAACCACCATCAGTTAATGTTGAGTTAACTTTTATCATCGCAAGTTTAATCATGTCGGCAGCGGTTCCCTGAATCGGCATATTGATTGCAACTCTTTCTTCAAATTGTCTAACTGCAAAATTTTTACTGTTTATATTTGGTAAGTACCTTCTTCTGCCGGTTAGAGTAGTAGCATATCCTTTTTCTCTTGCGTGGGCAATCGAGTCATCCATAAATTCTTTTACTCTCTTGAAAGTACCGAAGTAGGTATCTATTATCTCCTTAGCGTGATTTTGAGCTATTCCCAGACGAATTTTTAATCCGAAGGCACCAATTCCATAGAGAATTCCAAAATTGACCTCTTTGGCTTTTCTTCGCATATCAGAGGTTACTTCACTTGGGTCAACACGGAATACGAGAGCCGCAGTTCTTCTGTGAATATCCTCGCCATCGATAAATGCTTTTGTAAGATACTCATCTCCGCATATTGATGCCATAATTCGCAGTTCAATTTGCGAATAATCGAGACTAAGTATCACATTCTCTTTTGATGAAGCAACAAAAGCTTTTCTTATCTCTTTTCCCAGATCGGTTCTGATTGGAATATTTTGGAGATTTGGGTCATTCGAAGAGAGTCTTCCAGTTGATGCCACTGTCTGGTTAAAAGAGGTATGGACTTTTCCTGTTTTCTTCTCAATCAGATTGGGGAGTGAGTCTGCGTAGGTCGATTTTAGCTTGGAAAGCTGCCGGAATGAAAGTATCATATCGATAATTTCGTGCTCACCTTTTAGAGATTCGAGAGTTTGAGCATCGGTTGAGTACCCTGTTTTTGTTTTTTTGCCGGATGTCAGTTTTAATTTATCGTATAAAATTTTCTGCATTTGTTGGGGTGAGTTGATGTTAAATTCCTCATCTGCAACAGCGTAGATCGAGCGGGCAGTCTCCATCATCATTAATTCCAGGTCTTGAGAAAGTTGTTTTAACATAAGGCTATCGATGTTAACCCCATTTCTTTCGACATCTTCCAACACTTCAACAAGCGGGAACTCGATATCGTATGCGAGATACTGCAAACCGTCATCGTCAATTTTTTTACTTAAAACCTTGTATAATTTGTAAGTAATATCTGCATCTTCACAACTGTAAACTGATAGTGCATTAAGATCGACATCAAAAATCTTCGACGGGTCTTTTTTTACACCTATGAGGGATGAGAGGTGAATTGTCTCGTAATTCAACCAATTCGCGGCAAGGTCGTCCATTCCGTGTTTTTTATCAGGATCGATAACATAAGATGCGACCATTGTGTCGAAAAAGAAACCCTTCACCTGAATTCCGGCAGTTCGTAAAATGGCTATATCATACTTGCCATTTTGGCAGACTTTTTTAATTTTTGGATTCGAGAAAATATCGGCGAAAATTTCTTTAAAATCGGCGAGTGGTAATCTTTCTTCAACCTTGGTTGAAAACATGTCCACCGTCCGGGTATCCGGTTCGAGGGCTACAAAAAATGCTTCATTTTCTTTAACAGCGAATGAGACTCCGGCTATTCGGGCAGTAAAAATATTTAACGAGTCTGTTTCTGTATCGAATACAAAAAGATCGTGCTCTGAGAGATATTCGGCGAGCTTTCGGGCCTCAGGAGCAGTGGTAATCAATTTATAATTTACCAGGGTTGCATCGTAAGCTGTTGGACCTCCCGGCTCATCAATTGCCTGTTCGAACAAATCTCCTGATGAAGGATTCTGTACTGTTTCAGGATTGTAATTAAAATATTTTGTTGCTTTAAGCCAAAGCGTTCTTAGTTCGAGATCCTTAAAATGTTTTTCGAGGAGAGGAAAATTGATGTCGCCAATGGTCGCCTTATCTGGATCAAATGTCAAATCAACATTCAGATCGATAGTTGCTAACTCTTTTGATAAAAAGGCATTATCCCTGTTTGTCTCAAGCTTTGTTCTTACTGAGTTTGAGGATATTTTGTCAAGGTTTTCATAGATTGCTTCGAGTGTGCCAAATTGCTGAATAAGGGGTACGGCAGTTTTTTCACCGATACCTGCAACACCGGGAATGTTATCACTTTTGTCTCCAATAAGAGCGAGGTAATCGATCATTTGAGAAGGTTCGATTTCGAGTTTCTCTTTTGCGGCTACTTTATCGTAAACCTCAAATTCATCACCTTTCATCCCGGGTTTCACAAGGAAGGCATTTTTTGTTACGAGTTGGAAGTAATCTTTATCAGGTGAGACCATATAAACTGCATAACCGTCCTCCACAGCGAGTCGTGACATGGTGCCGATAATATCATCGGCTTCTATCTTTGGCATGGCGAAAACTGGTATCGCCATCGCTTCTAAAATCTCTTTAATTTTACCGATTTGTGGTATCAACTCTTCCGGCATTTCCGCCCGGTTAGCCTTATATTGTTCAAATTTTTCCGCTCGAAGAGTCTTCTCTTTGGAGTCGAAAGCTACAATCACAGAATCGGGTTTAATTTCTTCAAGGTATCTGAATAACTGGTTAAAAAAACCAAAGACAGCTGATGTGGGTTCGCCTGATTTAGTGCGGAGAGGTCTGGTTATAAACGCAAAATAAGCCCTGTAGGCTATTGCCATCGCATCGATAAGAACAATTTTTTTCATTTACTGATTCTTGCTTTCAAGTTTTTTATTCTTGTATTTTATGTAGAAATAGAAGGGTAGTCCGCTGAGAATTAGCATCAATCCCATCATTGCGTTTTTGGTATCGGAGATTACGGTATTCACCAAAAACAAGAAGGAGAAAATTACAAAAAGAGCCGGAGTGTACGGGTAACCCCATACTTTGTAGGGTCTTGGAGTATCCGGCATTTTCTTCCGTAAAACAAACACACCTGCCGCACCGAGCATGTAAAATAACCAGGCTGCGAAAATAACATAATCACTTATGGTATCGAATGAACCTGACATTACGAGAACAGCCGACCAAATCCCCTGAACGAGCAACGAAACATGGGGAGTGGAGAAATTTGGGTGAACCTTTCCAAGACTTTGGAAAAACATCCCTTCTCTCGCCATGGCAAATTGAACTCTTGCAGTAGCAAGAATACTCCCGTTAAGTGCACCGAAGGCAGAAATTATCACAGCTATTGAAATAACTGTACCACCGGCGATTCCGAATATTTTCTCTGCTGCAGTTCTTGCAACCAGGTCCGAATTTTTCATTTCGTCAATGGGAAGCACATACAGAAAAGCCATATTTATTAATACATATACCGCTATCACAATCAATGTTCCCCAAAGAAGTGCGAGCGGAACATTCCTCTGTGGATTTTTTATTTCACCACTCACAAAGGTTACATTGTTCCATCCGTCATACGCCCAGAAAGCACCTGCCAAAGCGAGTCCAAAAAGTGATACTATGTTCGAGGCTGTTTCTGCAGGAATCGAAAAACCATTTGAAAAATTCGATGCAGAGCCATCTCCAAGCAGGAAAATAAGAACTGTCAGCCCGAAAATTGAACCAATTTTAACAAAAGTTACTACAGTTTGAACAATACCACCGAAGAAGACTCCCACATAGTTAACTCCGGTGAGAAATAGAGTAACAAAGATTGCTATCGACTTGGTGCCAAATTCAGCCAAGGGTTTTATCATTCCGACAAAAGGCATATAAATTTCAAAATTGGCAATACCCGGAGAAAAACCACCAATCTGAAGGTATGAATTAAGATACTCCGCAAACACATAAGCTATTGCCGCCTGGCTACCTGTTTGAATTACAGATAAAACCGACCAGCCATACATGTAGGATGTGAAATCACCATACATTTTTTTGAAATAAATATACTGACCGCCGGTGGCATCTATCATACCTGCAATTTCTGCGTTTATTAATGCACCTACCAGGGTGATGAGCCCGGCTGCAATCCAAACGATGATTAACAATTCAGGTGAAAGAAGCTGCCCCGCCATTGTGGCAGGTTTACGAAAAATACCTGAACCTATCATTGAGCCGGCAACTATCATGGTTGCACCGGTAAGAGTGAGTTTGCGAAGAAGATCGCTTTTGCTGTTATTATTCATTTATTTCAAGGTGGGTAGTAAATATTTGACTAAAAATTCGATGATTTGCTATTTTTTTAAAATTAATCGTTTCAAGTTTCAATAATACTGATTATTTTTGTTTTTTAAAGAATGCTTCACAAAAAAAAATCTCTGATATCCGGAAAATTCATGAAGTTTAAAATGCCACCACTTCACTCACAGATATTGATCGCACTCATAGCAGGTGCCCTTTTTGGTGCATGGTTCAATGTCGATGAGAACAATTTTGTAATCTCCTTCATGGATAAAAAAGAAAAAAAAGAACAGGAAATTACAGATTGGACATCTGTCTTCCTTGTAAAAATTGATCCCTCCAAAAATATCAGAGACTCCATTTCATTTAAACCCGGCGAAAAACCGAAGCTTATCAACACCTTCAAGTCTCTTAAAAAAGCCGGAATTGATGTTAACCTCATTTCTGTATCTACTTTATCAGCAGAATCAAAGCGGATCGCCAAGACTGAGCACTACACTGATGTAAGGATGGTGCGAAATGAGAAAACACCCGCAACATGGATCAGATGGCTTGGAGACATTTTTATTCGTTTGCTGAACCTTGTTGCAGTTCCTTTAGTTTTGGCGAGCCTTATTGCAGGTGCTGCAAGTCTTGGTGATATTAAAAAGTTTGCAAGAATAGGTACAAAGACAATATCTTACTATATTCTCACTACTGCTTTTGCGGTTGTTATCGGTCTTGTGCTTGCAAATGTTATTCAACCGGGTGAGAGGATGAACGAGACTACCAAGAATAACCTTTTGCAGACTTACGCTTCCGATATGCAGGATAAAATAAATAATGATATTGAATTTGACGGGATAAAGATGATCGTCGAGATGATACCAAAAAATCCTTTTGCTGCACTTTCGCAAGGTGAAATGCTTCAGATTGTTTTCTTTGCTGTTTTCTTTGGAATGGTTCTCACATTTGCCGACAAAGACAAATCGAAGATTCTTCTAAATTTTTTCGATGCACTCAGCGAGATCATGATCAAAATGATCGATGTTATCATGAAATTTGCACCCATTGGTGTATTTGCTCTAATTGCTGCCACGGTCTCGGAATTTGGATTTAATATTCTTGAAACACTTTTATGGTATGCTGTCACTGTTGTTCTTGGTCTTTTGCTGCATACAGTCGGCACATACAGTATATTACTGAAATTATTTACTAAATTTGGCATTGTCAAATTTTTTAAGGGGATTCGACCGGTGCAGCTTGTGGGTTTTAGCACCAGCTCCTCTGCGGCAACACTTCCTGTAAATATGGAATGTTGTCAGGAAAATCTTGGCGTCTCAAAGTCGATAGCAAGTTTTGTCTTGCCATTGGGTGCAACCATAAATATGGATGGAACCGCTCTTTATCAAGGTGTGGCAACAGTTTTTATCGCTCAAGTCTATGGCATGGACCTAAATCTTGCCCAGCAAATAACTGTAGTTTTCATGGCAGTACTTGCTTCAATAGGAACAGCTCCGGTACCGGGTGTTGGTATCATCATGCTGATTATAATATTAAAATCAGTGGGAGTTCCCGAGCAGGGAATAGCTTTAATATTAGGAATAGACAGAATCCTGGATATGTGCCGGACCATTACAAATGTAACCGGTGATGCTGCAGGGGCAGTCATAATAGCTCAGAGTGAAAAAGAATTAATCGAATAAACAGGAGTAGCATATAGAATGAGTGGTACGACAGAAAGATGGGCATCGAGACTTGGTCTTATTCTTGCAGTTGCAGGAAATGCCGTCGGGCTTGGTAACTTCCTTAGATTTCCCGCACAGGCAATCCAAAATGGTGGTGGAGCCTTTATTATTCCGTATCTGGTTTCCCTTGCGGTGATGGGAATTCCACTGTTATGGGTCGAATGGGCAATTGGTAGAAAAGGTGGGCAGCATGGTCATCACTCAACACCTGGAATGCTGGATGTGTTGGGAAGATCAAGACTTCTTAAATATTTTGGAGTATTTGGAATCTTCACAAATTTGGTTGTTGCCGCATACTATTGTTATATAGAGTCGTGGACACTCGCTTACACTTTCTTTTCTGTCGCCGATGTATTCAACGGAATGAACCAATCTGAAGTAATTCAATACTTCAAGGACTACCTCGGTACAGGCGATGGTTTTATTAATTTTTCCCCCGTAGCACTCTTTTTCTTTTTCGTAACTATCGCACTTAACTTATGGATTTTATCCCGGGGAATAAGTGCAGGAATTGAAAAAGCCAGTAAAATTTTAATGCCACTACTTATTCTGTTTGGTATTTTTCTCGCAATCAGAGCACTTACTCTTGATGCAGGTGAATACGGAGCAGTAGAAGATGCAATAAGCGGGCTGAATTTCCTCTGGACTCCCCAGTTTGACTCACTCGCTAATCCCAAAGTCTGGTTGGCTGCTGCCGGTCAGGTATTTTTCACACTTTCGGTGGGAATGGGGTCTATCCATTGTTATGCAGCATATCTAAGAAAAAATGACGATGTTGCCTTAAATGCAGCGACTGCCGGTTTTATGAATGAATTTGTTGAGGTAATTCTTGGCGGATCAGTTGTTATTCCTATCGCTGTCGCTTACTTAGGGTTGGCTTCATTAAGCACTTTTAGTGGATTTGGAATGTCGTTCATGACTCTTCCCATGTTATTTGAGAATTGGGGTCCACTCCTCTCTGCCGTGGGTGGTTTCACATGGTTTGGTTTGCTGTTTTTTGCAGGAATAACGAGCTCCATCGCGATGGGGCAGCCGGTAATGGCATTTTTGCAGGATTCATTTAAGTTCAGCAGGGAAAAATCAACTATGCTTTTTGGTATTGCCGTTGTAGTTCTTGCCTTGCCGACAATTTTACTTTATGACCATGGAGCGTTTGATGAATATGATTTTTGGGCAGGTACTTTTTCGTTGGTAGTTTTTGCTCTGGCGGAGTCAATTATTTTCCTCTGGGTATTTGGGATAGATAATGCCTGGGAAGAGATAAACAGGGGAGCCGATATCAAAATCCCGACAATCTTTAAGTATATTCTCAAATATGTCACTCCAACATTTATCGGTCTGGTCTTTGTTGGTTCTATGATTCAACCTGTTGGCGGGAAGTGGGTCGAGTCATTTTCCGGGTTATTTAACGGGCAGGGTTGGAGCCTTGATCCATCAAGTGTCTTGGGTACGCTATTTCACATCGGGATTGATGACCCCGAGAAAATTTTAGTAACAAATTTAACCAGGCTTTTGCTCTTTTCAGTATATGTGGTTGTTGGACTTTTGATAGCACTTGCATGGAAGATTAGATTGAAAGAAGAAAGGATTTGATAGTTATATGAGCATATCTGCATTAATAATGTTGATTCCGACTTGGTTAGTGATCATATTTTTCACGACCTATTTTCTCGTTAAGGCACTAAAAACTCAGGGAAACCACGATCAGTCCGATTGAGTGCCGGCACAATTTGATTTGGAGGTTGGGTGACTTTTTTTAGAGTTTCCCAACCTGTGCTTTATTATTATTTTAGGGTATAAATTTTTTAATTTATTCGTAATACCGCTTACTAACCATTACAACTGGAGATCAAATGGCTAATAAACTGGGAATCAGAGGCTACGACTATGTCGAATTTTTTGTCGGAACGGCAAAAATTTGGGCATATTGGTTCGCCAAAGCAACCGGTATGAAAATTACTGCTTACTCAGGTCCTGAAACAGGTATAAAAAACAAGGTTTCGTACCTCCTGCAAAAAAACAACTTAAAAATTGTTGTCACTTCGCCCGTAAAACCAGAAAATTATGAGATTTACAATTTTTTACAGCGTCATGGCGACGGGGTAAAGCGATGGACTCTGAATGTAAACGATGTTGAGTACGCATTTAATCATGCCATTTCGAATGGGGCAATTCCAACTCTGAAACCCAGAGAAGTAAAAGATGCAAATGGACTTTATTTTGAAGCAGCAATTAAACTATACGATGATGCCGAAATTTCGTTTGTGAATTATGATGAATATAAAGGACTGTTCAGACCCGGATTTGGTGAACCTGTTCAAAATTATGAAGTGGAAACACACGAGACCGGTCTTCAGATTATCGATCATATCGTGGGAAATGTTCGTGAAAATGAAATGAACTTTTGGGTTGACTATATGAATGCATCCCTTAGTTTTGAAACATTCGTTGATTTTAAAGCGGGGGACATAGGCACACAATATTCTTCACTTCTCTCAAAGGTTGTGAGATCGGAAGACAGCATAATCAGAAATCCAGTTAATGAACCTTATAAAGGGTTGAGGAAATCGCAAATTGAAGAGTATATAGAGGAGTTTTGCGGAACAGGTATTCAACATATTGCAATAAGGACAGATAATATCATCGAAACAATATCTGCCATGAGAAAGAATGGAATCGAGTTCCTTAGCACACCACCCGATACATATTATCAAATGTTGAAGGATAAGGACTTGAAAGTTGAAGAAGATATCGATGAGTTGAAAAATTATGGTATTCTTCTCGATCCCGAAAGTGATGGTTACCTCTTACAGATATTTACAAAACCGGTTGGTGACAGACCAACTTTCTTCTTTGAGGTAATCCAGAGAAGGGGTGGTAGTCAAGGTTTTGGAAAAGGTAACTTCCAGGCACTTTTTGAAGCCATCGAAAGAGATCAGGCTGCAAGAGGAAATTTATAATTAAAAGGAGACAATAGAATGCCATTTTATTATAAACTTGGTGAATTGCCTCCCCGCAGGCATACCACTTTTTATAAACCCGATGGAAAATCCCTCTATAGGGAAGAACTTTTTAGCACCAGAGGTTTTTCAGGTGTATATTCGAACAAATATCATTTTCATATACCTCCTCAGGTTAAAGAAATCAAAGAGATTTTTCCCTTCAAAGTTAAGGACTGGGAAGATGCACCAATTCAATACTATCATTTTATGACCGACAGGAAAGTCACTCCGGGAAATATTCTGACTGCCCGTCAGTCATTTATGAGGAATTCGGGATGTAATATTTCGACTGCTCATATTACCGAGGAGGCAGATTTCTTCTACAAAAATTCACAGATGTCAGAGTTGATCTTCGTTCACCATGGAAGTGGTACAATGTACTCTGAGTATGGGGTCATTCCATTTCAACAATGGGATTACCTGATTATTCCCAAAGGGACTGTCTATCAGTTAAAGTTTGACTCGTATGAAAAGGTGAAACTCCTTATAATTGAATCACCTACGCCATTTGAAATACCCAGACACTTCAGGAATGAGTACGGTCAGTTGACTGAGGAAGCTCCCTACTATGAAAGGGATTTTAGACCACCATCTCACCTCGAACCCGATTTTAGTGAGGGTGACTACAAGATGATTGTGAATCTTAATGGCAGACATTTTGAGTACGATGTACCTCATCATCCTTTTGATGTAGTTGGATGGGACGGCTTTTTGTATCCCTGCGCCTTTAACATCAAAGATTATGCACCAAAGGTTGGGCGGCTACACTTGCCTCCACCGGTTCATCTCCTGTTTTGGACGGCGAATTTTGTTGTCTGCAATTTCTGTCCAAGATTATTTGATTTTGATCCACAAGCGATACCGGCTCCATACTTCCACACAAATATCGACAGCGATGAGATGATATATTATGTTGATGGTGATTTTATGTCGAGAAAAAGCATTAGTGAAGGTTCGGTTACACTTCACCCGATGGGGATTCCTCATGGTCCACAACCGGGAAAAACCGAGGCTTCAATCGGAGCAAAAGAGACTTTCGAATATGCGGTCATGATTGATACTTATGCACCGCTTAGACTAACTGAAAATGTAAAAGATACACTTATTGAAGGATACGAAAATTCCTGGCTTGAAGTGTAATTAAATACCCGGATACAACAATGATTAAATTACCTGAACATATAAAAAATCTGACCCCCTATAAAGCGGGGAAACCCATTGAAGAACTCGCCCGGGAAAAGGGACTGACCAAAATTGTGAAACTCGCTTCCAACGAGAATCCGCTCGGTCCATCTCCGCTTGCTCTTAAAGCAATAGCTGAAAATCTTACCGAACTGCACAGATATACTGATCCCAAGTGTTATCTGTTAACTAAAAAGCTGTCTCAATATTACGAGGTTGATCAAGATCGTATTATTGTAGCAAGTGGTTCTGATGCAATTTTGCAATACATCATTTCAGGTGTTTGCGAAGTGGGTGATGAAGTAATCACTTCACAAGGAACCTTTATCGGCTGGTATGTGAATTCGGATAAATACAACATAAAATGTGTAAAAACCTTGATGGATGATTTTACATACGATCTTGATGCCATTTATGATGCAATCAACTCAAAAACGAAAATAATTTACCTGGCGAATCCAAATAATCCAACCGGCACAATATTTACCAAGCATAGATTTGAAGAATTTCTCTCGAAAGTTCCTGAATCCATTCTGATTGTTCTCGATGAAGCCTACACCCTCTATGCCCGGGAAAATCCCGATTATCCGGACGGATTGAAATACGAAAAAAGCAATCTGATGGTACTTCGTACATTTTCAAAAGATTATGGCTTGGCAGGGCTGAGAATAGGAGCCGGATTTGGTGATCCACAACTGATTCAATCACTTTATAAAGTTAAACTTCCTTTTGAACCTAATATGCTCGCCCAAACGGGTGCCATTGCAGCCTTGGGTGATGTAGAATTCCTTAAAAAAACTTCTCTTCTCAACAGATGGTCACTAAATAGATTCAGAGAAGCATTTGATGAGATTGGGATTAAATACACTAAATCTGTTGGTAATTTTTTGATGCTGATTTTTCCCGATGAGCACACTGCAATTCAATTTAACGATGAATGCCTCAATAGAGGGCTAATACTCAGGCATACCGGTTCTTTTGGTGTACCTGTTGGAGTCAGAATTAACTCGGGTACAGAAGAAGAAACAGAATTTGCGATCAATATTATCACTGAGGTAATGAATTTGATCCGTGAAGAAGTTAAATGAGAAACAAGATTTTAATAACAGGACTGAAATGAAATTAATAAGTTATCTAAAAGATTCGAAATTTAGAGCAGCACTTCTAATCAACGATGTGATTGTGGATATTGAAGACGGATCAGGTTCAACCGGCAAAAAATTACCCTCTTCGATGAAAGAGCTTCTTGAAGTTTGGGGTGACGCTACAGGCATTCTTGAGATGATAATTAAAAATTTTCATGCAGGAAATGTCGCCGGTCTTTCCTCGAATGAGGTGGTTATCGGTCCTCCCGTGCCAAATCCGACTTCCTGCCGTGACGGATATGCCTTTCGTCAACATGTAGCCACCGCAAGGAGAAACAGGGGAGTGCCGATGATACCTGAGTTTGATCAGTATCCGGTTTTTTATTTTACGAATCATAACGCCATCTATGGTGGTGGTGATCTGATTGTTGAATCAGATCATCTGCAAAAACTCGATTTTGAGCTCGAAGCAGCCATTGTTATCGGAAGGCACGGTAGAAATATCAAATCGTACGAGGCAGATAACTACATAGCAGGTTATATGATTATGAATGATTTTTCTGCCCGGGTTTTGCAAATGGAAGAGATGCTGTTAAATCTTGGACCGGCAAAGGGAAAAGATTTTGCAACTGCCATTGGTCCTTGGCTTGTTACTCCGGATGAATTGGAGGGAAGAAAAATTTCAACTCCTTACGGCGACAAATATGACCTTTCAATGAAAGCGAGACACAACGGCAGTCTCATTTCAGAAGGAAATTTGAATCAGATGGATTGGACATTCGCAGAGTTGATCGAAAGAGCATCATACGGAGTTGACCTTTATCCGGGAGATATTATTGGTTCAGGTACTGTTGGAACGGGTTGTTATCTCGAACTTAATGGAACAGCCGCACTTCAAGCCAAGGAAAAAGGAGAGGAATTCACGCCCGTCTGGTTAAAGGAAGGTGATGAAATAGAACTCGAAATTGAGGGGTTTGGAAGACTTTCAAATACTATCCGAAGATCAGTTGATGATTACAGCATCCTGGCAAAAAAGAAATTAATTCTTTAACAAGAATATAAAGTGTAATTTTGGTAGATGAGATCGTCACTTCCGGAAGACTATTACTTCTTCACTCATCGTTCCGATGTGTAAAGGAGAATTGCGGGTTTTCTTCATCCAAAGTCTTTATTGACTCGTTGCTTTCGAAAAAAAATTACGAAACCACACTCGTAATGCCATCTTTTACATATAATTTCATTAACAGATTCCGGGAGACTTTACCCTTCGATAGAGAATCAACAATTTCTGTAACGGGTGCCGTCACTGAACAATTTAGAAAATTCCCGGGGGTAACAAGAACCTCTTCACCTTCACATTCTTTTTTAGTTGCGGGAGATGGGTCAGGTATTACAAGTTTCAACAACCCTGTCTCTCCATTGGGAAAGGGCTCAATGTGCGAGGTTTTTCAAAATTCGACTTCTTCAAAAATTATTTTGCTCGGATGTGGTTTTGAATCACTGACACATTTACACTATTTTGAAAACAAGGCAAAACTGCCGTATATCCATATCAACCCCTGGGTATATATGGGTGCCCTCCCGCTTTCTTATTCCATTAAAGGTGTTTATCCCGTTCTCGAGTTTCCGGGGTGTGCAAAAGGCTTTAGAGAATTTGAAAACAAACTTTTATCGGGTGGAGAACTTAAAAGTCTTTCTTCACAATTCAAATTTTACATCCTTGATCCACACTGGTTGTGGGAAAAATTCACTTACTTTATCGATAAAAATCCATTCGGGTTGCTCTGTAGAGCAGGATGCAGAACCTGTAACGCAAGATTGAACCTTCAATAATAATTTATATCACCGGAGAAATTTTAATGCTTTCTAAAACATTACTTCTTATGATACTGTCTGTTTCAACTTTGCTCTCCCAATCGGTCTTTTTTGATTTTGCGACTCTTGCACGAAAAGACAGTTTTTACAATGAGTTAAAACTTAAGATAGTGGAATGTCAGAAACCTGCCAATTTGAAGAATGTTGATGTGATGGCTAACGGATTGTGGGCTGCCGAACTTACAATGGAAAGAAGTTCCGAATTTAAAACTTTTCTCTCATCGATGATGGATTCGCTGCAAAAATTTGACGCAGATATCCAGAGAAGATTACTCCAGACTGCTTTTACACTCTATCGTGGTGAATTTAAAGTTGCCGCAGAAAAATTTGCTAAAATAACCACTAACATCAAACTGTTTGCGATGGCGGTAAACTATTGTAATCTGAATGTGAGTGAAATGAAGCAGTATGAGGAACTTGCTAAAACAAAATTTGCAAAAGATATCAATAATCCAATTCTTCAGGCGTTGATTGGCAACCTCTCGTTCAAGTCGAATGGTGGACAGTCACTTCCACCGATTTCAGATCTCTTAAACTATGGTAAAGACACTTCAGTATTTAGAATGTTCATGTTCATCAGGAATGATCGTAACTATGCGGGTAAAATCATCTTCAGGAGCAAAAAAGGTGAATTTCTAAGAGATTCCAGCGGAAAACTTGTAACTCTCTCTTATTTTGCAAGAGCCCTTCCAAATATGCCCGGGTATCTTACCAATGGGAATTCCCCACAGGGTGTTTTTTCTATGACGGGAGTTTATAATTCACCCGCAAAACTTATTGGACCAACCCCCAGAATAAGACTTTTTATGCCTTCTGAAACCGACAACAACACATTCTACAATACAAGAGCAAGCTTAAAAGGGGAGAGTGATTCAGTCCTTTATAGAAAATTATTTCCCGAGAGCTGGAGAAACTATTTCCCTGTAATGGAGTCATATTATGCGGGTAAAGCGGGCAGATTTGATATAGTAATGCACGGAACTACAGTCGATCAGCGTTATTATGTGAATGAAGTATTTTATCCAAATGTTCCGACTCACGGCTGCCTGAGTGGTATCGAGTTATGGAACGATAAAGGAATTCTCATTAGCAGTGATCAGCAAAAGTTGTTGGATATTTACGCATCACTTGGAAATCCAAAAGGCTTTCTGTACCTGATAGAACTGAATGATGAAAAAAGAATTGTAACAGATGAAGATATCGAAAATCTTTTCAAATAAAGGGAAATCAAAACGAATATGATTAATACCAGAATTTTAATGATGCTTAGTGCGGTTATGCTGGGTTTGTTTGGATTTTTGTCATCATTCTTTTCAAAAGAACTGCTGGTCCATCTTAAAATAACATCTAACGGGGCAGCCGACATGCTGATTCAAATTATGGCGGCTCTCTACATGGGATTCGCAATCATGAACTGGATGCAGCGACAGGCAATCATTGGAGGAATATATGCCAGACCCCTGGCAATGGGGAATTTCTCACACTTTCTAATCGGAACATTCGCTCTCGGCAGAATTCTTTTTGAAAAACCAAACCTCCCGGGAATGTGGGTTCTTACTTCAATCTATTTTCTTTTCGCTTTGTCATTTGGCGTGGTGATGTTTTTTCATCCTGTGAAAGCAGAAGAAAAAGCGAAAAGTGAAGCGATGGAAAAATAGACCGGAAATGGTAAACATTTTTAAAAAACAACTCTTTTTTTCACTTCTTTTAGTTCTGATATCTGCTGAATCGCATTTTGGACAGCCGGGTAAAACTACATTTCCCTATATTTCCTTCTTTGATGGATATGTAAACTTCAAAATTCCCCCATACGATTGGGGTACTCCTTTCAATGGCGACTCTCTCAAACAAAGAGCAATAGAGTTAAGTACACTAATGGATTCCCTGGGAATTACTCATTCCGTTTCCTGGGCGGACAAAGCTAATACTGATGGACGAAGTGGTATCAATCGGAATCGAAAAATTTTGGATATGCATCTTGAATGGAGTTCTTTTGCTCCCGAAGTTCTGGGTGTGGAAACCGGTAAATACCTTCGGGCACAAGGTTTGGACAGGAATTATTATCCCTTTCAAATTGGAGGCAAAAGTTTACACGATTTGACCTTTGCAAGTAATTTTGGCTTTGGAACAGAGCTAAATTCAAGTGTCTGGTTTATGAATTCTAATCCTGAATTGATACCTTCCTGGGTTGGGGAGAATGTTATCGGGACTGACACCACTATTTTTTTGAATAGTGGATCATTTCTGGTCAGGAAGGCTGACCCAGCGAATCGAAGTGGATCAACAAAAAAATATATGGTTTATGGTAAAGTGAATAGAGTCCACTTTACCAATACGGGCGAACAACACTATTTCTCGCTTAAGGCAATGATCGGACAAAATAACCTTCATGATACAACCACGGTCCTCAAGATTCAAATGATGGGGGTATCATCATCGGGTTCAAATCCTTCTGAGCGGTTGATTGAATTGCCCGTGAGAAAAAAGGACCTTTCATCTACAGAAATGGAGTGGGTCACTTTCACCGACACCTCCTTTCACTTCAAAGAATTTGGAAGTGTCAGTGTTGATAAAGTAATAGAGGTTGGAATACTATATGAGGATATCGTTTCTGTCTATATTGATGCTGTTTCAATCCACGATAAACTCTACCAGGAATTTTTTAATGATTCTGCACTTCGGAACAAAATAAAAAGTCAACTCAATGCGAAGAAGAAAGAGACAGGGAATCAGCCTCTTTTTGAGACTTTTTATTGTGATGAGCCTTTTATGCTTACAGCAAATGTCAGAAAAACATACACCGAATTTGTTCGGGGGAGTATGCCATCGGGAAAAAGTTTTGATTTAGCCGGGGCATCAGGAAATTTTTGGCGTTGGCATTCCCATTTCGACCGGGTATATGCCTCAAATACCATCACAGGCTTCTACAAAAACACTTTTATCTTCGATCACTATCCATTTAAGTATGGTTTAAAGCATGGATATGAGCCGGGTGGACAGGCAGAAATACAATCTGCACTAAACGATTTGATTGAGTACAGGGGAGAGAGGGTTTTACCTAATAATGGACAGGATGATCCTTATCAGTACATGGGGCTTTTAGCAGCAGCCAATGGAGCACAAAACTTTACGCTCGACCTGAATGATGATATCCCTTTGATTCACACGATACAAGTCTGCGGGGCAAGAAATTTTAATCATGCAAAAAGAGCATTCATTCCGGGGGGAAACGATTTGCGTCTCCAGACCAGGCAAGAAATTGAAGTACAGGGAAATATTGCCTTATCCTTTGGAGCAAAAGGATTTATGTTTTACATGATTCCAACAAGAGTCGATTATTTTCCCGGAAGTGTTGCCGGGATGGTGACTTACGGAGTATTTGACGATCAGAATGCTGTGTATAATGAATTATCGCAGAATGTCGCGGAAGCACGAGCGGATAAACCCCAGATTCCCAATTCGAGGTATTGGGCATTGAGGAATTATATTAAGTCACTAAGACCGATTGAAAATTGGATTTTACGCACTTCCTGGGTCGGTACTTTTTGCGGGAACATACAAAAAAACAGAATATCATCTTTGGAAAATTGGATTTACAGAGTAACAACCAGGTTGGATACTCTTGCAAAAGGATTTGATGATATTTCTTATACAGAATCAGGAATGTTGAGGTTAACAAAGTTTAATGACCCGGTTTCAATTGAACCTGATACTCTGTTTTTATATGTAACTAATAAATTGGTTGATGTATCAAAGGATGATTCATCTGCGAGTTCCCGCTTCGTGAGGGTTTATCTTGGGAATTTCGGTTTAACGAATAAAAACTTATCTTTATTTGATATGTCAGTTGCCGGAAATCCCGTTATATCTTCGCTCAAGGCTGGAATACCCGATTCAAGGCGATATTTTGATGTCAAGATTTCAGGTGGTGGCGGGAAGTTAATTATGGTTGCACCATCAGAGTAAATTTCCGGTATACAAAAGTAGTGAATTCAACCAATAAAGTTGCATAGTCACGAAGAATCATCTTGATAAAAATGCTGCCCGGTTGTAATTATCGGGCAGTTTTTTTTTGTTTACCCTTTTTCCCTCCACCGTCTCTCAACCCATAATCAAAAAGAGAAACACTTCTCAAATATTAGAAGTAAACAAGGAGGTTTTTGCCAATATTGAGAAAAGCGTTATATGAATATTGTGAAAAACAAGGATTAGAGAGAGAAAAACCATTTGGCACACTATTTGCTTAGGAGAATAGAGTGAAACAACAGCAACACATAAACGGGAGACAAAAAGTACTAACATTGTACTACCCAGGGAGGAGAAACAAAAGCAGAGAAAAAAAAACAGAAAAACCAGGGATTGAATCTCGATCCCAAAATAAAAATTAAATCCCCTTTTGAAGGACGACTCAAAGCGTGCAAAAAAAAATGACATTCAGATATTTTCTTCCATATTCCCATCCTTTAAGAGCTGTACAGGGCAGTTCTCCCATTGAACAGCCTCAATCTATTTATAAGTCAAATTTATGTAACTGAAACATTTATTAATAATTAGAAAGAGATTTTCGCATGAGTAAAAAGTTTTTAATTTTTTTATTTTAGCAATAAGTACTGTATCGAGTATCTATTGCCAACCGGGGAAGAGTTATTTTCCCTTTATATCCTTTTTTGATCATTATGTGAATGCAAGAATGGGAGTTGAACCTTGGGGCAGGCGTGACACTCTAAGTGTTTACGGCAGGGTAAATAGTGTGTATGATTTGATGAAAGCAGCGGGAATAACACATACTGTAACATTATTGGACAATTATACTTCCAATCCAAACAATAATCCCGGAATTAAAATATTCGACAGGCACATCGAGTGGTCTTCAATAAGCTTTCTCCCGCTCAGCGGAAGCCACAAACCCGGGGAGTATATTTTATCGCAGGGGCAGGAAGAGAACAATTATTCCTTCGAAATTGGAAATAATAGCAGTATCACGCCCGGCAGTCTGACAAAGGCTAACAATTTTGGATTTGGACCCGATGGCGGATTCCAAAGCAGTGTATGGTTTATGAGCAATAATTCAAATCTAATACCTTCTTGGGTGAGCGGAAATGTCGATGGATATTCTTTTGACGATATTGATGGAGATTTACCGGTCACAGTTCGTCGTGCTACTCCAAACGCAACAGGTGGAGGATATTTTATGGTTTATGGTATTGTAAACAGGATGATGTTCACCCGCGACCGCCGGCATTACATGAAGATAAAAACCAAACTGGATATGAGTACTTTACCTCCTTCCACCCCTGTATTTACAGTAAGAGTTAAAATTAAATCTTATGTTCCAACCACAGCTGCCAAAACGGCCGGCAAACAAAATGTAAATCCGCTTGACACATTGTCTATCCCGGTTGATTCCCCGCCTGAAGTTGTTTTTGAGATGCCTGTCCTTAAAAGTGCATTTGCATCCCCCGGCTCTTATGAGTGGATTGAGATCACTCATCCGTATTTTCGAAGGAACAGCACATTTGACGAGGTTGGTAAGGAGATAGAGATCGGGATCTTCTTTGAGAACAACATTGCAGTGAATGTTGATAAATTAGTTATACAGGATCAGGATTACAGGGAGTATGTATCCAACCCGGTGTTACGAAATGACATAAAATCTGCAATCAACAGCAATGTTAATTTATATGCCTCCAATCCCTTGTTCGAATCGAACTACTACGATGAACCCTATATGCTTACCGCGAAAGTAAGAAGGGATTATCAAAATATACTTAGGGAAGGTCCCGGGGGCAGCAGAATGGATTTAAACGGTGCAACAGGGGGCTACTGGAAATGGCATCTCGCCTTTGATATTGATAAAGTAACAAATAATTCTTTTTACAGACACTCAATGTTGTACGACTGGTATCCACTAAAAAGAAATACTCCAAGGGGTTTTGGTAATCCGGGAAACCAGGTGTCCCTTCAAAAGGCACTTGACGAAATGATAGTTTATAGAGGGGAACCCGTTTTAAAAGGAAGCGATCATTCCTTGGACCAGATGCAACACATGGGTTATATACCCGCACTTGATGCATCTCAAAACTTTACGGCAGATGATTTAAGTGATGATATCCCGTTATTCCATACAATTCAGGTTGCTGCATCAAGAATAATTGAACATAATGCAGGATCATACACATATATTGCCAATGGAGATAAGTTGAGAGCCCCGTCCCGTGAAGAAATTCACACAATGGGTAATCTTGCAATCGCTTATGGAGCAAAGGGACTAATGTTCTACATGGTACCAACAAGGATACCGAACATTTCAACTGCAGATGGTTCAAGGGTGGAAGCGACCTATGGTTTGTTTGACAACCCGGGGAATCTGTATAATGATGATGAAAATGCTCAGGTTTGCAGATCAAGAGGGGACTTGGCACAGGTCGGTAACTACCGCTATTTTGCCGTTAAGGAGTTTACGGAAAAAATCAAGGGAATTGAAAAGTTTATTCTTAGAAGTCATTGGGTGAATGGTTTTACCGGAGAAACAAATACTTACAGAATCCCGGGAAATATTCAATGGATTGATTCAATTAAGAGTGAAAATTCAATAACCGGTACTCGTGATACAAAAGCATGGGTCGAAGCAGGATTATTCAAATACACCACAGGCAGCACCCAGGGCGCTGTCTCAATAATTCCCGACACTATACTTATATATCTGGTTAACCGTTTTTGTGATGAAACTGATACCCTCATCAGCACTACAGTAAAACGGGATATAACTGTAAGTCTTAATCATCTTAACCTTGCTTACTCCAATTATTCCGTCATCAACTTGAGTGATACCACGAATCCCGTGATAGCGAGCCTTTCAGAAGGAATGACAGATTCACTCAGGAAGTTCACGGTATCATTATATGGAGGGGAAGGATGCATGTTAATGATAACACCAACCATATACACAGGAGGTGAATTCAGAGAAGATGAGACGATTTATAAAAATGAAGTCATAAAGCAGACACTTCATATGAAGAATTATAAACTTACGATAGCAAACGGGGTCTCTCTCGAATTTCAAAATTCATCAAAATTAATCGTTGAGGATGGTCAACTTGTCATTGGCGACAGTGTAAATACAAATAAGACCAACTCTATAGAATCCGATAGTATGAAAACGATATTTATTCAGATACAAAATCTTATAAATACCGGGGAACTCAGACAAGCCAGAGAATTAATAAATGGATTGGTTTCAGGCGAAATATCCACCTCAATCAAAAAGAAAGCAGTCAGATTATTACCGCGTACTTATGAGGCATCTGAAATTCAGGATTTGATATCCGGACTCTTAAGGATCAGACAGACAGGAAATCTCTTTAAATCAACAACAATGCTCTTAATGAACATTGACACGGAAAACATGGCTACATACAAGCAGGAAATCCTGAATGCAGGGAACAACAAGATGAACGGAGCCGGGGATAACAGTGAACTGGTTATGATGATCTACAACAGTCTCCTTGAGGAGAAGTACAACCCCGGCGGAGTGATAGATACAGCGGGCAAGGTTGCACCACTGCTTGCATACCTGAACGGGAATCATCCCGGCTCTGAATACACAAAGCTGGCGAACCTGTTGTTTAGTGATATCCCGAATAACTCCCCCTCGAACGGAGTATTGAGCAAACAGCAACCAAGTGATTTGAAGCCTGAAAGCGTAATTTATGAATACAAGTTGTTCAATAATTACCCGAACCCATTCAATCCTGAAACAGTTGTTGAGTATTCTGTAAAAGAGAAAAGCAATGTCACTTTGTCAATTTACGATATACTGGGAAGAAAAATCCATGAGGTTGACCAACCCGGGATCAACAGTGGCAGATACGAGATGAGATGGCAAGGGACAAATAAATATGGTGAAAAAGTCTCCAGTGGTGTGTATATATTGGAGATGTGTGCAAAAAGTTTGGAATCATCCACAGAATACAGAGGCAGCATAAAACTGCTTTTGACAAAGTAAGGAGAACTTAAAGTGAGAAACAGAATTTTATCAGTAATGATTTTAGTTGCCCTGATGAGCCTGGCAACAGAAGCTCAGCTTACCAGAACAGTCTTCAAAAAATGGGGTAATTTTACGAGAATGTTGGCTATTAAAGCCGGGGACCAGAATGGAGACGGAATCAATGACTTCTGGCTTGGAAATCACGATTCAACAGGACAAGGTTATCTCGAACTCTATTATGGTGGTGATCCTGTGGATACAATTCCAAGGATGAAATTGAGATGCATCGTTAGTTCCAGTTCAATTGCTGCAACAAGTATCGACTTAAATGGTGACATATATAGAGACTTGATTCTCCACCAGCAGCATGGTGAAATCCCCCCGGTGTTGAGGGTCTATTTTGGTGGACCGCTCCTTGATACCATACCCGACATGGTGATTCCTTTTCCCGACACACTTGCCTATTTCGCCATTTTATATAATTCTACAAACAAGTGGATTGATTACAATGGTGATGGGCGACAAGAGCTTGTTATAAAGTATCGGTATTCTGATCCTAACAATCGACCTTTCCTTGCATTCTACAAAACAGGTTCCGAGTTCACAGGAGAACCTTTCAGAAAATGTTATCTTGATTCTAATTATTACGGTAGTGATTATTTTAAGTATGAAATGGGGGATATAAATGGTGATGGGTGTACGGATATTTTTGAACTCGCCACTGATCCCTATAACCCAAATAACAGTAAACTTCATGTAATCTACGGGAATCCTGCATTCAACTTTGATGATCATTTTGTGCTTCAATATAGCAGTGCTTATACTGATTTCAGCGAATGGACAGAACTTTTCCCGGATATGGACGGAGACGGAAAGGATGATTTCCTTCATTTAGATTATACGAACCAGTATCCCTATTGGATTGATACAAAGATAACAACAGGTGGTTATCCTCCGTTTGAACATAAACTCGCGTGGAGGGGATTCAACAGTCAGGAGGCAGGAGTTGCGTCCTCACGCCCGTTACCGAGCCCGGGAGATTTTAACGGTGACGGTAAACCGGAATTTCTTAGGAGTATTGGTTACAGTGAGTGGCTCTGGCTGGGGGGGAATCCTTCGAGTAATGATATGGTAGCGGATCAGAAATTTTACGGATACAACGGCAGAGGGATGATCGGGGATATCACCGGTGATGGGGTTGATGATTTTATAACATCAACCATAACCACCCCATCTATTATTGAACCCGGTTTTGCAGTAATATTTGCCGGAGACAGAACATTTGTTTCTGTAAATGATGGGGAGGAACCAACCGTCCCCCAAACCATCAAAGTAGAAGCCTTTCCCAACCCGTTTAATCCGACAACAAGAGTGAGATTTACTCTTCCAACAGCCGGAGGAGTAACTTTGACAATATTCTCATTATCGGGGGAGGAACTGGAAAAGCGGGAACTTGGAGAGCGACTTCCCGGCAACTATGAAGAAGAGCTAAACCTCGGCTCGAAAAACGCAGCATCGGGGATCTATTTTGCAGAGATTACCCTGAAATCAGGTTCTGAAGTAAAAAAAGAGAGGGTGAAACTTCAACTATTAAAGTAGCAAAGTCACAATTATATAAAAAGGCTGCCCG
Organism: uncultured Ignavibacteriaceae bacterium; assembly: GCA_964431385.1. Lineage (GTDB taxonomy): Bacteria > Bacteroidota > Ignavibacteria > Ignavibacteriales > Ignavibacteriaceae > UTCHB3. The sequence continues at coordinate 25,278 of CAYSJM010000010.1, read as the reverse complement.
GTTGTAATTCTCGGGCAGCCTTTTTTTGTTCTTTAATTTATCTGGAAAGGAACAGGAGACTCAGATTTCCTTCCGGAATCAGATTTTCCTGTGGTATAAAATTTTCCGGCATTAATTTGTTTTCAAGATACAAACCGGGAGTTTCGTGGTTTTGTGCTCTTTTCACTGTAAGCGACAGATTACAATTCCTGAACTTCCGTGAAGCCTTGAACCCGTTCCAGTAAGAAGGAAGTGCAGGGGAGATTGCAATTCCTGTAAATTGGGGTTGAAATCCTGTTATGTAATCCATACCGATACGGAGCATCCAGACGGCGGTTCCGGTAAGCCATGAATGGCTTGCCTGACCCTCTGTGGGGTGGTCAGGGCTCGTTAAATATTCAGCGAAGACATAGGGTTCCACTTCATAAATGTCGATTCTCTCGGAGGAATTTGAGGGGAGCATCCTTTTGTAGATGTCCACCGCTGAATCGATATCACCTGCATATATTGAAGCCATGACAAACCATGATGAAGCATGGTTGAATATTGCTCCGTTCTCTTTTTTACCGGGTACACATCTGCTGATTAAACCTGTATTTTCCTCTACCTTTGTGTAGGATGGCCAGCAAATCTGAATACCGTTTGGACGAAGCAGGTGTTTTTTAACTGATTCAATGCATTTTTTTGCTCTCTCATCAGGAGCCATGCCGGAGATAACAGCCCACGACTGAGAGTTAATAAAAATTTTGCCCTGTTCGCTTTTGTGAGTTCCCAATGGCTCCATAAAATCGTTGAAGGCTCTGATATACCAGTCGCCATCCCATGCAACTTCATTAATAAGTTTTTCCATGTGAACAAAAGCAGTACTCCAGTGTTTGATTCTTTCCTGATCATTCCTCAAACCAAGGAGAGGAAGGGTTTTTTTGATCACATAACCGAGGAAGAAGGCACCCCAGATGGTTTCGCCTTTTCCACGAGGACCCACCTTATCGAGAGTATCATTCCAGTCACCATTCATGATTTTTGGGAGGCCTCTTTCACTGACTGCAGAAATTGCAAAATCGAGTGCTCTTGCGGTATGTTCATAAACAGTGGCTTCACCTTCGTCATAGAATTTAACAACTTCATCGAGAATTGAAAAATCGCCTGTCTCGTTGAGGTATTCGGTAACGCCAAAAGGAATCCAGAGAGGAGTGTCAGAGTGATTTGTTTTTTCTCCCCATTCGGTAATCTTAAAAAAGTTGTGAAGGGTTGAACCGTCATTAAACTGATACTTCAGGGCGTTTAGAATTCTGGCTTTAACCCTTCCCGGTTCGGGGAGGAGCATGCCAAGGATGTCCTGGAATTGATCTCTGATACCATTACCAAAAAGGAGACCGCCGTGATAATATCCAGAGTTACGAGCCATGTCGAATGTAACTGCCGCCTGATACTGATTCCAAACATTAAGCGATGCATTCAACTTTTCATCGGGAGTTTCAACAGAAAAATGTGAGAGGTAATTTGTCCAATAATTTTTTACATCATCCAGAAGTGAATCAAGCAGACTGATGTTCTTCAAATTTTCCCAATTAAGGTTTTTATATTTGAACGATGCATCTGACTCATTTTTTGGAGCCACACCCATAATAACAGCAAAATCAACGGATTCACCCGGTTTTAGCACAATTTTATTTTGAAGTGCCACGACAGGGTCGCCTGCGGTAATTTCGGTGTTAAACATTTCACCTCTTTCAACAGCTTCGGGATTAGCTTCAGAACGCCATCTGCCGATAAACTTATCAAGACTTCCATCGAACCCCGTAACAGGCAGCGTTGAGGTGAAAAGGAGTTCGTATTTCCAGTCGAGATTTGGTTGCTCAACACTTACTTTTTTATTGAGCACCCAGTACCTGCGGGTGGCAACGAGTGAATCAAATTCTTTGTCGAAGTGGATATCGGTAAAATGTTTATCGTTCGGCTGGTTAATGATGTCATTAAGTGCGTTTCCCATCATTAACTCAGCAAAAGAATAAATCTCCAAATCCTTCGTTTCATTTGAAAGATTTTTGAGGGAGACCCGCCACACTTCGGCATTAATTTCGCGTGGGACGAAGTATGTAATATTGCCTTCAATTCCTGAAACTACTGTCTTAATTGAAGTGTAACCCTGACCGTGCCGGCACTCATAGAGGTCATATTTTCTCTCTATTGTTGGAGCCCAGCTAAGAGAGTGGTACTCACCCGATTTAGCATCTTTAACCATGACATATCTGCCTGGTCTGTCCCACGGGAGGCAGTTATAACGCATTCTGGTAAGTCTGTTGTCACGCGGAGTTTCAAGGAATGAGAAACCACCACCGGTATGTGAGATCATTCCGGCGAAGTCCTTGTTCCACATATAGTTAAACCATGGTCTTGGAGTGCGGGGATCAGTAATGACGAATTCGCGATAATCGTCTGTATAATAGCCGTATTTATTTTTTATCATTTTTTTATTGCATCAATATTTTAATAAATATGTTTTAAGTTTTTTTGCACCAATTTTAACTGATAACTCGTTTGGTGCGACCAGATTTTTCTTCTCAATAACCTCTTCTTCCAATGAAGTTCTGAAAACATTTTTTGGAGGAATTCCAAAAGTGATTTTCCCAGAGATACCCTCTTCAGTTGGATTATAGACGCGAATTACAAATTCTCCCTTTTCTTCAGATTCTGCTTTTTTGAAGCAACTGAAAATCAGATTTTCAGGCTCAATCTTTATGAATGACATGCTTGATGGCATTGTGCCGTTTGCCTTGGAACTGATAACTGCCGAAAGGGGAAGATTGTATTTTAAAGCTTCAGGATAGACATCTCCATCAGACCAGTCACCTTTAAAAGGATAAAATGCCAGGTCAAAAGTTTGTTTACCGAGGCATTGTGAGCCTTTTAGCTCCGAATAATCTTCTACAGAGCTTGGAGCTATTATGTAGTTGAATGACCGGAGAAGGGTTATAGCAATTGTGTTTTGAGTATCGGGGAGAACTTCATATTCTTTCAGACCCTTTGTGAAGATAGCAGCACCATTTCTGCCATCAGAAACTGCCATGAACTGATGCATCGGGTAATCATACATCGGTTGTTCAATCCAGTTACTTGTATCGGGTCTCTCAACACTTCTTTCAACCACATCAAATTGTCCCTCACCGTAATGGGTTTTTATCTTCAAACCTGTAGGGAAGAGGAGTCTTAGACGATGGCTCTCGGCTTTGTTGTTTACATCCACTTTTATTTCAACTTTTTTTGCACCCTTTTCGAGTGTTACACTCAGTTTTATAGGTACCACTGTAAAGTCGGGATTTCTGCCCTGTCTTTGTTTTAAGTTTGAAGGGAGAGATAAATATTGCCGTATTTGAACGGTAGCGGAGTGAGTGGAATTTTCGATTAACTTCACTTTTGCTTTTGACTCATCAGTCGTTACAAAAGGTGGAAGCGGTTTGTTTACCCATGCATGTCCCCCTTCGCCCTCATCGTAAATATTACCAAGATTGTTGTAGTAGAATCCGGTTTCTTTGTGAAAAACATTAAAAGTGCCATTGTCGTTGAAGGTCACTTGCAGGAATTCATTGTCAAGTTTAGTCTTTTTCTTTTTGCCTGTTGCAATAAATTCTGATTCAACAGGGAGGAAGGTGTCCGGTACAATTGCATATGATGTGTAGCCGAGAGGGGCAATATTGGTAAGTGATACCAGTACTTCATATCTCTTCGTCTTCAAATACATCGGTCTGTTTATCATCTGTTCGAGAACGGGTTCAACATCATATTCCTCGAGAATGGAAAGGGAAAGACTTTCGCCATTTTCGTCGATAATTTTTAATGAACCGGCAGTTGCCCTCTCCGGAATGTCAATCATCAATCTCATTGTTTCGTTTCTGAGGAATGAGGTTGGATTAAAGACAGTAAGGAACTGCGGGTAGTCGGGATGAGCGTATTTCTCAAGTTTGCCCGAATGATCGATGTTTTTAATAAAATATTTGCAAGCCCGTTCAAAGACACCCGTTGAAATTTCTTCAACTTGTTTGTAGCGTGACATCATGTCATCATGAATAGCATCGAGTGAGCATCCGCCGATGGAGTCGTGAGCTGAGTTTTGGACAAGATAATTCCAGGCGAGATCGAGGTATTTGTGGTTTATGTCATTTCCCAACATCCCTGAGAATGCGTTAAAAGGTTCTGCATAAAACTGAAGGAAATTTTCAACTTCAAAATTCCGTTGCTTCAGGTACATTCTCGCACTTGTAGTGTAGCCGTACATATTTCCGCTTCTGGCGTCGTATTGTGCACTTCTTCTTTCACCGGTAACATACGCAGCTTTTTCCTCATCAAATGTTCCAGCGAGGGAAGCGGCGTAATCTTCGAGAGTGGAATGGATTACATTAATTTCGGGGAATTCTTTTTTTATGTCTTCGATAATTCGGACAGTTTTTTCATTCGGACCTGACGAATCGTGACCTTCCATCCAGATTACATGAGGGGTGGTGAAATCATCAGCCTGACGGTTAACGATATCTTCCACGGACGGTCTCACATTTTCAGGGTAGTAATGATCGGGATATTCCGCCATGAAAAAATCTTCTTTGTACAGCTTTTCATCAGCGAAGTGGAAGAGAACTCCACCTTTATTCCAGGGATGTTCAACATCGTATGGGGTTTCGTTGTGAACTACAGTTCTGTAGATGTAGAAGTAAAAATTATACCGTGGCATGGTTGAAAATCTCGATGCGAGGGCTGTAGTTCCATCCGCACCCTCCCAGACAAACTCTGCTTTGGGAGATTCGAGTGAGTTAATTCCGCGGTAGAACATAATCAGTTCTATTCCAAATTCCTTGTAAATCTGAGGAAGTTGAGAAATTTGACCCCATGAGAAAGGGGAGTAGCCGATTTTGGAGACTCCACCATGATCTTTGCATATCTTGTGTCCTATAAGCAGATTCCTTACCAGATTTTCACCACCAACCTGAAACTGTTCGGGAAGAATGAACCAGGGACCGATCAACAGCCGTTTTTCCTCAACGAGTTTTATAAATCTTTCTTTCATGTGAGGTTTTACTTCGAGGTAGTCGGTTATTACTATTGACTGACTGTCGAGATGAAATGCACGGTAGTCGTGGTTGTTTTCGAGTATTTCAATTACCTTGTCGATCATATCAACGAGCATTTGCCTGTTCCGTTGGAAGGGGAAACGCCACTCTCTGTCCCAGTGGGTATTGGATATTACATGAAATACTTTATTTTTCAGGTGGTCATCAAACTTTGACATAACTTCTCAAATATGATTTAGGAAAAGATGGTTTTTAAAAATTACTTCAGGAATCCCTCCATGTGCAATGTAACTTGCGGCAGAGAGATTATGACCCGCAGTCTGGGCGAAAGGAACTGCTATCGCCATTCCGATTCCCGCTGCACGAATGGCAAGGTTGCCGCTTTCTGAGTCCTCAAATCCGATTACCTGATCAAATTTCTCGACCGGAACGGAGAGTTTGTGGAGGGCAATTGAGTAAAGATCGCGGTAGGGTTTCAGTCTAATCTCACTTGAGTCTGAGGCGGTAATTACTGCATCATAAAACTGATTGTGGTCAGTAAAAAGTGCAGAAAATTCTTTGATGGTTTCAGAGTTTAATCCCATTTCGCCGAGTTGCTCTCTAAATACAGCAAATACCTGGTTTAGAACGATGTCAGCTTCATACTTTATGGAGGAAGTTACCACTGCTATTTTAGCCGGATTTTCTTCAAATTTTGCTGCAAGATTCTGCAGAAAGCCGATTTCTGAATCGATATCAAAATCGGGCTTATCGAAAATCTTAAAGTTGTGTAGAAGATATTGTTTTAACTGCGGAACAATTCCTTTTAATTTTCCTTTTAACAGGAGTAACAACAATAAAGCCCCCGGCATCGGCTCAATGAGATGCCTGCCCAAGGGGAGGTTCAGTTCTTCTATTATCTGTGCACCTTTACCCTCGGCTATAATGGCAAGAATTTCGTGGTACCTGGCATAATAAATATCAATTGCGGCTCGGACAACTTCATGTTCGGTTTCAATTCTGAATTCATTAATATTGTGAATTGTCAGACTTTGCAACCCGATGGAATTCTTAAATTCGGAGGGTCCTTTACTGATTATTGCTGATAGTTCGGGGGTATCGCACAATTTCCCAAGACCGAGCGATACCAGGTTGTTCTTTACTTCTGCAATTCTATTGGGATCTTTCCCAAAGCAAATTGTTCTTACAGCGGCTTTTATAAATGCCTTTTTAAGTTGTTCGATATCGATCTTGTCACGATAAGTTTTTATGAGGTATTCAACATGCTTGGTTGTACTGTTCCCGATTATATGGGGGTAGTCATGTTCTTCATCGAGACCGAGCCATTCCTCTTTGGACATTCTGCCTGTTATTTGTCTTACCATAAACTCAAGAGAGTGAATGCAGAGAACTTCCGTTGTGGTGGTTGTTCCATCCATATCCATTACGACAGCAACAATATCTTCAACTTTTTTGCTCTTTTTTGCCAAAGGAACGATCTCAAAGCGGGGAAAAATATATCCCGGGTTCTCGATCATGGCAAAATCTTCACCCATTCCTTTATAGAGGAAGGGTATTTCTGATTTCTCAATATATTTAATTGACATGGTCTTAGTGATTCTTTTTTTGAAGCAGGAGTTCGATGCCTGCGTTTAACAATGTGTCCGGTTCATCGGGTGAGTCACCTTCAGCGTAAAATCTTAGCAAAGGTTCAGTTTCCGAGCTTCTTATAAGCAGCCATCTGGAACTCCCTTCCAATCGCAATTTTAAGCCATTAATCACCCCGGTAGCGGAATAAAACAGGGAAGTGTCAGTGATACCAAATCCTGCAACTTCTGTTGGAATCGAATCGGCAAACCGGGGTAATAACTCCATTCTGTCTTCACCGGTATATGGGAGATCGCGTCTGTTGTAGTTAACCGTTCCATATTTTGCTCTTTTGCTTTGAACGAGATCACTCAATTTTGTAAACTCAGAATCGGCAAGCATCTCGAGCATTAACATGGCAAAAAAGATTCCGTCTCTCTCGGGGATGTGGCTGGTTATGCCAAATCCGCCGCTCTCTTCGAAACCCATAGCGACACCACCTTTGAGCATCTCTTCTGTTACATACTTAAAGCCGACCTGCACTTCCCTGATATTTCTCGTGGAAGATTGGTATGCAAATAACTTATCGGTAACGGAGACTGTTTTCACAATGTCGCCATCCTCGAAACCGGTTTCGATCAGGTAATCCGTAAAAAGCAAGATTGTTTCCTGAGCACTTAGCCATTCACCATTGTCAAGCACGAATGCTACTCTATCGGCATCGCCGTCGGTTGCAATACCAAACGAATAATCATCTTTCAAAATCTCCTCTTTTAGTTGGGATAGATTTTGGTCGATAGGTTCAGGTGATCTGCCATTAAAATTGGTATCGGGTTCACCAAATATTGTAACTGCTTCGATCTTTTGACTGCTCAACAGGCTCTGAATTATCGTGCCACCTGCTCCACCCATCGAATCAATCAGTACCTTCAATTTTTTCTTTCTTGCACTTTTAAAGTCGATTCGGTCAATCAATCCTGAAAGATATTCTTCTAAAATGTCTTCGGTTGTCAGATTGTCTGAAGACTGAATCAGGTTATAATTTATGAACGATTCCACTCTTTTTGTATCCTCAGTCAGAAAAGGACCACCATAATTAGCTTTAAATTTGACACCATTGAACTGAGGCGGATTATGACTCGCCGTAATCATGACACCGGCATTAAAGCCGCCTTTTTTTACAGCATACGCAAGCACCGGTGTAGGGACGATTTTATCACTAAGTGTAACTCTTATCCGGTTTCCGGCGAGCACCCTTGCCAAGAGGGTGGCATACTGTTTAGAATTTTTTCTTCCGTCATAGCCAACCACAACCGACGGCGAGATTATTTTATGAACAGTCGAGAGAAGGTAATCTGCAAAAGCCTGACCCACTTCTGCTATTGACTTGTTATTAACATCCTCGTCTATTATTCCGCGCCATCCATCAGTACCAAAAACTATTTTATTTGTAGTCATATTAAATTCGGTTTAATGCAGTTTCTAAATTCTATTTATTTAAGATCATTTTAATTGTTTTTCTTTCGTTACCTGTGGTGAGGTGAAAGAAATAAATGCCTGAAGAAAGATCAGCTCCATTAAATTTCACAGAATGATAACCTGATTCGTATTCACCATTTAGCAATACTGTTATTTCACGACCCATTACATCATAAATTTTCCCTATGACAAATCCTTTTTGGGGAAGTGTAAATGAAATTACGGTTTCCGGATTAAAAGGATTTGGATAGTTTTGCTGAAGCGAAAATTGTTTTGGCACACTATTTTCCTCTTCAATATCGGTGTAAGTTCCATTGAACTGTAGATTATCAAAATAAACAGCTCCTTGATTGTCGGCGTTTTCAGTCTGATCCAGAACAAAGCCCTTAAACTGCGTATTTCCGGTGGAGTTATCAAATGGAATATTGAAGAATCTCCATCCATAAAAATTAATTCTTCCCATATCCACCAATATTTCCGATGAATTTTCGAGGATCATTGATAGCTTGATGTTGTTCAACTCACCGAATATCCAGATTCCGACTGTCGAATTTCCCGTTGGAAGCAGATGCCCTGTTGATTTTTTGAGAACAACTTTGCCGTTTTCAGTCCCGGTAAATTTGTAACCAATTTTGCCGGAGAATATACCGCCCTTTTTCTTTTCCGAAGTTATTGTAAAATTAGTCACCGAGGTATCTACACCTGTTGTACCTGTGGTCTGAAGAGGATTACCCCAAGTGGAATAGCCTTCAAATCTATCCACAATATTTCCATCTGCATAGTTAACTATTGGAACATGAAAATTGATATCAAAATCTTGTGGTAGTTTGTTACCGACTTTATCGCTTAAATCACTTTTCAATTTTAAGAGATAAAACTTTCCACCAACAAGACTTGCAACAGTCTTAAATGTTAGTCGCCCGTAGTTTCCATCCCATGTAAAGTTCATGGATGAGAGAGGAATGTTTGCATTTACGCCATCACTCAAAGTGATATTCTGTGAATAGTTGGCAATTTCTTCGTTAAATACAATCATCATCTCTGCAGATGTGCTTACATCCGATCCTGATGGATAGTATTTAATTATCTGTGGTGGATTATTGTCAGGCATTGAGGTAGTAAAACTCATATAAAAAGGATCACCCGCAACACCATTGCCATCTCCGTCTATTGAAGTTCCATAGATATTTTTAGCACTCGTATCAACTTTTACGGTATAGGTTGTGCTAAAACTCCACAATCCTTTTGGTGTAATAACGGCTTCGAAAGCTGATGGAAAGGAAACAGTAAAAGTATCAGTGGGGGAGAGAGAGATTGCATTTTTTACCGAAGTTGTGTCCATCTGCAGATTAAAAGTCAAACGAATTGGATTAAAAACTTTAAAATCGTTGCTGCCATTTGCAGGAAAAGTAGTTGTAATTTTCGGAGCAATGCTCTGGATTAACGACAGAACTCCCTGCCTGATATTCTGCAGGTCGTTGTCAAAGAATTTTTGACCCGGGCAGTCAGTTGCACACCCGGCTCTGTGACCTGAGATGTTGTTGATGGTCAAGCCTGAGGAAGCATGATATGAGGTCCCGAGTGGATTGATAGTTCTTTGGTCAGCTTTCCATGCAAGGATTTTGGTGAGAGACGCCTGAAGTGCAGCTGAAGGAGAAACTGTTGTGTAGGTACCAAGCATCGAAACACCCATAGTCCCGCCGTTGTAACCGCAAAAATGGGCACCTACTACATTATCACCACCACCTCTGCCTTCATAAATCACTCCTGTAGGAGCAACCAGATAGTTGTAACCGATATCGCACCAGCCATTGCTGCCTGTGTGATACTGGTAAATGGCTCTTACTGCTGCCGCCCAGTCAGTAATGTTGTTGTTGTCATCTGTGTGATGGACAATCAGGTGTGTCACCGTTGTCGATGTGGCTCCGCAATTTGAATTTTGACCAATTGGACATCCCCATCCTGTTCTACTCACAACAGGTGGTTTAGGATATGTATCCTGTGTCAATGAAACTTCGGGTTCGACAGGATTGGATTTACCCGGATTGATAAAAACGAGTTCAACCCCGGTGATCTCCACACCTTCAGCCACAGCAATAACAGTCACTTTAACCGATTTGCTCGTTGGTTTTGCGAAATAGAGTGGCGTGAGTATCACATTTTTAGATAATACAGGATCGCTGTCCTCGTTCGCGTGCATCGTGAAATCCTCACCATCAACAGTAAGTATAAAACTGATGACCTCAGGCGTTTTGAATTTCCCGGTCACTTTTATTCCTGTTGCAATGAATGGGGAATTATCGAAAGATGGCATCTCGATAGATGGTGATACAAGTGTTCCACCTGAAGTACCGGAAACATACTTTTGTGAACCGTTAAGTGAGAAACCATTTTTGACAAAAAGCTCTGAAAGTTGAAGACTTTTAGTGACTTCAACGATCTTTGGCTGATTCGTTTGAGCCATTATCGGAACGAGAAAAATCAGCAATAATAAAACTTGACGCATTAAATACCTGTTCTAAAAAAAATAAAATTTAAACTTAAATTTAAGCTAATAAAACGATTAAATACCCACATTATTTGTAAGTGCACAAACATTGACATCTTAAAAAGTAAGACTTAAAAATTAATTTGGTTAACACTATTATCAGCATAAAATTTTGCAATTTTAAAAGAGTTTTTTTATTAAATGTGGAAAAATTGTCATGACCAAGAGGCTGTTATTACTTATTGTTCTTTTTTACGGATTGATTTCCGCCCAACAACAATTTTATGGAATTGGTGATCTTAAACTCTCTTCAGGAGAAACCCTTTTTGATGCAAAGGTTGGTTATAGAACCTTTGGAAAAATGAACTCTGAAAAGTCGAATGTTGTAGCCTTCCTAAGCTGGTACGCCGGATCATCAGAAGACATGATCGCAAGTCTCGGCAAAAACAAACTTATCGATACAACCAAATATTTCACAATTCTGGTGGATGCCCTTGGTAATGGAGTTTCCACTTCGCCTACAAACTATTCGAAACCGGTTTTTCCGGATATTACAATATCCGATATGGTACAAAGTGAATATTTGCTCCTTACAAAATGTTTTGGGCTAAAGGGAATTCATGCCTTCATCGGCGGTTCGATGGGGGGAATGCAGGTTTACGAGTGGATGGTGGCATATCCGGGATTTGCTAAAAAATACATTCCGTATGTAGGAACTCCTGTGCAAAGCAGCGTGAATCAACTGATTTTTGAAGCTTCAATTTTAACCTTGGAATCAATTGAAAAATACGGCGTTCCTGATTCGGTTGCCAACAAGATTTTTGATCTCAATTTCTACCTTTTTGCAAGAACCCCATCGCAGATTGATACAAATTTTACACCCGAGGAATTTAAAGATTTACTCTCAAAGTTTAGAGGAAAAACTGCTGAAAGATTTCCCGCAAAGAATAGAATCGCCCAGATGAAAGCGATGATAACTCATGATATTACAAGAAATTATGGTGGTTCATTTGGAGAAACTGCAAAGGCTGTGAAGGGAGAGGTTTTTGTGATTGTATCGGCGACTGATCATCTAATTCTGCCGTATCAATCAATCAAATTCGCTAAAACTCTCGGTTGTGATTTGTTGATAGTACAGAATGATTGTGGGCACCTGGCACCCGGTTGCGACTTGAAAGTTGTTTCAAATGCAATAGCCGGTTTTCTCGGAAAGTAATCATAATTTTTGAAGAGTGATTATTTCCTTAGGAACGGTACAAACTTAACCTTCATGGCGTCCTGTCGTTCAATTTTTCCGTTTATTTTCTGCAGAATAACGAGTGACTGGACAGTTCCTGATTGCCCAAGTGGAATAATCATTCTGCCGCCTTCTTTAAGTTGATCGACTAACGGTTTTGGAACATCTTCAGGTGCCGCAGTGACTATTATTGCGTCGAAGGGCGCATATTCTGACCAACCGTAGAAACCATCGCCGGCTTTTACTTTTATATTTTTATAGTTGAGTGAATCGAGAAGTTTTCTCGCATTATTCGCGAGGTCGTCAAAATATTCGATGGTATAAACTTCTTTAACTATTTCAGCCAAAACCGCTGCTTGATAACCCGAACCTGTACCAATCTCCAGCACCTTCATTTCCTTCGTTGGCTTTACCGCCTCGGTCATGTAAGCTACAATGTAAGGTTGCGAGATCGTTTGATCAAGTCCAATTGGGAGAGCTCCGTCATCATAAGCGTATTGTCGGTACCTCTCCGGAACAAAAAGATGCCGTTTCACCAATTTCATTGCATTGATTACGAGAGGATTTTTTATTCCGCGAGCCTCAAGTTGGTCTTTAACCATCGAGTCCCGTTTGGTAGAATAATCATCTTTCATATACGAAGTGTCTTTGTTTTCAATATCGGGAAGATAATCACTATTAACACCGGGCTTAAATTGTGTCATAATGAAGATAACCGCCGAAACGACCACTATTAAAACGATAAGAAAATACGTGATTTTGGGTTTTAGCATATATTTCTGAAAAGTAACGGGTAAAAATAAAAAAGATTCCTGAATTTTGATAAAAAAATGAAATAAATGGTTTTTAGAGTTTATTTTTTGGTAGATATCCCTTATTTTTGGATAATTAATGTAAGCGTTTACATTTCAGGAGATTTTGTAATGGCAGAGGTAAAACTTCACAAGATATCAAAAACCTATGAGGGAGGGAACAAAGTTGTTCACTCTGTTGATATCGCAATTAAAGACAAAGAATTTGTTGTTCTCGTTGGTCCTTCAGGATGTGGCAAAACCACGACTCTTAGGATGATTGCCGGTTTGGAGGATATTACCGGTGGTGAACTTTATATTGATGGAAATTTGGTGAACGATCTGCCACCAAAAGACCGGGACATTGCAATGGTTTTTCAAAATTATGCACTTTATCCTCACATGACTGTAAAAGAGAATATGTCATTTGGTCTAAAATTGAGAAAAATGCCAAAAGCTGAGATTGACGAAAGGGTGGAAGAAGCTGCCGAAATTCTTGAACTTGGTGACTATCTTGACCGAAAGCCAAAAGCTCTCTCCGGGGGTCAACGCCAGAGGGTTGCCGTGGGGAGAGCCATAGTAAGAAAGCCCAAAGTTTTTCTGTTCGATGAACCTTTAAGTAACCTTGATGCCAAACTAAGAGTTCAGATGAGGGCAGAAATATCCCGTCTGCATAAACAACTTGAAGCAACAATGATTTATGTGACACATGATCAAGTTGAGGCAATGACGATGGGGGACAGAATTTGTGTTCTAAATGGTGGTTTTGTTCAACAGTTCGATGAACCGATGAATCTTTATGAAAAACCGGCGAATAAATTTGTTGCAGGATTTATCGGCAGCCCTTCAATGAATTTTATTCCGGGCAAAATCTCGAAAAAAATGGATTACACTTTTTCGAGTGATGGCGGAAAGGTGATTATTGATTTTGAAAGGGCTTCTTTTGAAAAGTCCCTTTCTACTGCTACCTCAGTGATTGCAGGGATAAGACCCGAGCATTTTCGCCCCAATTCACCGGTTGAAAGAGCGGGAGTGAATGTGATTGAGGCAGAATTGGAACTGGTAGAACTGATGGGGAATGAAGAGTATCTTCACTTCTCTTTAGAAGGCATTAAATTTGTTGCTCGAGTAAACACAGGGATAAGATATAAGGCGGGAACTACCATAAAGCTCGAATTTGACACAGAAAAAGTACATCTATTCGATTCGGCTTCTGAGAACAATTTACTTCTTTAACAATAAAAGATGAGACCGGCGGGGGTGCACCGGTCTCAAAATTATTAGAACAGGAATTTAAGCGGACCATCTTTTTTTATGAAATCTTTGATCGCAGAATATGGGATTTCAAGTTCTGTTGGACCACCCGCGTAAGGGGCAATTTCATAAGAATTATAGAAAAATGTGAGCCCTTTTTCTGTTATCAGAAAATTCTCATTTAAATGAAATTTACTCTCTTCGAACCAATATCCGGCTTCATTAAGGTCTCTGTCACCCACCTCAGTCACTTCTCTGAATATCTTTTCAGCCACTTTTGTAACTTTTTCATAACTGCCCGGTTCTATCAGATCTGAAAGCATCAAAATTTCGCTGTTGTTCAGATCGAAGTTGTAGTATCCTAAAAATCCGTTGCCGTGTGCACCACCGGAATAGTCATACTCACTTTTGTGTAGAGAAACAACCTGATTTCCGGTTTCCGTTACAAAAATGGAACATTCATAATTCCAATACATTCCCATGGTCTCTTCGGTTTCAAACTCTTTGTAAGTGGCAATCATGTATTCAACCATTTTTGCAACTGACATGGTATCGCCGCTAATCTGATTTCTTACAAATTTGTTTAATTTTTCTGCGAGAAATGTCTTTCCTTTTGTTTCGTCAAATACCGGCCAGGAAATATTTATTAAGTAAACTGAATCCCTTTTGTATTTATCGCTGTTAAGTACCTTACTTACATTTTCAGTTGTATAATAAAGATTTTGTGAATTAACGCTTACAAAAAGAGAGATGAAGAGAAATAATGAAAAGAATCGAGTCATACGGATTATATCCTTTGGATTATTTTGAAAATGCTTTTAGTAAGCCATTTTTGTTTATTAATGATTTTATACTTTTCCAGGGTATCTCCAATTCGGTAGTTCCACAGGCATAGCATGTAATTTCATATTGATTATAATAAAATGTAATACCTGTTTTTGTAAACAGATAATTTTCATTCAGATGAAATTTGTTGTCAGTAAACCAGTAGTCACCCTCGAGGCTCTGATTTGGTTTTAGATTTTTCAGTTTTCTGAAAATCTTTTCTCCTTCTTTTGTCAGAGCCGGAAGGAAATTTGTGTTCAAAACATCCTTCAGAAGCAACTGTTTATTGTTCTTCAGGTCGTAATTGAAGTAATTTACCCAAGCTCCACCATGCGCACCACCGCTGTACTGACTACCGGAATAAGTAAGGGTACCGACATCTTCGGTCAACTTGTTATAATCAGCATTTTTTTCAAGCAGCCACTGCATACCCATTCCTTCACCTTCAGCGTATATTTCCTTGTGTTCCTTTACAGATTTGTTAAACAAGGCTTCAGGTGAACTTTCTTTTTCAAAAACTATTTCGGCGATCTGTGCATTGAGAAATTTGGCGGTTTTTTCTGCAGCACCCGTGCCGGAAAAAACAGGATATTCAAGATGAAATTCTAAAAATTTCTCAGACGCATCCTTAGGATTGGTATAATCTTTCGAAAATTTTTCAATCTTAAATGTCAGTCCGGTTTGACTAAAGCTCACAGAAGTGACCACGAGGAGAAAAACAGCAACAAATTTTAACATAATCTTTCCTTTTTTTATTGATTATAACGACGATTAAGAAAAAAGTTTCAGGGATTACTCCTCGAGGAGATATCCTTCGGCAATATCGGGTGTAATATTGTTGATGAATCGGGTGGGTTTTGAGAATGTAACCCCCATTTCACGATCAAAAACCTTCATCGGGTAAGTAATAAAGAGGTTTTGTTTCGCCCGCGTTGAAGCTACATACATTAATCTGCGTTCTTCCTCAAGACCTTCCGCTGTCTCTATCGACCGGATTGATGGGAAAAATCCATCTATGGCATGCATTATGAATACAGAATGCCATTCCAATCCCTTTGCAGAGTGGATTGTGCTAAGAGTCAGTTTTTCATCTTCTTTGTCAGGATTATCCAAATCGGAAATTGAATCAAGCGGAGGTTCAATCGCCATATCAGAGAGGAAATCGTGAAGCGTATCATACTTCTCGGTAATATTGAGGAGGGTATCTATATCCTTCGATCTCTTGTTAAAATCGTCGTAAAGATCTTTAAAGAGAGGATAATAGTAATTAACAACCAACTGTGTTTTTTCAGTTGGCGTATCCTGCCTTACATAAAGTTTACGCATCATCTCCAAAAGCTTAAGGCATTTTGTTGCAAAAACCGTGTTTGCAGATGCACTCGTTTCTTTTGTGATTCCTGCTTTACCTTCTCCAATCTCATTTAATATTTTTCGGGCAGTTTTGGGACCGATGCCGGCATGCATCATCAAAATTCTGTACCAACTGACAAGATCAAGTGGATTTAATAAAACTCGCAGAAAAGCGAGTATATCTTTAATATGGGCCGCTTCTACAAATTTTATCCCTCCAATTTTTACAAATGGGATATTTGCTTTTGTCAACTCAATTTCGAGATCAAATGAGAAAAATGATGATCTGAACAGTACCGCTATATCGGAGAGTTTAACGCCCTCTTCACGCAAATCGAGTATCTTCTGGACAATGAACCTGCTTTGCATATTCTCATTTTCAGATGCAATTATGTAGGGTAGTTCACCATCGGGTCTGTAAGAATACAACGATTTTTCATATTTCCAAACCGCTGCATCCTGAACTTTATTAGCAAAATTTAGAATCTGCGGAGTGCTCCGGTAGTTCTCCTCAAGTTTTATCAGGGTCGTTCCCGGAAAAAGTTCGGGGAATTGCATAATATTCTTAAAGTTTGCTCCACGGAATGAATAGATCGACTGGAGGTCGTCACCCACAACCATAATATTTCTATTGGTTTGGGTAAGAGATTCCACCAATTCAGCTTGCAATCTGTTTGTATCCTGATATTCATCGACCATTATAAACTTGATCGAGTTCAAAATTCTTTGTGCAGTAGGGGAGTATTCGAAGAAAAAATCACGAAGATAGATGAGAAGATCATCAAAATCGAGCAGGTTATTCTTCATTTTATACTCGGTGTACAGTAAGTGTAATTCACTTATCTTCTCGATGTGTCGCATAAAATGAGGGAATTCTTCCTCAACAATTTCATCGAGATGTCTTCCGGTGTTTACGCTCAAACTGAATATTTTGAATAAAGTCTGTTTGTTGGGAAATCTGACTTTTTCTTCGATAGCACTCGACTCAGAACGGATAAGGTTAACTACATCTTCTGAATCGCCTTGATCGAGAATTGTGAAATTTGGCTGGAGGTGTGCAGCAGTGGCATATTTCCGGAGTATCATATTTGCATACGAGTGAAAAGTACCGCCCTGAATTTTTGAACATCGTTTATCAAGCAGCAACTCAGCGCGATGCATCATCTCGTTTGCTGCTTTACGGGTAAAAGTCAGGAGTAAAATAGAAGTGGGGTCGTAGCCAATCTCAATAAGCCGGGCAACACGATAAACCAGGGTGCGGGTTTTCCCTGAACCCGCACCGGCAATAATTAGAAAACTGCCTTCTTCAGCCCGAGCTGCCTCATACTGTGCATTATTGAGAGAATTAACATAGTCGATGGCAAACTTGGATTCATCGTAATTTTTTTTGAAATTATCCGGAGAAGTAATATTCCTTAATTTGATTGTTTTTATGCTCTTCTCCAATTTGCTCCGCGTCTTCTTAGAATTTCACTCATAACAATTGCATCCTTTACATTACCACGATTCCTCAAAAGGGCAGCATATCCCTTACTTCTACTGCTGCTTGTGAGATCCAGATTAGACTCATAAGAGTGCCTTAATGCATCTTCTTCCGCTTGCTCAAACCTTCTGTTTAGTTCTTCCATAGAGACCGGTTCAATGGTTTCGTAGTTAAACTCTTCAGGTGTTGGAGTGAAGTTAGAGCCTTCGAGCTGGGTTTCTTTTATCAAAGGTTCTTTTTTCTCGTATTCTCTGTACTCAGTTTTCTTGACTGTCTGTTCGTATGGAATATAGTCAGATTCCTGATCGGGAACACGGGTTTTGGAAGTATAACTTGGTTTTCTTTCCGGAACTCTGGCAGGAGAAGTGTAACTCTCTTCCTCCGTTTTTACCTTACCAAAAAGAATTTCCAACTCCTTAAATGCATCACTCGGTTGAGCTGACTCTGTCTGTCTCTGAGTACTCTGATAAGTAGAGTACTCTTTAGGGGCAGGGCGTTGGGGAGCTCTTGGTTGCTGTTTCCTTTGTTGTGGAACATTTGGGTCATTTTTCTTCTTCAACCCGCTTATGAGGGAGAAGAGTAAAAACAACACAAATACAACAATTTGAACTATATCGTCCACGATATTAACTTGTCGGTTTCGATTTTGAATCGTCAGGTCTGGCAATTGATTCTCTCATGGAGGTGTCAGCCTGAACATTTTTAAGATTGTAATAGTCCATAATTCCAAGATTACCTGATCTGAAAGCTTCTGCAATTGCTTTTGGAACCTCAGCCTCGGCTTCTATTACTTTTGCTTTTTGGCGGGCAACTTCAGCGTTCATCTCTTGTTCGAGTGCGACTGCCGCAGCACGACGCTCTTCTGCACGGGCACGGGCAATCTGAAGATCTGCCTGAGCCTGATCAGCCTGAAGTTTGGCACCAATGTTCGCTCCAACATCCACATCAGCTATATCGATTGAGAGAATTTCGAATGCTGTTCCACTGTCAAGTCCTTTACTCAAAACAACTTTTGAAATTGAATCAGGGTTTTCGAGTACATGTTTATGACTTTCGGAAGAACCAATTGTTGATACAATTCCTTCTCCAACTCTTGCAAGAATTGTAGCTTCACCGGCACCACCGACGAGTCTTTCAATATTTGTTCTTACGGTAATTCTTGCGACAGCTTTCAACTGAATACCATCTTTTGCCATGGCAGCTACCAGGGGAGTCTCAATAACCTTTGGGTTGACCGACATTTTTACTGCTTCAAGTACATCTCTACCTGCAAGATCGATGGCTGTTGCTCTTTCAAAAGACAGATTGAGTTGTGCTTTATCAGCTGAAACAAGTGCCATTACTACTTTGTCAACATTTCCACCTGCGAGCAAATGTGCTTCAAGCTTGGGAATTTCCACTTCAATTCCTGCTTTGGTCGCTGTGATTTTGGCTCTTACAATTACATTCGGATTTATTTTCCGTAGTCTCATTCCTACGAGATCTTTGAATATTTTAACTTTAACGCCTGATGATACGGCTGTTATCCAGAGACCAATGGGAACGAAGTAGAGGAAGAACATTAAAAAAATTAGGGCACCAACTATAAAGAATATCATTGTGCCTGATACAATGTCTTGCATTATTTTTTCTCCAATAAGAATTATTAAAAAGTACTCTCAAGATAACAATTTAAGTCGAATTAAAGGATAAAATAAATCGGTATTTACGAAACATTTTATCGAACTCTTTTGTTTAAACTATTATAATGCCCTGCAATTCAATGAGTCGGTTGTTTCCGGTCACTTTTTTTTATCTGAATCGCCCATGAATTGCACAAAAAGATTTTAATATATATATTCGATTAGTTATTTAAATAAAAACTTAGGACTGACAAAATGGATGGAAGTTTTTCGGACAGGCTGCAAGATGTAATCAGACTTAGCAGAGAAGAAGCTGTAAGACTTGGACACGATTATATAGGCACAGAACATCTGTTGCTAGGGATAATTCGGGAAGGTCAGGGAGTGGCTGTTCGGATCTTAAAGAATCTCGATTGTGATATGCTTGAATTAAAAAAAGTTATCGAGGATTCTTTGCGTTCGAGTGGAGGAACACTCACAATTGGTAATTTACCTTTGACTAAACAAGCTGAGAAAATTTTAAAAATTACTCAAATTGAAGCGAAGATTTACAAAGCTGATGTTATTGGTACAGAGCATTTACTTCTTTCTCTCCTGAGAGATGAGGATACTCTGGCTACCCAAATTTTGATGCAGTTTGGTCTTTCGTATGAAGCTGCAAGAGGTGAACTGAACAGTTTGCTTTCAAGCAGAGACAATCAAGATAAACCTCAGGCAGGTTCTGTACCACCCCCACAAGGGAAAAAATCTGAAAAAACGAAAACTCCGGTTCTCGATAATTTCGGAAGAGACCTTACCAAACTTGCAGTTGAGGACAAACTTGATCCCGTCATCGGTAGAGAAAATGAGATTGAAAGAGTTGCCCAAATTCTGAGCAGAAGAAAAAAGAACAACCCTGTGCTTATCGGTGAACCCGGTGTGGGAAAAACCGCTATAGCTGAAGGATTGGCTATCAGAATTATTCAAAAAAAGGTACCAAGAATCCTTCAGGATAAAAGAGTTGTTACTCTCGACCTTGCAGGACTTGTCGCCGGCACCAAGTATCGCGGGCAGTTCGAAGAGAGAATGAAAGCTCTGTTAACCGAACTTGAAAAGGCTAAAGAAGTTATCATTTTTATTGATGAACTCCATACAATTGTTGGAGCCGGTGGGGCATCGGGGTCACTCGACGCTTCGAACATGTTTAAACCCGCTCTTGCAAGAGGTGATTTCCAGTGTATCGGTGCAACCACACTTGATGAGTATAGAAAATATATCGAGACAGATGGTGCACTCGACAGAAGATTTCAGAAGGTTATGGTTGAACCACCAAGTTATGACGATACTATTAAAATTCTCGAAAATATCAAAATTAAGTATGAAGAGCATCACCATGTGAGTTATTCAACTGCGGCTGTTGAATCTGCTGTAAAAATGAGCATGAGATATATTACTGACAGGCATCTACCCGATAAAGCTATCGATGTTATCGATGAGGCCGGCAGTAGAGTTCACATGCGTAATTACGAAGTGCCGGTTGAAATCCTCAAGATGGAAGATGATGTAGAAAATGTAAGAAAAGAAAAAGCTGCCGTCGTAAAAAAACAGGATTATGAGGAAGCTGCACGCCTTCGCGATACCGAAAGAACTTTGCTTGCTGAATTGGAACAGGCGAAGGAACAGTGGGAACTGAAGTCGAAGGAAAACATTTTTGATGTAACAGAAGAAGATATCGCAACTGTTGTGGCAATGATGACCGGCATTCCTGTTACCAGAGTTGCTCAGACCGAATCAGATAAACTTCTGAATATGGAAGATGCTTTAAAGAGTAGTATCATCGGTCAGGATGAAGCTGTAAAGAAACTTACAAAAGCTATCAGGAGAGCCAGAGCAGGCTTAAAGAATCCTGACAGACCAATCGGCAGTTTTATCTTCCTCGGTCCTACCGGCGTTGGTAAAACCGAATTATGTAAGGTTCTTGCAAGGTATCTGTTCGACACAGAAGATGCTCTGATTAAGATTGATATGAGCGAATATATGGAAAAATTCGCCGTCTCGAGACTTGTTGGTGCACCTCCCGGATATGTAGGTTATGAAGAGGGTGGACAGCTGACTGAAAAAGTTAGAAGGAAACCGTATTCAGTCGTACTTTTTGATGAAATCGAAAAAGCACACCCGGATATCTTCTCTCTCCTTTTGCAGGTGCTCGATGAAGGAAGACTGACTGACAGCCTCGGAAGAAAAGTTGATTTTAAGAACACAATTATCATAATGACTTCTAATATTGGCTTGAGAGATATTAAACCTCTCGGATCATTTGGATTTAACGCTGACGGTGTAAAAGACCAGTATAACAATATGAAAAGCGTTATTGATGATGCCGTGAAAAAACTTTTCAGTCCGGAGTTTCTGAATAGACTTGATGATCAGATTGTCTTCAGAAATCTTGACAAAGAAGACATTCTTAAAATTATCGATGTTGAGATAAAAGACCTTCTTAAAAATATTCACGATAACAAACTTGAACTTGTTATCGAAGATTCTGCAAAGAATTTTCTCGCAGATAAAGGATTTGACCCAAAATTTGGTGCTCGTCCGTTAAAGAGGGCAATTCAGAATTACATTGAAGACCCTCTTTCTGAAGAAATTCTCAGAGGTTCTTTCAAAGATGGAACCCGTGTGATTGCCAGACATGTTGACGATAACGATTATCTCGTTTTCATGGATGAAAAATCTCTCGAGGTTGGTTCAGATCTTAGTGTTTAATTTCAACAAGGCTATCTTCGGATAGCCTTTTATTTTTTGGAGAAAGAAGATGTTAAAATTACCCGATGAAATGATCAACAACGAACTCGCCGGGCTAAATGGCTGGCAGCGTAATGGTGATACAATCACTAAAACCTACAACTTTGGAAATTTTGCAGAAGTGGTGCAAGTCGTGAACAAGATTGCTGAACTCGCCGAAGATCAGAACCATCACCCCGATATCCTGATGTTTGGCTGGAATAATCTTAGAGTTACCACTTCTACACACGATGCAAACGGAATTACCGGACGAGATTTTAAACTGGCAATGGCTATCGATAGGAGAATTGCTCAAGACAAATAGCCAAAGTTTTTTAAACTAAAAAAAAGTTAGAAAATCAGTAATTTTGTGCTCTATCAATTATATGGTGCACAATGCGAATATTACTCTTTCTCCTTTTTGTCTCTTCACTCTCGTTTGCCCAGAGTGAGTTTAATAATTATTTCGAAAAGAAGACACTTCGACTTAACTATATTCACTCGGGGAACAAGACGGATGAGGCATTTTCATTCGGAAGTCTAATCGAAGAGCCTTATTGGGGCGGGCCCGTTAAAAAACTGATCGATCCGTTCAACTACGGTAAGTATAAGCTTGAAGTCTTCGATAAAACCTCGGGCAAGCTCATCTACTCAAAATATTATTCGACCCTCTTCTCGGAATGGCAAACAACTAAAGAAGCCCTAAAGATAAATAAATCTTTTGAAGAAAGTGTCGTTTTCCCATATCCAAAAAATACAGTTCTTATCTCCATTTCCGGCAGAAAAAAAGACCTCTCACTCGAGAAGAAATATGAACTCGAAATCGATCCAAAGAACTATTTCATCAAAAAAGATAGAAAAAATGTCTATCCTTCATTTCAAGTTGTGAATAGTGGTGACCCCTCGGAAAAAGTTGATATTGTGATAATTCCGGAAGGATACACTGCAAAAGAGATGGACCAATTTAAGAAAGATTGCAGTAGATTTGCTCAATATCTCTTCAATTCTTCACCATACAAAGAAAATAAGTCGTTTTTTAACATCTGGGGCATCGAAGCTCCATCCGCTCAATCAGGTACTGATATTCCCGGTGAAAAAGTTTATGTGAATACTGTTGCCGGCACTTCTTTTTATACTTTTGATGAAGAGAGATACCTGATGACAGAGGAATATAATGCTGTGAGGGATCTGGCTGCGAATGCTCCTTACGATCAGATTTATATTCTCGTCAATACTGATAAGTATGGTGGCGGAGCGATTTACAACTATTATGCAACCTGTGTAAACTTCAATATTTATTCTGAATATGTTTTTGTTCACGAATTTGGACATGCCTTTGCCTTTCTCGCTGATGAATATTATACAAGTTCCACTGCATATAACGATTTTTATCCCCTCGGAGTTGAACCTCTTGAACCAAATATAACCACCCTGGTTGATTTTGATTCAAAATGGAAAGAACTCGTTAAAGAGGGAACACCGATACCAACACCAGCCACAAAAGAAAATGAAAAGAAACTTGGTGCTTTTGAGGGGGGTGGTTATGTTGAAAAAGGAGTTTACAGACCAAAACAAGACTGTTCGATGAACTCAATCTCTATCGATAACTACTGCACGGCGTGTAAAAGAGCAATTCAAAAAATGATCGATTATTACACAGGAAAATAATGTTTCAATCAGTTAATCCCCACAATGGGGAAGTGATTGCAGAATACACCGGAATGGACCCACACGAGGTAATGTCCGTGATCAATGATGTGGATGATGCTTTTCATCAATTTAAAAAGACTGATTTTGAATACAGAAAAAACCTGCTAAAAAGAGTTTCCGATATACTGCGGATGCAAAAAAGTGAGTACGCAAGGCTCATGGCTCTTGAGATGGGTAAACCGATTCTTCAGGGAATGGCTGAGGCTGAAAAATGTGCCTGGGTTTGTGATTATTATGCAGAAAATGCGGAATCCTTCCTAAAAGACGAGATTATTGCTACAGATGCTCAAAAAAGTTATGTGACATATCAGCCACTCGGGGTGATCCTCGCAATTATGCCGTGGAATTTCCCTTTTTGGCAGGTGTTCCGATTTGCTGCTCCGACTCTTATGGCTGGAAATGGTGTGCTGCTGAAGCATTCACCAAATGTTACAGGATGTGCTCTTGAGATTGAAAAAATATTTTCCGATGCGGGATTTCCGAAGAATATCTTTCGTACAATAGTTACTGAAATTTTGAATGTTGAACAAATTATTCGCAATAAAAAGATAGCCGCTGTTACTCTCACCGGAAGTACAAGAGCAGGGAAATCGGTAGCATCGATAGCCGGAAGTGAACTGAAAAAATGTGTGCTCGAACTCGGCGGCAGTGATCCATACATTATAATGGAAGATGCTGATATCACTAAAGCTGTGCAATCTTGTCTTATCGGCAGGATGTTGAATACCGGACAAAGTTGCATTGCAGCAAAAAGAATCATAATCTTCGAAAAGGTTTACGAGAGGTTCAAAGAACTTTTCGTCTCTGAAGTGGCGAAACTTAAAATGGGTGATCCCTTGGATGAGACAAACTACATTGGTGCCATTGCAAGAAATGACTTACGAGAGACACTTCACTCCCAGGTACAAAAGACTTTGGACTTGGGTGCAACACTTTTGACCGGCGGTTGCATGCCGGAAGGACCTGGTTTTTATTATCCACCGACCATATTAGAAAATATCCCTGAAAATTCTCCTGCTTTTTATGAGGAGGTTTTTGGACCTGTAGCACTCCTCTTTAAAGTAAAATCCATTGATGAAGCACTGACCCTGGCAAATTCCTCCGACTACGGCCTCGGAAGTGCCATATTTACAGATGATATTTCCCAAGGTGAAACTATCGCAAAAACGATGCTCGATGCCGGTTCAAGTTTTGTTAATTCCTTTGTGAAAAGTGATCCGAGACTCCCCTTTGGGGGCATAAAACAATCGGGTCACGGAAGAGAACTCTCTGCCGCCGGAATTAAAGAATTTGTTAATGTAAAAACGGTTTTTGTTGCTTGAATTTTGTAGAGTAGGCAGATTCATTCAGAATGAACAAAGTATTGCAAAGCGATACCTTTAAACATCGGAAAAGGAGCGACAATCGTCTCGATTGTCCAACCAACAACCCTTTCCCAAAAGCCCTCCGGGTGACATGTGTAGAGAATATAAATTAGCAAATTCTTATAAAATTCTGCGAAAATCTGTGGCATCCGTGGTCCATTTAGATTCCCTCCTCTGCGAAACTTAGTCTAATCTGCGTTCCTCCTTCAACCCTCAAAAAATAACACAACAAAAACTTCACAACCATCAACTAACCCGCACCTTATATATTGTGCACAAACTCCTAAACTGTTACCTTTAAAGT
>CAYSJM010000009.1:63585-85465 GCA_964431385.1 uncultured Ignavibacteriaceae bacterium | reverse complement strand
CCCCAACCCGTTTAACCCCGAAACAGTTATAAAATTCTCACTTAAGGAGAAGAGCAGCGTAACGCTTACAGTTTACAACATCACGGGACAGAAGGTTGTCCCGATGAATCGGGATCACGGGAGAGATGGAAAATGGCATGTATGAGAAGAGGTTCGATGGAACGAAACTCTCATCAGGTGTTTACATATTCAGACTTGAAGCCCAATCGCGTGAGAGCAAGACAACTTATTCCAAAACGATGAAAGCGATGCTCCTTAAATAGGGCTGAGGGATGATCCGCCACAGCGGACTGATGGCTGAAAAGCCCATACCAGGATGATGAATTATTAAGGCTGTCTCGAGAGGGGCAGCCTTTTATCTTGTCAGTTCATCCAAACAATTAGTCTTATGCAGGTCACACAAAAAGATCGATGTTGCTTCTCGATAATTCATTTTATTTCGATGCCAAAATTAATCCTTTTGTAACTTTGCCACTATTTTTTCCTATAGGATGTTTTCCGTGTTTTAAATTATGGCAGTTGGTTGTGCATTCTAATTTAACTGTTGTGGAAATTATTAAATGTTATTAACTTTAATAGTGAAACAAATTAAAAAAGGAAATCATGTTACTTTCACCAATTGAAGTAAGAGTTCTTGGTGCTTTAATAGAAAAGAAGCATACCACACCGGAATATTATCCGATGAGCATAAATGCGATAACGAATGCATGCAATCAAAAAAACAGTCGTGACCCTGTGGTGAGCTATTCTGACCTGATGGTTGAATCATGCATAGAACAACTACGGGAGAAACGATTAGCAATAAGGGTTACTGGTGCCGGCATAAAAGTGAATAAGTTTCGAGAATTGATTACAGAACACTTATCGTTGAATGTGGCAGAGAGTGCGGTAATGTGTTTGCTTATGTTGAGGGGAGCACAAACTTCAGGTGAGATAAAAAACAGGTGTGAAAGAATCCACGAGTTTTCCGAGCTAAAAGATGTTGAGGAAACTATTCAAAATCTTTCGGATAGAGAAGATCCTCTTGTAACCAAAGTACCAGGGACAACGGGAAGAAGTCTAAAATACATCCACCTTTTTTATGGTCAACCTGAGCTTCAACAAGTTGAAAATGTTGAAAATCTTGAGTTTAAACCACTGATTGAAGATGAGGTCACTAAATTGCGTGCTGAAGTGGAGGCGTTAAAGGTGGAAATTAACAAAATCAAAAGTGAATTGGGGATGGAGTAGCAGGAAGTTCTATTTAAAAATGTGAGAGGCTGTTGTTTAGGACAGCCTCTCTGAAAAATCGAGTTCGATTACTCGAAAAACTTATCGAACTATTTTTTCTCTAAGATTTTTGCTTCTTCGATAATCACATCATATTTATAGCCTGCACCAAAATCTTTATCTACAGAAACTTTTCCTTCGATCAAAATTGTCTGTCCAACTTCCGGAACTTCACCTGAAGTGATTGTAAGATCATATTCTTTTCCGGCAGCAGTTCCATCCTGAATATGAATCCAGTTGGTATTCATAATTCCGGCGTTAACTTTCATCACTTTGCCTCTGAGCTTAACAGATTTGTTCTTCAGTTCAGCTTTTTTTGCGAAAACATCAGCAACAGTAACACCTCCGGCAGCTTTTTCAACTTTTACTGCTTCCTGTGGGGCTGTTTCTTTGTCAGGGTGTTTGAAATCAGCAGGTAAATCAGCGGGGCTGCCAACCTGACCTCCAAACGAAGCTTTATCTTTCGCCGGATCATTTACGAAAAGAATGGTCTCAAAAGTTTTTCCGGCTTCTTTACCTTCAAAATTTTTCATTTCCATTGATTGAGTAAAGAACAGATTCTCACCAACTTTTGCATCAACTTTTTGAACTGCAACCCAGATTTCACCTTTTTCTTCTTCAAGGCGCATATAGGTGTAAGCTGAAGTCTGAATTATTTCGAGGATTTTTCCACCTCTTACTGGCATTACTGCAGCTTCTTTTCCATTTTCAGGAGTTTTAGGTGTTTCTTTGCTGCCGCAGCCAGCAAAAATGAATGCAATAGTGGCTATTGCTATGATTGTTTTCTTCATTGTACTTCCGGTTCTCTTTTTGGTTATGATATTTAAAAAATTATAAGTTATTTTAGATGCTAAATTAAAAAAATAATTTAAGAAAATGTCTGTAAATTTAATAAATGACAGTATAAGAACAAACCCAAATAAACAGGATTATTCGTATATTTGTTAGCACAAAAAAATATTTTATTTAGTTCGACTACGACACAATGCTTGAAACAATTCACTTATTAAATTATTCTCTACCTGTTCTGTATGCTGTGATTTTTTCCGTTTACCTGGTTGACTTCTTTAAAGATAAACCGGTATTACACAATGTAAAGAGAATATTTTTATTCGTTACATTGATTATTCATACAGTATATCTTCTTTTGTGGACAATTCATTTCGATCATCCCCCGATAACAACCAAATTTGAAATATTCACTGTTTTGGCGTGTTCAGTGGCGTTTTCATACTTCTTGATTGAACTTTCATCTGATATCAGGGCAACGGGATCGTTTATTATCCTGTTTTCACTCGTTTTTCAGACCATTTCTTCGATTTTTATTCAGGATCTGATAGATGTTCCTGCTGTATTAAAAAACAGATTACTTGGACTTCATGTAATTTCAGCTCTTTTTGGATATGCAGGCATCACAATCTCGGCGGTTTATGCAATTTTGTTTACGGTACAATATAAAAAGATTAAACTAAATCAATTTGGTCTGATATTCAACAGACTCCCGAGTCTGGAGATGTTGGAAAAACTTGCTGTGAATTCAGTTATTGTTGGTTTCACCCTTTTGACCATTGCAATATTGATAGGAACAATCTTGTTACCTTCGGCGTTCCCTAATTTTAGTTTACTCGATCCAAAACTTCTTTCAACTGCTGTTGTGTGGTTGATCTATGGTGTTGGAATTATTACCCGTTATACAACGGGACTCTATGGCAAAAAATTTATGATTTATTCCATCACCGGATTTGTAGCTGCATTGATTGCATTATCAACTACCGGAATTTTGGGATCAAGCTTTCATCAATTTAACAAATAAAAGATTTTACCCGGCACTGACCGGAGATTCAATATGAACCTGATTGGTACTTCAATAAATCATCATACTGCATCCATCGAACAGAGAGAGGCACTTCACCTTTCGAAGAACGAAATCACCGAGTTCATGGATGTCCTCAGAAGAGAATATCTTACTGACGGATTTGTTATTTCTACATGTAACCGTACTGAAATATTTGGGTTACCTGTCGAAAATGACATTAATATTTCACGAATTCAAGATGCACTTCTTAATTATAAAAGGGTTGATGGACTTACGAATAAAAATTTTCTCAACTTCTTTTCTTGCGGAGCTGTAAAGCATCTTTTTAGTGTTACTTCCGGAATTGATTCGTTGATTCTTGGCGACAGCCAGATTCATGGTCAAATGAAAGAGGCTTTTCAACTGGCTATCGATATGAATTTCGCCGGAACAGTAATGAGAAGGATTTTTGATACTGCGGTTAAGGTTGGTAAAAGGAGTATTTCAGAGACTGCGATAGGGGAAGGTGCTGTTTCAGTAAGTTATGCCGCAATTCAGGTTGTCGAGAAGATATTTTCCTCGTTCGAAAATAAATCCGCAATCGTTATTGGTGCCGGTGAAACGGGCGAACTCGCTGCCGTTCACTTAAAGGACAAAGGAATTGGCAAAATTGCTATCGCAAACAGAACCTTGAACAGGGCGGAAGAACTTGCGAGAAAAGTTTACGGTGAGATAGTTCCTTTCGAAAACTTGAAGGAAAATCTTCACAATTTTGATATTATTGTTTCTGCTACTTCTGCACCCGGGATAATCATTTCTCAGGACGAGGTTAAAGCGATAGTAAAAAAAAGACGCGGTACACCTGTTTGTCTTATGGACCTTGCACTCCCGAGAGATATTGATCCGGCAGTAGCAAAACTTGATGGAGTCTTCTATAACGATATCGACTCTCTCGGTAAAATTATTGACCAGAACATCAAGAGACGAGAAAAAGAGATTCCTGCAGTAGAGAACATCATCCTTGAGGAGATGCAGAACCTTTTTAGTTGGTACAACACTCTCGAAGTGATTCCAACTATTAAAAAAATTCGTGACTTTTTTGAAGAGATCAGGCAGGAAGAGATCGAAAAAATAAGGCACAAGATTCACGAAGATGACCTGAAAAAACTTGATGACATGACCAAAAGGCTTGTCGGAAGGTTGCTCCATAATCCTACAATTCGCCTCAGGCAAGTGGCTGAAAGTGGATTAAACTATCAGGAAGTTGCTAACTACACTTCTGTAATTTCAAATCTTTTTGAACCACAGAACTTAGTCGAAAAAATTAAAAAAGATTAATTAGTAAAGACACTTTTTTTATGAAAATTAGAATTGGTACAAGACAAAGTAAACTCGCCCTCTGGCAGACAGAGCATGTAAAGTCTGAATTGTTAAAAAATCATCCTGGTATTGAAGTTGAAGTTATTCATATCAATACAAAAGGGGATAAAATCCTTGATGTCGCACTCTCAAAAATTGGAGACAAGGGGCTATTTACCAAAGAACTTGAAACTGCGCTTCTTGAAAGACAGGTCGATTTGGCAGTTCATTCCCTCAAAGACCTCGAAACAAATATGCCTAAAGGTCTCGCTCTCGCCGCTGTTTCTAAAAGGCACGATGTAAACGATGTTCTCATAGCCCGTAAAAAAGGAACAACAATAGATGAACTACCTGAAGGTGGCACCGTTGCAACAGGTTCATTGAGGAGAAGAAGTCAGTTACTTAATCTAAGACCCGATTTAAAAGTCGCAGAGTTGAGGGGCAATGTACCAACAAGAATTCAAAAATTTCTCGATAGCGATTGGGATGCGATTATTCTTGCAAGAGCCGGGGTTGAAAGATTGGGATTGGAAGAACATATTTCTTCAATTATTCCGATTGACCTTATGTTACCCGCTGTCGGGCAGGGAGCACTTGGACTTCAGACCAGGGAAGGTGACCTGGAATCAATGAAAATTGTTGAATGTTTGCACAATCAAAATATTTTTGCAGCTGTTTCTGCTGAAAGAGCTTTCCTTCGTCAACTCGAAGGTGGATGTCAGGTACCAATTGCTGCCCATGCAGTTACAAAACCGAACGGACTTTTCCTTAAAGCATACATCGGAACAATAGATGGTACCCAGGCAATGCGTGGTTATGTTAGAGGCAGTAAATATGAAGCAGAAGAACTCGGAATTGGATTGGCTAAAGATATGTTCGACGATGGTGGTAAAGAAATAATTGCGACTATAGACAGGATCGTCTGATTTTGAGTATTATCCACGACGAAACAAAACCTTTCGTCGTTACTTTCAGAGATGCTGCAGAAACTGACGAAACTCTCGAACTTTTTGCAAAGCACGGGTTTGGTGGCAGAAATATTCCTCTGATAAAAATGACTACCGTAATTAATGAAGCTTCTATCGATGCGATATCCAGGCTAAGAGAATTTGAAATAATCGTTTTCACCTCTGTGCATTCTCTTTACTCCACATTGCAAATAATGGAGAAAACAGGAACGGACCTTTCACAATTTGAAAAGCTTACCCTTGCCTGTGTTGGAGAAAAAACAGCAAAAAAAGTTTGGGAGTTTTTCCCCGAAAACGAAGTGATTATTCCGGAGTCGTACACAGGCTCAGGGCTCGTTAAATTTTTCGCCAAAAGTAATATTGCAGGTACCAAAATTCTTCTGCCTGTTGGTAACTTATCGCGTGAATCACTTCAAGATGAAATACAGGCACTCGGAGCAGATGTGGAGAGGGTAATTGTTTACAAAAATGATCCACCCGATCCCGAAGAATATCAGGCAATTAGAGAATATATGACGCACCTCGTCCCCGATTTTCTGATTTTTACAAGTCCTTCAACTTTTAAGAATTTTCTGAGAGTTTTTGGGGAATCTGCCGATCCAATATTAAAATTATACCCGATCTGTGCTATCGGGGAAGTAACAGCAAAAGCTATTGATGAAAAGGGGTATCCTCTTTTTCTCGTGCCTTCTGTTTTTACATTGGAAACACTATTAGTAGAATTGAAAAATAAATTACCAAGGATTAAATCTTGAAAACATTTAAAAATGACCTCTTCCTTCGCACCGTTAAAGGTGAAAATACCGAAAGAACCCCGATTTGGGTGATGAGACAAGCCGGAAGATACCTCCCGGAATATCGGGCTGTACGCGAGAAGGCAGATTTTATTACTATGTGCAAAACTCCTGAGCTTGCTGCAGAAGTAACTATACAACCCGTCGATTTGATTGGGGTTGATGCTGCTATCATCTTTTCTGACATCCTCGTGATTCCTGAAGCGATGGGGCTCGAGTTCACAATGAATGAAGGTACCGGTCCCGTATTTCCAAATCCTGTAAGAAGTGCTTCAGATCTTAGCCGACTTGCTGAATTTGATCCTTTGGATAAATTGAAA
This sequence comes from uncultured Ignavibacteriaceae bacterium, assembly GCA_964431385.1. GTDB lineage: Bacteria > Bacteroidota > Ignavibacteria > Ignavibacteriales > Ignavibacteriaceae > UTCHB3. The sequence continues at coordinate 78,960 of CAYSJM010000009.1, read as the reverse complement.
TATGTGATGGATGCGGTTTCACTTACCGTAAAAGAACTTGATGGAAGAGTTCCATTAATTGGCTTCTCAGGTGCACCCTGGACTCTCTTAACCTACATGGTTGAAGGAAAAGGATCCAAGAATTTTAGCAAAATTAAAGAGTTTGTTTATAACGAAAGAAAAACCGCACACAAAATTCTTGAGATGTTAACGAATGTGATTATTGGATACTTGAAAGCCAAAGTATCCGCCGGTGCTGATACCGTTCAGGTGTTTGACACCTGGGGAAGTATCCTCTCACCAACACAATTTGAAGAATTCTCGAAACCTTACATTACAAGAATAGTTGAAGAATTAAAACCTCACTCTCCTGTCATTGTTTTTGCCAAAGGTGTTAACTACAATTTCTCGAAACTCGCTGAAATTGGTGCTGATGCTTATGGATTCGATTGGACAGTTGACCTCGCAGCTGTAAAAAAAGAGATTGGCGATCGTGCAGTTGTTCAGGGTAATATGGATCCAACAATCCTTTATGCACCTAAACAGACTATAAAAGATGAGGCAGATAAGATTCTCGCTTCACTCGACTCAGGTCACAGACACATCTTTAATCTTGGACACGGGATTCTGCCCGATGTGAAACCTGAAAACCTCAAGACACTCGTGGATTTTATTAAGAGCGACAGCCATAAATATCATAATTGATTGGATTTGAAATGTTTGAACTCGATTTTGACATAGACTTAATTAAAAAATATGACCAACCCGGTCCAAGATACACCAGTTACCCGACTGCACCACATTTTCATGAAGGATTTACAGCCGACAATTACCTCGATGAGATCGTAAGAACAAACACTGCTGCTGTAAAGCCGCCTCTTTCGCTCTATTATCATCTTCCGTTTTGCGATACTTTATGCTACTTCTGCGGTTGTAACATGATCATCACCCGTAACAGGGACAGGATAAAAGATTATATAAAATATGTTAAAAACGAGATTGATCTGCTGAGAACCTATCTTGATGTTGACAGACCTGTGACGCAACTTCACTGGGGTGGTGGAACACCAACTCACCTGAATCCTGATGAAATTTACGATCTCGTCTCATACATCAATACTTCGTTCAAAATTGATCCAACAATTGAAGCCGGTTGCGAAATTGATCCAAGAGGACTCGAAAGAGCTCACCTGGAAGCATTAAGAAGTGGTGGTTTCAACAGAATTTCGATGGGGGTGCAGGACTTTACTCCGGCAGTCCAGAAAGCCGTTAACAGAGTTCAACCTGAAAGTATGACCCGCCAGGTGGTTTCATGGGTGCGTGAACTTGGCTTTTCGAGTATAAATCTCGATCTTATTTACGGGCTACCATTCCAAACGAAAGAAGATTTCCTCAAAACTGTAAGAGCGGTAATCGATATTTCACCCGATAGAATTGCTGTTTTTAATTATGCACATGTGCCATGGATGAAGAAACACATGGGTCTGATTAAGCAGGAAGACTTGCCAAAACCTGAGGTAAAACTCGAAATTCTCCAACAAACCATCGAGGAACTTGTAAAAGCCGGGTATGTTTTTATAGGTATGGATCATTTCGCTAAACCAACTGATGAAATGGCAGTTGCACTTCGTGACAAAAAACTTTATAGAAATTTCCAAGGGTACAGCACCAATGCAGGAGCCGATCTATATGCTTTTGGAATTACAAGTATCAGTCAGATTGGAAGAGTTTACGCTCAAAATCTTAAAAAAGAAAAAGAGTATTTTGATTCCCTCAACGATGAGAAACTTCCGGTACACAAAGGGATTTATCTCACTGACGATGATTTGTTGAGAAGAGAAGTGATTATGAAAGTGATGTGCGACTTCGAACTTGAGTTTAACAACTTCGAGAAAGAGTTCAACATCAATTTTAAAGAGTATTTTGCGAATTCTCTCGAAAATCTAAAAGCGATGGAAGAAGACGGACTGCTTTCAATTAATGAGACCGGACTGCAGGTTTCTAACAAGGGAAGACTTCTTATCCGCAATATCGCCATGAAATTTGACGGTTTCATTGAACGCAAAGAAGACCAGGGAAGATACTCGAGAACTGTTTAATTAAAAATAAGTTAGATGATTAGGAATTTGAATAGATGAATAAAATTGCAGTTGTAATTATGAATCTCGGCGGTCCCGACTCAATGGACGCCATCGAACCGTTTCTGCGTAATTTATTTAGCGATCCCGATATTTTTAACCTTCCATTTGGGCAAAAACTTTTTGCAAAAATAATTTCCAAGAGAAGAGCACCAAAAGTTGCGGAAGAATATGAGCTGATTGGAGGTAAATCTCCCATTAATGAATGGACAGAACTACAAAGATCGATGCTCGAGACACGATTAAGAGAAATCTTTAGCTCGGCTTCCTCTACTGACAGCAAAGCAGATTTATTATCAATTGATGTATTTACTGCTATGCGTTATTGGAACCCGCTTACGGCAGAAATTGCTGAAAAAGTTGCCGCAGGTAACTATGATAAAGTAATTTTGTTACCTCTCTACCCCCATTATTCAATCACAACGACCGGTTCATCGTTTAATGAGTGGAAAAGGGTTTATAAAGGAGACATGTCGAAAGTTGCTTATATCAGAAATTATTACAATCAACCCCTTTACATCAAAGCGATAAACGAACGGATTGATGAGTGTTTGCTCAGGTTCCCCGAAGAACGACGCAACATCGTGAACATCCTGTTTAGTGCACATGGCACACCCGTAAGTCTCGTAAAAAAGGGAGATCCATACAGCGGTGAAATTCGTAACACGATGGAAACCGTCATGAAACTTAGAAGTTACTCCCACATGTATCACCTCTCTTTTCAGAGTAAAGTTGGTCCTGTGAAGTGGCTCGAACCAGCCACTGACGATAAGTTGATGGAACTCGGAAGCAAGGGAGTGAAGGATGTGCTGGTAGTACCTGTAAGCTTCGTTTCTGATCATGTTGAAACTTCATTTGAACTTGATATTGAGTATCGGCATAATGCTGAAGAAGCAAAAATTGAAAATTATATCGTTATGACAGGTCTAAATGGTTCATCAACCTTTGTAGAAGGACTTGCTGAACTCGTTTCGTCTGAAATAACCGGAAAAAAAGAAATATTGAACCCCTGATATGAAAAATGTTGTAATACTCGGTGCCGGAATCTCCGGTCTTGCCGCCGCCCACTGGCTTTTTAGAGATAAAGTTGATTTTACAATTCTTGAATCGGGAGATAAACCCGGTGGAAGTATTAGAACCGAAAAAGAAAACGGTTTCCTCATCGATTTTGGTCCAAACAGTGGATTGGAAACCTCACCTTACATTAGGGAGATGGTGAGTCAACTCGGTCTTGATGATGAAATGATTTATGCGAGTGAGACCTCGAACAAAAGGTATATTCTTAAAAATGACGAGTTGATGCCGTTACCTATGGGTCCTGGTTCGTTTCTTAAAACGAAACTCTTTTCTCCCGTCGCAAAACTCCGCGTACTCAAAGAACCATTTGTTGGAAGATCGAGTGATGGTTATAACCAAAGCCTTGCAGAATTTGTGACACGCCGACTCGGAAGAGAATTCCTCGATTACGCGATTGACCCGTTTGTTTCGGGTGTGTTTGCGGGTGATGCAGAAAAACTTAGTGTGAAATCAGCTTTCCCAAAACTCTACCGACTTGAAGAGAATTACGGTGGACTGATTAAAGGGGTGGTGAAAGGGGCAAGAGAAAGAAGACAGGCTAAAGCCCGTAACGAAGAGTCGAAACAGAGTGCTAAAATGTTTTCATTTAGATCAGGGATGGGAATTTTACCAAAAACTATAGCTGCCCAGTTTCCTGAAAAAATATTTTATAACTGTAAAGTTCAAAAAGTTACAAAAGACAAAGATGGTTATGCCATATCGTATGAAAAGGGCGGTTTGATACATACAATAAAGTGTGATATCTTACTCTCAACCATACCTGCTCATATTTCTGCTGATGTTTATTCTGAATTTGATCAAAATTTAGCTACCCATTTCAAGGATATATATCATCCGCCTGTAAAAGTGTTATATGCGGCTTTCAAAAAGAGCGAGATCAGAACGCCTTTGGATGGTTTTGGATTTTTGATTCCAAGCAGGGAGAAAAAGATTTTTCTCGGTGCAATTTGGAGTTCAGTAATTTTTGAGAACAGATGCAGTTCAACTCATGCCGCATTCACGATCTTTATCGGTGGTGCAAAAAACAGTGATGTTTTTAGAAGATTTGGTTCTGAAATTGAATCAAAAGTGTTAGAAGAACTTCGCCATGTGATGCAAATCGATGGTGAACCCGTTTTCACAAAGTCGAAAATGTGGGAGAGAGCCATTCCACAGTATAATCTTGGATATAATTTACACGATGAATACTTCGATAAGATTGAGGCTGAAAATCCCAGGCTTTTATTCTCCGGAAATTTCAGAGGCGGAATATCGATAGGTGATTGTTTCAAAAATTCAAAACCGGCTGCTGAAAAAGTAAAAAAATACCTCTGATACTCGTTTTTTCTTGACTATTATCGAAATTTCTATTAAGTTAATAGAAGTGATAATTTAAATAGCGAGATGCAAAATGAGTTCCCAACTCGAAACAGCGTTCGCTCCTCCGGAACGAACTCCCCAGTATATACTTGAGGCCCAGATTAATAAAATCGAGTCTCATTCAGATATTACATCAGTCCTTAACGCAATCCCTGAATTTGTTATGATTCTTAACAAGGAACGGGAGATAGTGTTTGCAAACAAAAGTTTATTGAAGTATCTTACTGCTGAGGATGATTTCCTTAAAAAAGGTTTTAGACCGGGTGAGGCGATAAACTGTCAACACGCTTTTGAAAACGAAGCTGGATGTGGAACATCAGAATTTTGCAAAACTTGCGGTGCGGTTATCTCCATTCTCAATACGCAAAACGGACAGTATGAAGATGTTCAGGAATGTAGAATCATTCAGGGCGATGGGTGTTCAGCCCTCGACTTGAGAGTAAAATCAACAAGACTCCTGCTCGAAGATGAAGATTTTACCGTTTTTACAGTCGCTGATATCTCCAACGAAAAGAGGCGGCAGGCACTTGAGAGAATATTCTTTCACGATATCCTGAACACTGCAGGGGGTATTCTTGGATATACACAGATTTTACGAGAAGCTGAACCGGAAGAGCTGGGTTTATTTAGTGAAAGTATTGAAGAACTTTCAAATCGTTTAATCGAAGAGATTCAGGCTCAAAAGCAACTAATCGCAGCGGAAGGTGGTAAACTCGATATTCGACCTGTTAAATTTAACACTTCAAAGATGGTTCAGGAAACCATAGAGCTTTACAAAAACCATGTCGTTGCCGAGGGGAAATCTTTAATTGCTGGAGAAGTTTTTGATGTTGAAATTGAAAGTGACAGGAGTCTTCTTGGGAGAGTGCTTGGGAATATGGTGAAAAATGCACTTGAGGCCGATCAACCAGGTTCAACGATAACTGTCTCTTGTACCCAAAAAAATGATCGGATAATCTTTAGCGTAAATAATAGAACTTTTATGCCCAGCATTGTTCAATTGCAAATATTTAACCGGTCATTTTCAAGCAAAGGGAAGGGGAGAGGATTAGGTACATACAGCATGAAACTTTTAAGTGAAAAATATTTGCAAGGGAAAGTCTATTTTACATCATCGGGCGATGCAGGAACTACTTTCTACGCGGATTACCCACTCCAAATGAAAAAAAATAAGACTTAACAAAAGAGTTAACAGAAAACTTAATATCCGACAAGCTGATGAATATCTTGCTGCTCTACTAAATGGTGACCGCAGATATGCCGTGAATATTGTGATGGAACTTTACCACTTCAAAATTGACAGCACTTCTCATACAGATTTGAGAAATTGTTCAAGCAAAATCAAAAGTAAAATGGATTTTTAATTTTTTTACTTGCACAGCAATTTACTTTTGGCTAATTTTAATCGTTTCAAATTTTTGAAATGTTAAAAAAATAGATGATAGAAAAAGACCAAATAAAAAATGACATGATTATCCGCTTCGGCGATGCCTACAGAGCTTTCGGTTTGAACAAACTGATGGGTCATATTGTGGCATTGTTGATCTTTAGCTCAAATCCCGTTTCACTTGATGATATTTGTGAACAACTGGGGAGGAGTAAGGGACCGGTCAGCCAGATATTAAGAAGACTCCGCGATAAAAAGTTAATAAGAAAAGCTTTATTTGCGGAAAACAATCGTAAAGACTATTATGAAATAGTTCCTGAGATATTCGAGAACGCATTTCTTAATAATTTTGATCTGATCAAGAATAACACCAGGATTGCAGTTGCACTCCGTGAAATGGCTGTTGATGGTAATCTTGACAAAAATACTGCCACCTCGAGACGACTCGAAGAGATGGAAAAATTTTACAAGTTAATGGAACGACACTTCCTGAATTTCCAAAATGAATGGGAAGAGGAGAGGAAAAAGCTTTACTCAGATATTTGAGTTAAATTTTATTACGGGGTATTTTACCCCTTGTGTTTTAAATTTTTGAAATGATAAAAATGGAGATCAACTATAATGAATAGATTAGAGAATAAAGTTGCTATTATTACAGGCGGAGCCCGTGGTATCGGTAAAGCTGCAGTATTACGATTTGCCGAAGAAGGTGCTGCCGTTGCGATTTGGGATGTGAATGAAGAATTGGGGAATGAATTAGTTTCACAATTAACGGGTGAAGGTAAAAAGGCGTATTTTGTTAAAGTTGATGTAACCGATTTTAACTCCACAACCGAGGCTGCAACCCAAACCATCGAGAATTTGGGCACTATCGATATTCTGGTGAATAATGCCGGAATTACCCGTGACGCAAGTCTTGCAAAAATGACTCCTGAACAGTGGAAAATGGTTATTGATGTAAATTTAACGGGTGTATTTAATTGCACAAAATCGGTGATGAATACAATGATTGAAAAGGGTGCCGGGAAAATAATAAACACTTCCTCGGTTGTTGGGCTTTACGGAAATTTTGGTCAAACCAATTATGTAGCAACTAAATCAGGAGTCATCGGAATGACAAAAGTCTGGGCTCGCGAGTTGGGTCGAAAAGGAATATGCGTAAATGCAGTCGCTCCCGGATTTATTGCAACCGAAATGGTGGGTACAATTCCTGAAAAAGTAATAAATATGCTCGTCGAAAAAACACCACTCGGAAGACTTGGTGCCCCTGAAGATATCGCAAATGCGTACCTCTTCCTCGCATCAAATGAATCAAATTATGTAAACGGAACCGTCCTCAGTGTTGACGGTGGATTGGTGATGTAGAGCAAGATATGAGAAGAGCGAAAATTGCAGGAATTGGGGCATTTGCACCCGAAAAAGTAGTACCAAATCAGTTTTTCAACGACATTCTCGGTGAGGATGTTGACACCTGGTTGAGCGAAAACCTTACTATCAGAGAACGAAGATGGTGTTCAGAGAATGAATCGACTGCCGATCTGTGCGAAAAAGCGGCATTGGAAGCGATAAAAGATGCAGGCATTTCCGCTGAAGATATCAATCTTATTATTATCGCAACTGATACACCGGAATTTGTATCACCCTCCACTTCTTCTGTGGTTCAACACAGAATAGGTGCTAAAAACTCGGGTACATTTGATATCAATACCGCATGTGCCGGATTTGTAACCGCCCTTAACACGGGTTCAAAATTCATTGCTGGTGATGAAGATTGCAACACTGTTTTGGTCATTGGTGCTTATGCAATGAGCAAATATCTTAACCTCACAGACAAAAAAACCGTAACTCTTTTTGCTGATGGTGCCGGTGCGGTCATCTTAAAATCATCGAATATAGACGATGGATTTTTAAACGGTGAGCTTTTTTCAGATGGACAGTATAATGAATGGATGGGCATTTACGCGGGTGGAACCAAATATCCTCTAAACGAAAAAGTTCTTGAAGAAAAAGATCATCTTCTCAAGTTTGTGAAGAAATTTCCAAAAGAATTAAATCCTGAAATATGGTCGAAGATGGTTATTAAAGCTTGTGATAAAGCCGGAATAACACCTGCTCAAGTAAACAGGTATTTCTTCACTCAGATAAATATAAATTCAATCTGGCAGACCCTTGATATTCTGGGTGAATCTCGTGACAAAGGTGAAGTGATAATGTCAAATCATGGATATACAGGTTCGGCATGTATTCCTATGGCATTAAACGAAGCTTATAAATACGGCAGAATCAAAAGAGGTGACTACCTGATGTTTGTTGGTTCAGGTGGTGGTCTTGCATTTGCTTCAGCTTTGGTAAAATTCTAAGGAGTGAAATATGGGAATTGCTTCAAGCGAACTGGTAACAGCGGGCTGGGTATTAATCGGGGCATACATCCTGTTAACTCTTTTTTTTGTTATCAGAGGTGCTCTCAAAGTTAAAACAATGGACGATTATTCCGTCGGGAGTGTAAATTTCCCTCCTTGGACTGTGGGCTTTGCACTCGCAGCCTCCATGACGAGTGCCGCGACTTTTGTAATAAATCCCGGGTTGGTCGCGACCTACGGAATAAGTGGTTTTATTTCTTACGGTTTAGTATATCCGGCAGCAGCGATAATTTCATTAATCGTTCTAACTATTGGATTCAGGAAATTTGGGTCATCCGTAAAAGCCGGCACTCTTGCTCAGTGGATGGGGCGAAGATACGAAAGTAAGGCATTTGGTATCTTTTTTGCCTTTTTATCACTCCTCCTGCTCACTTTTATCGTGTTAATTGCGGTTGGATTAACAAAAGTTATCTCAAAAACTCTTGATGTACCCGAAATTTATGTACTGATTGGGTGTGTAGTTTTTGTTTTTGGATACATGATGTTTGGTGGAGCCAATTCAATGGTTTACACAAATACAGTCCAAGCGATTATAATGCTTTTTGTAGCATTTATTATGCTTGGTTCGGGTTATCATTACTTCAATGACGGAATTGGTGGATTCATCGATAAATTGGGAAATATTGATGGAAAGCTTGTACAGGTTTATAACGAATCGAGCTTTTTATTCAGAGATTTCTTTGAGATATTTATCGCACAAATTGTTATAGGTGCTGCCATCGTATGTCAGCCGCACATCATTACAAAATCATTGCTTATAAAAGATCCCAAGGGTGTTAAATCCTATCTAATAAGTGGGGCAATCGCTCAAGGAATATTTTTTCTTGTCGTATTTGTGGGGCTTTACGCCAGGTTACAATTCCCTGAACTGAAGGCTGGGGATGTTGCTTTAAAAACAGACGGTATAATCCCTGCTTATGTTGTGACGGTTTTCCCAGTATTTGTCTCCTTATTTGTTGTTCTTGGTCTGATCTCTGCAGGTATTTCCACATTGGAGGGATTGATTCAATCGCTTTCGAGTACTATCACACAGGATATCTTAAAACCATTTGTGATTGACCGAATTTATAAGAAAGAAATTGATCAAAAGAAAATGATTTTAGTGAACAGAGGAGTGATAGCCGTATTGGCTGTTATCTCAATCCTGCTTACTTACGATCAACTCGTCAACCCAAAACTTAGTGTAGCTATATTTGCCCAAAATGGCGTTTATGCCTATTTTTCAGCGGCTTTTGTTCCGATCATTTTTGGTATGTTTGTAAAGAATGTAAATCGTAATGCTGTGTTTGCAGCCTCTGTTTCTGCTGTGGTTATTCACTTTACAATGTACTATGGCAAACTCGCTGTTCCTTTTACGGTTGCAACCGGAGAAAACCCCGGAGTGGCAGCAGCTGTTGCAATTTTGATCTCCTGTCTGGTTGCTTTTTTACTTCAAAATGTTTTGAGGACTAAAAATGGTTGAGTATTTAGAAACTGATTGGTGTGCAAAATGGGCTTTGTACTCTCCTGATAAATTTTTCCTCCGGGAATATTCTTCCGGGTTGGAGTGGACATATTCAGAATTTAATTCTAAAGCCAACGCTTTTGCAAACTATCTGATTAATGACTTAAAGCTTGTAAAAGGGGAGCGGGTCGCTGTTTACTCAAAGAACCGTGCAGAATTTATTTTGTTATACATCGCCTGCGTGAAAGCTGGAACGATACTTGTTCCTCTGAATTTCAGACTTACTCCCCGTGAACTCGACACTCTGATTCACGATGCTGAACCCTCATTATTTATTTATGAGTCGGGTTTTGAAGAGGAAGTGAAGCGATTAACAACTCTTGATCCAATTCCTAATAAATTAGAGATGGAAGCGGTCAACAACTGGTTGATTAATGACTTTTCTAAAACAGACTTAAAGTTTGAAAATGTTCCCGACTTCGAAGATCCGGTTATGATTCTTTATACTGCCGGAACCACAGGACTTTCGAAGGGTGTGATAATTACGCACAAACAACTTTTTTGGAATGCTGTAAACACTGTGTTGAGATTAAATTTGATTCAGACTGATCACACTCAGAGTTATGCCCCGTTTTTCCATACCGGTGGATGGAATGTTCTTTTTACACCGTTCCTTTTTGTGGGGGCATCACACACACTTCTTGGATCATTTGATACAGATTTAATTCTTGAATTGATGGAAAAAGAGAAAACTACCATATTTTTTGGCGTTCCGACAATGCTTCAAATGATCTCCGATTCACCTGAATTTGAATCCACAGATTTAAGCAGTGTAAGATTTGCAATAGTTGGTGGGGCTCCAATGCCAATTCCTTTGATAAATATTTGGCATAACAAAAATATACCTGTTAGACAGGGATTTGGGCTCACAGAAGTTGGACCAAACTGCTTTTCTCTTCATCAAAATCACGCTATCAGCAAAAAGGGTTCCATTGGATTTCCAAACACCTACATTTCGGCTAAGATCGTTGATGAAAACGGAGTCGAGCAACCACCAAATATACCGGGTGAACTTTGGCTAAAATCTCCTGTAGTTACTCAGGGTTATTGGAGAAAACCAAAACAAACCGCTGAGACTATCACCGATGGATGGTTTCACACAGGTGATATTTTGATAAAAGACTCGGATGGATTCTTTTTTGTAGTTGACCGCAAGAAAAACATGTATATTAGTGGCGGTGAGAATGTATATCCTTCAGAAGTGGAGCACTATCTCTACCAGAACCCGGCGGTAAAAGAATGCTGCGTAATCGGTGTTGCTGACGAAAGGTGGGGCGAAACGGGGAAAGCCTTCATAGTTTTAAACCAGGGTTTTGAACTTTCAACTTCTGAAATCACAGAGTATTGTAAAAAAGGACTCGCTAAATATAAAATTCCTAAACATATAGAGTTCCTCTCCACCCTCCCTAAAAATGAGGCGGGAAAGATTAACCGACAACAATTAACCAACAAACAATAACCGGAGAAAAACATGAAAAAGCTCTTTTCACTCTCAATCCTTTTCCTCGCAATCATGCTGTCAGGTTGCAAAAATGAAGACAACCCAGTAGTTCCACCAACACCAGCCGCTGATCCCCTCGTAGGTGTCTGGGCTTCTGAAGGTTCAGATGTTGCACCAGGACTCGTTTCTGTGTCAAAAACCAAAAGAGTTGTTGCTACTTTTAATGCTAATAAAACTTACAAAGTGGTTTCAACCGATTCTTCGAATGTACAGGTTACATTTGAAGGTACATGGTCATATACTGATAACGCCGGTACTAACATCAAAACTATCACACTTTCACAGACTGTTCCAACTTCACTTACTTCAACCGGTATCTTTGAAGTGTTTGCTTCAGGCAACATGAGTTATGAAGTTATTCAAACTAACCCTGCTATCACCGGATTTACTGCTCCAACTGCCGCTGAAGGTTTTGGTTCAACAAGCTACAATGGTATTAAACTTGGAGCTACATGGACACAAAAATATGTGCCACAGGCTCCTGCTACTGAACCACTCGTCGGAAAATGGCTTTCTGAAGGAGCAAATGTTGCTCCGGGATTAAAATCAATTTCAAAAACCAAAAAAATTGATGCTACATTTAATGCCAATGGTACATACAAAGTAATCTCAACTGATTCATCTGATGTACAGGTTACATTTGAAGGAACATTCTCAACTAAAGCCGTAGCAGGTATGTCAATCAGAGAAATCACCCTGAATCAGACAGCACCAACTACTCTTCAGTCAACCGGTATCTACAGAGTAAACACAACCGGTCTATGGTATGAAATTCTTCAGACAACACCTGCAATTACAGGCTTCACTGCTGCAACTTCAGCTGAAGGATTTGGAAGCACAAAATACAATGGAGCCGCGCTTGGTGCAACCTGGATCCAAAAATATGTGAAAAACTAAACAAAAATTCCTGAACACGGGCTTTCATGGGGTTGGTAAACACCGACCCCCTGTATCCAGTTACGAACCGGAGGAACAATGAAACAAATAAAACTCCTTTTACTTATCCTCGCAATTCCGCTCATTTCCTTTGCACAGGATACCAGACTCGAAGAAAAACCACCCAAAGAATTTCAATTTATCGGATATTCGTTTACCAGAATGACATCAGGAAATGTAACCCCGACTAATGATGTACTTCAAGGGCAGGTTATCGGAAGACTCTTTGGACAAAACTCAACTTTTACCGTACCACAAACCACCTGGTATTTTGAACAGAGATTTGTGCCGATGTTTATTTATAAACCTCAAATACTCGATGATTTTGCAACATTCCGTGGCTTGTTCAAAATAGATTACACCTGGGGTGACCAGGCTTACGGGGTGGGAAACAACCGTGGTGGTGCCATTAATGGTGGTCAGATTAACCTCCAAACCCTGATGGCAAATGTGGAACTAAGACCCGAGGACGCAAATTGGAATATCGTAATCGGTATGCAACGAATCTTCGACAATGTTAGAGATCCAAACATCAATACACTTACAACTGCACAGACATCTGCCTATAAACTTTCTTATTGGGGCACTCAGGGTGTTGGTATCTCATCTTATATCGATCCTTCACCTTCCACAAAACTCCGTTTGGGTATGTTCCAACTTTGGGAAAATGAAATAAGCAAAGATGATGATGTGATTCTTTGGATGACCGATTTTATGTGGCATCCTTCACCCCTTATCGAAGCCGGTATCGATGCGTGGTATGTGTACGATAAAGGCAAAGGTGGTGGTGGTATCTCAATTCTTGGACAAGGTCTTAACTCAGCTCTCGCTGACTACAATGGCGCAACAAGAGTTAAATTCCCCGGTGTTAACCAAAAGTATGAAGGACATATCGGCTGGCTCGGTGGTCATTTTGCCTGGAACCGCGACTTTTTAGCTTCCCGCTGGTGGATTGACGCTTTTTTTATGTCGAATTTTGGTATTCTTGATACGGTTGGGAGCTCCAACGGAAAAATTTCTGATATTTTCGGATTTTCAGCAAATGCCTCGGTTCAATATAAATATGGCATGACAGCAAACGATAAAGTTTCCTTCGAAGCATTATATACTTCAGGTGACGCAAATGGTGTTGCTGACGGTACGCTGTCATCTGTTATTACGGGTAATGTTTACGGATCTCCCGTTGGAATTTACTCGAACCACAGAGCTTTTTTGCTTTTCCCTGACCCACAAGTGGTGAATAGATATTATTCAGCAGTTCACGACATCTCCAATATGGGGCTTGGCGTTACCGCAGGATTCCTCAACTTCTACAAAGATTTTGTTCCAAATAAATTCTATGGTAAAGTTGGATTTGCAGCTGCTCTCTCAAATAACTCTCTAAAGGGTGGCGGAAACTATATGGGAAGTGAAGTAAACATGGAAATGAAGTACAACCTGAAAGTATTTCTTACACTCGGAGTTCATGCTGCCTATATGATGGTTGGTGATTTTTATGACTCTCCTTACTCTACTTACACCGGAGAAAAACCAAAAGATCCATGGACATTTTTTACAACGCTTAGCTGGTTGATGTTCTAAGGAGGATACGATGAAAAAAATATTTGCAATAGTGCTTACAGGTCTCTTCCTTTTCACAGGATGTGCAGGTTTTAAATATACTGATGCACCACCACTTCAGTTTCAGGATGTGGATTATTCATATCCAACAAAAACTGTTCTCTCAAATCCATCAATTGCTTACGCCGACCTCGGATCAGGGGATAACACATTAATTCTTATCCACGGACTTGCTAGTAATGCTGGTTTTTGGAGATATGTGGCACCTGAACTCGCAAAAAAACACAGAGTGATCGTAGTTGATCTGCCGGGTTATGGTAAATCGCAAAAAGGTGATTATCCTTATACTTTAAGTTTTTATGCAGAATCGATTAAGAATCTGATCGAAGCTTTAAAGTTGAAGAATGTATCTTTAGTGGGTCACTCAATGGGTGGTCAGATTTCAATGATCTTTTCCCTCAAATATCCACAGCTTGTCAAAAGCATCATTCTCGCTGCTCCGGCAGGATTTGAAAGATTCCAGTACGGTGAAGGGGAGTGGCTGAGAAATGCACTTACTCCAAAAGGCGTTCGTCTGAATCCTGAAGATGGTATCAGAAGAAACCTCGCGAGCAACTTCTACAACTGGGATGAAAAATGGGAGTGGATGGTCGAAGAGCGTGCAAGAAACGCAAAAGCTGATGAAATGAAGGAATTCACCTATACAGTTCTTAAATGTGTCGGTGCTATGCTCGATGAACCAACATGGAATAAACTTCAAAATATTACGGTACCTGTTCTCATCGTGTACGGCAAACAAGATGGACTTATTCCTAATCCTTATCTGAATCCGGGATTTACTGCTGATGTATTCAAAGCAGGTGCGGCAAAAATTCCGAACAGTAAACTTATTGAAATCGACGAATGTGGACACATGCTTATTATCGAAAAAGCTAATGAGTTAAATAAAGCAATACTCGATTTTGTGAAATAATGGAATTCGAAGACTTCAAATACCTTTTTGAAATCACGAAAACCGAAATTGAATCGGGAACCGTCATCGCTCATACTGATATGGGCGATGGCGACCCCATTATTTTTATTCATGGTCTCGGCAGCTACATCCCCGCCTGGAATAAAAATCTCTTTACTCTCTCCCGACACTTCCGCTGTATAGCAATAGACCTTCCGGGATACGGGAAATCTTCAAAAATTCTTCACTCAGGGACGATGGACTATTATTCATCCGTTGTAATTAAACTCATGGACAAGCTCGGGATAAATATTGCAAATATTTGTGGTCACTCGATGGGAGGAGTAATCGCATTAAAATTGGCGATTGAGTATCCAGAAAAATTAAAAAATTTGGTGCTGGTTGCACCCGGGGGAGCAGAAACATACTCGCAAGATGAAAAAATTTTGGTTCAAAGTTATTTGAATACAAAAAAGATCATTGAGAATGATGTGCAACAAATTGCCAATAATGTAATCGTTAATTTTCATAATTTCCCTCAAGATGCACAATTCATGATTGA
>CAYSJM010000009.1:0-63485 GCA_964431385.1 uncultured Ignavibacteriaceae bacterium | reverse complement strand
ATAATGTAATCGTTAATTTTCATAATTTCCCTCAAGATGCACAATTCATGATTGACGACAGGATCGCCTTAAGAAGTTCATCTGATTTTCATACTCATGCAACCATTGTAGCGAGAAGTGCCGCAGGAGTTGTCAATTCTGATGTGTCGCACAGACTCAATGAAATCAAAACCCCTACTTATGCACTTTTTGCTGATCGAGACAAGCTTATTCCCAATAAATTTTTACACCCCGACTTGACACACCGCGATATTATTGATGCGTTTGAATCAGGAATTTCGAACATCAGAATATTTGAATTAAAAAACTGTGGGCATTTCATCCAATTTGAGCAGCCCGAAGTCTTCAACAACCTAATCATCACTTCATTAACAGAAAATGTATCATAATGAGCCACTAAATCTACTCTAAAATCGTTTTTATACCAATATATTCCCCCTGTCCCCTTTATACCCCCTTTTTTAGCAATTCCATTTTGATCCAACAAACCCCCATTATTCTTAAAATGAGACATACTTTAATTCATTGATAATAAGATAAAAGTGCTGTTTTTGCCTGTGAGCAGAGATTATTTACTGTTGGCATACTTTTTGCTGATAGTGGTCTGTAATTTAATCACAAGAGGTAAAAAAGTGAAAAAATTTAGTCAATTTTTCATGTTTACAGTTTTATTCGTATCACAGATTTTTGCCGTGGTACCCGATTCAATCTCCAACAAACCATACAGCGGTCCAACAGCACCGAAGGTAATGTCGTCGGGGACGACAGTTAGAGTATTTGGAATTGGAACCGGTCAGAATGTTAGTTTTCAATTCCCGATAGGGACAACAATGAATGTTTGGGCCGGTACATTGGATGGGGATCTCAATGGTATAGCCGCAAAATTCTATTGCATAGATATTTCTCATTGGCTCGCAACATGGTCGAGCTCAAGTCCAAACGAATATACTGATGATGGTCCAACCAATCAGTATATTTCTTACATATTAAATAATTATACTCCTTTTGTTGGAGCACCCACAGCTACCGAAGCAGCTGCAGTTCAGATAGCCATCTGGCATTTCAGCGACGGTGTAGATGCAAGTACTGTTACCAACGCTACTATTAAAAACAGGGCATTAGCTATAATAGCTGATGCGAATGCCAACTCAAATAGTGGCTCAATCCTGTCAACATTAATTTTTAATCCGGCAACACAATCTATTCCTGCAGGTCAGAATGCAGTTTTTAACCTTACTGCTTACAATGCATCATTTCAAACAATGCCGGGAGTAACTGTTGATTTTGGTTCCAGTTCAGGAAGTTTAAACAAAACCACTGCTGTAACCGATGCAACAGGAACTGTTAATAACATCGTTCTTACACAAGGTGCACAGAACAGTGCTACAGTTACCGCCACTGCACACCACATTATTCCACAAGGAACGAGATATATCCACAAAACGAGACCAAACGATCAACAAAAAATCGTTCTTGCTACTCCCGTGAATACTACCGTTACCACAAACGCAAGTGTTACCTGGGTTTCTTCCGCTGATTTAAGTATCGCAAAAACGGCTTCGACTTCGAGCGGAAACCATGGTGATATCATTACATTTACAATTACTGTTACAAATCACGGTCTTAGTGGAGCTACAAATGTTGCTGTTACAGACCACCTCCCTTCAGGTTTAGATTACAATTCCTGTTCCGCCTCACAAGGTACTTACAACAGTAATACCGGAGTGTGGACTGTTGGAAATCTTGCAAACGGTGCCTCCGCAACACTTCAGATGACAACCACTGTTAACTTACAGTCGTTAAATTCTAACTACTTTAATCTTGGTCCTGCTATTGGATACAATCTTTTTGTGTTGAATGATGTTTTCCAACCATCTTCTGACACCGAAGGTAAAGTTGCAGTTGGACATAATGCACATTTTGCAGGTTACAGTGTAGGTGACAAACTTACCCCCTCAAACGATGATGTACTTGTTGTTGGAAACGATTTAACCTACATCTCGGGTGCGGTTTACTCAGGAAATGTAGTTTATGGTCACTCTTCAAATCTCCCAATCAACGCAGTAAGTATCAATAACGGTACTGTCAGACAGGGAAGTGTAATCGATTTTTCAGCAGCAGCAACATATCTCTTAAATTTATCAACTTCACTTTCGAACTACCCTGCGAATGGAACTGTAACTTTCCAATGGGGCGGACTCGAACTAACCGGAACACATCCACTCCTCAATGTATTTAATGTTGATGGTGCACAGTTATCACAAGCAAACAATATGGCGATCAATGTTCCTAATGGTTCTGTTGTTCTTATTAATGTTAGTGGTACAACTGTTAGCTGGAGAGGTGGACTTACTGTAACCGGCACATCAATCAGCAATGTACTTTACAATTTCCCTCAGGCAACAAGCGTTACTATTCAGGGAATAGATATCAGAGGTTCAGTGCTTGCTCCTAAGGCTGACATGAATTTTGTAACCGGTGTTATCAATGGTCAGATGATCTGTAAAAACTTTACAGGTCAGGGTCAGATGAATAACACTCAGTTTACAGGGAATATCCCTGTTGACGCAAATGTATCAAACATTGCTGAAATTACCCATTCAGATCAGTACGATCCTGATTCGACTCCTAATAATGGAATTACAACCGAAGACGATTATGCAGCAGTCACAATTCACCTTTATAACTATACAGGCGGCTCTGGTGGTTCAGGCGGCTCTGGTGGTTCGGGATCAGGTACAGGAAACTGGACGACCCAGGGTCAGTTTATGAGCAATGAATTTATCTGGGCAATTACTTCAGATAATAGTGGAAATCTTCTAATCGGTACCATCGGTGGCAAGATTTACAGAAAAAATGGATCAACATTCGAAAGAATCAACTCGACCATGACCGTTGCTTATGTTTGGTCGCTGGCAGTTGATGCTTCGGGCACAATTTATGCCGGTACAGAACAGGGTCTTTTTAAGACTACAAATGGCGGCACGACATGGAGCTTAACCTCATTAACAGGTAAAGATGTTAGAGCTATTAAAATTGATCAATCCGGTAACCTTTATGCCGGAACATGGGGCTTTGGAGTTCTGAAATCCACAGATCACGGAGCATCATTCTCAACATTGAATACTGGTGTTTTGAATACAGCAATCCATGCCCTCGCTATCGATGCAGCAGGCAATATCTATGCCGGTTCTTTTGGCGGTGGAATCATTAAATCGACAAATGGTGGAGCAAACTGGTCAGACTTAAACGCCGGCTTCCCACATATTTGGGCTCTTACAATATCACCAAATGGTAATATATTTGCCGGAACTTATGGATCCGGAGTTATCAGATCAACAAACAACGGCACAACCTGGACTTCTACACCGGTTGGTCAGGCATTTATCTATGGAGTAACTACCGATGCTAACAACAATGTTTATGCGGCTTCGTGGGCTAACGGAATCTTTGGAAGCTCAGACAATGGAACAACCTGGACTAATCTTGGGCTCTCAGGGCTCGGTGCCGGTTCGGTTTTCTCAACACCTTCTTCGAATGTTGTATGGGCAGGAACAGAGAATGGAGTACTCTACTCACTCGATTCACCAATGTCTGTCAAGACCACAGGTTCTACACTTCCGATAGAATACAATCTTTCACAGAACTATCCAAATCCATTTAACCCTTCAACGGTTATCAGATTTGCAATTCCGAATGAAAGCGATGTGACAATAAAAGTTTACTCGATAACGGGTGAAATGGTTGCAACTATTCTTAATGAAGTTAAAACTGCCGGTGAATATGAAGTAAGTTTTGATGCAACTGCTTTACCAACAGGAGTTTACATCTATAAAATTCAAGCCGGTAATTTTAGCAGTGTCAAAAAAATGATGCTCGTTAAATAATCCAATTATATTTTGGAATACAAGGCTGTCTCAGAAATGGGGCAGCCTTTTTTTTCGATAAATTAATTCTTTACAAATAGTTATCTTGCATGATTATTTTGAAAAAATTTGCAGAATAAAGGATACAAATATGAGCATTCTTGTTGACAAGAAAACTCGCCTTGTGGTACAAGGGATTACGGGCGGCGAAGGATCATTTCACACCAGACAGATGGTGGAATACAAAACAAAAGTTGTTGCCGGAGTTACCCCCGGAAAAGGTGGAACCGATTTTGAGGGAATACCGGTATTTAATACAGTTCAGGAAGCGGTTGATGTTGCTAAAGCCAACACTTCCGTTATTTTTGTTCCTGCATCATTTGCTGCCGATGCAATTCTTGAAGCAGCAGACGCCGGAATAAAAGTTATTATCTGTATCACAGAAGGAATTCCGGCTGCGGATATGATTCCGGTTTATCACTTGATAAGACAAAAAGGTATCGTTCTCATTGGACCAAACTGCCCCGGTGTAATTTCACCAGGTAAAGGTAAAATTGGTATTATGCCCGGTTTCATTCACAAAGCAGGTAGCGTTGGCGTAGTTTCCCGTTCTGGAACTCTCACTTACGAAGCTGTTAAACAGTTGAGTGATTTGGGCATCGGGCAGTCAACTTGCGTAGGAATTGGTGGCGATCCTGTAATCGGTTCAAGATTCATCGATATTATCAAACTTTTCAACGAAGATCCTGAAACAGAGGGTATCGTTATGATTGGTGAGATTGGTGGTTCGGCTGAAGAAGAAGCTGCTGAGTTTATCAAAAAATTTGTGAAAAAACCGGTTGTTGGTTTTATTGCAGGTCAGACAGCACCTCCCGGAAGAAGAATGGGTCATGCCGGTGCAATTATTTCAGGCGGTAAAGGTACTGCTTCTGAAAAAATGGAAGCAATGAAAAAAGCCGGAATTAAGGTGGTTAATTCACCTGCCGATATTGGTGTAACCATGAAAAAGGCACTTGATGCCAAAGCTAAAAAGAAAAGTTAACAAATAGAATTAATTTTTAGGAGAAAATATTGAGCAATCTAACTTTTGCAATCATTAAACCTGATGCAGTAAAAAACAACTATGTTGGTCAAATCATTACTATGATTACCGAAGCCGGTTTCAAAGTAAAAGCTATGAAAATGACCAGAATGAGCGTTGACTCTGCTAAAGGATTTTATGAAGTGCACAAAGAGAGACCTTTCTATGGTGAGTTGGTCGATTTTATGTCATCTGGTCCATGTGTCCCTTTGATGCTTGAAAAAGAAAATGCAGTTGCTGATTTCAGAAAACTGATTGGTGCTACTGATCCAGCTCAGGCTGAAGAGGGAACCATTAGAAAAAGATATGCCGGAAGTAAAGCTGAAAATGCCGTTCACGGTTCTGACAGTGATGAAAATGCACTTATCGAAATATCGCATTTCTTTTCCCGTGACGAACGATTGAATAACTATCCTCTTTAATGGCAATTTCCCGCTGGAAAAAAATTAAGGGCCGCGAGTATCACAGAAATCCTTTCTGGAGTTACCGAATAGATGATTTTGTTATCCCTTCCAAGGGGTTCAAAGGAAAGTATTATTTTGTGCATACAAACGGCTCTTCTATGGTCATACCAATTAACGAAGGAAACAACCTTCTCCTCGTCAATCAGTATCGCTATCTGAATAAAAGATTTTCTTTAGAGTTCCCATGCGGTGGAATAAAAACGGACTCTACTCCCGAGGAGACCGCAAATTTTGAATTACGGGAAGAAACAGGCTATTCTGCAAAAAAAGTGACAAAAGTTGGTAAATTTTGTCCATTTAACGGAGTAACCGATGAAAATTGTCATGTTTTTTTAGCGAGGGATTTGGTGCCCGATACTAAAAAACCTGACGATACCGAAGAGTTAACGGTTGAGGAAGTTACAATCCCTCAATTTGAGACTATGATTAGTCAGGGAAAAATCTTTGACGGAATGACCCTCTCAGCATGGGCACTCGCAAAGCACACTATATTGAAGAGATTAAAATGAAAATATTTTTGTTTTTAATTTTATCTGTGTTCCCCCTTACCGTAACGGGTTGCCAAAAAGGTGATGTACCCGATTCAAAACCTGAAGCAAACTCCACGGTTGAAGAAAAGTTTAAAAACGGGATAGATGGATTTCTCGATGATCGGATTTCTGAAATAGTCGGTAAGAGAGTTGGAATTGTTACAAATCATTCGGCTATTACAAAAGACGGTAAACACCTTGTAGATGCACTTCATTTTGATAAAAAAACAAGTATAACTGCTGTTTTTGGTCCTGAACATGGTTTCAGGGGTGATGCTGCTGCGGGAAAGAAAATTGACGATTCGAAAGATGAAAAAACCGGATTACAGGTTTATTCACTCTATGGTGCCACAAAAAAGCCAACTGCACAAATGCTGAATGGTGTGGATGTCATGATTTTTTCGATTAGAGATGTGGGAGTCAGATTTTATACATATATCTCCACGCTATATTATGTAATGGAAGCATGTGGTGAAAAGGGGATACCCGTTATCGTTTTGGATCAACCCAATATTATTGAGGGAACTTATGTCGATGGTCCAATAGTCGAGGAACCACTTTTTTCATTTGTTGGCATAACTGCTCTCCCAATAGCACATGGTATGACAGTTGGTGAGTTGGCATACTTCTTCAAAGATGATATTTTGAAAAGAAAAAATATCTCCTGCACGCTTGATGTCGTAAAGATGAAGGGTTATTTCAGGGAAACAGAGTTTAGCTCCACGGGTCTTGACTGGGTGAATCCATCTCCAAATCTAAGATCGGTATTGGCGTCAAAGGTTTATCCGGGAACCTGTCTTTTAGAGAACACAAATTTTTCTGAAGGAAGAGGAACTGAAGAACCTTTTCTTATTATTGGTGCTCCATTTGTAAAGTCAAAAGAATTCTCAGATGCAATTGCCGCATTTCCGGGAATTAAAAGTGTGGAACCTGTTGAATTTACTCCGGTAGAGAGTTCAGCTGCGACAAAACCAAAATATCTCGGTGAAAAGTGTTTTGGTGCAAGAATTACAGGAATTAACCCCGGGTTTGAGTCGGTTAAATTTGGATTTTTCCTTCTCGATCATCTCTTAAAATCGTATCCGGGTAAATTTGAGATTAGAGAAAAAGGATTTGCAGGAAAAGCAGGTAACAACAGAATCAGGGAAATGCTGGTAAAAGCAGGGTGGGAAGCTGTGGTAAAAAGTTACACTTCGGAACTGCAGCAGTTTAAAGAGCTTAGAAACAAGTATTTATTATACACTAACTTAAGGTAACAGTATGTTATTAAGAAAACTAATGTTTTCAATTCTCATTTTCTCTTTTGTGTTTGTTCTCGCAGGTTGTGGTGACAAACCTGCTGATGTGGCAGCAACAAAAGATATTGACACAAACTATCTTAAAGTCGAAGATGTTAAAGCCGCTGAAGGTGTAACAAACTTCGGTTATAAATTGGAAAAAGGTGACAAATTCACCTATAAAGTTGCGTTTGTTAACAAAATCAGCCAGGAAATGAAAGCTGATACCAGCATTTCCCAAAAAGTTGAACAGAGTAATGTTCTCGTTATCGATTTTGATGTGAAAGATGTTGATAAAGATACTATCGCTGAAGTTGAAGTGGTTACCAGAAGCATCTATGTAAAATCAGATATCAATGGAACCGTTAAAGAGTATAAATCAGGTGACAAACTTGACTCTGCAAGCAAAAAGGACTTTGGTTTCTACGAAGCACTTACAGGTAATGCTTTCATGGCGAGAATTGATAAAAAAGGAGTCATCCGCGAGGTTTACAAAGTTGATAAAATCGCGGACCTCGCGTTAGCACCGATGGGTAAAGACTCAATTCCTGCTGATCAAAAAGAAATGGCTAAATCTGAAATTTCTGAAAATCTTAAAGGAATGATCATGCAGGTATTTAGATCATTCTCACCCGGTTCATTAAAAGCCAACGAGACATACAGAGATCAAAAACCACCGGTTCCTGATCAGAGCCGTATGTATCAGATTAATGCTACTCAGCTTTACACTCTTAAAGAAAAGGGTAAATTTAACGGGAAGGATATCTCTGTTATTGAAGCCGGATATGATGCAACTTTTGAATTTAACCCTGAACTCGAAAAACAGGGGATTAAGGTTGATAAAAGCACCATTACCGGGGGTGGTAAAGTCTTTTATAATGACAATGAAGGTAAACTCCAAAAATCGAGAACAAATCTTATAGAAGAACTCGCTTTTAGTGGTTCAATTCCTGATAAAACCGGAAAGAAGATTCCTTTTACAAGCGTAAAAAAATCTTTGGTTGTAAATATTGTTGAGAGATTAAAATAATTTCTCTCTATTCTTAATTTTGAAGAGGCTGACAAGGTTTAATATCTTGCAGCCTCTTTTATTTTAATCTGCTTTTTGGACTACAATTCTAACGCCCTCAACAAGAATCACTTTTATTTGAGAATCCTTATCAATGTAGTCACCTTGTGAAACAACATCATATCTTACTCCGTCGATAATTGCAGTGCCGGCAGGTCTCAATACAGTGAGTGCACTTCCTTCTTTTCCTATAAGTTCAGTATGGTCAGTAGCAGAAGTGTAACCCGTTTTAGCACCCGATTCTGCATCCAGAACAAACGCCTTAAAAGTGCGAGTGTTTGGCAGAAACTTGTACGCAAGGAATCCTAATAACATGAAACCCAAAAGAGCTGATCCCAGTTGAATTATCGCTACTTGAATAAGTGAAAAATCGAAATAACCCTCTGTATTGAAAAGTGAAAAGAAGAGGGAGGCCACCATCAGGAGAATTCCGACTACACCCGCGACTCCAAACCCCGGGATTAAAAATATCTCCACAAGTATCGCCGCAAGCCCCATTATAAAAAGTACAATTTCGAACCATGATGCAAGATCGAGTATTAGTGACGAACCAAAAAACAGAGCTAAAAAGATTACTCCGATTATTCCGGGCACACCAAATCCGGGAGTTTTAATTTCGGTATAAATTCCTGCAAGTCCGAGCATTATTAAAAGTGATGCGACTATCGGATTATTCAAAAACCTTACAAATTCCTCCGCCCAGTTACTCTTTACATCGATTATCAGTGGATTTGAATATCCAAAAGCCTCTGCTGCTGCTTTTGCAGAACTTGCGATTGTGTCTGCCATTTTTAGATTAATAGCCTCAACATCATCGAGGGATACAAGCTGCGTTGAATCAACGAGTCCGGGGATCACAACTCTTTCGTCAACCATTCCCTCGGCTATCTTTGTATTTCTTCCATTTTTTTGAGCTGTTGATCTCATTTCAGCTCTCATATATGACTGATATTTCTCAGAGCCTTTTTTACCCTCTTGATCAACCACTGTGGCAGCCCCGATGGTACTTCCCGGTGCCATGGCAATTTTTTTACATGAGAGGGTAATTAATGCACCGGCCGAAATTGCTCTTTTATTCACAAAAGCAATGGTCGGTATTTTTGCATCGATAAGAATATCTTTTAACTGGGTTGCAGCGTCAACTCTGCCACCAAAAGTATTAATCTCAACGATAAGGGCATCAGCTTTCTCTTTCGTCGCCAATTCCAGGGCTCTTTTGAGATATGGCACGAGGGAGAGAGAGATTTCATCATTAAATGTTACACGGTAAACCGTTGATTGTGCAGTTGTGATGGAACATAAACTGATAAGAATAGTACAAATTAGAACTAATGTTTTTGATTTCATGGTCTTTAATGGATTATTTTACATTCGAAAGTGCTAATATAATGCGATTTTTCCGAATAATTTGTTAAATTTGTAATCAAATCCAACCTCATTTTTCGCTTAATCGAAAACAATTTAATATGGAGAATAGTATGTCAAACAAATTTGCCGGATTTCGTTCTTTCATCTTGTTGGCAATTGCCGCATTAACCATGTATGGTTTTACTTACATACCTGAAGGAATCGAAATTGGACCGTTTACTACCAAAAAAGTGGATGTTCTTTCAGACATCAGAAAAGATGAACTGACTCAGCGCGTGGATGAATATAATTACTTCATGGGTCTCGCGGATGCATACGGAGTACTCGTGTATAATGATGTTTTAAGCCCTGAAAATTACGGCTCCGTGCTAAAAATTGAAGGCGATCAGCAATCAAAAGTCCCTATCTCCGGAAATACCTCCCAACTCAAATCATTCGCTTCAGCTCTAAAAGGTGCAAAAAGTGGAATGGTTAGAATTGCGTATTTTGGTGATTCAGCGATAGAAGGTGATAATATCTGTGCAGATTTCCGTGAAGCACTTCAGGATAAATTTGGTGGCACAGGAGTTGGATTTGTGGCGATTACAACTCAAGATAAAGCTTACAGAGGAACCACTAAACTTGATTTCTCAGGTAACTGGGATTCACAACTCGTGATTAACGGTAATCCTAAAAGAGGTGCCGGAATTTCAGGTGGTGTATTTATTCCAAAAAGTGGTAGCTGGGTTAAATATGAAACAACCTGGAAATATAAAACTGTAAGAACATTCGATAAAGTTAGAGTTTTCTACACTGAAGGTTCAGGAAACTTCGACTACGAATTTGACAAAGGCGGTGAAAAATCAGCTCCTTTCAAAACCGGAAAGAACCTTAATGCAACTGATATAGCATTTAAGGGTTCAAAATCTTTCAAAATGACAATGGAAAAAGACAATCAGGCTGCACTTTATGGAGTAAGCCTTGAATCGGGTAACGGCGTTTATGTTGATAACTTCCCGCTCAGAGGTGATGATGGAAATGCTTTAAAGAGAATTCCTAAAGCCAACATGACTGCGTTTCACAGTATGCTAAATTATGATTTGGTAATTTTAAGTTTTGGTCTCAACTCAGTTGATAAAGTTAAAAATACCGCTAACTATGAAAAAGAATTCACCGAAGTTGTAAATCACATCAAAAGTGCAATGCCCGGAGTGCCAATTCTTATAGTGGGTGTTGGCGACAAAGGCAAAAAAGTCGGTTCAAAATTTGAAACAAACGAAATGGTTAAGAAACTCGTAACTGTTCAGAAAAATGTGGCTTCAAAAACCGGTGTCGCTTTCTGGGATCTTTTTGCCGCAATGGGTGGTGAAGGTGCAATGGAGAGATGGGGTAAAGACAAACTCACCACTGCTGATATGACACACCTTAGTGCAGAAGGGTATAAAAAAGTTGCCCGTATGCTCTACGATGCATTGATGGACTACTACGGTAAAAACTAACCAAGAGAACCACTTGAAACATTATAATAATGTTTGGGAACGCTGGGAGGATAACTCTCAGCGTTTTCCCAATAAAGACGCCATTGTCCACTGGAGAGCCGGTGAAGAACCATTTAGATGGTCATTTAAAGATTTGTTGGAAACAGCCAACAAATTTTCCGTTTTATTAAAAAAACAGGGAATTAAAAGAAATGAAGTTTGTGCCATCATTATCAGGCACAATCCTCTCTTTTTCCCTCTTTATCTTGGTGTTGCAGGTCTGGGTGCAATTCCCGCTGTTTTAGCATATCCGAATCCAAGATTACATCCCGATAAATTTAAATCGGGTGTTGAAGGAATGTCTCAACGCTCCGGGTTGGATTGGATTTTTACAGAAGCAGACCTTGAACCAATCATCTCCCCACTTGTTCACCACGAAGGAAGCACAATAAAAGGTTTATTCTTCCCGTTGGAGTGGGATCGTGAATTTGCGATCACCTCAGAAGAACAAGCTGAATTAAATTTAGTAAGGAAATCTATTACCGAGTCAGATCCGTTCTTGCTTCAGCATTCATCAGGTACCACAGGACTTCAGAAACCGGTACTACTCTCCCAAAGAGCCGTGCTCGATCATGTTGACAATTACGCCCTCTCAATCAACTTGACTGAGGATGATAAAATCGTCAGTTGGCTTCCTTTATACCACGACATGGGCCTCATTGCCGCATTTCACTTGCCCCTTTCCTATGGCATAACGAGTGTTCAGGTTGATCCATTTGAGTGGGTTCTCGCACCATCTCTTCAATTTGAGGCTCTTAGTGCAGAAAAAGCGACTGTTTGCTGGTTACCTAACTTTGCCTATAATTTTATGGCTGACAGAATAGAAGAAGATGAGATGGAATCAATTTCCCTCGAAACCCTTCGACTTGTAATCAATTGTAGTGAACCTGTCAGAAATGAAAGCCACAAAAAGTTTACTGCCGCATTCAGCAAATATGGATTTAACCCCCTTGGGCTCTCGGCTTCGTATGCGATGGCGGAGACCACATTTGCAGCAACACAAACTGAACCGGGTAAACCGATAACGACGATTGAAGTTGATCGTGAAAATCTTGCACAAGGAGAAGTTACAGGTCCTGTTGAAGGAAAACCTTCAAGAATATGTGTCTCCTCCGGCAAAGTTATCGAGGGTTGCGAAGTGAAGATAGTTGACGAAAACGGGAATGAACTCCCTGAAAATGGTGTCGGTGAAATAATCATCACTTCCGTTTCGATGTTCGATGGATACAGGAATTATCCGGAAAAAACTGCAGAAGTTCTAAAAAATGGTTGGTACTACAGTGGGGATTACGGGTTCAAACAAAATGGCGAACTTTTCGTAATTGGCAGAAAAAAGGATATAATTATTGTTGCCGGTAAAAATATTTATCCGGAGGATGTTGAAGATGCGATCGGTGTTGTAAACGACATTATTCCAGGCAGAGTTATCGCATTTGGTGAAGACAATCTTGAGCTTGGTACCGAAGAGATAAGTGTTGTAGCCGAGACTGCTTTGGACGATGAAAAGGAGAAACGGCGACTGATTCAGAGAGTGAAAGAAAAAGGAACATCGGTTGATCTCACAATCACCCATGTTTATCTCGTTCCTCCAAGGTGGTTAATAAAAAGTTCTGCGGGTAAACCAAGCCGAAAAGCCAACAAGGAGAGAATTGCCGAAATGAAAGATTTGAACAAACATTAACGAAAGAAACGATATGATTTCAGAGAGATTAAAGAATACCATACTAAAACAGCTTGAACTCGAAGACTATGACATTCAAGAAGAAACTAAAGCCAACACAGTTCCGGGTTGGGATTCATTAAGCCATGCTAATGTAATACTTTCAATAGAGAAAGAATATAAAATAAGATTGAAGCACATCGAAGTTCTCAAATGTAAGAACATCGGTGATCTTCAGAAGCTTGTTGATTCTAAACTTTCTTAAAAGGAACCGTATTGAATTCGATCATCGATTTTTCCAAACTTGCGGGATTATTCGTCTATAGTCCGGATAACCCGCTCCAGTTTGGAACACTTACATTTTTGTTTTTTCTTTCCCTGGCACTTCTTGTATATCATGCGATATATCCCAATCAAAGACTAAGAGCGAGTTTCCTGCTACTTTTTTCCGCCTTCATATATTATAAAATTGGTGGACTGTTTCTTATTCTGCTTTTGGGTGTCGGGGTTGCAAATTACTTCTTTGGTAAAATTTTATTCAGCATTTCCGATGTAGATAAACGACGGTATGTTTTGTGGGGCATGGTGATATTAAATGTAGGGTTGCTTGCCTACTTCAAATATACCAACTTTGTGCTCGCACAGATTGCATCCGTTCAGGAGACTGAATTTACAGCTCTCGACATCATGCTTCCTATCGGTATTTCGTTTTATATCTTTAAAGTGTTGAGTTTTCTCTTCGATATTTACTATGAAAAA
The DNA here is from genome assembly GCA_964431385.1 of uncultured Ignavibacteriaceae bacterium. Classification (GTDB taxonomy): domain Bacteria; phylum Bacteroidota; class Ignavibacteria; order Ignavibacteriales; family Ignavibacteriaceae; genus UTCHB3. The sequence continues at coordinate 49,894 of CAYSJM010000009.1, read as the reverse complement.
TATGAAGAATTACCGAGACTCGATGATTTTATGCTTTATGTTTCATTTTTTGGGAATATACAAGCAGGTCCTATTGATAGAGCAGATGAGTTTATACCACAGATTCGTGAAAACTTGCTAACCTCTCCGGAGGCGAAACAAACAACCGGACTTGCAGTTTTTTATCTGGCTTCAGGAATAATCAAGAAACTGATAATTGCCGACTATATTTCCCTCAATTTTATTACAAGAGTTTTTGAGGATCCATTAAGATTTACAGGTGTGGAAAATCTTCTGGCAATTTACGGATTTTCTATTCAGATTTATTTCGATTTTTCCGGCTACTCTGATATGGCTGTTGGAATGGCTTTGCTTTTTGGTTATAAAATAATCGACAACTTTAATTCTCCATACAAAGCTACAAGCGTAGCTGATTTTTGGCGGCGTTGGCATATTTCTCTTTCCCGTTGGTTACTCGATTATCTCTTTACCCCGATGCAAATGGGTCTAAGAACGATGAAACAATACGGCAATGCGATCGCTTTAGTGGTTACATTTGCAGTATGCGGGCTTTGGCATGGAGCAACATGGGGATTTATAATTTGGGGAACAGTTCATGGAATTATTATGGGTTGGTCGGTTCTTACAAAAAAATTGCGTGCAAAAGGTCTCTTAAAAATTGGTATTAAAGAGAGCAAAGGTTTAAACTTTATCAGGGGTGTTATTACTTTTAATATTATCACTGTCACTTGGATATTCTTCAAAGTTGATACTCTGGAGAAAATACCCATGATCTATACACAACTCACAGAAAATTTCCATTCTGTTGTTTTTGGACAGTTTTATGGCGGATTCCCCGGTGTCTTTATTTTCTTTGTAATCGGGTTGGTAATAATCTTCTTCCCTGAGGGTCCAAAAGAAAAAATTAAATCAGGGTTAATGTCCTTGCCTGTATGGGCTCAGGGACTGATTCTTGGTCTGGTTATTTATCTTGCATCACAGGTGATGATGGCAGAGATGGTCCCCCCAATTTATTTTGAATTTTAATGAATTTACACTTGATGAAAAATGCAATAATTGTTTTCTTTCTGATATTAACATTTGGAACCAGTATGTCTGCACAAGTTGCCACCATTTCCCAAATAGATGGTGTATATATGGTTATTACAAACAAATATGCTCCCGATAAAAGAACAGCCATCCTCGATCTTAAATTTGATGTTGACATAGAGAAAAATTTACTCACCGTCACAGGCGAAACTAATGTTCCCGCCGCTCTTGATGAAATGAGGCAAATGCTCTACAACTACACAATTAAAGACCTCGTAGAAAGGTTGCCGTCAAAATCTCTAAACGGATATGAATTTGGAGTTGTTACTCTTTCTGTTGCAAATATTAGACTAAAACCTTTCCATCCGGCGGAATTAGTGACACAGGCTCTTATGGGTACCCCCGTTACTGTACTTAAAGAGGGCGAGGATAATTGGTTCCTGGTTCAAACTCCCGAAGGTTATATCGGATGGGTTGATGATGCCGGTATTCAAACTTTTACAAAAAAAGAGATGGATAGCTGGTACAAAGATGACAAACTGATTTTCACAGATGTTTATGGATTTGTTTATGCCGAAGAGAATGAGAAGGGTGGAACTATATCTGATATAACTGCCGGTGGAATTTTGCAGCTAAAATCGAGTACTAAAAATGGTTATAAAGTTGCACTTCCCGATGGACGCGAAGGATACATCTCAAAAAAATCTGCCACACCTCTCAAAAAATGGATAAAAGGGCTCAATCCTGATCCAAATGACATTATTAAAACTGCTAAAAAATTCCTTGGAGTCCCATACTTGTGGGGCGGCACATCACCAAAAGGGATGGATTGCAGCGGATTTACCAAGACAGTTTACTTTTTGAACGGGATTCTTCTCGCCAGAGATGCTTCACAGCAATGTCTTTATGGTGAAGAAGTTGATGTTTCAAGTGGCTATGACAAACTGAAAAGAGGCGACTTGCTTTTCTTCGGACCCAAACCGCAGGAGGGTAAACCTCAAAGAATTACTCATGTTGGCATATATATGGGGAATAAAGAGTTCATCCATGCAGCAGGTATGGTGCGAATAAACAGTTTTGATTCACAAAGCCCAATATTTAGTGCATATAGAACCGGAATGTTAGTTTCAGCCAGACGAATCTTGACCAAACTTGACAGCCCCGGAATCTTAAAGTTATCAATCAAAAACTATATAAAATGAGGATTTGATGGATACGCGTCGGAATTTTATTAAAAAAGCCTCAATACTTGCCGGTGCTGCTGTTGTAGCTGGTAAAGCTGAAACAATATCTAATTTTGCAGTGAACAAAATGAGCGGAAATAAATTAAAATTAAGTTTTAGACCCTATACGCTTGAACTGAAACATGTGTTTACACTTGCCACGAGTTCGAGAACGACTACCCCTGTTATGTTAACTGAAATTCAGTTTGGCGACCTAATCGGGTACGGCGAGGCATCAATGCCACCTTATCTTGGTGAGAGTCACGAAACTGCCACGACTTTTCTTTCGAAGGTGAAACTTGATCAGTTTAACGATCCTTTCAGGCTCGAAGAGATCATCGATTATATCGACACAGTGGATATTGGTAACTATGCTGCAAAAGCTTCACTCGATATCGCTTTGCACGATCTTGTCGGCAAAATGATAGGTCAACCCTGGTTTAAGATTTGGGGCTATGACCCCTCCAAAGCACCTAACACAAGTTTTACGATAGGAATCGATAAACCTGATGTGGTGAAGGAAAAAGTCAGAGAGGCAGCGGAATACAAAATTTTGAAGGTAAAACTTGGTCGCGACACCGATAAGGAAATGATCGAAACAATCAGATCTGTGTCTGATAAACCCATCTGTGTTGATGTAAATCAGGGCTGGAAAGATAAAAAGTTCGCCCTCGAAATGATTCACTGGCTAAAGGAGAGGGGAGTTGTGTTTGTGGAACAGCCAATGGATAAAAAAAATCTTGACGATAATGCATGGCTAACCCAGAACAGTCCGTTACCAACAATCGGTGATGAAGCGGTGCAAGGATTGGCAGATGTGGTGAAAGCTCAAGGAGTTTATTCAGGCATCAATATCAAGCTAATGAAGTGCGGCGGTATGAGAACTGCGAATAAAATGATTAGTCTCGCAGAGGGACTTGGTCTAAAAGTGATGATCGGATGCATGACTGAAACTTCATGTGCAATATCAGCAGCAGCACAACTATCTCCAATGGCTCTTTGGGCTGATTTGGACGGTGCACTTCTGATAAGTAACGATATCTATAAAGGAACTACAATAGTGGACGGAAAGGTTACACTTTCGACACTCCCCGGAATCGGAATTGAAAAAATATAATTAACGGAGACAGCTTAATGAAACCCGGTTATTCAGTAACTAAAATTATCTTGTTATTAATCATCATGACTGCATCAGAATTAATTGCGGGCGGGGTTTTCCCCTACAAAGTCCACAGAGTGACTCTTAAAAATGGATTTAAAGCACTTTTGATACCAATGCCCGGTAGTGGACTCGTATCATACTACACAGTTGTACGAACTGGCAGCAGAGATGAGTGGGAGCCCGGTAAAAGTGGATTTGCTCATTTCTTTGAACACATGATGTTTCGTGGTACAGATAAATATCCACTTTATGATTCAGTTACTACCTCGATCGGAGCTGACGCCAATGCTTATACCGACGATGACCTTACAGTCTATCATCTGAATTTTGCAGCTGAAGATCTGGATAAGGTGATGGACCTCGAATCGGATCGTTTTCAAAACCTGAATTATAAAAAAGATCAATTCATGACTGAATCAGGTGCTGTGTATGGTGAGTATAGAAAAAGTGTTACAAATCCTTTTTCAGTTCTCTTTGAAAAATTTCAGGATATGGCTTTCGACAAACATACCTACAAACACACCACAATCGGGTTTGAAGCTGATATAAAAGAGATGCCAAACCAGTATGAGTACAGCCTCTCATTTTACAATCGCTATTATCGTCCTGAAAACTGTGTTCTCGTGATCACGGGTGATTTTGATGTGGAAAGCGTGAGCGGAATGGTCGATAAATATTATTCATCGTGGAAAACCGGTTATGTTCCTCCAAAAATAGAGCAAGAACCAAAACAAACTGCACCGAGAGAGTCGAAAATAAAATACGACGGTAAAACGCTGCCACTTCTTGCAATCGGTTACAAGTACGACGGTTTTAATGTATTCAATAAAGACTACATGTCGATGATTCCATTTGCAGATATCGCTTTTGGTGAAACAAGCGAACTTTATAAAAAGCTTGTTCTCGACGAACAAAAAGTCCAGTTCATCGCCGGTGGGGCACAAACAAGAAGAGATCCTTTCCCGTTCATGGTGTATTCCCGTGTTAAATCGGAAAATGATATCGATTATGTGATTTCCGAAGTTGAAAAAACCATCGATTACTACAAAAATAATCTTGTTTCAAAAGAACAATTGGATAAATTAAAAAAACGAATGAAGTATCAATTCCTGATGGGTCTTGACAGCCCCGAAGCTGTAGCTTCAGTATTACCGATGTACATAACTCTCACCGGCGATATCGAAGTGTTGGATGAATTTTTTGCCCAGATGATGGATGTTACCCCTGAAGACATTCAGAAAGCGGTAAAAAAATATTTTGTTAAAGAGAGCAGGAACCAAGTAATTCTTACAGGAAATTGATATGAGAACCCCTACAATTAAATTTGCTACATTTATTATTTTAATGATCCTGGTATCAAACATCTCAGCTATGGATAAAAACAGAATAGTTCTATTGAAGACGCAAGAGCCCGTAATATCTTTTCGAATTTGGTTTGATGCCGGTTCAAAAGATGACCCCAAGGGTAAAGAAGGACTTGCTGCACTTACAGCAGCTCTCTTGAACGAAGGAGGCACTTCAAAATTTACCTATTCGCAAATTCTCGAAAAATTATACCCACTCGCTGCCGGTTATTCGGCATCGGTTTCCAAAGAGAATCTGGTTTATACCGGCTCGGTTCACCTGGATAATTTGAATGAGTATCTTGCCCTTTTTACTGAACAGCTGCTTGATCCCGGTTTTAGGGAAGAAGATTTTTTAAGAGTGAAAGATGAAGCAATAAGCTACCTTTCAACCACTTTAAGATATTCGAGTGATGAAGAACTTGGGAAGGCAGTGCTTTATAATGAAATATTTAAGGGGACTCCTTATGGACATCTTTCAACGGGTACTATCAGTAGCTTAAAAAATATTACTCTTGATGATGTGAAGTGGTTCTACAAAAAATATTTTAACAAAGAAAATTATGTGCTCGCAATTGGTGGTGGTTTCGACGACAATCTCGTACAAAAAGTATGGGATGAACTGCAAAAATTACCTTCAGGTTCAAAAAATGCTGATTCTCAGATAAATCCATCGGCTGTTAAAGGTCTGAATGTAGTTATTGTAGAGAAAAAAACGAATGCAACCGCCATTTCGATGGGATATCCGATCGATTTATTAAGAAATAATGACGAATGGTACCCGCTGGCACTTGCCAACTCGTGGCTTGGAGAACACAGAAACTCAAGTTCACATCTCTATCAAGTGATCAGAGAGGCGAGAGGTCTAAATTACGGTGATTATAGCTACATCGAATATTATCCAAACGGTGGAAGACTTTCAAAACCACCGGTGAATGTTCCGTTGAAGAAACATCTATTCGAAATGTGGATAAGGCCGGTACCAAACGAAACAAAACATTTTGCTTTCAGAGCTGCGATGCGCGAACTCGATCTGCTCGTCAAGAATGGTCTGGGAAATGACGATTTTGAAATGACTCGTAAATTTCTCCAAAAATATGTACTTCACTACGCACCAAATACCGAAATGCGGCTTGGTTATGCACTCGATGATAAATATTATGGTATGAAAGAACCCGGTCATCTTCAAAAATTCAGAAATAAGATGTCGAATCTTTCTATTAACGAAGTGAACGCTTCTGTTAAAAAATACCTTTCAACACAAAACATGGTTATAGTTTTTGTTACTGATAATGCAAATGATCTGAAAGACAGACTCATTAAAAACACCTCTTCACCAATTGTTTATCAAACACCAAAACCTGAGAGTGTGTTGAAAGAGGATAAGTTTATCTCTGACTTTAAATTGGATATCAAAGCTGAAAATATTAAAATTGTGAAGGTTGAAGACCTCTTCAATTAAACAGTTTTTGGTTTAGCAGGTAATATTTGTCACTTGATTTTTTGTTATTATAGCTTATATTAATTTCGAAACCCGGATAATTTTATGAATCGATATGGTATGTATAGACGAACATTTGTGATCTTTTTTGTAGCTATATTGTTTTCTTCCTGTTTTTTCTCATCCTCTAACAATGCTGAGGACAATGTTAAACTGATTCCGGTAATAACGGATGACAGGGGAGATTTTGCGACTGATGTCTTCATCAGAGTAAATCAATTGGGCTTCAAGAAAAGTGAACTTAAAACGGCTGTTGTACTTACCAAAAAAGATATGGGTGGGAAGAAATTTATTGTTAAGGACATTAAATCGGGCAAAGATGTTTTTGATGGAACTATACCTCCAAGTATTGCAGGGTGGGGCAGTTTCAATTTTTGTCATATAATCGATTTTACCGGTCTTGGTTCTGAAGGTACCTTCGTTATAGATGTGGAAGGGAACAGGTCATCTAATTTCAGAATTGGCGAGAATATTTACAACTCAATAGTTGATTCATTGCTTCTTTTCTTCAAAGTGCAAAGATGTGGTGCTACAAATCCTTTCCTCCACAAAGTTTGTCATATTTATGATTCACCGAATGTGGTTGGCGATGATCGTGCAGGCAAAATCGATGTTACCGGTGGCTGGCACGATGCAGGAGATTTCACCAAATTTCTAAATACTACAGCTTTTTCAACCTACATGCTCCTCTTTTCGTACGAATTTAATCCCAAAAGGATGGAATTTGATAAGAACAAAGATGGTGCACCTGATGTACTGGAAGAGGCTCGTGTAGGACTTGATCTTTTACTCAGAATGAATTATCAACCGTCAAAGTTGATTATTCAAGTCCAGGATAGAAGAGACCAGACGGTCGGTTGGAGATTACCGGAGAATGATACACTAAAATTTGACAGACCTGCTTTTGCCGGAATGGGTAAAAATTTAATCGGTATTTACGCCGCCGCATTGGCTATGGGAAGCAGGATATGGAAAGATCGCTTTCAAGATGCCGCTTTTGCCGATAAACTACTGAAGGCTGCCAACAATGTTTTTGCACTGAGGAACTCAGCCCCCGATTTGGATACAAATCCAATAGGTTTGTACCAAGATAGTAAATATGAAGGCAAGCTTGCCTTAGGTGCCATTGAAATGTACATCACCACAGGTATAGGCAAGTATCTTGAAGAAGCAAAAAAATTAGCCAAGAGTGCTGATTCAGATTATTGGTGGAGTTGGGGCAATATTAACTCACTCGCACAATACCGGGTCGCCAAATATTCGATGGATATGAAGCAATACATTGAAAATAATCTCGCAGCTTTTAACGAAACCCGTAAGAAAAATCCTTTTGGTGAAGGTACAGCCTTCTCATGGGGGACTACCCATACTTTTCTCGGTATCGCTCTGCAATCGATTCTTTTCAGAGACTTGACTAAATCTTCTCTCTATGATTCAGTTGCATCATACCAGAGAGATTATGTTCTCGGGAAAAATCCCTGGGGAGTCTCATTTATATACAACATTGGTAGCAGATCCACCCGGAATTTTCATTCGCAGGTGGGCTTTTTTAATAATGGTTATCTCCCCGGAGCAGTTGCCGCCGGTCCGGTTCCAGCCGAAATATTAAAAGGGTATAATATTCAGCGTACAAATTTTATATACGACCGGTTTAACTCACCGGAGGTTAAATATTACGATGACAGGCAGGATTATATCACAAATGAACCTACAATTGTGTCAAATGCAACAGCCGTGTTCGTTTTTTCTCATTTCTATAAATAGATGTGTCAAAATGAGACATAAAAATTAAGTGTCTCATTATGAGAAATAATTAACCCAAAATTTTTCAAAACTGGTCAAAAACGCTTTATTTTAGCTGTTTTCAACCATGTACTTGATGGCATGATTTTTGCTCACTAAGTGCGACAACAAAAAGCAAAGAAGATATGGCAAACGGAAAAATAAATCTCATTAATACCGGCATCTCAGTAGTGGATGAGTCCTGGGGTGGTTTTTACAGGGGCGGAACCTATGTATTGATAGGACCCCGTAAATCCGGAAGAACAACTCTTGGGTTACAATATGCAATGGCAGGAATCGATCAAAAAGAGGTATGTCTTTATTTTACAAGCATGCGCCCAAAAGATTTAATGATTCTCGCCGCTTCTGTTGATTTTGACCTTCAGACTCACATGGACAATGGTTCACTCATAGTGGTAAAGGTAACACCTCCACTCGATGTGTATGAATCCGGAAATCCTGATAACTATCTCGTTGAGTACTTAAATGATATTGTGAATGTTGTTGAGCAATATCAACCAACAAGACTTGTGTTTGATGAATTAACCTACTTCGTCGGTTTTGAGAATATCACTCTACTGCAACAGGCATTTTTGCGTACTATTGAGAGCATAGAGGATAAAAATGTTACGAGTCTATACATACTCGGCGAACCGGCAACTCCTTTTGCCCAAAATATCGTTGATAATATCGTTCAATATACTACAGCAATAATTTACCTGCAAAAAGGGGATGGAACGCGAGGACAGGGAGGAAAAGCCACGATCACACCGAACATCGGACATACAGAAGGGCAGTTTACTACCGGGTTCTCATTTGAACCGTATAAAGGTGTCGTTTTTGAATCCACAACAGACGGTAGAATGGACATGGGTTCACCTTCACAACCACAAGGATTTCAGCAATCTGTTATACCGACGGCTCAGTCATTTCCGGTAGGGACTACAATTCCTACCATGACAAGTGCACCGATTCAGTCAGTGTCGCCAAATATTCCACCAAAATATCGTCCGATAATTGAGGTTGAGGTCGTTCAGGCACCGATGACTCATACAAATCAGTATAGCAAAGAAGAATTTAATCTTATTTTGAACAATCAAGTAGCTCTTTACAAGAGTACCGGTCAACCGTTTACATTGATTTCGCTCAAACTTGATCCTCAGGCAGAGGGTGCAGGTATCCTTTCCATGAATCAGCTTGGAAATGCAGTCAGACTTTCACTTACACTTAAAGAAAAATTGTGTATAGATGGCAATACCATTCTCGTACTTTTAAGTAAAGCTGATGATAGAGCATTGAGCGTTATGGTCGCCAAATTAAGAGCGAATTTACAAAGCAATGATTCCACATTTATACAGCGTGCTTTTGGTTTAATCTACGCGTACTCTTATGTTTCCAACGCCACCACGGAAAATGCAGACGCAATTTTAAGAGAAGTTTTATAGGCTTTTTCATGAGAATTCCCGGTATTTTGCTACTTTTAGCATTCCTTTTCTTAGCGTCATTCAATACGATTAATGCTCAGGGCAACCCTGAAAAGTATAAAAATGATGCTATTACAATGATGAATGCCGGAAAGTATGGCGAAGCGATTGATCTTCTTAATAAATATGTTGGTGCGTTTCCTTCGAAGCCGGATGGTTACAACTTGAGAGGGAAGTGTTACGAAAAGAGAAATCAGCTCGTGAATGCACAAAACGATTATAGAATTGCTGCAAAACTTTCACCCGGGAACAGCGAATATCAAAACGATTTAAACCGCGTAAATCAAAAATTAAACAGCGATCTGAACGCATTGATAAAGGGTTATCAACGCGAGATCGCTATCAACCCTAAAAATCCAAAAAACTATCTCGAGATAGCAAAATGTTATAAACTGATGTTCAACTGGGTTCAGAGTGAAGAATGGTATGATAAATATCTTTCTCTCGAAGAACCATCGTCAGATGAAGTAATCAGATACACTGAAGTGCTCAGTTATTTGAAAAAATATGCAAAAGGTGAGCCAATTCTCGCACGGTTTGTAAAAAAATTCCCCAATGATCATCGTCTTTGGAGTCGTTACGGATATTTTCTTTATTGGTTAGGGAAGAGTGAAGAAGCAAAAGTTGCTTTCGAAACTGCACTAAAGCTTAGACCATATTTTAAAGAAGCTCAAGACGGTCTCGATCAGGTGCTTGGAAAATATTTTACCAATCTTTACAAAGATACTATTGGAACCTGGGAGGCAAAAAACCAGAAACCGCCTCCACCTCCACCGGAATTTGCAATTGATAAGTATTATAAGATTTTACGGAATAACCCTAAAGATGATAAAACCAGATTTCTGCTCATCGATGAGCTGATTGCTTACAAAAGATGGGAAGAAGCCTGGCAACAAATTATCATTCTTCAGGAGAAGTATAAAGAAGATAAAAAATGGATGGCACTTTACGAAAAAGTAAAGACCGTTAGAGTCGAGAGTTACACAAAACGAATTCTCGAGCTTGAAAAAGTGCTTCAGAAAAATCCAAATGACCTTAAAGCTCTCACCGAAATGGTTGGGTTGCTTAGCAATTTGGAACGGAATGAAGAAGCATTTAATCTCCTAAAAGCTTATTTTGAGGCTAATCCTGATTCACCTGATTGCAAGTTGAGGAAAATATACGCTCGAATTGCTGTGGATTACCAGGATAATTATACAGCTATTGAACAACTCGACTATTGTATCGCAAAAGACCCTACTGATCTTGAACTCAAGTTACAGAGAGGTATAGTTTCAGTATGGCTTGGTAAAGATGATGACCTCGCTTATCAATACTTAAATGAAGTTTTGAAAGCGAAACCAAAAGAGGTTACAGCTCTCGTAGGTCTCGCATCTCTCGAAATGAAGAAAAATGAGTTTGACAAATCAGCCGAATATATCGAAATGATAAAGGCTATCGAACCTACACATCCTGAATTAGAGACACTAATTTCCAATCTCGAAACTTCAAAGCTTAGAGCTGCTGAGGAAGCGTTGTTCGAAAGTCTTGAAAAGGGTAGAGAAATGATTCGTGCAGGCGACTGTGCCGGAGCTTTGGCTGTTTATGATGACTTTATGCTAAAACATGAAGCCAACAGAACGATTCTTAAAGAGTATGCAGATATCAACTCATGCTTAAAAAATTACGACAGAGCAATTCAGATTTACGATTCGCTTCTAACCGGTGAATATGATTATCTCATTGACCTTGAAAGAGCAAAAGTATTCTTCTTTAAAGGCGATTACACCAAGTCGATTTCAGAATTTGAACGACTGGTCAAAGAAGATAATGCGGATTTTGCTGTAAAACTGTTTCTTGGTGATGCTTATGCACAAATTGAAGATTACGGCAAAGCCAGAGATATTTACGATTCACTTTTGGTTGGTAACACGGATACTACGCAGATTGCACTCATTAACCAGAGAATGGGATGGCTGCCTGTTACAGGTTTGGGAGCTTTGTTGGGTTCGTTCCCGCAATATATCCTCTTGAATCCATTTGTATCCTACTTTGGTGATAACACAGATTTTAGTTATCTGAATTATGGAATTGCTTCCGACATGGGAATAACTTCATTTTTGTCCCTTGGGCTGCAAGGCAGTTTGGGACAACTTGCGAGTCCCTATACCAAGGTTGAACTGAACACATGGAAAGCGTCTCTATTCATACGACCGTTTGATCCATTTTTAATAGGACTTTCGATAGGCGAACAATCATTTTTATCGCCAAAAAAGAAGTATCCACTTTATGAGGCATTCATTAGGGCAACCGTTGAAAAAGAATATTATGCTCAGATAACATATATTCAACAGGAAGCCGCCACAATGCTCTATTCGGCTGCACTTGTTTACCCATTTGGTTCTTTAAAGGATCGTCTGCGTGTTGAAATGATTAAAGCTGAGGGATGGTATATTCTTCCTTCAAAGTATCGCGTTTCCGGATCATACACCTATCTTATGATTTCTGACGGTAACAGAGGTGCAAATACAGAATTGCGTATTGGTCGATATTTTTATCCTGAATTGTTAGCCGGATACGAATTCTATTCGACAATTTACGCAAGGAAATCGATCTATTATTATTCTCCGCAAAGTTTCCTTTCACACAGTATTTTCGCTGACTGGAACTTTTATAAGGATGATCAATTGGATTTGTCTGCTGGTGGAAGATTTGGTTATATACCCGAAAGTTCCTACTGGCTGAGAGAGTTTTATTTCCAGGGAGCGTATAATATTCTTGCCAACCTCAGGCTTAATGCCCGTGCCCAAATTGGTAGTACTTCAAGAGAAACAACGGGCTACAGCTCAAGATCGTTCAGTGCTTCTTTGTTCTGGATGTTATAGGTGTATCATAATGAGATTTGATAAAGATGGAAAAATTGATATAATGCTTAATATAAGCCAAAATAGCAATATTTTAGTTTGGTATAGAATTTGATGAATAATTATGGAAAAGTATTAAGGACATAATGGCTCAGAATAAGATCAGATCCACGAGGATCACTGTTAAAAATACTGAAGCGACAGAAGCAGTCGGAGAGAATCGTTTAAGACAAATTCTTAAACGGATGATTAGTTCGGGTGTGTCTTCCATCGCATTGATACTTGTGATTGTGTTTACCATGCCGATGACCGTCCTTTCATATTCGGCTCTGTTTGAATATTCCACCATGATCTCGTTACTTCTCTTTTTACTCATTTTGCTAATTAGATATTTTGCTCTTTTGGGGATGGCTTATCTTTGGTTGAACAACTACACATTCTCTAAACGACCCGATTTTCAACCTTTTGTATCGGTTATCGTACCCGTTTACAATGAAGGTTTGTTGCTCAAAGATGCAATTATGTCACTTCTTGAGCTGGAATACACAAATTATGAAATTATAATTGTGAATGACGGTTCTTCAGACAATACTTATGATGTTGCTAAAACTCTCGTAGGTTTTCAACAAGGTTTATATGGTAAGGTAAAAGTTTCATTGCTTAGCAAGCCTAACGGCGGTAAAGCAAGAGCATTAAATGCCGGAATCAGCTATTCGAAATCAGAGATAGTTCTCTGTATGGATGGTGACAGTCAGCTTTCCCCTGAAACAATCAGAAATGCTGCCAGACATTTTATTGATCCCAGAATTGGTGCCGTTGCCGGTAATGTAAAAGTTCTTAACAGGAAGAAATTCTACGCAGACCTGCAAGCTTTGGAATATATCGAAGGTCTGAATATGGCTCGTGCAGCCCAAAGTTTTCTTAAGCTCGTTAACATTATTCCGGGTCCAATAGGATTATTCAGAAAAAAAGCCATCGAAGAAGTTGGATATTATTCCAGTGATACTTTTGCCGAGGATGCAGATTTAACTCTGAAAATCCTCTCCAAGGGGTGGAAGGTTTATTACGAACCAACAGCTATTGCCTGGACTGAAGCTCCCGTGAAATTGCAACAACTTCTTAAACAGAGATATCGCTGGACAAGGGGAATTCTCCAAGCGATCAGAAAACATAAAAATTTATTGTACAATCCGACGATTAACTTCGGTGATACTTTCATTCTATGGACGATGTTTTACGAAGCCCTCATTTGGCCAACAATGAATATAGTGGCAAACTTCTTCTTCATCGTGGTTTCTATTTTTTACGGATATACCAGTCTGATTTTTTTCTGGTGGGTATTTTTGGCTTTACTTGATACAGTTACGGCACTATATTGTGTGGCAGTAGAGGATGAGGAACTAAGATTAGTCCCTTATTCGTTAGTATATAGAATGTTTTTTGTGTTTGCAATTGATATTTGTAAGATGATGTCAACCATTGAAGAGTTCCTCGGTTTAGATATGAACTGGGGTAAATTGGAACGCATCGGAACCAGTAAGTAGTATAAACAAGGAATTTATATGGAATTAATCCCTATTCTCGCAACAATCATTCTGGTGGCAACCATCAGTACTTTCTTTCTCTCGATAGGAGCTTATATTCTATTTAAAATTAGAGAAGCACAGGGAGTCAGACAAAAAGCTGTTCCACCGGCTACAATTCATGCTGAACTTGTAACTCCCGAACTTGCATCAGAAAGAACTTCCGCGACGATGTCCACTCGTGAAAGTCAACGAAGGACGGGTCAAACTTTTGAAACAACTCATGCACCCGAGTACAGAGCAACAAGTTCGCCCAGCAGAGTCACCGGTAATTTGGGTGGTGAAACAGTTCCCGCAGCGCAACAGTATGCTCCTCCAAGACGCGAAGCACCAATTTCAGCTGTTACTACAAATGCCAAGAAATTTGTGAAAGTTACCTCTGAGTCAGCTCAAGAACAGCAGCAACAGCAGGCTCCACAACAGCAGAGACAAGGCGGGAACCTGAAGTGGCGTTAAAAAAGCGGAATGCCTTTTTCACATCCATGCTGATTTTAATCGCTGGAGGACTAATGCTCGTGACCTCCGTTCTGATTTATAATTACATCCTACAGGGTGTGTTTGGATCGTATGCATTTGCATCTGACGGATTTTCTCTCGATGCATTTTCAAAAATTTTTGGTGGCGACCAAACCAAAGTTGCAATTTTATACTCCAAAAAGACGGAAAATTTCCTTCCTAAGGGTTCAACATGGATTAAGGATAATGTGACTGCCTGGGAGCGTTACACCACAGGAAATAAATTCCCTGTTACTGTTATCACCGAGGATGATCTTGAAAAAGGAGTTTTAACTCCGGAGAATTTTCAGATCCTGATTATGCCCAGCATAAAAGCCTTGAGCGACAGAGAGATTCTTACAATAAAGGATTATCTCGATAAGGGTGGCAACATCATGGCGACCGGTGCTACGGGCAGTTTTTCTGCCGATGGTAAATGGCGGGGTTGGGAATATTTTAAAGAGGTTTATGGTACTCTTTTCACAAAAGAAACTGCCAAAATTCCTTCTCCTCGACTACTTACCCTAAAGGGAGGGTCGCCAATTACTTTTGATGTACCCACCGGGTACAGATTGAAAATTGCGACCTGGGATAATATGGTGGCAACGAGAGTTTTAGACCCAAGAACTCAACAACTTAGCTTTTGGTATGATTTCAAAATTGATTCCGGCTTAGTAAGAGAAGAAGTATTGAATACATCGGGTCTCTGTTATGGCACCTACGGAAAGGGACGCTTCGTATGGTATGGTTTCGACATTATTACTGTTGTCGGACAAAGAGAAGAATACCAGGTACTTGATAAACTTATTAGAAATTCACTCAACTGGCTGGCGAAAAAACCGAGTGCTTATATTGTTGATTGGCCAGGAAATAAAAAGGCAGCGGCGATCATTCTGGCATCTATTGGGGATGAGCCGGGAAATATTAAGAATCTCCTCCCAATTTTGGCACAAGAGGGGGTAAAGGCGAC
Source organism: uncultured Ignavibacteriaceae bacterium (assembly GCA_964431385.1). Lineage (GTDB taxonomy): Bacteria > Bacteroidota > Ignavibacteria > Ignavibacteriales > Ignavibacteriaceae > UTCHB3. The sequence goes on along the minus strand of CAYSJM010000009.1, from coordinate 34,479 downwards.
ATTTCTTGTCGAAGGCGGGGCAGCTGGTAGTAACGCCGATCTTATTAAAAGCCTCTCAGCGTACGGAGATATATCAGGTGTTGTAGATATCGGATTTATGAGTTCGGTGAACGATACTGTAAACAAGTTAAAAAAACTTGAAGTGCAGGAATCTGATTTTAACAACTCGAAAAAAACATTTAAAACGGTTACCGGAACAACTCTAAAGGGGATTAAACCACTTTATGGGTTGTTCGACGACAATTCCTTGATGGCAGCAGCAGCGAGCGGGATAAAATATATTATCACCGATTCGTTAACAGATCGTTCGGTTCCCAAATATGTCGTAAAGGGAGAAGAGGCGATTATTACGGTTACAAAAACCGTCAGGGACGATAAAGAAATTGTCGGAAGATATGGGCTCGTCGAACATGATTTCCAATTATATACATACCTGGAAGATGTTGACAGACTAATTTTCGAGGGGGGATTGTATGTCCTTAAACTTCACACAAATTTCCAGTTAAAGCCGGAATATGTCTCGGTTGTTAAAGATGTGATCAAGTATATGAAAGAAAAGGATATGTGGATAACCAGCATGCCTGTTTTATATACCTGGTGGACAAACAATAACAGGGTTGAGCTTAGAGTTGAAGCACGAGGCACAAGCAGAATGGTAATAGCCCTTTCCAATGTTGGAAACACTATTTTGAAAGAAGTGCTTGTACCCGTTGATTTTACTCTTATGCCTAAAACTTATAAAATATCGACAGAAATTATCAATACTCCGTTACCTGATACAGATGTCAACAGGGAGCAGAGGAAACTGACTTTAAAAGTAAAAAATCTTAAACCTTCAGAATCCAGAATTTATTACATAGACTACAAAAACTAAGAATTTGGTATTTAATCATGATTAAAAAGTTTGTTTCGATCGCGTTTCTTTTAATAACAGTGATGACACTATCCTCGTGTGTTGAACCATTGGGTGGGAGTGACTCAATCCCTCCATCCGTGGCTCTGTACAAACCCACTACAAACGACACGATAATATTAGGACCGCAGGAAATTATTTACGACGCTTCAGATGATCAGGGTATAGCAAAAGTTGAAATTTATGTAGATGGTTTACTTGCCGGAAGTTATCCTGCTGAGAATGGGAACAGACCCAAAGTGACGCTTAATCTTGATTCTGCGACATTTGTGAATAAAACTTTCAGTTACTATATTAAAGTTTACGATCTTGGTGGGAATTCAACCGCAAGCGACACTAAAACAAAAATAGCAGTAGTTACCTCTAAGTCACCACCATCAGCACCGTATGGTCTCGAAATTATTGAACCGGAGGGATCGTCAGATATAATTTTGTCGTGGAGAGACACTTCCAAATTGGTAGAAGGATATGAAATATGGTTGAGCGAAGTGAACACCGACAATTCATCATTCTTTTTATATACAACTGTTTCGGGTTCCACACGGCTTCTCCCATTGCCAAAACCTTTCCTTATAAACTATTATAAGATCAAAGGTTTTAACAAAATTGGGAAATCAAATTTTAGTACAATCATCAACTCTGAAGGTGGATCAGGAAGTGGTGTGCTTGCACCAACAAGTCTGACCGCTACGCCTTGGGGTACCCGGGAAGTGGAATTAACCTGGGTTAACAGAGCCTCAAATGCAGTTTTCTTAAATGTTCAAAGAAGAGCCGCCAGTTCGGTACTTTGGTCTAATATTGCAACGCTCTCATTGAGCAGAACCTCATACACAGATAACTCTGGTGGTCTTTCTGCCGGCGGTACTTTCTATTACCGTCTAAAAGTTGTGGCTCAATCAGATTCCGGATTTTCAAAAGAAATTTCTGTAACTACATGGCCTTTCGATCTTACGCCTGCAAGCAATCTTGTCGGGGTGTTTGCCGATACTCCCGCTGTTGCCAAAAAGATGGTGAAACTTACCTGGAAAGACAATTCGAACCAGGAAGAAAATAACATCGTTGAAAGAAAAGAAGGAGCAGGGGGTACATATCAGGCGATTGCAATTCTTAGCCAGGATATGACAGCCTTTGATGATACCCTGATTGTAAAAGGTAGAACTTACTACTACAGAATTAAAATTAGCCGTCAAGGATATATCTCCAAGCCATCTAATGAAGTGTTTGCAACGGTAACCGAACCCTCAAAAGCATATATTCGGAACCAAAAAAAGAGCAAATAGAAAATTGTAATGATTAATCCCGGTCCTCTAAAACAACTACTTGACGCTTTTACAGGAAGTGTAACCAATCCATTTGTTGTTATGGATTTGAAAGGGAAGTTGCTGTCTTTCAACGAAAAGGCTGCACAGCTTTTTAGTATCAAAGATGGGAATGATTCTTTTGCTGACTTGTTCCTCATCTCTGAGGGGATAAAGCTTAAAGGATTGTTATCAGCTGAGGAAAAGACAGATTTTACCGAGGCAATTACCCTCTATCTGCGGAATGGAAAAGAGATATCATTAAATTATTCTGTACATTCTCCCAGGGTTGAAAATGAACAGTTCCTCTTCTTCCAGTTTAAAGAAACTTCTCTCGAAGGAATAAACAAGTTTAATCTCAATGTTTCGAAAAAAGAGATTAAAGAGCTGGGAATTTCCGATGAATTATCAGGCTTTCTAAGTGAAATAGAATCCTCTTACCCATTCACCTACTTAGCCAAAAATAAATTACAGGGTAAAGCCAATCAGTTTGATGAGATGATCTGGTTAAAGGATAACGAGGGGAAATATGTCCTGGTTAACGAAAAATTCTCCACTCACCTGAGTCTAAAACCGGGTCAGATGGAAGGAAGAGCTGAAAAGAATTTTATACCGGGATACATCAACGAATTTTATTTAGCTCTCGAAAAATATCTGCGGGACAGCCTTTCTATTGCGATTCTCACTTCTGACAAAATAAAGGGTGTACCCGTTGATACACCGCATGAGATAATTGAAATACCACTTCTTGATCTGGATGACAATCTGGTTGCTATCCTCGGATTGGCACGAGTTGGCTCACAAAGGAAGTCTCAAATTGAAGAGGATTCAGAGAATAATCTTATATTTGAAGACAACAATAATTTTAATCTTGAAACCATCCTAAAGTTAAAAAACAAGATGTATGAATTTATAATCAGCAAAAATCCTGATGCAATTTTTATTTATGATCTGGATTCCTTCAAGTTTCTCGATGTGAATGATGCAGCTTTGAGCATATACGGTTATTCTCGTCAGGAATTTTTGCAGATGGATTTGACTGATCTGTACCTGCCGGAAGAAATTCAGACAATAGCTGATTCTGCAAAAAATGAAGAGGGAAGATTCACGGGTCCATTCAATCACCGGAAAAAAGATGGCTCCCTTATTCAGGTGGAAATTTGCAAAATATCTTTTAATTATGAAGGTGCTGAAGCCCATTTTAATATAGTAAGAGATATTACCAATCTTTTGGAAAAAGAAGAACAGTTGCAGATGATGCGAACCGTCTTCGAATTTTCACAAGATATTTTAATTGTAACAGACAACACCGGTTTTATTAATTACATAAACCCGGCTGTTGAAAAACATCTCGGCTATAAGAGAACTGATCTGTTGAATAACAGTATTATCAGTCTTGCCACAGAAGACTCCCGAAACGATTTCCTCAGAAAAAGTACGGCTCCCTTCATTTTTAGTGCAATGATGAAGAGTGCCGACAAATCGGATGTACCTGTTGAAGTGACTTCAGTTGCCTTTTCCGGAATTGATGGTGATATTTCACAGATTGCATACATCGGGAAGATTACTCCTGTTGCCTCTGAACCAAAAGAAGTGGTAGTCGAAAAAGAAGTTGAAAAAATTGTTTATGTTGATAAAACTGTCGAAAAGATAGTTTATAAAGAAAAAGAAACTCACGGCAATCATGAGATTAAAGCCGGAGGTATTGACCCCGGACAGTTGTCGTTTATCTTCCATGAAATTCTAACTCCAATTAATGTAATTGTTGGTTTTATTTCAGAACTCAAAGACACTCTTGACGTTCCCTCAGAAGAGCAAGAAGAGGCTATGGGTTACATCGATGAAAACAGAAAAAAACTGCTTTACACGATGGATTCGATCTCAGAGTATGCACAGATTGAACAGCATTTTGGTGAGATAAACAAAGTTGCGTTTAGTGTCGATGAGATGATGCAAAAGGTTCTGAAAGAGATGCGGGAATCAAACAGTCCATGGAAAAAAGAGATTGTTCACGACCGCGTTGCGATGGGTGTTGCTGTAAGTTCTGACCAGGATAAAGTGGTCAATCTTGTCTGTCTTATCTTAAAAGTTATTTCGCATGTAACCGACGAACGGGAAGTGATAGTAAGTGCTTACCAGTTGGATGCTGATAATTTTATTGTAACTTTCCGAGATCACCACATTAAGATTCAACAAAAATTGTTGTACATCATACAAAGTCTTTTCTCAGAACAAGATGTCTCAAAATTAAGAGCATTTGGTGTTTCACGGTTTACTATCTTCTCAGCTCAAAGATTATTTAAGCTCCTGAATGGCAGATTTGAAATTGTTCAAAAATCAGGTTTACCATTTGAGATAGGTCTTATACTGCCTATGTCCGCTGATTTTGCAACCGAACAACAAGTCTCCGAATCAGAAAAGGAAACTCTATTTAAACCGGCAATTACTGCTGATAAAATTGTTCCGCATAACGAAGTTCCTTATGAAACCGATTCATATTATGGTACCCAAACCACCCCTTCGGTTTCCGGATCAAGATCAGATATGCAAGAGCCTGTAATGTCTCCTGTAAGCAAATCACCCGAGAAGGAGGAGAGTGAATATATCGATTTCGATTTTGACAGTGAACTCGATTTTGTTACGAGACGCAAAAAACGAGAAGCTGACAGGCGTGAAATTGAGAAAAATGATTCACGGCAGTTCCGTAGATCATTTGAAGAACCTCCCCGCCGGAGAGAGAGTTATAAGGACCCTGTAAAAAGAACTGATTCATCATTCGATTTTGATTCAGGTTTTTCTCGTTCCAATTATGAGGAGAGAAAACCCGTTACTCCCTCACAACCTGTTTACAATGAACCTGTTTCCCGTGTCTCTCCACCAAAAGATGTCCCGGTTGTAAAACCACAATACAGAGATGAACCTGCCCCATCTCCTAAAGAAGAGGTCAGGCAATATACACCATCCGTTTCGACTCCATCTGTAACCGAGAGCAGAACGACGCTTAGCACAAAACCTGCGGAGAACAAGGATACATCCTCTATAGATCTCCGTAATATGAGCTGTTTATATATTGAAGATCAGTTGGATTCTCAGATATTGTTCAAAGTTCAGATGAAAGAGTTAAAATCGATAAAATTCTCACAGAGTTTTGAAGATGCAATTCCGATGCTTGAGACAGAGAAATTTGATTTTATTGTTCTCGATATCAATTTGCAAGGTGAGTACAACGGTCTGGATGCATTGAAGGTTATAAGGACGATGGAAGGCCTTGAGACGATTCCGATTATTGCGGTTACAGCTTATGTCTTGCCGGGTGACAAGGAAAAATTTATTGCAACAGGTTTTACAGATTTTGTATCTAAACCGATTTTCCGAAATAAAATTGTGGAAGTTCTCAGTAAAATTTTCTGACAGATGCTGAATAATAAAAAGATAGTCGTAGTTCTGCCTGCTTACAATGCTGCTAAAACCCTCGAACAAACTTATAACGAGATTCCATTCGAAATAGTGGATGATGTGGTTCTTGTTGACGATGCAAGCAAGGATGAGACTTCCGAGGTTGGAAAAGCTTTAGGGATCAAACATATTATTAAGCACGACAAGAACAAAGGTTACGGCGGAAACCAAAAATCGTGCTATAAAAAAGCTCTTGAACTCAATGCAGATATTGTGATAATGTTGCACCCCGACTACCAGTACACTCCAAAATTAATTCCCTCAATTTCGTGGATTATCGCTAACGGGCTCTATCCTGTGGTGCTTGCTTCAAGGATTTTGGGAAATGGTGCTCTTAAAGGGGGAATGCCAATATATAAATACATTGCAAACAGATTTCTAACGCTGGTTCAAAATTGGCTTGTGGGACAAAAGCTATCAGAGTACCATACGGGTTACCGTGCTTTTTCTGCTGAAGTGTTGCGCGATTTGAATCTCGAAGCCAATTCTGATGATTTTGTCTTCGACAATCAGATGCTCTCTCAAATAATCTTTAAGGGTTATGAAATTGGTGAAGTTACTTGTCCAACCAAATACTTCGAAGAAGCTTCCTCAATTAACTTCAAAAGAAGTTCGATTTATGGAATTGGTGTATTAATCACCTCGTTAAAACACCGACTTCAAAAATTGGGACTTGCCAAATACGATCTCTATAAATAAACTACTGTTTTTCTCTCCTCTGTAAAAAGATAAAACCATTTTTCTCGTATAATACCTTTAGGTTAGGGATTTTTGTCCATTTATCCCTTTCATTTATTTTGGTAACAAAGTAAGCAGGTTTTTTAATATCGCCATTGATCAAAAAGTCCTCAATATTTTTGTGTTCAATCCCTACCCCTGAAGCACTATTATTTTTCGTTTTTTTACTGTAATAAATATCTGCGTAACTTCTAAACCCGACCGCTTTTACGAAAACATCTTTCCCCTCGAGCGATTTGTAGAACTCTACCGGGGCACCCTGGACATAATTTTCAATTTGTGGAAGCATAAGCGGCAACATTAAAGAAAGAGTGAGTGCGGTTCCTCCAAAAAGAAATAGCGTTGCCTGCATTGCCTTCTGCTTATTGTAAAGAACAATTGAGTAGATTGTAGTCCCGATCAGTAACAACCCGATGACGGGTTCCCATCCAAACCAAACAGAATCTGCCTGTAGATTTGCTTTCACATATTCATCGGTGAGATAGGGGATTATCTCTTCCTTATATATGCCGAGGGAAGCGAGAGCAGAAATTACAACTCCGATAAAACTGCCTGTAACAACGAGAGCGATTTTAGTGAATCTAAAGTTCACCAACTTTTCTGTCACAATGTCATACATAACCAATGCACCAAGAAAAGTGACAGGATAATATGAAAGTGATGAATAATGTACAATTTTTGTTTTTACTATCGAAAAAATTACCATTACCACTGAGAGCAAAATGATCATAACCAATTTAAAATCTTTTTGACCGGGTGAGAGGGTGTTTTGCTTCTTAAATGCATAAAAAATGAAAAGGGAAGAGGGGAAACATCCAATTAACACAACAATAAGGTGATAATAAATTGGACCGCTGAATCCGGCATCTCCTGTGGTAAGAAGTCTGATTTGATATTTAAAGAATGCCTCGAGAAATGTAGGGCCATTAACAAAAAATTCAATCCCAAACCAGACTCCTGCGGTTAAAGATGCGATTACACCAAACAGCACCATTTCAACTATTTTAAATTTATACCTTTTCAGATTAACGAGATTAAAAATCACAAATGTCAATCCGGGGAGAAGTAAACCGACAGGTCCCTTTACGAGCACTGCCAATCCTGAAAACAACCCTGCAAGGAATAGATTCCGGTTTTTATTGTCATCGTGGTCGAAGAACAAAAAGATGTACCATGATGAGATGAACATAAAAAGGTTAAAAAGTGGATCAAGAATTCCCGATCGAAAATAAAAATAGGGAAGTATCGAGCCTGCATAAGCTACCACCCAGAGAAAACCGAATGTTTTATCGAATAATCTTTTTCCAAAAGCATAAAGTAGTAAAAGTGTTACAATGCCGATGACTGCATTAGGGAAACGAGCCCCGAACTCATTTATCCCAAAAATCTTCATGGAGATTACCTGCATCCAGAAGAATAGAGGTGGTTTTTCGTAAAATGCTTCATAATCGATATGCACCCTAAGATAATCTCCTGTTTCTATCATTTCGCGGGATGCTTCTGCAAAATTTATTTCGTCCCAATCAAAGAGATGTACATTCCCGAGAAAAGGTAAAAAGAGAACTGCTGCAACAAATACTATAAGCAGTTTGGTTTTTAAGTCGGAGAGGTTTTTAAGCGTGTCTATCATAATTTAAACTTAATTAATAATTGATTCAATATACTATTGATTTAAAAGCAAAAAATAAGTTTGATTTAAAATAGAAAAACCCTTCACCATTTCTGACGGAGGGTTTTAAATTTATTATCTTCTCAATCTGAAAAGGTAAACCTTTACAGATTTAGCTTAGCGATATTTGCTTTTACATCGTTGGCTGACCGGTGAAGTTCTTCGAGTTCACTATCAGTTAGCCTTAGTTCGATAATCTTCTCGATACCATTGCTACCTAATTGAACGGGTACACCAACATACATACCATCAAGACCGTATTCACCTTCGAGGTAAGCAGCACAGGGGAGAATTCTCTGCCTGTTTTTCACGATGGCATCCACCATTTCGACTGCGGAAGAAGAGGGTGCGTAGTAAGCACTTCCGGTTTTGAGGTAGTTAACTATTTCAATACCACCATTTCTTGCACGGTCAACCAATTGATCTATTCTCTCTTTAGGGAGAAGTTCACTGATTGGAATACCCGAAACGGTTGAATACCGAACTAATGGAACCATTGAATCACCATGACCACCAAGAACGAGAGCCTGTACATCCATAACAGATACATTTAGCTCTTTTGCGATAAAAAGACGGAAACGGGCTGAATCAAGTATTCCTGCCATTCCAACAACTCTGTGTTTTGGGAATCCACTTGTTTTCATGGAGACCCAGGTCATTACATCGAGGGGGTTGGAAACAACAACAATTACTGAATTCGGTGACCCGGGAACAATCTGTTCGGTAACTGACTTGACTATTTCTGCATTTTTCATCAGAAGGTCATCACGGGTCATACCTGGTTTTCTTGCAAGACCGGCTGTTATCACAATAATATCCGAGCCGGCTGTATCTTTATAGTCGTTTGTACCAATTACGGAACTGTCAAAATCCTCAACCGGGGCACTTTCCCACATGTCAAGGGCTTTGCCTTGTGGAATTCCTTCTATTACATCAAGAAGAACAACATTTTCTGCAAGATGTTTTTCAGCAATCCGCTGAGCTGCAGTTGCACCGACATTTCCGGCACCTACCACGGTGATTTTTTTCATTATAGCCTCTTAAACTATTCAGTTGGAGGTATTACTGAAATAAACTGACGGTCGTTTGCCCGGGCTCTGAATTGAACAGTTCCATCTGTGAGAGCGAATAGAGTGTCGTCTTTACCTTTGCCAACATTAAGTCCCGGATGGAATTTAGTGCCTCTCTGGCGGACGATTATGGAGCCCGCTTCGACGAACTGACCGCCGAACGCTTTCACTCCCAATCTTTGGGCATTACTGTCTCTACCGTTTTTGGTCGATCCTTGTCCTTTTTTATGTGCCATTATTAACTCCTTATCCGATTTTTAAAATTTCAATTCTGGTAAGATGCTGTCTGTGTCCATTCAGCTTGTCATAATCTTTGCGTCTTTTTTTCTTAAAGACGAGCACTTTATCATCTTTGACATGGGTGAGGACTTTTGCGGTAACTTTTAAGCCGTCCACATAAGGCTTGCCAACTTTTACGCCGGCTTCGTCTGAGTAAAGTAATACACTATTAAATACTACTTCACTTTCAGGCTCAGCGTTTAGAAGGGGAACGAAATGTTTCTCCTGTTCTAAAACTTTAAACTGCTGTCCTGCTATATCTACAACTGCAAACATTGCGGTCCTTTGATGGTTTGTAAAAAAACATTTTTAACAGATTACAAATATAATCAAGACAACATCCATTGCAAAAAAAAACTTTAAATTCTTTTGACTGTCTGAAAAATTTGTAGTAATTTAGTCCATTGTTTTTTACCCCTCCCGCAATAGCGATTTTGTACTGATATAACTGCAATTACTTGATAATTTATTCATTAATAAACAACTCGAATTGAGGAGTCATGTTCAAAAAACTTCTTTTCGCTTTTTCTTTTTTGTTTTTATCTGTCAACTTGTTTGCCAGTGAAGCAGATTTGAAAATTCCTTCATTGAATGATAATCAAACCATCCTTTTGTACTATGGTTTGGTTGTATGTATTGCCGGGTTGGCATTTGGGATATATCAGTATCTTAAGGTCAAAAAACTGCAGGCTCACAAGTCGATGCTCGACATCGCCCAGGTGATTTTTGAGACAAGCAAAACCTACCTTGTTCAGCAAGGAAAGTTTCTCGCAATTCTCTTTGCATTCATAGCTGTTTGCGTCGCATTCTATTTTGGCTTTCTTCAAGGAAATGGTGTGGGCAATGTCTTGTTCATTCTTGGATGGACTGTTATAGGAATTCTCGGTTCCTACAGCGTAGCATGGTTTGGTATTCGAATGAATACACTTGCAAATTCGAGAATGGCATTCGCATCTTTGGAGAGGAAACCGATCAAATTGCTTAACATCCCCCTTGATTCAGGAATGAGTATAGGTGTAATGTTGATCTGTGTGGAACTCGTGATGATGCTCGTAATTCTTCTGTTTGTTCCGAGCACTCTTGCGGGAGCAAGTTTTATTGGATTTGCAATCGGTGAATCACTGGGAGCAAGTGCATTAAGAATTGCAGGTGGCATCTTTACGAAGATTGCTGATATTGGAAGTGATCTCATGAAGATCGAGTTCAAAATAAAAGAAGATGATCCGAGAAATCCAGGTGTGATTGCTGATTGCACCGGAGACAATGCTGGTGACAGTGTTGGACCAACTGCGGATGGTTTTGAAACTTACGGCGTAACCGGCGTGGCTCTCATCAGTTTTATTGTGCTTGCGGTTGGGTCAGTGGAACACCAAAAGGATTTGTTAACATGGATATTTGTCATGAGAATTCTCATGATCGTAACATCAGTTGTCGCCTTTGGTCTTAACAGAGCACTTAGCAGTTTACTTTACGGGAAAAGTGATGATATCGATTTTGAAAAACCACTTACTAATTTAGTGTGGATCACTTCAATTCTCTCGATTATAGTTACCTTCATTGTGAGCAAGATTCAAATTGGTCACCTCCCCAATGATTTGTGGCTAACTCTTTCGGCGATAATCAGTTGTGGTACGCTTGGTGCGGCACTAATTCCAGAATTTACGAAGATTTTCACTAGTACAAAATCAAAGCATGTAGCTGAAATAGTGGCTGCCTCAAAAGAAGGCGGACCTTCATTGAATATCCTCTCAGGATTTGTAGCCGGAAATTTCAGTGCTTTCTGGAAGGGGATCCTCTTCATCATTCTTATGTTTTCCTCTTTCTACTTCTCACAATATATTCCTGATGGAATGATGGCATATCAGGCAATTTTTGCATTCGGACTTGTAGCTTTTGGAATGCTTGGAATGGGACCTGTAACCATTGCTGTTGACAGTTACGGACCTGTGACTGACAATGCACAATCAATTTATGAACTCTCCCTCATCGAAGAGGATAAAAATGCATCAAAAGATATAGAAAGGGATTTTGGATTTAAACCCGATTTTGAAAAGGCGAAGCACTACCTTGAAGAGAATGATGGAGCCGGGAACACTTTCAAGGCAACTGCAAAACCCGTTTTGATTGGAACCGCGGTTGTGGGTGCTACAACAATGATCTTCTCTTTGATCCTTGTAATCAAAAAATCACTCGGAATTGAACCGGAAGCACTTCTTAATCTGCTTAATCCTTATACAATATTTGGATTGATCGCCGGGGGTGCCGTGGTTTACTGGTTTACAGGTGCTTCTACTCAGGCTGTAACTACGGGAGCTTATAGAGCAGTTGAATATATCAAGAAAAACATCAAACTTGATGATAAAGCAGAGAAAAGTGCATCGATAGAAACTTCGAAAGAGGTCGTTAAAATCTGTACTCAGTATGCACAAAATGGAATGTTCAACATCTTTGTTGCAGTTTTCAGCTTCGCTCTGGCATTTGCTTTTCTCTCTGCCCCGGCACACGGTGCAAAAGAGCCTGTAGCATTCTTTGTCAGTTTCCTCATTTCAATCGCTATTTTTGGACTTTCACAGGCGGTTTTCATGGCAAATGCCGGTGGAGCCTGGGACAATGCTAAAAAATATGTGGAAGTAAATTTAAAAGAAAAGGGCACACCAATCCATGATGCAACTGTTGTCGGTGATACCGTCGGGGATCCATTTAAAGATACTTCCTCTGTAGCACTCAATCCCGTTATTAAGTTTACTACACTTTTTGGGCTCCTCGCAATGGAAATTGCCCTCGAGGTTAGTTTTAGAGATACCGCACCTCTGGTGGGATTGTTGTTTTTTACAGTTGCCCTCTATTTTGTCTGGAGATCTTTTTATAAGATGCGGATTGAAAAAAAATAGTTCAGATAACTGATTTGTAAGCTGCTTCTGCGAAGGGGCAGCTTTTTTTTTATCAGAAAAACCAGTTGTTCTGATAGCAGGATTTTCTGTATTTTAGGGGTTTAAAAATTAACGGAGATCAGATTGAAATTTACCTTAAGAAACAAGACAGCAATTATCTGGAAAGACCGAAAAATTTCATACCGGGAATTCTTTCAACAATCACAGTATTTTGCGTCTCTCTATTCTGAAATCAAAGCTGATAAAGTTGCGATTTATTCACCCAATCGTCCGGAATGGACTTTTGCATTTTTTTCTGCATGGTTGAATAATGCAACTGCGGTTCCAATCGATTTTATGTCTCAACCTTCAGAAGTTGCTTATATATTAAACGATTCGACACCGGAGGTGATCTTTATTTCGCAAGAGTTTCAAGAGAACTTTCAAAAAATTGAAGAATCGCTCAATTATAATGTGAAAGTTTTTGTTTTTGAGGAGCTGACGGGTGATTTCAGCAAATTTGAAGTGAAAGATTTTATTCAGGAAGATCACAGCCGGACTGCTGTAATCACCTACACTTCAGGCACTACGGGGAATCCTAAAGGGGTAATGCTCTCGTTTGAAAATATTTTAATGAATCTCGAAGGTGTTTGTGAGAGCGTACCAATTTACACACCCGAAAAAAACACCCTTGCTCTCCTTCCTATGCACCATATTCTGCCACTACTTGGTTCTTTTATCGCACCGATTTATTCCGGCGGTACCTTGGCTTTTTCACCCTCTATGGTTTCCGAAGATATTATAGCTACACTTCAAAATAATGGAATCGCGATTATTATCGGGGTTCCACGACTTTATGAAGCCATAAGAAAAGGGATTATGGATAAAATTAAAAAGAGCCCCATTGCAAGTGCCCTTTTTGCACTCGCGAAAAAAGTAAATTCAAGAAGCTTTTCCAAAAAGATTTTTGGTACAGTCCACAGAAAATTTGGCGGTAAAGTTGAGTTCATGGTATGCGGTGGAGCCAAACTGAATGAGGATGTGGCAAATGACTACAAGACTCTCGGGTTCGAAATGCTCGAAGGTTATGGTATGACTGAATGTGCTCCAATGATAACCTTTACTCGACCCGGTAGATGGAAAATCGGATCGGCAGGTGAGTTGCTTGATGGAGTGGAATTAGAAACCCGTGAGGGAGAAATTTTCGTTCGAGGCAGAAATGTCATGAAGGGATATTACAACAAACCCGAAGCCACCGCGGAAGTCTTGCAAGACGGTTGGTTGCGAACAGGAGATTTGGGTCACCTTGATCAGGAAGGTTATATTCACATCACAGGAAGATCAAAAGAAATTATCATTCTTTCAAATGGAAAAAATATTTCCCCCGAAGAGATAGAAGGTAAACTAAAAGAAACATCTGATTATGTTTCAGAGGTCGCTGCATACGCAGAAAACGATAATATTGCGGTAGCAATCTTCCCGAATTTTAAGAAACTCGCTGAAAAAGAAATCCATAATTATGAGGAAACATTCAGATGGGAAGTGATCGACAAATACAACAAAAACGCCCACCCTTCCAAAAAGGTTGCTAAATTTGTTCTTTTTAAGGAAGAGTTGCCAAAAACAAGACTTGGTAAAATTCAGAGATTTAAAATTGCCGCACTGGTTGCCGACACTTCACGCAACAAAGCTATTGATAAAAAACCGCAACCTGAATTTGAAGAATATCTTGTAATAAAAGATTATCTGAAAGAACAGAAAAAACAGGAAGTCTATCCTGATGATCATTTTGAAATGGATTTGGCTCTCGACAGCTTAGACAAAGTGAATTTCCAGGTCTTTTTGGAATCAACTTTTGGGATTAAAGTGAAGGAAGATATATTTATCCATCACCCGACCGTTGAAAAACTCTCGAATTTTATGAGAGAGAATAAGGCAAAAATCAGCGTTGAAGCTGTTAAATGGTCAGAGATTTTCAAAGAAAAGGTTGATCTCAACCTCCCTAAGAGTTGGTTTACTCTGAATCTGTTCAAAAATTCATCAAAAATTTTCATGAAACTTTATTTCAGGATAAAAGGTGAGGGTCTGGAAAACCTGCCTTCCGGTCCTTTTATTCTTGCCCCAAATCATCAAAGCTTTTTCGATGGACTGTTTGTCTCGATGTTTATAAAAAATTCAATTTTCCGGAATACTTATTTTTATGCAAAAGAGAAACATGTAAAAGGAAAGTTCCTTAAAGCACTTGCAAACAGAAACAATGTTGTGGTGATGGATATAAACAAAGATTTAAAAGAATCATTGCAAAAACTCGCATCTCTTCTCGAAAAAGGGAAAAATATCATCATTTTCCCTGAAGGAACGAGATCGAGAACAGGGTCACTCGGCGAATTCAAAAAGGCATTTGCAATCCTTGCACATGAGAAGAATGTGCCTGTTGTGCCGGTCTCGATTGATGGTGCTATTGATGCACTTCCGCGGGGAAGTATAATTCCAAGACCGTGGAAAAAAATAAAAATTAAATTTCATACACCCGTTTATCCTGATGGACACGACTACGATTCTTTAGTGGATGCAGTCTTCGAACAGGTTTCGGGCGAACTTAAAAAGGCTTAATATAGATACTCATTCTTATAATGAACCATAACTTTTTGCTTTTGTTAGTCAGTAGAAAATTCGTATCTTAAACCAAAGAAAATTCATTCTAAAGTGAATTTTCACCCTGATTTATCATCGGGTAGAGTAGTACGGGTTACTAAAAGGTAATCTGGATAGGTACATCAATCAATCAATCAATCAATAAAATAGGTGGTTTATGCGAAATAAACTTACTTTTACGGTTAGTGCCTGGATGATTGCATTATTCCTCGTTCTGGGGATGACACAAGCACAGGCTCAATACCGGACATCGATCTGGGAGAAGAGTTCAAAACTCCTTAACCGACCTCTATGGCTGGGAACAGACACAGAGAGAGGCTCAGCATATGGTAATAATAAATTATATGTTGTCTCCAGGAAATATGCTACAAATGTTTATACCATTGATGCCAATACGGGCGATTCAACGGGGTATTTAAATGTCACCGGTATTACCGGGGGAACATTTGCGCTTAACGATGTTGAAGTTGCTGCCGATGGGGCAATTTACGCTGCTAATGTCACTACCAATGCATTAACATCAGCATTCAAGATTTACAGGTGGGTAAATGATGCTGCCGCACCTGTGGAAGTTATCAATTTCACGGGTTCACCTCAACGACTTGGTGATAAGTTCACTGTTGTTGGCTCAGCTGCCAATAACTCTTTAACGATTTATGCTGCAGCTGCCACGGGTACAACCGGTGTGCCGTATAATATCGTTTACAGATGGACTACCACCGATTTTGGTGCATCGTTTGTTCGAGATTCTATCGTGTTAACAGGTGTTTCAACCACATCGCCGGGTGCAACACCCGCAGTCTATCCTCTCACAACCGGCGTATCCGAATTCGTTTGGAAAGCTAACGGTACACAGTTGAGAAGATTTAATGCAGATGGATCAGTAATTGATTCAGTAAACACTAATGTGCTTCCGACGGGATCAAATGCTCTTACCTATTTTACCCAAGGTGGCAAAAAGTATATTTTAGTTTATGTTTATACAGGAACCCCGCAAAATGGTTTGAGACTTATTGATGTTACCAATCAATACAACACTCAACATCTGGTTCTCGATTATACGCCAAGTATTGGTACAACAACAAATACAAATGGTACCGGAGATGTTGACCTCGTTTCAAATGGTGACGGTTCTTATGACGCTTATATGTTTGCGAGCAATAACGGTTTGGCAAAATATAAATATTATTTTAACGGTTTACCTGATCTAACAACCGTCAGTTCTTTCCCATACACTGTCGATTTTGCCGATGGTCTAATCACCGGCAACGGCTGGTCAGGTAATTTTATCGATAGAGGTACTGAATCCAAGACTAATTTTTCCGCCAGATTCCTCTACAACTATATTCCGACCGCTCAGTCAGGTTTGACTTTAGGATATCTTACCTCTCCTAAAATTCAACTTCCTGCCAATCACAGAGTTAAATTCTGGTGGAAAGATGATGATATTACAGCTGTTATTGGTGCAGATACTACATTTTTTGAAGTTTCCACCGACAATGGCGTTGCATGGACAACTTTGGGATTTATGTCCAGAGCCGGTTCAATGGCTGCTTATGAAGAAGCTATTTTTGATTTAAGTGCTTATGCCGGAAATAATTTCAGAATGAGATGGAGAGACAAAACTAATGGCACTTTATCTGCTTATGGTTTTGGTCTCGACGACATCCTTATTGAAGCAATTCCGCAAATACCGGTGATTGCCCTGAATCCAACTTCAACTGCTTTTGGTGCCACTTTTATTGGTGGTAACATGCAGAAAACTGTCGTTATCAGCAATAATGGTGGGGCTGCTCTCACAGGAACATTAACACTTCCTGCCAGAGTGACTGCTAACACCACTTCACTCAATATTCCTAATGGTCAGCAGTTCAGCCTCGTTTTAACATTTACTCCGACTGATACTGCCGCTTTGAACGACTCTATCAGGTTTGTAACCAACGATCCTGTGGCCGGAACTTTTTATTATAAAGTTACCGGTACTTCCGTTCAACCATTCGTTTTACCGCTTATTTCACAGAACTTCGATACCTCAGCCAACAGTACAATCCCTGCAAACTGGGCAGGTAACTACACTGTGAATGCCATTGGTGGAATTGGTTGGTCAAAAAGACTTACAAGAAATCTTTATGGAAGTGCACTTACTGGTAACATCAACACTCCATTCCTTTCTGCAACCGCTACCACACAGTTAAAGTTTAAATATAGAGTGGTTAACTATACCGGTTACGGTACTGCTTCTGCTGTAGCCACTCCAAACACAGACTTTAAGCTTTTCGTCTCAGTTTCAACAAACTTTGGTGGAAGTTTCACTACTGTTGATTCAATCGGTGCACACAACCATGTTGCAGACACTAACTATGTGGAAAAAACATGGAATCTCTCCGCTTATGCCGGTAAAACTATTCAGGTAAAAGTTGACGGTGTGAGATTGAACGGCGATTTTTACTCCGATTTTGATGACTGGTTCATGGGAACACCCCCTGAATCTGCAATCGATTGGGGTAACCTCCAATGGCCGGCTACTGCAGCAATCACCGCCGGTGATTCCGTCACAGTATATGGACAGGCTTACAAAGGTGGTGTAACCGATTCAACCGGACAGGCTTTTGGTCTGAATGCTTGGGTTGGTATCAGTACCACAAATAACAATCCGGCTAACTGGACAACATGGGTCCCTGCTACATTTAATGTGCAGTCAGGAAACAATGACGAGTTCATGGCTTCCATCGGCAAAACCCTTGCCCCGGGAACCTACTACTACGCCTTCAGATATCAGTACCTTGGCGGTCCATACCGCTACGGTGCTTACAGCACCAACGGTGGTGGATTCTGGGATAGCACCAATAACAAGAGCGGTGTTCTTACAGTTAATCCATATACCATAACTTCACTTCCTTATTTTGAAGGATTTGAAGGAACCTCATTCCCGCCAACCGGATGGGCAAGGGAAGACAAGAATGGCGGTACAACTTGGACAAGAGCCACTGCTCAGCCAAAGTCCGGTGTTGGCCACGCCCGTTATACCTACAGCGGTACTCTCCCCGGTAACGACTGGGTAATCACTCCGGGTCTCCAAATGACCGCGGGACAAGCGGTTCAGATTTCCTACTGGTACAAAGCACAAGCAGGTTATCCTGAAAAGCTTAAAGTGGCTGCAGGAAGAGCTCAGACTGCTGACAGTTTAACTGAAGTACTTGCTGATCATCCGAACATTACAAATGCCGTCTATGAAAACAACGCGGTATTCTTTGTTGCTCCGGCTAACGGAACATACTATTTCGGATTCCAGTCTTATTCAGTTCCCGATCAGTGGCTTCTCGATCTCGACGATATCACCATTTCTGCCCTGAAACCGGTTGATTACTCTGTGGTTTCATTCAATCAGTCTTCAGGCACCCCGGCTGAAAAAATCGGTGACATCAAAATCTCGAAGAAAAATCCTGAAATGACGATTTCCTTCGATGGTATTGGTAAACCATCAACCAATGTAAATAACAGTAAAGTTATGTTCTCCGAGATTCCAACAACTGATCTTGCAGGGCTGCTTCCTGTTTATCTTAACGCAACAGTAAAACGCCTCGGTTCAACCGGACCGGCATTCACAGTTGGTGCAAATTTTAATGGTACACCTGCCACACCGGTTAACAGACCCGGTATTGGCACAATTGGTGGAACCGACCTTATTCCTTTCATGTTCACTGCAACCTCAAGAGGTACATTTACCGCAAGAGCTTTTGTAACATCTGTTGGTGACTCCGTCTCCTCAAATGATTCATTGGCGAACTTCAAGGTAAGAGTATATCCTGATTCAGGAATTGTAGTGAAAAATGATGACTACGAAAATAACCCTATTACCTCTGTTGGATTTGGAACAAACAATCTTCCAATGACTGCAGGAGTAAGATTCACAGCAGGACAGAATATGCGTCTTGCTAACATCGATGCTATCTACAGAAACGAAGCTTCTGTTGATTCAATCGTTGTTAAAGTTTGGGCAGCCGGTGCAGATACGCTCGCTCCAGGTGCAGTACTCTATACAAAGAGTTTTGCAGGCGAAAACTACATTAATGCCGGTACATCACCTCAACTCGTTACTCTTCCTTTAGGTGATGACGCCCCAACATTCCTCTCAGGAAGTGATTTTTGGGTAAGTATTTCTTTCGTGGCTACAATTCAGTTCCCGATGGGTGCTCATGCAGGTACAATCCCTAAACCGGGCAGAAGCTTTGGTTCATCGGATGGTGGTACAACATGGTTCCCATTAGTGCTTAGCTCCGTTCCTTATGCATGGACTATGCGTCCTGTAGGTATTCCTTACACACCTCCACCACCACCAGTTTACAGCACTTTGTGGGAAAAATCACAAAGTCAAGGTTCACTTCCTTCATGGTTCTCAACAATCAATTATGAAAGAGGCTTTGCTTATGGTTTAGTGGATGATGGAACAGGTGCAAAGGTTAGCAGATTGTTTGTTGTATCCAGAAATGGTGGCAATAGTGTCAGAGTTGTTGATCCTGCAAACGGTAGTGATGCAGGTACACTCACAATGGATGCAATAATCAGTGGCGGTCTTATCGTTATAAACGACATCGAAGTTACTTACGATGGTAAGATACTCGCTTCCAATGTTGTTGGTTCAACTGTTACAGCTCAAGACTGGAAAGTTTACATGTGGGATAAACTCACATCAACACCTGTTCTTGCTATGACCTATGTTGTACCACCTGTTACACCAAACACAAGACTTGGTGACAAGTTTAGAGTTACGGGTAACTTCTACAACAACACTGCTGTAATATGGGCTGCTGATGCTGCCAATGCAAAGGTTTACAAATTCTCGATGAGCAACGGTGCTTTCAACCCTGTTCCTGAGATTATAACCTTGAGCAATGGTGCGTTTGGTGGTTCTGCTTCAGTAGCACCACTTCCTGACGGTACATTCTATTATAATGCAGCCGGTAAGAATGTTATGAAATATGCAGCTAACGGTGCTATTCTTGACACTCTCCCCGGTACTGTAATTGCAACAGGATCAAACTCCATCCAGTATCTCGGTTCTGTAAACAGAGCTAACGACGAATATATCGTATCGTTTGCCTACGGTGCCGGTAACGAAAATGGTTTCATGGCAAAAATTCCTAATGGTGATCCAAAACAAGGATCATTCTATGGTAAAACACCAGGACTTGGTACTAATGCCAATGCCAACGGAACAGGCGATGTTGCTTACATGTTCAACTCTGATAACAGTATCACAGTCTTTGTTCTTTCTTCGAACAACGGTTTTGGTGCTTACAAACTGTTGAATACTGTTCCTGTCGAACTTACTTCTTTCACTGCAACAGCCACAGGCACTAATGTGAACATCGCATGGGCGACTGCTACAGAGACAAATTCATCAGAGTTTGTTGTTGAGAGAAAATCAAGTAAAGGAAGTTGGGAATCAGCCGGTTCTGTTAAAGCTGCCGGTACAGCTACCTCACCAAGATCTTACTCGTTTATCGATAAGAATGTCTCCTCAGGGAAATATTCATATAGATTAAGACAAGTTGATCTTGATGGTACAACTACAACTTTCGCCGCGGTTGAAGTTGAAGTTGGAACACCTGCTTCGTTCGACTTGAGTCAGAACTATCCTAATCCGTTTAATCCAAGCACAAGAGTTAACTTCTCATTGCCAACAGCAACGAATGTAACTCTCGAAGTCTTCGATATATCGGGTCAGAAGGTTGCTACTGTAATCTCTGGTTACTTTGCAGCAGGATATCACACAACTGACATCGACGCACAGAAGTTTGGTCTCTCATCGGGTATTTATCTCTATAAATTATCCGCTGGTCAGTTCACTTCTACCAAGAAGATGATCCTGATGAAATAAGTATGAAGTATGAAGTATGAAGTATGAAGTATGAAAAATAATACCTGATACCTAATACTTAATACCTAATACCTGATAATTTTTAAGCTGTCTCAGAAATGGGGCAGCTTTTTTTTGTTTAAATCACTTGATACATTATAAATATTGCTTAAGTTGCATGTTAAGGAATAGATTTATTTTATCTCCAAAAGATTATCAATAACTAATCAAAATCAACAAAATGAAGGAACGAGTTATGAAAAAACTTGTTACACTGTTTTTATTCTTTGCTGTAGTGGGATCTGTTTCTTTTGCACAGATCAAATATGCTTTCAGCACGGATGCAACCACTTTTACACCGGTAGTCGGTGGGAATCAATTTACCTGGACCATGGGTGCAACTCAAGGTGACGAAGGTTACACTGCCCCGGTCCTTATAGGTTTCCCATTCACATACAATGGTGAATCCCAGGATACATTTCAAGTAACGACAAACGGTATTCTTAGATTTGGAAACAATCTTACAAGTGCATCATCGACTAATGCTTTGAACGGAACAACAAGAAAAGTTGTGGCTCCTTTTTGGGACGATATGTCTGCAGCCGATTCATCGCAAATCACTTACCTTGTAACGGGTAGTGCTCCAAATAGAGTTCTGACTGTTGAATGGAGACAGATGAGAGCTCCATATAACAATACTGTACCAAATGCTGAGTTTCAGGTAAAACTTTACGAAACAACCAACCTTATTGAGTTCGTTTATGGTAACAGTACGATTCCTGATGCAGGAAAAAATACTTCTGCTTCCATTGGACTTTCAAACTCACTTACCATCCTCACTGCCAATCAGGCAACAGGACAATTCCTTTCCGTTAATCCTGCAGGTGTTGTTGGAGCCAGATCATGGCATCAAACTATGGGGAGTGAATTCAACTTTATCCAGATTATTCCCGAAAACGGCATTCGTCTGAGATTTACTCCAACGACTCCGGCTCCTCTTTCCGGTAACTACACTGTTGGAGCAGGTGGAAACTTTGCTACACTTAGCGATGCAGCCATGGCATTAAACCGTAATGGTGTGTCGGGTCAAGTTACAATGAATGTTGTCTCAGGAACTTATGATGATGTATTCCATCTTATAAATGTTGCCGGTACTTCATCTACGAATACCATTAAACTCACCACTGCAGGTACCGTAGTTCTTTCACCAAGAAATGGCAGTTATTCAACTACCGCTCCTGGCGCAGCTTCAGGTGATGCTTTTGTAAGACTTGAAGGTTCCCAATATGTCACCATCGAAAATATTCAAATGATTGACAACCTCGACAACCTGACAACCCGCACCAAGTTCAACATGGGAGTTCTAATGCGTAATGCAGTTTATCCTGTTGCAGGCGTTGCTTCATTTGTTGGTGCAAAATACAACACAATTAATAATTGCCTCATCGATCTAAACGCAATGAGTGGTCAGCCAAATGCAGGTGCCGTTGGTATCAGATTTGGTACACAAGGAACCAACACTACAGACACTCTCGGTGCAAACAGCTACAATACAATTCAGAATACCATAATTGAAGATTTCTGGAGAGCAGCGGTTCAAATGTACGGCTTTGCAGGTGTTACGAACCCTGACAGAGGCAACCGTATCATCGGTGTTAATGGTGGTTTCTGCGAATTCAGAAATGTGAACATTAACTCAGGTGCTGCAGCAGATATCAGAACTATAGAAATGAATGCTGAATTTAACCCGACTATAGAGAATGTAAAGATATACAACATCAAAGCTTCTGTTATGGTTACAAATGGTGTTTATGGTATTAGACTAAACCCTGCCAACTCTGCTACTGATCATATTTCGGGTAACATTGTTATTAGAAATGTTAGCATTGAAGGTATCTGGTCTGATGGAACCACACCAACTACCAGTCTTGCAGTTGGTATGGATATCCAACAGTTGGGTCTGAACTCTACGCTCCTTATCGACAAGTGTCTTGTCAGGGATATTTACAGCAATGGCAGCACAACGGGTAGAGCCTTTGGATTGCAGTTAAACAATGGTTTCGCTACAGGTGCGAATGTAACCACTATTCAGAACAGTTATATCTACGATCTTAGAGCCCCAAGGTCAACTGCTTCGGGTACTGCTACAGGTCCTGCGATCCATGGTATGAACCTTCAGGCAACTGCCGGTGCGGTAACTTACAATGTTTACTACAACACTGTATTCCTTGATGGCAACACTGCTCCTACTCTTGCGGCAATGCACTCAACAAACCTCTTCTGGGGTAACTTTGGAACCGGCGTTCTTGATTTGAGAAATAATGTTCTGGTAAATATGACCCAAGGGGGAACCGGAAGAACTTCAGTTCTCTTCGCTTCATCAGGTGCAAACTTCCTTAAACTCGCTGCAACAACCAACAATAACCTCCTCTATGCTGACACTGCCCAGACCCTTGATGTTATTGCATACAATGCAGCTACAGACTATGTAACACTTGCTGACTACAAAGCTGCTGTAGCTCCGAGAGATACTTTCGCTGTTACTGAATTAGTGCCATTTGTTAGTTATGCAGCTCCCGTTAATCCAAGGATCAACACAGGAATGCCTACCCAGGCTAACGCTGGTGCACTTCCAATTGCCGGTATTACCACTGACTATTTTGGAAACTTCAGAAATGCTAATACACCTGATATTGGTGCCGAAGAATTCACTAATGAAGTGAATGCTCCATCAAATCTTGCTGCAACAAGCAACAATCCATTTTATGTGCAGTTAAGCTGGACTGATAATTCAGGTAACGAACAAGGTTTTTATCTTGAGCGTAAAGATGGTGACTCTTCAAGCGTTAATAGTTATTCTGTAATTAAGACTCTCATTGCCGGTGCAACTTCTGTTAGAGATTCTTCAATTCAAGGCTCAACTTCTTATACTTACAGAATTAGAGCTTTCAATGGACAGATTAATTCTGCTTATTCAAATCAGGCTCAAGTTGTTACGATCGTTCCTGTTGAACTTACATCGTTTACCGTTACAACGGACAAAAACAATGTTAATCTTGCCTGGTCAACCGCGACTGAGACAAACTCAAATCAGTTCATTGTTGAAAGAAAAATTTCGGGTGGCGAGTGGACAGAAACCGGAACTGTAAAAGCTGCCGGTACTTCAACCACAACCAAGACATATTCATTCTCAGAGAAAAATCTTGCAGCAGGAAAATACTCCTACAGATTAAGACAGATCGATTTTGATGGTTCAACCCAGACTTTTGACGCTGTCGAAGTTGAAGTTGGTGTTCCAACTGCATTCGATTTAAGCCAGAACTATCCTAATCCATTTAACCCTTCAACAAGAATCAATTTTGCAATTCCGACAGCAGCTAATGTTACTCTCGAAGTATTCGACATTTCCGGTCAGAAAATAGCAACCCTTGTTTCAGGTTTCTTGAATGCCGGATATCATTTTGTTGATATGGATGCTGCAAAATATAAAATGTCTTCAGGTACCTATATCTACAAGATTCAGGCTGACAAGTTCTCTTCAGTAAAGAAGATGATCCTTGTTAAATAGGTATTAAAAATAAAGTATGAAGTGTGAAGTGTGAAGTATGAAATTAATACCTAATACCTAATACCTAATACTTAATACCTGATATTTAAAAAAGCTGTCTCAGAAATGGGGCAGCTTTTTTTATTTAAAGGGATTTTTTGTCGATAGGGGAATTTGGTTATAAAGGGATATTAAATTTCGAATTCGAGGACGGTTTCGGTACCTAAGGGAGATGGATTGAAACTAAGTGATTTTGAATAGATTCTCATAAGGAAGAGACCTCTGCCCGAGTCTTTTAGTAAGTTTTCAGGTTTGGTAGGGTCTGGGATTGAAGTCGGATTGAAGCCGGGACCTTGGTCTTTTATCGAGACCACAAACAGCCCCTCAGAAACCGTGATACAGATTGTAACAGTCTTCTCCGGATTTTGTTTATTTGCATGGAATATGGCATTGGTAGTGGCTTCAGAAACTGAGAGCATAATACCATAAAGTTTGTCCTCTTCTATTGCCATTTCCTCGGCAATTTTGAGAACAAATTCCTCGACTGTATAAAGATTGTCGGGGACGCTTTGTAATTCCAGAATAAACTTTTTTGTTTCCACTAACTCTGTTTTTTTTATTGCAAAATAATAAAAATAAACTTGATTTCAAGCCCAAAATTCAAAGAAACCACTTCACATTTAGATTTAAAGTGGTTAAATACCGTCTATTATTCGCTTTTGAATCAATTTGTTCATACCATCCCTTAATTGAGAGCAAAAATGAGTTATAAAAGAGGGCACTTATTTCTGTAAGAGGGGCAACCCCAATGTAAAAATTTTCTTCCTTATTTTCTCCATTCAGGATGATATCCGAATGATAAGAATAGTATCGTAACCCCACCTTAAAAGTGTAATTACCAACAGAAGTAACCAATGCCGGGAGGAAGAGTAACTCTCTAATTTCTCGGCTGGGTTTTATTTTGTACTCATTCCATCTTAAGTCTCCCTGCTCACTCAATTTGTAAAATCCGGTAAACTCAAAATTTAAGTTATTTGAGATCGCAATATTTGCAGAATCGACAAGAGAAATCTGTCTAAAACTGAAACTCTTAAATCCCGGATTCAAATCTTCAAAATCGTAAACGAGATAATTTGCAATTATTTCGAATGTTCCATAATTTCGAACACTTCCCGACGAATAATTATACCCCGTATTCAGCTTAAAAATACGATTCGTATTATTGTTTGAGCTTCTTGCTGCGAGAATGTAAACCAACTTACCGTAAGAAAAATCAAAGCCCGCAAAAAGCGACAGATTTGAATTAATTGTTCTTGTGTAGCGTGTCCTGAGTTGAGAGAGAAGTTCGTCCCGTTCGTCAATATTATCAAGAGAAGGTGTGTCATATCGTAGTTTGAAGTGCGACAGACTTAAATCTATTCTATCAAATTGACTTAAAAGATAAGCACCATTAAATGAGAGAAAAACCTGTGATGCTATGTTATTCTTAATCCCTTCATTTTTTTGCCTTTGCTCAAAATAATCAGGACTTGCATCTGCGGGATTGAGCAAAAGAAATTTCTCATTTCGTTCTGCATAACTTGCAAACAACTTAAGATCGAGAGTCTCAGAAAGATAGTTGATCCCTGTTCCCAAGTCAAATTTTAACTCTTCTATTTGTGAATCAAAAGAGGTTGGGAAGCGGTCGCCCGGAAGTTTATATTTAGTTGTCCGCTCAACGACTCTATCAGCAAAATTAAGGCGGAAAGTCAGTGAGAGATTTTTTAGTAAATCGCTATAGAGAAATTCATCCGAAAAGCTTATCTGTTTATCATTTCTCCTTTGAAGATTCTTTTCTATAAGGAATATAGCCCGCAATGAAGTGTCGGCATCGAAGAAAAAATCCCTTCCAGATTCGTGATAATTGAAGGCAAATCGGTTTTGGATGCCGGATTCGACAAAGTTTTCGATTGTCGCTTTAAAATCTCTTATCGTATTCTTTCGGGGGCTGATATCTTCATTTCTAAAGAGAAATCCTGCACCTACGAGGAACTCGGAAATCATGGTCTTATCCAATCCAGCTTGTATCCCGTAAATACCCCCTCTATTTGATATACCCGATTGAACATCCTCGATATACCCGGCAAAGGGGAGAACATCAACAAGATTTTCAATCAAAGCACGATTGTACAAAATTCCATAATTGGATGCTGCGGTGTTTATGTCCGTTGTTCTTGAATCACTGTAGATTTTACTGCTGATTAGTGCACCCGGATTAAAATAGTCGTCAAACTTATAATCTCCCGAGAGTTTAAACACATTTTCGTCACGGGTGGTATTAGAGCCGGAGTATTTTAGAAGAGAAGAATTAAGATTCTCATTCAGTTTTAGGTTGAGCCTCCCAATAGATGCAGCATAGTCGATATTTGTGATGAGAGAATAAATACTTAATTCTTTATTAAATACAGTAGAGATTGAATTTTGCTTCAGAACAGGGAACAAATAAGAACTTGTTGAATCACTCTCATATTGTGAAAACACAGTAGATGTGAAGCATACACAAACAATTAAGAATTTGAAAAATTTACTCAATTGTACCGCGAGATTTGAAAGGAGGACAAATCAGACCAACAAACAGGGCTGCCTGACCCGGGCAAGTATGTTGCAACACGCCAGTAATACTTCTTGTTTAACGACAGATAGTATGCTGTGAATGGAATAAATTGTTCACCTGCTTCCGATTTTCGGTATCTGTTGGATCGCCAAATTTCACTTACTATTGGTGAATCATAAACAATTATTTCATACTCAAGGTCGTAAGGAATTGCATTAACAACAAATACATCAAACAGTGGAATAACTGCACCATTTTGGGGGAAAAGTTTTGTTGTCGCAGGAAAAAGAAATGTACTGTACTCTCTCGAAAATTCGCTGAATCTTCCTCCTTTGTCGGCTGCTCTGAATTTATAATAATATTGTGTTGAACCCGAAAGAGCGAGTGAATCGGTATCGGATTCATCGTTCAGTAGCAAAACAAAATCGTTTTCGTTCGGTATGAAACCCGGGGAAGTGGATCTATAAACTTCCAAACCTTTCAGATCAGGGTTCTCATCACGACTCCACTCGAACGAAACAAATAGTCTGCCTTCAAAATTTACGGATTTGACATCGATGAAAGCCGGGAGGACGGGATCAAAGTTATTCACCGGCTTCACTCCCTTAAAAAATGCTTTTTTGCTCTCTTTTCCATTTCTTCCAACCGCTGACAGGGCAAAGTAATAGGTTGAATCGTAAAACAATCCGTCATCTCTGAAAAAATTAGTCCTTAAATCTTTATAAAAAACGAGGTTCAGAGAATCATTCACTCCGCGATACAATTTATAAGATTCGTATTCCGGATCGATGTTTTTCCACCAATTCAGAATAATAATTCCATCTGACGCCGTGGTGACTCTGAGATTTTCAGGCACAGCAGGTGGTAGTCCGGAATCGTAAGAAGACAGGGGAGTGGGTTGCTCACAACCAAAAAAAGTCAGTAGTGAGAGCAATAAAAAAAACAGGAATTGTCGAAATTTTGGTGTTATGCTTTTATCCGCAAATTGTGTAAATCAGCACTTCAAAATAAGAGATTTAAAGGAAATTTATTGCCCGAATAACGGGTAAAAACAAAGAGGTTGCTCTTTTTGGGGCAACCTCTCCATACTCAAAATGAATCGTAATATTAATGAATCGTAAAATACTCTCCTTTTTTCGGAATCTTCACTGATTTGAAGTGGTTCAGAGTGAGACGATTGGCAAATTTTTCCTGCTGGTCGGGTTCACCATGAACGAGGAAAATATCTTTCATCTTATCACGACTGAATTTATTCACATAATAAATAAGTTCGTCGGAATCAGCATGAGCAGAGAGTGAGTTGAACACAACCACTTCCGCTTTTAATTTATACGGTTCACCAAAAATGTTGATTTCAGGGTTTCTCTCGATTATTCTCTTACCGAGAGTATGCTCCGCACAATATCCCGTCATCATAATTATGTTGTTCGGGTTTTCAATGTTATTCGCCAAATGATGCAAAATTCTACCCGATTCAGCCATTCCTGATGCAGAGATAATCATCATTGGTCCCTGCCTGTCATTCAACTTTTTCGATTCCTCCACTTCGGTTATGTAAGTGAGTTTATCGAACCCTAACGGGTCTTCATTTTGGAGAATATGAGCGGATGTCTCCAGATCGTAACATTCAGTATGACGCTTGAAAACAGCAGTTGCATTGAAGGAAAGGGGAGAATCGACATATACGGGGATGGTTGGTACCAGACCCTTCTCAAATATTGTGTGGAGCAGATACACCAGTTCCTGCGTTCTTCCGAGACTGAAAGCGGGCGTAATAATTTTTCCTTTTCGCTCTATTGCTCTTTTAATGACCTCAACAACTTTGGCTTCCGACATATCAAAATCTTCGTGGAATCTGCCTCCGTATGTACTCTCACATATAAAATAGTCAACATCAGGAATTATCTCCGGGTCACGAAGTATCGGCATATTGGGTCTTCCGAGATCGCCTGAAAAACCGAGTTCGATCAATTTACCTTTTTCCATTATTTTGATGTATGTAACAGCACTTCCAAGTATATGTCCGGCATCATAGAATGTAGCTGTTACGCCCGGCAATACTTCGAACTCCTGATGGTAGTTTACACCTTGCATAAGTTTTAAGGTTTCATCAACATCTGCCTGAGTGTATAGCGGTTCAAAAAGATTTTTACCCTGTTTTGCCCTCTTTTTGTTAATAAATTCGGTATCTTTTTGTTGAATGTGTGCAGAATCAGCGAGCATAATGTCACAAAGGTCTTTTGTGGCGTGTGTGCAATAGATTGGTCCTCTGAAACCTTTCTTAACGAGGTTTGGCAGATTACCCGCATGGTCGATATGTGCGTGCGATAAAATTACCGCATCAATATCTTTAGGGTTGTAAAAATCAAAAGTCCTGTTTAATTCAAACGCTTCTTTCCGCTTTCCTTGAAACATGCCACAATCAAGAACAATTTTACCTGAATCAGTTCTTAGTAGATGATTTGAGCCGGTAACTGTGCCGGCTGCACCAATAAATTGAATGTCCATAAATCTCCCGTGTAAATGTACCGTAAAATTACAAAAAAGTTACGAGATTTATCAATAATCAAATTAAAAATTGACTATATTGAAAAACTTTGATAAATTTAAAGTTTGAGTTTTAAGAAATAATTTCCGGATAAATAATGCTTGAAAATTATATTCCATTAATTGTGGTTTTAGGTTTCGCCGTGGTCTTTGCAGTTGCGGTTGTTGCGTCCTCAAAACTGTTTGGACCCCAAAGACCCAACAAAGTGAAAATGTCTCCATACGAGAGTGGAATGAAGCCTATCGGCTCTGTTGAGGAGCGGGTTTCAGTTAAATATTATGTTGTTGCAATGCTCTTTATCATTTTTGACCTCGAGGTTATTTTTGTATATCCCTGGGCGGTTGAATTCATCAGACTTTTTAAAGATATTGGAATTTCAGCCTTCATTTCGATGTTTATATTCTTAGTGGTGTTTGAGCTCGGTTTCTTGTATGCTTACAAAAAAGGAGGTTTTGAATGGGATTAGAAGCAAAATTGATGAATGACGGTTTCCTCACGACAACCATCGATGCACTTGTTGGTTGGGCGAGAGAAAGTTCCGTGTGGCCAATGCCCATGGGTATTTCATGTTGTGGAATTGAAATGATGGCAGTTGGTGGACCAAAGTATGACATAGCCAGGTTTGGCTCTGAAGTAATGAGATTTACACCAAGACAATGCGATCTTATGATAGTTGCAGGAACTGTAACCTATAAAATGTCCCATGTAGTCAAGAAAATTTATGATCAGATGCCTGATCCAAAATGGGTTATCGCCATGGGTGTTTGCACATCCACTGGTGGAATGTATCGTTCATATCCCGTTGTCCAGGGGATTGACCAGTTTTTACCTGTCGATCTTTATCTTGCAGGATGCCCTCCAAGACCCGACAATTTATTGAATGCCTTGATGTTGATTCAAGACAAAATTAAAAACACAAAAGCCAGAGAATTTCAAGATATACCACTTTTGGAGCCTGTGAAAGTAAATGGAAATTAAAGAAAATATCCTCAGACTGCTTGAGGAAAAATTCCCTGAAACAAGATTTGAAACCACCGATTTCAGGGGTGACTTAAAAATAAAATTTGATAAATCACTGATCAAACCGGTCTGTGAATTTCTAAAAAATCACTCTGAATTAAAATTTAACCAGTGTGTTGATGTTACCGCTATCGATTGGGCGAAGAAAAAAGGAAGATTTACTGTTGTTTATCATCTCTACTCGATAGATAACAAATTCCGTCTGAGACTCGCTTGCGATCTGGAAGAACACGCCGCACACATCGATTCTGTTTCCTCGGTTTGGATGTCTGCCAACTGGTACGAAAGAGAAACTTTCGATATGTATGGCATAAAATTCGATGGTCATCCCGACCCAAGAAGAATGTATATGCCCGAAGAATATGAATACTACCCGCTTAGGAAAGAATATCCTTTGATGGGAATTCCCGGTGATTTAACCCTGCCAAAGAAATAAGTGAGTTTATGGAAAGATTAACTAAAGACGATGTGCATCCAAGTATTGTAAAAGCACTTCTGGATCAGGAAACGAATATTTCTTTCGAGGATGCATTAGATAATGAAATGATCCTTAATATGGGACCCCAACACCCGGCAACTCATGGTGTGTTAAGGGTACTTTTAAGGCTCGATGGTGAAACTGTTGTTGCTGCCGTACCCGAATTGGGTTACCTCCACAGAGGTTATGAAAAGATGGCTGAAAATATGTCATACTATGAATTTATACCTCATACTGACAGACTCGACTACATCTCACCTCCGGCAAATAATAATGCCTTTTGTCTTGCTGTTGAAAAACTGATCGGTATTGAAGCTCCCCCAAGAGCACAATACATCAGAATGATTATGTCAGAACTGGCAAGAATTACTTCGCACCTGGTAGCCATTGGTGCCCTCGCCATGGATGTTGGTGCACTTACAGTGTTCCTCTGGTGCCTCAGAGAGCGTGAAAAAGTGCTCGATGCTTATGATATTATTTGTGGTGCAAGGTTCACTACAAGCTATACCAGAATTGGTGGTGTGGCTGCTGATATGCCCGATAATGCCATTAAAATTATTACCGATTTCATTGCTCAGTTTGAAGAAAAACTTGACGAGGCGGAAAGACTGCTCAACACCAACAGAATTTTTGTCGAAAGACTTGAAGGTATCGGTGTCATTTCTAAAGAAGATGCTATCTCTATGGGTCTAACCGGTCCAAGTCTTAGAGGCTCCGGCGTTGACCATGATATTAGAAGAGCAAACCCATACCTTAAGTATGATGAAATTGATTTTAAAGTCCCTGTTTATAACGAGGGTGACAGTCTCGCCAGATATTTTGTGCGTGCCGATGAACTTCGTGAAAGCTGCAAAATAATTCTGCAATGTCTCCAAAAAATGCCAAAAGGGGATATCATGTTGAATTCTCCTAAAAAGGTACTGCCGAGAAAAACAGAAATTTACACTAAAATGGAAGAGCTCATTCATGATTTTATGATTGTCAATTTTGGTGTTAAACCTCCCGTTGGCGATATCTATCAAGCGGTCGAAAATCCAAAAGGTGAACTCGGCTTCTATATAGTGAGCACGGGTGAGGGACATCCTTGGAAAATGAAAATCAAATCCCCCTCATTCTCTAATTTACAAGGTCTCGGACCTTTGGTCAAGGGACACATGATCTCTGATGTTGTTGCAATCATCGGTAGTATCGACCCTGTGATGGGTGAAGCCGATAAATAATAAGAGGAACTTAATGGAATTCAAATTCACTGAAGAAAATCTTGAAAAAGTAAACCGGGTATTTAAAAACTACCCGACAAAAAAAGCGGCGGTTATGCCTGTTCTTTACATAGCACAGGATCAAAATCGCTACATTTCAGGCGAAGTGATTAGCGAGGTTGCAAAAATTCTTGAGATCACAGAAGAAGAGGTTATGGGTGTCGTAACTTTCTACACAATGTATCACCAGCACCAACCGGGTAAATATCACCTGCAGGTCTGCACAAATGTCTCCTGCATGCTCCGTGGTGCCTACGATATATGGAATGCCGTTAAAGAGCGGACAGGGCTTAAACATGGAGAAACCTCGGAAGATGGACTTTTTTCACTCGAGGAAGTTGAGTGCATGGGATCATGTGGCACTGCTCCTATGATCGCTGTTAATGAAGATTTCTATGAAAATCTCACTAAAGAAAAAGCCCTCGAATTAATTGACTCCTTAAAGTAGAAGTGAAGATAATGGAAAAAATAGTTTTACCTGAAATAGAAAATTTACATAAACTTGATGTCTATCGTGCAAACGGTGGATATGAGGCCATTAAAAAAGCTCTCGCCACTACTCCTGATGAAATAATTGATGTAGTCAAAAAATCAGGTTTAAGGGGTAGAGGTGGTGCAGCATTCTCAGCGGGTCTAAAATGGTCGTTCATGCCAAAAACTACGGATAAACCGAAGTATCTCTGCATAAATGGTGATGAATCTGAACCCGGTTCATTTAAAGACAGACAAATTTTCGAGTTTAATCCACACCAGTGCATCGAAGGTATCCTTATTGCATCCTATGCAATTGGTGCTCAGGATGCTTATGTTTACATCCGCGGTGAGTACCATAAATGGATAAAACTCTTCCAAAAAGCACTTGACGATGCTTATGAGGCTGGTCTTGTCGGCGAAAAGATGAAAAAAACTTTTGGCACAAAATTCCATGTGAATATATATGTTCATAAAGGTGCGGGTGCCTATATCTGTGGTGAAGAATCATCACTAATGAATTCAATCGAAGGAAAAAGGGGATACCCAAGGGTAAAACCTCCGTTTCCTGCTCAGAACGGTCTTTGGGGAAATCCAACTACCATCAATAATGTGGAAACTCTTACAAATGTGCCTGCCATCATCAATAAAGGTTGGGAATGGTTCTCGAAAATTGGAGCCGAAAAACATCCCGGAACCATTTTGTACGGTGTCAGTGGACATGTAAATAAACCCGGTGTTTACGAACTTCCTTCAGGTACCCTCCTTACCGACATAATATATAATTATGCAGGTGGAGTGCCGGGTAATAAAAAAATTAAATGTGTTATACCAGGCGGGTCTTCCATGCCACCACTTCGTGGTGACCAGCTCGAGGGAATCGCAATGGATGCTGAATCTCTCAAAGCTGCAGGCAGTTCCATTGGTACAGCCGGCATCATGGTAATGGATGAAGATACCGACTTGGTAAGTGTTCTTGCAAGAATCACTAAATTCTACTATCATGAGAGTTGTGGACAGTGCACTCCTTGTCGTGAAGGTACAGGCTGGATGCTGAAAATCCTGAACCGTATGGCTCAAGGAAAAGGTCAAAAAAGCGATATCGAATTGCTTCTAAATGTTGCCAACAACATCGATGGCAACACAATTTGTGCTCTCGGTGAAGCCGCTGCCTGGCCCGTTAAGTTCATGGTAACAAGATTCAGA
Source organism: uncultured Ignavibacteriaceae bacterium (assembly GCA_964431385.1). GTDB lineage: Bacteria > Bacteroidota > Ignavibacteria > Ignavibacteriales > Ignavibacteriaceae > UTCHB3. The sequence continues at coordinate 549 of CAYSJM010000009.1, read as the reverse complement.
GACGAATTCGAAGCAAAAATGAACGATACTGTCGACCTCCCCTCAAGAAACAAAGTCCACTCAATGAGACAAACCAGGATTACGGTTGAGTAAGTTGGAGTACTTGAGTGAATGAGTACTTGAGTACTGATTGATTTGAATTTGTTGTTGTTTGTTTTTAAGCCTGTGAGAAATCACGGGCTTTTTTTTTGAACAGGATAGTCAGGATTTAACAGGATGGACAGGATGGGCTCCGGGAATTTGTGCCGACATGTGGGTAGGGGGAACAACCTTAAAAAATCAGAAAAGGAGCGACAATCCTCTCGATTGTCCCACCGAAAATATTTTGAGGATAACAACACACTTTTTTTGAACACGATATTCAGGATTTAACAGGATGGACAGGATACTGCTCCTGGAATTTGTGCCTTTAGGTTGAAAAAATTAACCGCAAATAAGAACCAACCCTTGTGGCAACAGATGTTAGAAAAAATAATATCTAATACCTGGAAAAAAGCCCTTCAGGGCGACATATGTGTAGAATATAGCGACAACTTTTACACATTCCTC
>CAYSJM010000008.1:0-88319 GCA_964431385.1 uncultured Ignavibacteriaceae bacterium | reverse complement strand
TTCGGAATATTTGGGTGGCTTGCTCTTCCTTTTGTATATTTACAACTCTATTTAATGTTTTCTGACAGACACCGAAGAACAAAAAAATATTTTGAGAGGTAGCAGAATTTGGAATTTTTCGCTGATCTTCACCCTAAAGCAATTCACTATCCCGTCGCTTTGCTTACTATTTATCCTTTGCTTATGATTATCTACATTTTTTATAAAAATGAAGTGCTGGCTAAATCTGCCCTGTTGCTGCTTGCCGGTGGTATAGCCGGACTTGTTCTTTCCCTCTTTACCGGAAACAGTGCGTTTCAGGCATTTACGGAAGCAAATGTTAACCATCCCCAAATTAAGATGTTAACTGAACTGATCGGCGTTCATGATGATTTTGCCACAGCTCTCACTTTTGTTTTCTCTGCAACTTTTATTTTTAATTTTTTCTACTTTGTAAAATCGTACATCAAAAAGGATACAGAATCTAAAATTGTTAAAAATGCTCCAAAAATCCTGGTTGCGATTTCAATTCTGGGTCTCTATTTCCTGTATAAAACCGCCGAAATTGGCGGAAAACTTGTTTTTGAATACGGTGTTGGTACCAAACATTTTAATGTGAAATAATGAAAAAAACAGCTATTATCATCTTAATTCTTTTTTCATTCACTGCCCTGGCGGGTGACCCAGGTGAAAGCAAAGCTAAAGGTTATTTCTTCGGGCTTGGGGTGGGTCCCCGAATACCTGTCGGCAATTTTTCATCAAAAACCATCCTCGGATATGGTTTTAACGCTGAAATCTCCTATGTTGATAACAAGATTATGCCCTTCTTCTTGTTTGGCAGGATTGGATTTGAACAATTCCCCGGAAGTCAGGATTTTTACCAGGACTCTGAGTACTCTCACTACAGTATGCAGTATCTCCCCGTCTCCGTGGGAATTCGGCACTACTTCCCGCCAATTCTGAAGAATGTATTCCTCCTGACACCCATCGCCGAGGTATCTGGATCAATGGTCATCTTTCAGGAATTACACGACTTCAAACCCGGAATAAACAAGAACGGGTTTATAGAAGATGGTGTCCGTTTTGGTGGAAGTGCTGGCTTTGGTGTTTCTGCTTTTGTGCTTGAGGCGATTGCTTCATACAATATTTACAATAACGATCATTTTGTTTCGTTCGACTTACGAGTCAGACTGCCTCTTTTTGTATCATTCTAATAAAGGATATTCATAATGGAATTTAGTTTTCTTCTCTTTTCACTCGACAATAATGTTGCAACTGTAACCATTAACAGACCTGACAAACTGAATGCTCTAAATTCCGGTTTATTGGATGAGCTCGAAACTGTTATCGATTCTTTGGCTAAAAATGATGCGGCAAGAGTTGTTGTGATTACGGGTGCCGGTGAAAAATCGTTTGTGGCTGGTGCCGACATCTCAGAATTGGCGAAACTCTCAGTAACCGGTGCAAGAGAATTTGCGTTAAAAGGTCAGAGAATTTTTTCCAAAATTGAATCCTTGGGAAAACCTGTTATCGCGGCTGTAAATGGATTTGCTCTTGGTGGCGGCTGCGAGTTAGCCCTCGCTTGCCATATCAGATTTGCCTCCGCAAATGCAATTTTTGGACAGCCTGAAGTTAACCTCGGCACCATTCCTGGATATGGTGGCACCCAAAGATTAACCCGATTGGTGAATACGGGAAGAGCTCTCGAAATGGTACTGGGCGGCGAAAAAATTTCTTCTTCTGAAGCCCTTGCAATTGGACTCGTAAATAAAGTTTTCGAGAAGGAAGAACTACTCTATAAAGTGATGGAATTTGCTCAAAAACTGCTTCTGAAGCCCCCTCACGCCCTTAATTACGCCCTTAGTGCTGTTCTTGCGGCTAACGATTTAAATATCGATGCAGGACTCGATTTTGAGGCTTCCCTCTTCGCACTTTGTGCCGGTACGGCTGATTTTAAGGAAGGTACCACTGCTTTTCTTGAAAAAAGAAAACCGGAATTTAAAGGCAATTAAGAACCGGATCCTCTGTGTTGATAAAGATTAAATTTGTTGTTATCATTCTCCTGATTGTTGCCAACGCCTTTGCCTTTTTCCACACGAAAGAAGTTGAAGTGGCTGAGAAAAAAGCTGTTGTTGCCCCTCTTCCGGTTGTAAAACGACCAATTTCTCCCACAATCATCGATTCGGTGATAAATGCCACTTTGCATGAATTTTCCATTCCCGATTCTTTTTATGTGAAAAGCAAAAAGAAAAAGAGAATTCATAAACTACTCGTTCCTGAAGACCTCCCGCTACCAACTATTGAAAATGCTTTATTCAATAAATTGAGCGGATTTGAAGGGAAATTTAAGGCAGGATTTAATAAAAAGGAAAAAGGGACCGTCTTCTCGATTCCTTTTGGAGATACATTAATTTATTCGGTCGTGATACAAAAGAAAAAAGGGTTTACCCGATCATCGTCGGTGATTTCCATCGTAATTAGTGGTTACGAAAATGCGTCCGAGTCGATTAAAAAATATCTGAGAGATTACCCAGAACCGTATGTAATCTTGCTTAAACCTACTAAAACTGTTCAGGTTTTATCTAAAGATTTTGATGATCAGCAACTTCCTTACGCTATCTTAATAGGAAGTGATGATGCGGATCTGGAATTCAGAATTGCCGAAGATCACCCAAAGAGGAGGATTGAAACCACAATTTCCGGGCTGGTAGCAGCTTTTCCTAATGCAGCCTTTTTTTATACCGAACAAACATCGCAACTCGGTAATTCAGTGATTTTTCCATTTGTAAGGGAAAAATTTGAAGCGAAGAAGCGGTCATTCATAAAATCGAATATTTTCATTCCGGTGACGGGTACCGATTCAACAGAAACGCTCAACTCATTTCAAGAGGTCTATTCAAAAAACCGGAATAAACACAACATAGTCTTTGTTCTAAAACCCGAGTCTATCATCTGGCTCGAAGGTGAAATTAAAAAGCTCAGAAAAAAGGGAGTCAAGATCTCGGGTTCTTTTGAAGTGAACTCTGAATCTACTGCTGCTCCCTGAGTATCACTTTCCCGTTATCGTTAACTTCAACCACACCCCGCAATAATGGATTTGGGATGGTTTTAACGATCTCTTCTAAATCACCAACAAGTATTATCTGCATATTTTCGAGAAGAAGGAATTTATTCGCGGATGTTATTGCGTCGTCAAGTGTGATATCGTTATATCTTTTTCTGCTCACACTAAAATAGTCAAGTGGCAAATCCCTTTGAACTATAGACCTCTGAAGTGCAGAAATCATGCCGTAGGTCTCAAACATGAAAGTTTCACTTTTGGTCGATTGATTCTTAACAAAAGTCAGCTCTTCTTCTGAAATTTCTTTTCTTATCAGATTCATCTCCTTAAGTATCTCAAGAAGTGCAGCTCCCGTGTTCTGAGTATCTACAGAAGTGCTGACCATATACTGTCCGGATTGCCTGTTCATCAACATAAACGAATGGATTCCATAGGTATATCCCTTTTCCTCACGCAGATTTTTGATTAGTCTGCTATTGAAGTGCCCGCCAAAAATATTGTTTACAAGTGAAATGGCAAGATCAGTATCATCCAGTTTAATCGGGTCCATAGGAAAACCGCCGAGAATTTCGGTCTGAGGAGCATCTTTCCGGTCGAGAATAAATATTCTCAGGTCGCGAAGTGCGTAAGCAGTATCCACTTTTTCAGCTTCATGCACTCCCAATCTCCCCTTGAAGTGCGTTTCTATGGATGCTTCGATTTTTGGGTAATCGAGATTTGTAACTATGGTAAAAGTTGGCTTCGTCGGTTCAATTCTCTCAGAATGAAAAAATGTTACATCTGAAAGGGTCATCTCTTCAATGGATTCTTCCGTTGCCCCGACTGAAGTGTAGGCGTTGGGTCTCCCTTGAACGATTTTTCCAAACAATTTCCAAGCCATCGCCTGCGGTTGGTTTTTTGATTGTTGGATTCCATTTCTTATTTTATCCTGCTCCCGCTCAAAGTCTTCCAACTTAAAGTGAGGATCGTAAACAACTTCAGAGACAATTTTCATCATCAAATCGACATCCTCTGAAAGTCCACTGATACTTACCTCAAAATCGTCGTTCCCCGCCATCACACTAAGAGATAATCCTCTGCTTTCAAGTAAAGCATTCAGTTGAAGAGCATCCCACTCACCTGCCCCTTCGTCCAATAGTGAAGCTGTAAGTTGAGCCAGCCCTTCACCTCCCTGAGGGTCGTACTTCGTCCCCGCTTCAACAATAAAAGTGACAACCGTAATAGGCAATCCCAATTTTTGCTGAAATATTACTCTCGATCCGTTCTGAAGAAAATACTCTAAAAACGGAGGGGGAGTAAAAGCATTTTTTAATGATGGAGATGGTGCTTTTGATCTATCTAAAATGCTGCTCATTTTCCACCTCCGGGAACGATTAAAAGTCTTGCATAATTTTCAGTGGTGTATTTTACTGCAACTTCCTTTAATTCTGCGGCTTCAATCGATTCGATGGTTTTAAGAACATTAGACATTTCGTTGGGATTCCCTGTATAAAAATTGTATTCATTCATTCTCGATGCAATTGCATTCACACTTTGCATATTGTAAATTGCCTGAACTTTGTAGTTATATTTAATTCTTTGCATCTCTTCTTCGGTTATCTCACTGTTAATCGCAGAATGAAGTTCAGCTATAATCTCTTTCTCCATCTCCTCGGGGTCGATACCTGGCTTCACAAGTGCGGTAAGCAGATTCATGCCATGATATTTACCTGTGTAGTTTGAAAATTCGATACTCTGCAACGACTCATCGGTAAAGACAAATTTCTTGTGTAATCGTGCATTTTTTGAGGAAGTGAGAAAATCACCCGCGAGTGCAAGGGCTATATCGTCTCTGTTAAATGCCACGGTAGAGGGCCAGGCAAACATCAGCTTTGGGAGATAAACTTTATCTACGAAAATATCTTTCACTGTCTCTTGAAGTGAATATTGTTTAACTGTTTCCGGTTTTTGCGGGGCAGGTGTCCCCTTAATCTCTCCAAAATATTTAGCTACAAGTTCTTTGGTCTCTGCTATGTCGATGTCACCGGCAATTACCAAAGATGCATTTGCAGGAGAATAAAAAGTTGTGAAAAATTCTCTCACATCGTCAAGATCAATAGCCAAAATGTCGTTCATGTAACCGATAACAGGACGCCTGTACGGGTGTCCTTCAGGATATACAAGCTTTAGAAGTTTCTCGAAACCGAGTCCGTAAGGGGCATTATCATACCGTTCGAGTCGTTCATTTTTAACGACATCTATCTGATTAGAAAGGGTTTCTTGAACGAGAGCCGGTAAAAACCAGCCCATTCTGTCAGATTCCAGCCATAAGCCGAGTTCGAGGTGGGTTGAGGGAAGTTTATCAAAATAAACTGTTCGGTCAAATGTAGTGTTTGCATTCAGGTTGCCGCCTGTTTCCTGGATGTAGTGGAAGTGTTTCCCTTTTGGCACATTCACTGAACCTTGAAACATCATGTGCTCGAACAAGTGAGCAAGTCCTGATTTCCTTAATCCTTCGTTTGCACTTCCAACTTTATAGAGCAAGTTAACAGCAACAATAGGATTTTGGTTGTCTTTTGTAAGAATTACTTCCAGACCATTGTCCAGAAAATATTTCTCAAAATCAATATTAATCATATATCCCTCATTAATTGAGAATTTTTAGAATTCTTTCTCCTCTAATTGACCCGAGTAAGCGGAAAAGATCGCTGAATGGAATTTTGTTATCCCATGAGAAAAGAACAAAAACAGCTTTGCCCACTACCATGTTACGGGCAACGGGACCCCAAAATCTTGAATCGGATGAATCGTCTCTGTTGTCACCCATCATGAAGAAATAATCTTCCTGAAATTCGTACTCGTCAACTACTTTGTTTTTAATCATCACCTGACCATTGGCGATTTTCACCACCTCTTCACCAAATTCACGATTAATGAAGTGCTGCCAACCTATGGCTGATTGTGGTGTAAGTTTTATTTTAGCCCCTTTTTTGGGGACAATAAATGGTCCAAAATTGTCGGGATTCCAATTTTCATAACCCGGGAACATGTAGGCAGCAATTCGCGGATCATTCTGAGAAGCACCATATTGAATGTAAGGCGGAAGTGGTGCCGGGGTACCGTTTACGAACACAACTTTATTCTTCACAATAAGAGTGTCACCGGGCAGACCGATACATCTTTTTACATATTGTATGTTTTCAGGGTTTGGTCGGAATTCCCCTTTTTCACCCGGGAAATCGAATACTACAATGTCGCCCCTGTCAGGGTCGGTGAAAATATCCCACCGAAAATGGGGTATTTTAATCTCTGTATAAGGAATAAATTTGGGCGAGTTGATTCCGTAAATGAATTTGTTAACTACAACAAAATCACCCACTAAAATTGTACTCTCCATCGATGGAGTTGGAATTCTTGTGTTCTGAAAGAAAAATGATATAATAAAAAGTGCCGCAATAAAGGCCTGAAGCAGTGACTTCAGCTCTTTTTTTACATTCAAGATTTTTTCTCCAAATTAAAAATGTAAAGTTACGAAAAGAGGAGTTATTAAGAGGTTGAAAGTTTTGTGACCTTAAGAGGCTTTAAGCCCTGTTCCCGAGGCATTTTATCAAAAGTTCATTCACAACGGCAGGATTTGCCTTCCCTTTGGTTTCTCTCATTATCCTTCCAACAAAGAAGCCCAATACTTTATCCTTACCACCGAGATACTCCTGAACTTGAGCTTCATTCTCATTAAGGAGTTTTTCGATTATCTGCTCCAATTCACCTGTATCGGATATCTGAACAAGCCCCTCTCTTTCAACTATTTCTTCGGGTTTGCTCTTCTCCCGGAGCATTATTGCAAAAACTTCCTTTGCAATCTTGCCGGAAATAACCCCTTTTGAGATTAAATTTATCAACGCAGCAAGGCGATTTGGTTCTATTCTAAATTCTGCAAGTGAAGTTTTCTCCTCGTTGGCAACTTTGAGCACTTCGGTCATTATCCAATTACTCAACTCCTTAAAGTTTGAGGTAAACTTTACAGCTTCCTCAAAATAATGAGTGTAATCAGGCTGTTGAGTTAAAATTGTTGCATCATAGAGGGGTAGATTGTATTCGGAGAGATATCTGTTTTTCTTCGATTCGGGCAGTTCAGGCATGGACGATTTCACGGTATCGAACCATAGATCATCTATCTCAAGTGGCATCAAATCGGGGTCCGGGAAATATCTGTAATCATGGGAGTCTTCTTTTGAACGCATTGGGGTAGCACTTCCCTTGTCTGCATTCCAAAGAAGTGTCTGTTGAACAATTTTTTCACCACTTTCAAGAAGGTCGATCTGTCGCTCAATCTCAAAACTAATAGCTCTTTCAACATTTCTGAAAGAGTTCATATTTTTCACTTCTGTTTTTGTACCCAATTTTTCTTCTCCCCGTAACCTTACTGAAATATTGGCGTCACATCTGAGTGACCCTTCTTCCATATTTCCGTCACAGATCCCGAGAAAAAGGAGGATTCTGCGAAGATTTTTTAAGTACGCTGAAGCCTCGGCACCACTTCTGATATCCGGTTCACTTACAATCTCAATAAGCGGAACGCCGCACCTGTTCACATCAACAAGAGTGTAGTCCCCCCTGTCGTGAATCGATTTGCCTGCGTCCTCTTCGAGGTGGGCTCGTGTAACTCCAATTTCTTTAATTGAACCATCTTCCAATTCAATTTTTACAGATCCCTTCCCAACTACGGGAAGTGTAAACTGTGAAATCTGGTATCCTTTTGGTAGATCGGGATAAAAATAGTTCTTGCGTGCGAATATCGAATGTCTGTTCACTACTGCATCGAGTGCTATTCCAAGCCGCATTGCAAATTCAACCGCTGTTTTGTTAAGTACGGGAAGTGTACCGGGATGTCCGAGACAGACAGGACAAATATTACTGTTGGATTCGCCCGAAAAGACGGCAGAACATCCGCAAAATATCTTTGTTTTTGTCTTTAGCTGAGCATGAACCTCGAGACCAATTACAGGTTCATACTTTTCCGTTAGTGAGGGGTATGTCATGCTCTATTTTTTTGAGAAAATGGCATTCCCGTAAGGTGAAAGAGTTATTTTTACTCTTTGTTCGAATGTTTTTGTGTCACCTGAAAATGCTTCAGTATAATCACCAGAAAAACTGCCAAGTTCAATTTCGATTGTCTTTTCTTCGCCCGACAAATTGAAACAGGCAAGTACTGTGCTTCCTTCTGCATCACGCATGAAGGCTATAATTTTTCCATCAAGATTCTCATCAAGCCGCACCAAATCACCACCTTTAATTCCCTGATACAAAGCAGGGTTAACTTTCTTAAGGAGCGAAAGGGTTTTATACAGTTCGGTCATTTTAAAACTTTCCGTTTTATTCATCATCTCATTATTCGTAATTTGCACAATTAGTTCGATATTTTACGAATAATTCAATTTTTAATGTTAAAGGAACTATCACCCGATTGTCCGTGTTGAACATATAGGGAGTTTAAGTTCAAAACCAATTTGCAATTTAACTATTATGGGTTAGATAAAAAATATCAAAAAAATATATTTTTTTTAGACCTGCAATAATAATTAACCCGGAATTAGTAATAAATTTATATCTTTACATGCAGGATTCGTAAAATTTAATTTGCTTTTTATTAATAATAAAATCGTTTATTCAGATGAAAATTTATTTCAGAGAAAATCAGTTAGCCTACTTGAACCAGATTGCTGCAAATACAGTGGGTCATTCCAACTTTACTCTACTCGTTGGTAAAAGAAAAGTTGGAAAAACCACACTAATAAAGCAGTTTCTGAGAGCCAATGCCGGAGCTTACTTCACCATAAGTAATAAATCGTCATTCTTACAGTTACAGGATATTTCAGAATATTTAAAATCTTACACTTTTCCTGATAGCTTTATACCAAATTTTCAGAGTTGGGGCAACTTCTTCGAATTTCTATTTTATATCGCAAGAAACAGACCCGTTAACATAGTTATCGATGAATTCCATAATTTTGAGTTAATAGAGACAGAGGCTTTTGACGAATTAAGAAGAGCCTGGGATACTCACTCCAAAAATTCAATGTTAAATCTGATCGTTGTTACTTCTAACATCGATTTTATGAAAAGAAAATTTGAGAGTGAAGATAGTCCCCTTTTCAGGTTGAATAACCACTTCATCAAACTTACTCCGTTCAGACTCTCTGATGTAATTGTTATTTTCAGAATGAACAATTCAAAACTGACAACTACTCAGATTATCGATCTTTACACCATCTTTGGTGGTCTCCCCAAGTATTATTTCCTTATTGAAAGACATCAACTTTGGAATAAGAGCCTGGAAACCATTCTTAAAGAACTGGTATTTGTCGATTTTGCTCCACTTGCCTATGAATTGAAGGAATTACTTATCAACGACTTCACCAGAGGCAACAAGATATATCTTTCGATTCTCCAGGCTATTGCGGCGGGATACACAAAAATGTCAGATATTGCCAAAACGGTTAATATCCCAGTGACAAATCTGACGAAGTATCTCTATGAGCTTGAAAAGAAAAAGAGATTGATCGAGCGACAACTCCCTGTAAATACCAGTGATGATGCAAAATCAAAATTTGGTAGATACTTCATTCGTAACTATTTCGAGAATTTCTGGTTCAGATTTATTCAACCCGATATTATCAACTTCGAAATGGGCGAATATGACAAGATGCTCGTTACTATTTCCGATAAACTTAGCGAATATGTAAATAGTCGACTGGGTATTTTCGTGAGAGAAATTTTCCACGATTACCAAAAAAGTCCTTATATACAATATCTCTTTCCATTCGAGATCACCAGTGTGGGTTCCGTGTGGAACAGAAGAGATACTATCGAAATAGTTGTGGTTAGTGAGCCGGCTCGTGCTGTACTTTATGCAAATCTTGTACTTCAAGACGAACCGTTAAACAAATATGATGTGAATCTTGCATCTACCCAATTCTTTAAATTTAAGAACCTCTATTCCAACTATTCAAAAAGATATCTTTTGATAACTAAGAATGGTTTGGATGAGGGAGCGGAAGCTTTCTGTAAACAGAAGAATATTACTACAATTGATATTAATGTCTTCTTCGACGCTCTCGTTAGCGATACAGTTGATGCCGATGCACAAATAATAGAGATTGTCCTTTAGTTTCTGACAGACCTCATTATTTGAATTATTTGAAGCTGCCCTGATACGGCAGCTTTTTTATTTTACCTCGGTATAGATCAATATATCCGTCAAATTTACCCCTGTTTCCCCCGTTATAAGACCACAACCCGTTTTTTCTATCCACTCTGCGGAATTGCTGCCTCGCAAAAAATCATCATACTCCAACCCCGGTTTTAAGCTCTCAGAAAAGGTATTTCCATCCACTATCGCACCCGCAAAAGAGGAGTTGCCATCTTTACCGTCAGTTCCCGCTGCAAGAAGAACCGCTTGCCTGCCTGCCATTAACTTTGAGAATCTCATCGCAAGTTCACACGATCTCCCACCGGTTCCTTTTCCGGTAACCTTTACTCCCGGTTCCGACCCACAAATGAATAAAAATGGTTTGTCACCCGGATTTCTTTCGTTCGACACTTTAGCACATTTTTCAAAAAACGATGGCACAGCATCTGAAATTTCCCCGGAAACGGGTCGTTCTGAAATAACCACATCCAATCCTCGAATTGTCGCCAGACTGGAAATGGTATCAAGAAATTTGCTGTTTGAATCGATTATTTTTATTTCAGGCTGAACAGGATTTGCGGAAGAAGTGTAGTCCTGATTCTTAATTCTTTCGAATATTCCTTCGATAAAGGTTCTGTCATCGTCACCGGAAAATTTAAATAAAATTTCCCTTGTTTTGTTGAGGTTCCTCCCCTTCTTAACCATCATTCCTGAACCCGTAACAGCTGCATCTTCTGAAAGTACATCGGTTATTATAAGATTCCATACCACCGGAGTGTTTACATAATTCAGCAGTCCACCCCCTTTTATCATCGAAACTGCACTTCTGACCTCGTTCAAATCCTCTATTTCGATCCCGTTATTCATCATTATCCTGCTAAGCGACGCTTTCTCTTCGAGCGATATCCCTGAAACGGGTGCAGCCACCATCGATGAGGTGCCACCCGAGAGCAGATAAAGTAGCATTGAATCGGGTCGGGTCGTTTTGCAAAAATTAATTAATCGCTCACCTGCAACCAGGCTTGATTGATCTGGATACGGGTGAGATGCTACAATCGTTTCGAAGTTGGTAGGGTTGCTATCTTTTGAAGAATTGGTTATTATCAGCCCTCTTGTAATTTTTTCTCCGAAGAATTTTGAGGCTCCTCGTGCCATTCCTGCCGCACACTTGCCGGTTGCCACCACTTCAACAGTTTTAACTCCTGATAATTCTGATGCCAAACCTTTCAGGAACTCGAAAACAACTCTCTCGGGTGAGTGCCGCAACAATGCCTGATTGTATATCTCTTCAATTTCCTTTTTTATCGAGGAAATTTCATCCAATCTTTTCAATCATCTTCCTTCGAATTAATTCGAGTTTCGAAGTGGCATCCACTGTCATTTTAATGATTTTTTCAAGTATCAACAACTGACCGTGTTTGTTTGAATCCTCTTTTTGCAAATTAAGATGAAATTTCTCCATCAAGGGTATAATCTTTTTAAGCCCCATATACGATAATACAGGCTGAAATTTATGGCAAAGTTCCCTTGATTTTTTGATGTCATCTTTCTTAAAAGCAATTTCAAGATCTGCGAGTAATGGAGAAGCTGTAACCAAAAAACTTTTTACAATATCCGCAGCGAAAACAAGATCATTGTTTGAAACTTCCTTTAAATAGGTCAGATCGAGCAGTTCGTTAACCACAAAAATATCATCATTATCAGGTTCTGTTACCCTGTGCCCGGGAAGATATTCTTCAAACAGGTAAGACTCAACTGCCTGAATAAGCTCTTTCGAAACAATCGGCTTGCCGATGTAACCGTTCATCCCGGACTCAACTATCTTTGTTTCGCTCTCAGCTCTCAATGCTGCCGTGAGTGCAATTACGGGTGTGCGATTTTTTGAATTTGGGAATGTACTCCTCAGACGCCGGGTTGCTTCATATCCATCCATAACAGGCATCGAAATATCCATCAAAATTAGGTCGTAATCATTTTGAGAGATCATTTCAAGAGCCTCCTCACCATTGCTCGCATGCTCAAGTTGAAGTTCGAGTTTGGCGAGAATGCTCTCGACTACCTTCTTGTTCATGTCATTATCTTCAACCAACAGTACCCGCTTCATTACCCCTGGTTTTGACGGCAGATCTAATCCGGTTTCACTATTGATTGTTACTGAAGAATTATCGGTTATTTCAGCCTTTTCAGAGAGAAGTGAAATCTGTATCACTCCCCGGTAAAAATCGTCCTCAATCGACAAAACGAAGAAATCGTAACCTGAACCGGAGAGTTCTTTATAAAACTTCAAATTCCCTGATTTTAACGACTCTTTTACCCAATCGGAAAAGAGACGGGTATAGTCCAATATTTCCCCGTTTGGGAATTCGGGTTTGTCGTCGAATATAAATTTATTTTTGGATGGAAAGCAGGTAAATCTGGCTGTTGAGATGACACTCTTCATTAAACTTCTCAAACTTAAGGAGATAAATAATCGTGAGGGCAAATATAAAAAAAGGCTGCTAAAAAGCAGCCTTTTGGGGGGAGTAATGTTGTTATACATTAGCAGGGAATCATGTATAACTACAATGCTAACATAGGGGTTTAAGTGGCTTGAAGTGGTAATGATTCGACAAACACCCCTTTTTCCTCGATGAAACCCCGTTTTTCCTCGTTGAAATTAGAAAATATATACTTTTAAAATTGTTCGCAAGTTCCTGCCTGTCTCCGGCATGATACTTTTCACCCGGGAAAGGTGATTTTTATACTCGGTGTCGAGTATATTATCCACCCCAATTGATAAAAGACCGGTTAAATTTCCCAAAACAAAAGACTGATGATAAATACCGTTTATCGAAATGTAACCGGCTGTTGGTGTCTCAAATGTATCCGTTTCATCTTGTGATGCCGCCATTTCTGCAGATACCTCCAGAGTACTCTTTTCAAATAATTTGTAACTCGCCTCCAAAAACAGTTTTGCAGGAGGAATTTGGGGAAGATTTCCTCCTCCGACCATCCTCCCCTGCGTAAAACTCGCTTTCAACAAAAAGGTGAACGCATGCGACAGTTTAATTTCTGACTGAAACTCAGCCCCCAAGATTGTAGCTCCCACCCCCTGTGTAGAATAAACAGGTAAAAATGTTTGATAGTTTATTTTACCTGTATTCCTTGGGATGATAAAGTCATTAATGTCGTAATAATAGAGGTTCAAAATAGAATAAAAATTGTCTGCTTTATAATATGAAAACAGTTCCAATCCAAGACCACTCTCAGATTCTAAATCTGGGTTTCCCGTCTCATAAGAATAAGCGGCGAGATGTGGTCCTTCCGAATAAAGTTCTTCGATTGTTGGCACCCGGGAAGATTTACTAAGATTTATCCCGACAAACAACTTTTCTGACAGACCATATATTCCTGAAAGAGCGAGTGAATAAGTCGGGAAATTCCGCTCTCTAATTTTGCCAATGTTCGCTATTTTCTCCTTCTCTGGTGTGAGGTTATCATAACCAACTCGTCCGCCAAATTCGATGCTTAATCCATCATAACTAAATGGTTGCCAAAAATAAAAAGACAAATTCTTTGATTCTGATTTAGGTGTAAACACAAATCCACCCGTTTCAAAATCACGATACTGCCCGGAAAAACCAATTACTCCATCCTCATTAAACCCAAAAAGATGATGTTCAAAATTAAGATATCCTGTGTAATCGGTAATTCTAAATTCTGCACCTATAAGATCATTTCTTTCATATTCTTTGTGCCTGTAAAATGAGCGGTTTACATGAATTGTAGCATTATGGATGAGCGAAGAATTAAAATCGAATGATGCTTTCCCTGAATACACATTTCGGAATATCGATATTCTTACACCATTTGGATGTGCTCCCACAAAACCCCCGGGAATGCCATAATCCATTTCCATGCTCCGATATGAATAACCGGTATAGCCAAAGTCACCAACATAAGATGCTCCCGCTGAAAGCCCTGTTGCATCAGAAAACGAGTTTTTAAGGTTTCCTGTGGGTGTCCGCATATCGCCCGACTTTCGCGTTGTGATGCTCCCATGCATTACAATGCTCCCAATGCCATATTCAGCAGTGCCACCATACAGCAAACCATTGTTCGCACTTTCGTAATAAGACCCCGCCGAACCCGATAATCCGACTGACTTTTCAACGGGTATATCGTGCCTTATCACATTTACCACACCGCCGATTGTAACAGGTGAAAATAGAATGGTTTTAGGACCCCTTATTATATCAGCCCTCGTGATTGAGAATGGTTCGATTGTAAGGGCATGATCAGGTGAAGTGGCACTCAAATCTGTGGTTTTAACCCCATCTTCGGCAAATAATATCCTGTCACCACCAAGACCTCGAATTACAGGTCTCGCCGGTGCAGGGCCCATAGACCTGATAGCAAGACCCGTTTCATTCTTTAAGGTAGCAGCGAGAGTTAACCCCAGATTCTTTTGAAGATCAACCCCCTCTACGGTCCCTTTTATATTGTCTATTTCCTCAAATTTTGAATGTGAATGATTTCCTGTGATCAATACAGTACCTAATTCAAGATTCCTGGGGATTAGATATACCAGTAAATCGAATGGAATTTCATTTGAATGCGAAACTTCAAACGAATAAGGGTAATAAGAAACATGGGTAATCTGGATTATCGATTTTTTACCAACCGGGAGCATGATCTCAAATGATCCATTATCATCTGAAATAACTCCCGATTTTGAGCCTTCAACAATTATTGATGCAACTGATACGGGCTCCTTGGTGTAGGAGTCGAGTACCTTCCCTTTGATCGCCTCCTGTTTCACTGCTTGAGAAAAAAGTAGTTGATGACACAGCAAAGTGAGGAGAAAAAGGGTGTACTTTAAATATTTCTTTTTCATGTAAATTTGGGAGAAAATTATTAAAATTTATGTTAATCTATCGATTTAACTAAAATAATTGAACTGCTTTTTTTATAAGATTATTAAAGTGGTTTTATTGAACTAATACTTTAATATCTCCTGAGCGAAAATCATTATGTCCTTCGTGAGTTAAAAAGAACTCAACTGTGGTAATTCCCGCCTTTTTTCCTCGGAAATGAATCTCATATTTTGCACCCGGTTCATCCAAATGTTGCCATATTTCAACCATGGATGTGTCAGCAAAACTCCAATTTAGCTTCTTTGCTGCGTCCGAAGGTGGATTGATTATGTTCTTGTTTGCATCATAAAACCTGACATTCATGTGATCAGTTGAATTTCCGAGTGGCACTATAATTGTATCGGTGGAAACACCTCTAAAAATAGATGCCACAGGTATCCCGGAGGTTGAAAGATACACACCTTCAGCAGCAAAATGTTCTTCTTGCGGAACAAGTATGTTATCTTCCTTTTTACAGCCTGTATATAACGATAGAATGGCAAGAACTGCCATGAAAAGTAACTTCTTCATTTTAGAATCTCTTTCGTAAAGGTATAATACACCACAAATTGATGACGAATCACCAAATCAGTGGAGATTTAACTAATTAAATTTGAATTAATTTGTGTTATTTGGAAAGGATTAAATCGAAGGTGGTCCTCTGAGAGGCGAAGTATTATAATCTTTTGAGGTGATATTTGAGGAATATTCAGTCGCTTTATGCAACTGAATCTTATCAGTGTCTCCGGAGGTGTATTTGGATTCTGTTAGTGCAGAGTTGCCTGCAAACATTACAATAAGACAGTCAGAAGATTTTACCGTGGAATGATGCGTGCTCCCGTTTCCACTATTTTCAGAATAAACAGGATGAGAAAGCCAGTTTATCTCCATGCCATGCTTGTGCAAAGCTGAAAATAACATCACAGCTATGTAAAGTAGCAGGACAAAACTGTTTATCTTTTTATCGGGCATCACTAAAATAATCTCGTGAAATTAGCCTTTTTCGGTCTCATAACGCCAGCCCAAAATCCCGCAATCGAGATTATAGACCTTGGTGAAACCATTCTGACCCATAAACAGCCCCGCGTGAAAACTTCTGCTGCCACTTCTGCAATAGAGGTAGTAACTTTTGTTGGTGTCAAGCTCAAGAATTTCCTGCTGAAATGAAGGCGAATAGATATCGATATTTAGCGAATTTGGAATCCGTTTTTCGCTGTTTTCTTCCGGTGTTCTCACATCGATAAGTACAGATTCAGGGTCATTTTTATATCCTTCAAGAAATTCTGAAGGGGAGAGATTTTTTACAACTAACATTTTAATCTTTTATTTATTTTCTTATTGATACTATTTAAACTCTTAACTAAACTTTATAGTTCCTTTCGGTAATCTCATAAAGGGTTGATGTTAGATTCTGAAAATTGCGATAGGATTCATATATTTTTTTACTATCGGGTTCCGATGCCACAATTTCGGTGAGTACTTCATCAGTTTTCTCTTTTAACTTGTCGAGTACACTTTGTGGAAATTGAACGAGTTTAACTTCCGGATCTTCTTTAATGAGTTTTAGACTCTCAGCGTTTTTTGCCATCATTTCAGCAGTAATCATCATATCGATGTATCCCGCTGCTCCCTTTAGAATCGCTTTTAGATCATCAGCCAGTGAGTCGTAAGCTTTTTTGTTGATGATAAATTCGGTTGCTCCGGCCGGTTCCTGCCATCCGGGATAATAGTAATATTTTGCAATTCTCTGAAATCCCATCTTATAATCATGATAGGGTCCCACCCACTCAAGGGCGTCAAGCACTCCCCTTTCAAGATTGGTGTATAATTCACCCCCTGGAAAAAGAAGCGCACTTGCTCCCATCTTCGCCATAACTTTCCCGCCAATTCCCGGAATTCTCATTTTCAGACCGTTGAAGTCATCAACACTCTTGATCTCTTTTCTGAACCATCCCCCCATCTGACCACTCGTATTTCCGGCGGGAAGTGGCAGAACTCCATGTTTTGCGTAAAGCTGCTCCCAAAGTTGCATGCCACCACCAAAATGGAGCCAGGCTGAAAACTGCGGAGCATTCATGCCGTATGGCAGTCCTGTAAAAAATATCGCAGCAGGTTCCTTCCCCGCCCAATAGTATGAAGCACTGTGAACTATTTCAACATTCCCCTGCTTTACGGCATCAAAACTTTCCATTGCAGGCACCAGTTCGCCACCACCATAGACCTTAATTTTTAGTCTGCCCCCCGACATCTGATCTACCAGAGCTG
The DNA here is from genome assembly GCA_964431385.1 of uncultured Ignavibacteriaceae bacterium. Lineage (GTDB taxonomy): Bacteria > Bacteroidota > Ignavibacteria > Ignavibacteriales > Ignavibacteriaceae > UTCHB3. Next base: position 70,951 of record CAYSJM010000008.1, on the reverse strand, counting down.
CAAAAAGTGTCATCATTTCGCCGTAAACAGGGAAATTTGGAGGCCAGGTGGTTGCCATTTCCCATTTAATGCTCTTATCGGAATAACCCGACGCTTTTTTATCTTTCCTCATACATGCGGAGAAAAAAGTCGGAAATGCAGCCGCAGAGGAAATCAGAGCCGCTTTCTTAATGAAATCTCTTCTTTTAGTCATGTTTATTGCTAAGATTTTATTTTTTTAATCACCATTAAAGTGGCATCATCATCCCACTTGACTCCCCCGCCAAACTTGTCAGCTTCTTCAAAAATAATTTCTATTATTTGTGCCGCAGGCTTTGACCCGTGTTTTTTCACAAGTTTTATCACTTCTTTTATCGTGAAGAATTCCTCATTAGCATTTTGTCGCTCTATTATGCCATCGCTGTAAAGAAGAAGTATATCACCCTCATCCATGTGGGCAAAAGAGCGTTTTATACTTATATCCGGGAATGCACCAAAAATTAAGCCGGTAGGATGCAATTCTTCAATTCTGTTTTTCTTAAAAATCAGTGGAGAGGGATGCCCCCCGTTAGCATAAAAAAGGTTTCCATTATTCTCAAATTCGGCAAAAAACAGTGAAATAAAACTTGTGGAATATGAACCCCTGTAGATCACTTCATTCAGTTTTTTTAAGGTGTAAACCATCTTCATGTGTTTTTCCACCCCCATCCGCAACCCCGTTACCACATCTCGCACCATTAGAGCTGCAGGCAGACCATGCCCGCTTGCATCACCAAAACAGATGCCAAAATCATCTGCATCAAATCTAAAATAGTCGTAAAGGTCACCCCCAACAAGCTCTGCGGGTTTCGACCTGGCAGCAATTTCCCACCCCGGAATCGCCGGAGGTACAGATGCCAAAAGTGATTGCTGAATCCTCGCTGCTTGCTGCATTTCACCTATTACTGCTTCCGAAAACAGACGGTAGTTAACCGCTCGACGAACAGCATTTAAACAAAATTCTATCTCTTCCCTTACCCATCCGCTCCGCAGTTCAAAAACAAAAATGAATCTCTTTTCAGGACTGTTTACCATCAGCACGGCAGGTACAGAATAACCCGTTTGGTCTGCAGGTTTAAAGACTGTTATCGCCGAAGGATCATCAAAAATATAGAGCCGCGTTTTAAGAACGAGCACCACTTCAGGAATATCTACCGCAACCTTAAAAGCATATTCAGCGGTATCGGGGTTCTCGGGATAAATCAGCTCAAAGTTCCCCGTAACCTCCTCATAAATCCTGCCATTCCCGATTTGCAGATCGTTTCCGAAGACCGTTTCAAGGCGGGTTACAATATTCACTAAAAAATCCTGTCCGGTTTTCTCTTTACCTATTCCGGCAAGAAGTGCATCTAATTTTCTGTAAAAATATTTTGGTTCAAGCATTTTGGTTTATCTTATTTGGTAAAAGGGGAAATTCCCCCCACATAAATATAGTTAATTGTGCTTTATTTTTGAGAATTCCATCACGAAAAATTAATTCTTTAGCGAAAAAATTGTTAAATTATAAGTTGATTTTGTCATATTTTCACTAATTGGATACAGTTTGGCACGCGATTCATCATTTGAACAACTACGAAAGTTTTTCGACATTATTGGTGCTCTGTCGCTTTTTACGCACAGATTCTTCATGAATGTCCTTAAACCACCGTACGAATTCACCGAAGTTGCCAAACACATGTATGAACTCGGTGTTAAAACTTTCCCAATCGTCAGCGTGACCGGCGTAATCATAGGTGTGGTACTCACCCTGCAATCACTACCAATTATGATAAAGTTTGGGGCTGAAGCATTCCTCCCCTACATGGTTACCCTCTCTGTAATAAGGGAATTGGGGCCCGTTTTAACAGCTTTAATTTTTGCCGGAAGAGTTTCCAGTGGAATTGGTGCCGAACTTGGCTCGATGCGCGTAACAGAACAGATAGACGCTATGGAAGTGTCGGCTATCGATCCGTTCCGCTTCCTGGTGGTTACAAGGGTTATAGCCACCACCCTGATACTCCCAATACTCACGGTATATGTCGATTTCCTCGCTATTGGCGGTGGGTTTTTCGCTTCATTTATCTCGATGAACACATCTTATGATCTGTATATGTCACAAGTGATTGAAGTTGTTAAGTTTGGCGATATTATTCCGGGAATCGGAAAAACAGTGGTTTTTGGATTTATTGTTGGAATCACCGGCTCTTTTCTTGGTTATACCGCAGACAAAGGAACCGAGGGTGTTGGCAAAGCTTCCACCACTTCGGTAGTTTATTCTTCGTTGCTCATTCTTATTTTTGATATGATCCTTGTTCAAGTTGCGTTGTGGTTATGGCCCGTAAATTAGTAGAAATTAAAGATCTTTACAAAAGTTTTGGTGAGCAGACTGTTCTCGGAGGTGTATCCCTCGATGTAACAGAAACTCAAAATCTTGTTATATTTGGCAAATCGGGCACCGGAAAAAGCGTGCTGCTCAAGTGTATGGTCGGTTTGTTAATCCCTGATAAAGGAAGTATAACCATTAATGGAATTGATGTGCTAAATATTCCGTTAAAAGAGATGAATGAACTGCGGAAGAATATCGGATTCCTTTTTCAGTCAGCAGCATTATATGACTCGATGTCAGTAAGGGAAAATTTGGCTTTCCCTCTTATTAGAAATTTTAACTTTACTCATAAAGAAGTAACTCACAAGGTTGAACGGGCTTTGGATATGGTCTCCCTTGCACATGCAATTGATAAAATGCCGAGCGAACTCTCCGGTGGTATGAGAAAAAGAGTCGGTCTCGCCCGTTCGATAATCACCGAACCGATGCTTATGCTTTATGATGAACCAACAACAGGTCTCGACCCGATAACAACGAAAGAGATCAGCAAACTGATTCGCGATCTCCAACAAGAACTTAAAATGACATCTATTGCAGTAACCCACGATCTTATCTGTGCTCAGATAATAGCAGATCGTGCAATTGTGCTCAACGATGGAATCATCCTGTTTGAAGGTGATCTGGCTACACTTACAACGCTTGAAGATCCCTTCCTGAAAAACTTTTTTAGCCCCGAATATTTAGAGGATAATTATGGCTGAGCCACACAAATTTTTACGACTCGGAATTTTTGTATCAATTGGAATGATCCTGTTCTTAATAGGTATCTTTTATGTAGGGAGTAAACAATCACTTTTTACTTCCACATTTAAAGTGAAAGCCTATTTTACGAATATTGAAGGACTAAGAAAAGGTGCTCCCGTCCGTATGTCCGGTATAAATGTCGGTGCTGTAGCTGATATCTTTTTAGCCCCCGACACTTCAGGCAAGGTACTGGTTCTTATGGACCTTGAAAAGGATGTTCAAAGGTTTATTCGAAAAAATACTGAAGCCTATGTAGAAACGGAAGGTCTCGTCGGAAATAAAGTGATCAACCTCCAAAAAGGTACCGCCGATCAACCCGCGGTAGAAGACGGTGGAACTATAGTCGGAATGAATCCGCTTGGACTCGGTGCTATTCTCAGCGAGATTACCGAAATTCTCGGATCAACAAAATCGATGAGTGCAGACCTCGCAGGAATTGTATCCAAGGTCAATTCGGGTGAAGGAACAATGGGTAAACTGATCAACGATGACCGCCTCTACGAAAACACCAACAGAATCCTCCTGACCGCTAACCGCGGACTCGAAGAAGCAGTTTCAAAATATGACACCCTCGCATCAATCGTGAGCGAACTTGGCAAAAACATCAATTCTGTTGTGAAAAACGCTGACAGGGTTATGTTTACCATGGATACTCTCATGGCACATGTTGATGGTGTAGTGAAAGATGTCAGAGCAGGAAAAGGAATAGTCGGCAAACTTGTAACCGATGGAAGTGATGTTGATGTGTCCGTAAAAACAATGCTCTCGGAGCTTGTCGGAATTACAAAAGAAGTAAGAGTTGGTGCCGGCAGATTTGCTGAAAACATGGAAGCCCTAAAACGCAACTGGCTCTTCTCATCATACTTCGAAGAAAGAGGCTACTACGACAAATCAGGCTACGAAGTAAAACTCGAAGACTACATCGAACAGATCAACAAAAAAATCAAAGACCTCGACGATAGAATCAAAACCCTGAAAGACCTCGAAAAGAAAACAAATTCAGCTAAGAAATAATGACTGATTAGTTAAATTATTGGATTATTGGATTATTGCATTACTGTATTATTGCATTAAAAAAAAAAGGCTGCCCCTTCACAGAGACAGCCTTTTTTTTATAATATCGATTTGTTTTTAAGCTTCTGAAAAAGCGGGAACCTTTGCCTTTGCTAGTTCAAATGCTCCGAACATTACGCCTGTGTAGAAAAGATCACCAATGGCGTTGTATTGGAAGAACGGAATGGCAGCGGTATAACACTGAACAAGTCCGGCTAAATCCATCGAATAATATCCGCCGGCTGCCCAAACTGCAAAATTGGTAACAACGAAGAAAAGAACGCTTGATGCAAGAGCTGCACCTGCTGTTTTAACAACCGAATTTTTCTCACGCAACAGGAAGCCAATTCCAACGATAGCAGCAAAACTTATATAAACTGCCCACATTGTAGTGTGGAATCCAAGAATAATATCTGATAAAAACATAGCCGCGAATGGAATTGCAAACGACAGTTTTTTATCACTTAAATATGCACCGCCAAATAATGCCATTGCAGCTATCGGGGTAAAGTTTGGCCAGTGTGGAACAACTCTCATGGCTGCAGCCATTGCAACCATTACTACTGCCAAAATCAATTTGTTTTTGTTTTCAATTTTCATTTTCTTCTCCGCTATCTCAATAAATTCTTTTATCGTAAAGATGTAATTTAAACTAATTTACTCTAAAAATAAAACTTAATTCAAATTATCTGTAATTAATTATAGTGATACAACCCGGGTTGAGCCCCACTTCGAACCTGTGAATCTCATTCCCTTCAGGATCAAATACTGCCACTTCACCATTTTGTGTGAAATCCTTTGGATTTCCAAGATACAAAAGCCTGTCAACGGGATCATAACTCAGTGAATAGATAAAACCATAGATATTGTTCACTCTCATTCCATCGATCAAGAGAGATGACCCTCCGGACAAATTGTTCAAATCTATCTTCAAAACACCAAGATTATTTGTCAGAAAGAGGATGTTTTCCGGGGTTACAACCGCATCTTCGGGGTTTTGTGTGATAACAAGTGAATCGGTAACTTCAAAACCGGATGGTTCAATCTTATAAAGTGCACCACCTATATCACTTGAATCGTATCTGCCCTTGCAAACTACATAAATAAAATTGCTGTTGTCTTTCACGAGGTTGATCGGATTTGTGCCGACTTTTATCGTTTTTACCACAGCATCCGTCGCTAAATCTATCACCGAAACGGTGTTTCCTCCACCAAGTCCCGAATTGGTCACGAGGAGTTTTCCGTTGTGTTCCAAAATCCCTTCGGGGAAACTTCCGACGGTTATTTCTTTTTCTATCGTGAGAGATTGAGCATTTATTTTATATACTTTACCCGAAAAAGCTGTAATGTAAGCTGTCACCGAGTCTTTTGCATAAATCCGACGAGGACCCGCAAAAGCTCCAAGATCGAGGCTCCCCTTCGATCTAAAAGTATTAACATCAATTATTTCGATTTTGTTCGAAACATTCACGGAAATGAATCCTGTTTTTCCACTGATTACCAATTCATTTCCGGTGTCACCGAGCGGTTTTCCAACATTAGCTATCTGAAAAACATTGTTAAAAACCTTTTTTGATGTCAGTTCATAAAACGATAACGATGAATTGTTCTGGCTGTAAAGCCCCTCGTTTAACACATAAACACCCTTGTTCACCTGCTCTACTGGTACTAAGGGATTGGTGGATGTGTCGCTGCATCCTGCAAATAGAAGTGCAAGCAAACCAAAGACTGGGAGTAAAAATTTTCTTTTCATGAATTCCTATATTTTTGTTGTGAGTGAAAAAATTACCGACCGAAGTGGCATCGGGTACGATTGAATTAATTTGTAATTTTCGTTAAAAAGATTGTAAATTGAGATACCAAATGACTGCCGGGCAGCAAATAAATTAAAAAATGTGGCTAAATGAAGGTCAAAAACTGAATGACTTTGGATCAGAAAATATGGATCGTTATCCGTAGTGAAGAATGATTTCCCAACAAAACGGTGATCGAGAATAACTTTAAAGTGATCAGAAGTCCATGATACAGAATTAATAAAACGCTCTTTTGGGGTGTAAACAAGCTGCTTTCTGTCGCTTTTATCACCACTTCCAAAACTTGAAATATTTTGAGCCGAGAGGTATGAAAATCCAAAATCAGCCTCCAAGGCGTTATTAAAAAACGAAAGTGAAAGCGATAAATCAACCCCCTCGCTGCTGACTTTCGAAATATTCCTCGGAATTTGTAGCGTGATTATCGAAGGAACCCAAATAATTTTATCCCAAGTCTCAAGTGTGAACCATACAGCTGAAAAACTCTTCACGAACGGAAAAATTCCTTTGATTTCAATGCCCGCTTCAAAACCTTTTGTTTTTTCAGGATTTAGGCTGTTTGTTGAGACTAATGCCGAGTAATAATATTCGTTGTAGGTCGGGATCCTCGTTGTTCCAAACCAGTTTGCTTTCAACAAAAGATGCTCAAATCCGGCGGGTACAAAGGCGATTCCACCGTTCCAGGAAGTTCCGTTTTCATCCCTTTCCCCAATCCCCTCCTGGAAAAAGAATTCACCGTTTATGCCCCCCGTGATGAAAATATTTGAGAAAAGAGCCGGCAAAATCCGGGGTTCCCAATCAACTTTGGCAAGCACTCTGTGAACTCTTCTTTTAACAAACGAGTCTTTTCGGTAATTTGAGAGTATCGTTTTAATATCGGAAAGTGTGCCCGTTTCAAGACCGTATCCCCCTGAAATAGTTGCATTATCACCCTTTAGATACCCCCGCAAATTAAAAGAGATGTTGTTCAGGGTCGAAATATCGGCACCATTCTCTTTGTAATATGCCCTGTTTGGATCATCAAAATTTAACAACTGGTTGCTGTAGCCGATTGATGATTCAATCCCCGATTTTTCGTTGAATGAGGTGGCAAATCTTAAAATATTAAGCGTACCCTCGGTTGTGTTCGTTGCTCCCGAAGAAGAGGCATTATTTGAGACTACAAATCCAGGAACACCCGCTTTATAAAATCCGTAGTTTGCATAAAAATCGACAACAAAATCTTTGGAAATGTAACCAAGCGATAAAGAGGCAAACGACCTGTTGAAGTGGGCATTCTCCCTTTGAAGTTTTGCACCATCGAACTCGTAATCAAATCTGTTTGGTGACCACATCCTCTCCGCCGCAATTCCCCCATAAAAATTTCCGGAACTATAATTTCCACTCCCTGAAATTGAGACCATCCCTGCATCATCCATCTTTTCAGTTGCCATAAATGAATAATCATTTCTGCCACGGGTATCAATTTTTAAAACCCCTCCTGCTGAAATTTCTCCATCTGCAGCAGCCGAGGTCGAAAATTCTGCCGTCCTCAATTCACCCGGGAAAATCCCCGAAAGATCAAAACCGCCTGTTCTTATATCGTTTACCCGCACACCATTGAACAATACAAGACTGTTTTCCGGACTCATCCCTCGAAAAGATATCTGTTTCAGCGAACCCGAACCACCATAGTCTTTCACAAATAAGCCAAAATTCCTGCTGATTATGTCAGCAAGTGTCCGGTATCCCTCCCCATCCTCATTAATATTCTCAATTTTCTTTGAGAACCCGCCACTTTTATCCCCCTCACCACTTATCACCACCTCATCCTTCTCAGAGGGAGAAGCGACAAGTTTTACGATAATAGATTTATCGTTCGAAGAAATTTTAAGAGTGTAATTATGATATGCCACATGAGTTATAGTAATCACACGGGCGGGGTCAAACGAAGAAATGTCACAAATTCCATTTTCACCTGTTACACTTCTGCTTATGCCATTGTCCACAACGGCACCCAGTACCGGAGTCCCGGATGCAGAATCAACCACAAAAAGTGAGGTTTGTGCAAATAAAATATTCGCAAAAAGAAAAAAGAATAAAATGAATTTCATGTTTTTGGGGGTGGAACGGGGAGATTCAAGAAGTGTAAATAAGCAGGAGCCATAACTGTATATAGCTATACAGCATACCAATAACGACCTTTTACGCGAAGGTTGTTACCTGTTTATTTACGGCAGGTCTCCTGGCTCGAGGTAAATTGCCAAGCCTTCCCAATATATCATGGTGGCTTATATGGCAAACTGGAAATGCTATATCCTCACACAGTTGCGCGACAGCGCCGGATTCTCACCGGCTTCCCTATTCTTTCTGCTCCCTGCAGAACACCGTAAATTGTTTTTAAGAACTTCACAAATGTACAAACTTTCCAACAAAAAACAATAAGAACCATGAGAACTTCAGAACCTCGGAGCTTTCGAAGCTCCGAAATTCAAAAAAAAACCCGCCACTCTTACGAATGGCGGACTCAACTGGTTAGGTTTTTTTCTTTTAGAGTAAATCAAAGATTTACTTGGTCACTGTAACTCTACTTGCTTGCAGCGTATGCGAGAACTTTTAGGAATAGCATCCAGGTAACCAGAGCTGCCCCCGTCCACATAAGGAAACGCATCATTTTTTCACGCTTTTTTCCTTTGTGGTAAAGTTTATCATAATCTCCATTTTGGCGGTGGTAGTCACCGCTTTTTACAGACCACTTATACAAATGTTCGTTGTGCATTTTTTCTCCTGCTCTCTACTTTATTAATGAAAGTTTTTTGGTTGATACGAAACTCTTTCCGAGTGCGTCTGTTGCGATCATTCTATAGATGTAGATACCTGATGCCATGTTGTGCGTGTATGAATCTATCATCATCGAATAATAACCTGCTTCAAGTTCCTGTGAAAGAAGTGTTACTACTTTCTCACCCGTGATGCTGTAGAGTTCGATTGTTACCTTTGCATCCATTGCCAATTGGTAATCAACCTTTGTGGAAGGATTAAACGGATTAGGATAGTTCTGGCTCATAGCAAACTCTGTTGGTACATCTATCGTCACTTCAACCTCATCGCTGTATGATGTGGTACCGTCGTTATCCAATTGTTTCAGTCTGTACGAATGTTTACCTGAAGAAAGTTTCTTATCCTCAAACGAGTAATACTTCGGTGAGTTTGAAGAACCAGATCCCTCAACAAATCCGATCTTGTTCCAGTCGCCGTTTTTATCTTTTCTTTCGACCTCAAAACCGGAGTTGTCAGTCTCTGTTTTGGTTTCCCAGTTAAGATTTACATTGCGGCTCTTTGCTTTCCCGGTGAAGTTTACCAGTTCTACAGGGAGGGGGTTGTCGTTTTCGCCAAAAGTAAAAACTGAAAAACCTGTTACATTTGTTTGTCCAAAATGATTTGTGGCATCAATACTATTCGCTAATACGACCCAACTTGGGCTTTCAAACCTGTTTATCCTCATTCCTGATTCAACAAATCCCCTCAGTTCTGTTGACCAGTTATAATAAAGCTTTACATCGGCATCCCAACCGGCAGAACCGCCTGTTGCGTTGATTGTGTATGTTCGATTGATGCTCGGATAGGTGGTACTTGATACCTGCTCTCCGGGAGTATAATTGAGTTCAATTGCTGAAGGAAGGGTTCCGGTACCAAGGTGCCAGGTAATTTCTCCCGTGACTTTCCCATCAACTCCGGTAAATATGGATGTAGAACCATCACCAATTGTTCCTGTGACTATAGTTATTGCATTACCTGATGGAGTATATTCATCAGCACCAATATCAACCGGTCCATTCACTAATGAAGTACTCCTTAAATTACCATCAAAGTCAGAGGTTACTAGAGTTGTTGGAGCCCCCTGTCCATTCAGTATCCAGTTTGTGGTGTTTATATGAAGATCAGAAGTACTAACAAAGGCACCAGTAGCGTCCACAGATATGGAATTTACATCCCTTGGTCCACCAAGACCACCTGATGCGATGGCTGCTTTATGTGTTGCGATTGTTTGGTAGATGTTTGCAACATCTGTCGAGACCCCGCGAGTGGAACCACCTGTGCCGATAAAGTATAAATTATTGTTGGTGGTTGAAGCCAAACGCAGAAGATTTGCATTTGAGGATGCATAAAGCCCCACTGCTCTGCCAATTCCGTTTGTGCTCATTGTGTTAACCAATATGTTATTTCTGAAATCTACAGTTCCAGTTGCCATATTAGCTATATACATGCTTGCCGATTGATGATTTGTCGCAGTTGGAGGAGTAGCATCGTTGAGGTAAACAGAGTTGTTATAGATAGAGAAAACTCCATTCCCACCTCCATTTTGCAGATCAACACCTCTTACCGCCGGTCCCGAAGTGCAACGCGGAGCTCTTATATCAGAAATCATATTGTTATAAAATTTTACTATCAAATTAGTTAAAGTCGCACCGTTTATCAGGACTCCAGTGGATCTGCCGGTCGTTGATGCATTTGAGAAGATATTATCAATTTTATTCCGATAAATCTCATATTCAGTTCCATTATTTGTGGCACCCAATGACATTCCCCCGGCCAGTCCGGTCGTTACTCCAGATCCACCGTTATTAATACCGGTTATTGTGTTATCACGAATGATAAATTTACCCCGATTTAAACTAGTATTACCAGCTAAATTGGTAACGATACCATAAATTGAGTTAGTTGTTGCTGCTGAATTAGAAACACTGACAATATCCGTTTTCTCAATTGTGACCGATGATTCACAATCCAATTCTATTATTCTGATATCTGATCCGATTGAACCCGTAACATTCCCAAGAGTATTTCTTCCGACCACTGCAGTAATCACATTTCCTGAGTCTGGCATGGCAGATGAATGACCAAACATCTTAATTCCATTTGCGTGGAAACCGGTAATATTAACATCCTGAATAGTATTAAAGCTGTTCGTTTTGTCGAATGTTATACCAGTAGCTGTTCCAGCAGTCCCGAATCGAATCCCTATCAATCCAGCTGTCAAAGAGCCAGAGCCTAAATCAATTGATATATTTTTGAATATGTTATTTTGAGACCCACTCATTGGCACGCTGTTGAGGACTGAATTAGCGACCAGGATTCCCATATTAAATTTTTTAGCTGCACTTGTATTATTTGCATTTTGTGTAAAATTCATGCCATCCACTGTCACATAGTCAGTACCATCAAGTCTAAAAATTGCATCTCCGGCAGAGGCCCCGGGTGCTGTGGTGCTCTGACTTCCATTTGAGGGGGAAATGGTGACAATACCACTTTCTTTTTTGATCGTTATAGTATTCGTTGCCGAGGTACCTGTTACCTCAATCAGGTGAAAGATGTCATCATAGGTTCCGGATCGTACATCCAATACTATTGCACCGTTAATTCCGTTCAAATTTAATGCCATTGCTGCTTCACTAAGTGTGTTATATGTTGGGGATGATCCCCCTATAGTATAAGTGTTGCCGGAGATGGGAGTGGGAGTCGCCACTCTCGTAAATGTTATTAAGGTATTAGCATCAGGGGCGGCGGTAATTCCGTTGAAGGCATATCCCATCGATTGATGATATTTTCGAGCCGTTGCTATTCCACCAACATTCAGACTTAAAAACTTTCCGGTGGCAGAGCCTGTAGTTGTAATCGAAGTATTATCTGACAATCCAATAGATGCAGAAGCACTGGCATTTGGATTTAATGCCCCATATATGAATTCAATGTGGTTATCTACCTCATAAAGCTTTACCTGGAATTCTGATAAAAGGGTAGCTGTCTTGGTCCATTTCATGTTTTTCCATTCGATGGTCAACACCTGGTTTGGGCTTACCCCTGAAAGCTGATAAGTTATATCCGAGGCTGTGCTGTTAACGGCAAGATCATCCCAAAGAGGAGCAATTATACTTCTGAGTAACCCAGCTAATGCATCAGCTGGTGTTGCTGCTGCCAAACCGGTACCTAACCGAATAAATCCATTGGTTGAAGCTTGAAATTGAGTAAAAGCAGTGCCATTATAATTAAATGTGAATCCTATATTCGTGGCTGATGTATATCCTTCGTCATTTGCAGTTGTTTCTGTCCAGGTAAATACTGACCCTCCAACAAGTGCCGTGTAAGTGTCGGTAGATGTAGAAGCTGAATATTGATTTTGAGCATTTAGTGTAAACGCTAATAATGTAACGATGAACAAACTTGTCACAATTTTTTTCATGAAAAATCCAGATTTGGTATTGTTGTTTGGTTTTGTGATATTGGGGAAAAAACTTTCAGATTTCATTGGGATAGTTTTGCGGGTCATTGAGGTCTCTCGTAAATGTTTTTTAATTTCTTCTTTTGCGTTAACAATGCATTATAAGTTAATTGATGTCTTGTATATCTAGAAATTCAGTATAATTCTTAGAACATGAATGAATAATAAGCCCGCCACTCTTACGAATGGCGGACTCAACTGGTTAGGTTTTTTTCTTTTAGAGTAAATCAAAGATTTACTTGGTCACTGTAACTCTACTTGCTTGCAGCGTATGCGAGAACTTTTAGGAATAGCATCCAGGTAACCAGAGCTGCCCCCGTCCACATAAGGAAACGCATCATTTTTTCACGCTTTTTTCCTTTGTGGTAAAGTTTATCATAATCTCCATTTTGGCGGTGGTAGTCACCGCTTTTTACAGACCACTTATACAAATGTTCGTTGTGCATTTTTTCTCCTGCTCTCTACTTTATTAATGAAAGTTTTTTGGTTGATACGAAACTCTTTCCGAGTGCGTCTGTTGCGATCATTCTATAGATGTAGATACCTGATGCCATGTTGTGCGTGTATGAATCTATCATCATCGAATAATAACCTGCTTCAAGTTCCTGTGAAAGAAGTGTTACTACTTTCTCACCCGTGATGCTGTAGAGTTCGATTGTTACCTTTGCATCCATTGCCAATTGGTAATCAACCTTTGTGGAAGGATTAAACGGATTAGGATAGTTCTGGCTCATAGCAAACTCTGTTGGTACATCTATCGTCACTTCAACCTCATCGCTGTATGATGTGGTACCGTCGTTATCCAATTGTTTCAGTCTGTACGAATGTTTACCTGAAGAAAGTTTCTTATCCTCAAACGAGTAATACTTCGGTGAGTTTGAAGAACCAGATCCCTCAACAAATCCGATCTTGTTCCAGTCGCCGTTTTTATCTTTTCTTTCGACCTCAAAACCGGAGTTGTCAGTCTCTGTTTTGGTTTCCCAGTTAAGATTTACATTGCGGCTCTTTGCTTTCCCGGTGAAGTTTACCAGTTCTACAGGGAGGGGGTTGTCGTTTTCGCCACCGAGACCAAAGTCACTGAATCCTGATGCTATATTTGCCCATGAGACCAGCGGGAAGGCAGAAACATTGGTTGGATATCCAATATCCACCCACGAACCGTTAATATCAGATCTTTTCAACAAGTGAATTGTGGCTGGATTTCCAATTCCCGGCACCCCTGTCAGATCAAGAGTAAGCGTGTATGTACCATTCACGGTGCCGCTGGTTACAGTTCCCGTCCAATATGTATTTGCAACATTGAGTACAGGGGAAGGAAGGGTTCCACGAGGATTACCCGGAATCTTCTCGAATTGAAGTGTAACACTACCTGTGTTTCCCGTTGTAAACTGAACCTGGGCACCTGTCCCTGTGAAAGTGAACAATGTTGTGTTGTTTGCAGCAATCGTTTGAGAATTAATCGCTGCTGGTTTAACTCTTATTGTCACATCATCAACATAAAGATTCCACTGATCAGCAGCACTGAAACCATGAAATCCTATATAGAATACACCGGAACTCGAAGGAGTAAATGATCCACTCCCTTTTGAATAAGTAATATTCGTTATTGATGAGTTAGTGAATAATGTTCCACCAGTCATACCGGCAACATTAGCCGCTGTGCCCCATTTAACTTCCAATTTTTCAGTGTATGTAGCGTCTTCAGCCCTGTAATAGAAAATGACTTCATACTCAACACCAGCCTGAAGGTTAATCCCCGGAGAAAAGAACCAATCGTCCATGGCTGTGGTGGTAACAACACTATTATAGACCGCTTTCATTGCATTTGGTGATGTCCTAGGGTTTGAAGCAGCATTTGACCATTTATAGGTATCATTGTTTGCATCCAATACCGTCCAACCAGCAGGAAGAGCAGGTGCAGTAACGCCATCAAAGTTTTGAATATAAGGTACATTTGCGATGAATGGATTCACAGTAAGCACACCCGAAACATTAGTCGTTCCGTCCCATGCGCCACCACCGGTTCCACTGTAACCACCGTAGAAGTATGTATCATTTATGAGCTTAAATCGGGTAGCATAATAAAATGTACCTGTTGTCAGACCTGATCCAATGGTAGCCTGGTATTCATCATTGTTACCAAATTGAGCATTGAATGTGGCTGTGGTCCAATTCGACCAGGTAGAAGGATCAGTATTTGCACTGTTCCAGCCTATCTGACAAACGATTCCGGGAGAACCACCCGCTACTGTTGTAACACCCTCAGCATAAACCCGACCGTAAATTGTTGCTGATCCACCTTCATTGATTGATGCTGTTGAAGGAAATTGTAGGTTAGCGTAAGTTATTACACCATCAGTAACCGTTAACACACCGGAAACATTGGTTGTTCCATCCCAGAAACCACCGTTGTAACCACCATATTGGTAAATACCACCTTCAAGCAACACTCTTGTGGCATAGTAATAAGTTCCTGCAGCCAGAGTACCGCCTATTTGAGCAGTATATTCATCGTTATTGCCAGACTGTGTATTGAAGGTTGCTGCTGTCCAGCTTGTCCAGGTATTTGGATTTGTATTCGTTGCACTTACTCCAATCCATACAGATATTCCGGCACCTTGTCCTGCAGGTTCAGTAACACCGGCTTTATAAACCTGTGCATATACATCTCCCTTAACACCTTCTTTAAGACTCATGGTTGAAGGCCATTGCAGGTTTGCCCAGTCTACTCCCGGAGGTGTGTAACCTGTTTCGTATGCACCAATGGAAGGGTTGGTTGCATTTCTTGTAGTTCCGGTATAGTCGGTGGTGATACCTGATACCGGCGTTCCACTTGCGAGTATTGGAGAACCGACAAATGGTTGCAGATTGTCAGCAGCTCTGAAAAGAGGATCTGCGTTTAATGAGTTTGCATCTTGTGAGGTTGCAGTTCGCCAGTCAGCGATAGTTGTCTTATTACTACTCCAGTAACCTAACACACCACCAGTACCACTAGTGTAGTAATCGTTGTAATTCATCGTCAGAGTTGTGACGGTGTTTGTCGAAAAATTGATGGCATAGTGTGATGCTGTACCGCCGGAGTTCGATCTTGCATTCTGAACAACATTATCTTTAAGATCAAATGCAAGAGCTACATCTCTCTTCCTGATTCCAGAACTTCCATTTGTTCCAGATGCAAGTGTTCCACCGATGTATATGGAATTAAAATACATGTTTAAGGAATTGGTGCTGTATCCGAAGTAGTCAACACCGTCAACGGTTCCTGTGGTGGAAGGTGAAAGGTGAATTAAATTGTTCTCCATAGTTACTATCATTGAGGTTCCCGAAACACCAACATAATAAAGTCCTCTGATAGCTGCACTTGATGATCCGTTCAAATCATATATTTTGTTTTTCACAACTCTCAAACCGGGTGCATTTTGGGCATATACTCCGGTAACGGTTGCCACGGTCGAGGCAGATGTCATATAGATCAAATTCGATTCGACTGTTACATTTGTACCTGTATTTACATAAACACCAGCCGTTGTAAAGTTGAATATGCTGCAATTTTTTATTGTGTTATTGTTGTTTGTTAATGCATTAAAGTAAACACCATAAAGTGGTCTTGCAGCGGTGGTAGTCAAATCCCGAATTTGTGTTTCGATGATCTGGTTCCCTGTATTATCACCCGTGCTAAAGAATACCACAGCACTAGATCCTGAAGTTGATGCACCTTCTATAACACAATTCCGGATTGTATTACTCGAAGAACTGTTCAAGAAAGTGAAAACTGGGTTGGAAGTGTTCGTGTTTCTGAATGTCAGATAGCTTGTGCTTCCAGTTTCATTAAATCTTCCATCAAAAACAACTCCATCAGCACCGTTCAACCTTATCATTCCGTCTGCTACTGCACCTGAAACGGTTTTCAGAGTAGCGTCATTTGGGACAATCTTAATGGTATAGATTGCTTCCTCAACAGATTGATTTAGTGCTACTGCACCTGTTTCTGTGATATCCGATGTGATTTTTGCAGTAATGTTTCCTGTCACTACCCTGTCGTTTATAGCTTTGAATAATCCAGTTCCATCGTTGGCAGTGAGTGAGGTGTATGTCTGACCTGTACCTACCAATACCACGCCTGTAATTGATGGGACAATTGTGTAGGATTTTATCGTCCCACCAATAGGGGCAACGGTTGGATCCAAATCTACACTTGCCGGGGTTACTGTAAATGATCCGGAGTTTATCCCAACATTTGGCGTGGTTGCAAGATCCTGCGCCACAACAAAATATTGTATTATCTCACCTGCCGAAACAGTTCCACCAAAAATAATTGAATAATCGATGTCAAATGAAAACGGAGAGGCAGGGTTTCCGCTCTCAACCCATTTCCAACCGTCATCACCACTTGTATTTCCTGAAAATAGATTTTGATCTGTTGATTTTTTGTAATATATCCTTGGAGCTGTTCCCGATGTCACATTTACACCACTTGCGTCTGTAATTGTAATACCTGTTACAGATCTTGAATCCATCTTTGCCGAATTACCGAGGTTTGTGTAGCTGATAACCGGTCCTGCAAGATCGAGAGGAGTAAAATTTCCTGCGTCCGCACCAATATCTGTTGGTGTGAGGCCACTCCTCGCCTGATTGTCAAAATCTTCAGTAACATAGGCTATTGGTGTACCTGAGGCTTCGATTACTGTCGGATTTGAGATGTGTAGATCTACTGCCGCGCTCGAGCCTGAAGGAGTAGTGAAATTTGGGTTAAAACCAAGTGAATTTGCATCGGTACCAAAACCTGTTCTCAAATCAGCAATGTTTGAATAACTTGTTGTTCCGTCATCTTTTGTACCAAACATTCCATCCGTCCCGTTTGCAAATATTACATTGAAATTTGAAACAAGGCCCGACGATTGATTTACACCATAGGCGTAGTGTTTTGCCCCTGCTGGTGTAGTATTTGATCTGGCGTTAAAGAAGATATTGTTGAACAAACTGTCTGCACCCGAAGTACCTGTTTTTCTGAATGCAAAAGATTTTCCGGTTCCTGCTGACACACCAGTTCCACCAATATAAACACTGTTATGAAAATATGAACCAACGGTACCGACATTTTTATAGATACCGCATATAACATTAGAATTGGTGACTGAAGCTCCATCTTTGTCAATTCCCATCCTTATCATATTATTTCTAAGAGAGTGTAATCCACCAGTAATCAGTATTCCCGTTATAACCGCAGTATTACTCGTTGTTGTAGATTGGAGCGAATGAATAAAATTTTTCTCTAATCTTGACTGTAGTGAGGCAGATCCTGCAAAATAGATCCCTGCAACAGTAACAGCCGCTGACGAAGCATTATTAACCAATGAATGAATGGTGTTACCGCTCACTTGATGGTTTTGAGAACCACTTATTGCCATACCTGTCAATGCACCTAAGATCGAACCAAAAGTCGTACTCGTCGAAGCATTTGTCAGATTTCGGACAGTGTTCCCTGTCATTGTCCACCCTGTTGAACCAGGTGTCGCGGATATGTAGATACCTGCCATTGTTGTTGCACTCCCGGTACCGGAGGCCGTAAGGTTGGCAATAGTGTTACCGGTAATAGAGAGAACACCTGTTGAGGTAATATTCATACCCCTTGTCTGGTAAGTCGATGTTGATGTTCCCCCCGTATTGTTGTAAATACTGTTTGCAACAGTTGTACTTCCTATAACATTGTCTGCAATTGTTACAGTATGCCCGGAACCACTCAAGGATATCGGATACAGACTAAGATACGCAGTCGATGTGGTTGTGGATGCAAGTAATCCACCGATTCTGTTATTTTGTATAACTGTGGTACCAGATGTGGTGGCACAACTGATTCCGACAAATAATGGACCGGATGCTCCTGTCAGGTGCAGGTTTATCGCTCCTGTTGCTGTGGTTGACCCAATTGTATTACCGGTCACAGTTCCAACATTAAACGAACCCGCCGAAAGATTCATTCCAAGAATACCGGACGAACCAGTTGTAGTAAAAGCCGTGCTGCAGGCAATATTAGTAATTGTATTGTTTTGAATACTTGTTGGAGTCGAAGTTCCGACAACCAAATCCATCGCAAATAATCTTTGCTGGCCTGCGGTCATTGTATAAGTACCTGTAGCCAAAGGACCACTACCACCCAAATAATTGTCGGTTATTGTAAATCCTGCTCCAGTTGTAGAATTTGAAATCGACAAAATATAATGGAGTGCTGAAGTAGCTGAATAAGATCTTGACGAGCTTTGGTAGAAGCTATTTCCAGAAATCGTCCAGTTAGTATTTGCTGCACCGAGCCTGATACCGTAGGTGGATGTCGTTGAAGCACTGCTTATATAAAAATCATGAATATTATTGTTCAATATCTGATTTCCACTATTATCTTTACTCGATGTTCCTAAGGCATAAATTGCTTGAGCTGATCCAGTGGCATTGATATCACAATAAGAAATTGTATTGTTATCATTTCCTTGAGTACCTGATGCTGAAGTTGAAAATAAAATCAAACCGGATGATGTGCTCACATTTGCTGTACCGGTTACATTACAGTATGTTAAAGTATTGCTAATGGCGTCTTCAATAAACAAAATTGCCGGACCAGATACTGAAGTATTTGTAATCGTTAACTCCCGGGCTGTTCCTGATCCTCCGGGTCTTCCGTCGAATATTACATAAGTCGAACCATTAAATCTGAGTGTTGCAGTAGTATTAGCCGATGTAATCACTCTTCCCGTTGCACCAGCGGCTGGACGTACGGTGAGCGTATTAGTAACGCTCAATCCAGGAATATTGGGGAACGAAATGGGAAAAGTTTCAGAAGTCGAGACATAATCACTCATCAATTCTAGGATTGTTGCTCCTGCGAGTCCTTGAGAATTTACCGCTGTTATCGCTGCCGTGAGAGTTGCATAAGTACCGCTAGGTCCAATTGTAAATGTCCCACTTAATGATGGCGAAGTAGTTGCCTGAGTTCCTTCCAGAGCCGTACTCATTCTACCTTCGTTCAGGGCATATACACGCCAAACATAACCCACTCCCGGATTCAAACCGGTTGCAACATATGAAACTGCGTTTAAGGCTGCATTAGCTACAAGAGTAAAATTAGTCCCACCATCACTTGATCTGAAGATTGCATATGCTTGTTCATTATCAGAGTCTGTCCAGTTAAGTGTCATACCTGAGAGCGAGATCGCAGTGAAATTTAATGCGGATGGTGGGTTCGGTGATGTAACTGATGGTGTAAAAGTATAGACTCTTCGTGAACCATCTGCAGCAGAGTTTAAATTTGCAATATCACCAACGCTGTAGGTATTGTTGATCCATGCTGTTCCATCTGTTTTTGCATTTGTCGAGGTTGTTACAGCTGCAGTCTGATTTGCAGAGGTTCCTGCGGAAATACCTACGACTGGTCCGGTTGAAAATGCCGTGGCGACACTCATTTTGCCGTATATAAACTCAACCTTACCGGTTGTCTCATAAAATAGAGCCTGATAAGTTCCATCCCCGGTTAACGCAGTTGCGTATCCCGAAAAATTAATTTTCATGTTAAGCCACTCAACCACCAGAATTCTGTTGGGAGCAGACCCGGTTACTTTGTAGTGAACTTTTCCACCAGTCGTCAGCACACCTTGGTCACCACCAAATGGAGCAATTACCGGAGCGGTGCTTGTTCCTGTTCCGGTGCCTGATGTGGCCACTGGAGTTGAACCCAGACCAAGTGCACCATTCGAGTTCACACTAAACTGTGTATAAGCTTTGCCCATGAGCACAAAATTAAAACCGATTGTTGCTACGGACGATGAGATATCATCCAATGAAGCTCCTATAAGCAGGTTTGTCGTCCCACTGCTCATGTCAGTTAGCGACCCGTTCGTCGCTGTACTAAAAGCATAATTCGCCGTACTTTGTGAAAACAGATTCACATTTAAAGCAAAGAAAAGTAGAAGCAGAAACATTCCAATGGATTGAGATACCCCACTGGTGCTTTGCGTTTGAAAACTCAGTAACCTTTTTTTCATAAGATAACCTAACCTTTTGTTATTGATGTGAAAACTTCTCTATTGTCAGCTGAACCACCTTGATGGGGCTGTAGAGGAGTAAGACCAAACCGATCGTGACCAGGACCGGTAAGAGAACCACAGTTGTAAGCCAGCTTCGCTTCCCTGTTTTAACCCGTTCAGGGATTAGCGGCTTTTCATAAACTTCGTCAATCGAGTATTTGTATGTAAGCATTTGTATATACTTTTAGTTATTAAACATAATTCTTCGCTTCAACCGGAGAGACCGGTTTACGCATTCGCATACAGTTTTTGGGTGAATTTTTACACAGAAATCGGCATAGAAAAACGCCGGTCAGAGCATAAAAATTGTATGATCAAATTTTGATTGAGAGTTGGGGGTGTCGAATGGTTCTTAATAGATCAGGTTACAATTAAAGGGGGTTGTTTAAATAATGGAAAGCGAACCACGCCTCGAGAGGCGATTTAGAAGCTTTGGTGCGATTTTTCCCTCACGACACTAAACTTGACTCGTAAGATCGCTTTCCGAATTATAATAAACCAGTGACAATTTATCTAAAAGAATTGGACTCCAGTTTTAGTGATTGATTCTAATTAATTAAACCTAACATAACCTATGTGCAAGTTACACATTAATTAGTTTAAAGTCAAGTACTTTCAAAAATATATTTTTATGAGTAGAAGAGTAGCGAAGTAACGAAGCGATTCTTGTTTCTTCGATTCTACGCTTCTTTCTCCCCTTTTGTTTGTATATTTGACATTTAAATTTTTAAAAGAAATATGAAAAGAAAAGACCGTTTAAAAGATCAGATTAAGAAGTATCTTGTCCCGGAAAACTTTATAAATAGAGACCTTAGCTGGATTGAATTCAACAAGCGGGTCCTTGAAGAAGCTTTGCATCCCGGACTTCCATTGCTTGAGAGAATTAAGTTCATTTCGATCTTTTGCTCGAATCTTGATGAGTTTTACATGATTCGTGTATCGGGAATTAAGGAGCAAATTGCTGCGAATATTGCCGAGGTAACTATTGACGGATTCACTCCGCAAAGAGCTCTCCACGAAATCGATAAGGAAGTGCGTCCCTTAGTGAATGACCTTCTGGAATATTGGAATCATACCATTATCCCTGAGCTTGAATCGAACGGTGTTGAGATAACGAGGTACAACAAACTCACTGCTCAGGAAAAAGCGAGGCTAAACACTTACTTTGAAAGTCAGATTTTCCCTGTTCTTACACCACTGGCACTCGATCCGGGAAGACCGTTCCCCTATATTTCAAACCTCTCGCTCAGCCTTGCTGTTACAATTAAAGACACAGAGGGAGAATTACAGTTTGCGAGAGTCAAGGTTCCGGCTATACTTCCCCGCTTGTTAAGGATAGATACAATTCTTGCAAATCCAGATGGAAACGGCAATTCCGGCGAAATACGGTTTTTGTGGCTTGAAGATTTGATAAAGGCGAACATCGGCAGACTTTTCCCCAAAATGAAAATTCTCGATTCCTGTTGCTTCCGGATTACCCGCGACACAGACATCGAAATTCAGGAGGATGAAGCGGACGATTTACTCGAGTTGATCGAGGAAAACATTAAAGCCCGTATGTTCGGAAATGTAGTTCGCCTCGAGGTCGAAGATGACATGCCGGCATACATTCTCGAGACGCTTGTATCAAATCTCGAAATAAAAAATTCTGATGTACACCCTTTGCAACCACCTCTCGGCCTCAGCGATGTGATGAATTTATATGGTTTGCCACTTCACCAGTTGAAAGAGAAGCCTTTTGTTCCAAAGGTACCCAAGGTGTTTGAAGAAGAGAAAAACATCTTTTCTGTGATAAAACAACGGGATGTATTGATCCATCACCCTTACGATTCTTTTAAGCCTGTTATCGATTTTATTAAACAGGCATCGCAAGACCCTGATGTGTTGGCGATAAAACAGACTCTTTACAGAGTTGGGAAAAATTCCCCTGTAATCGACGCCCTTATTGAAGCAGCTGAAAACAGAAAACAGGTCGCAGTTCTGGTGGAACTGAAAGCCCGTTTTGACGAAGAGAACAATATTTACTGGGCAAAGCAACTCGAAAGTGTTGGTGTACATGTGGTTTATGGGCTCGTGGGCTTAAAAACCCACGCCAAAATGACGCTTGTTGTCAGAAGGGAACATAATCAACTTAGTCGATATGTGCATGTTGCAACGGGTAATTACAACGCAAGCACAGCTAAACTATATACAGATATCGGTCTGTTTACCTGCAACGAAGGAATTTGCAACGATGTAAGCGATATTTTCAATATCTTAACGGGGTACAGTGCCCAAAAAGATTTCAGGAATGTAAGTGTTGCCCCGATAAACCTCAGACAAAACATCGAAGGGCTGATTTGTCGCGAAATTGCCAATGCAAAAGAAGGTAAAAAGGGACGGATAATAATTAAAGTAAATTCCCTCGTCGATCCCGAAATCATAGGCTATCTTTATGAAGCTTCACAGGCAGGTGTGGAAATTGACTTGATTGTTAGAGGTATCTGCTGCCTCGTACCCGGCATTCCGGGCACTTCAGATAATATCAGGGTCAGAAGTGTAGTCGGTAAATTTCTTGAGCACTCACGAATATTTTACTTCTACAACAATGGTGAAGAAGAACTCTTCATAAGCAGTGCAGACATTATGCAACGAAATCTCGACCGTCGGGTTGAATTGATAACACCAATCTACGATAAGTCGATAAAAAATTATATAAGGAATACCATTCTCGAAATCTATCTTCACGACAATGTGAAGGCAAGGGTTCTCGCAAGCGATAAAAAATATTCTTATGCCCCACAAGAGCATATCGAAGAACTTTGTGCACAGGAATGGTTAATGAATCAGCAATTCGAATATTCAAATTATTAAAGGACAGACATGGCTATAACCACAGAACAGATACTTAAAGCTCTCGGTACTGTAAATGATCCCGATCTCAAAAAAGATCTTGTAACCTTAAAAATGATTGATAAACTGACTATTGACGGAAATAATGTCTCTTTTGATGTTGTCCTCACTACTCCGGCTTGTCCGTTAAAAGAAAAAATTAAAAACGACTGCGTAAACGCAATTAAAAGTGAAGTTCCCGGTGTTGGCGAACTTAACATAAATATGACATCAAATGTCACCTCTTTTGCATTTAAGAAAAATCCATCCGATTTCCTCGCCAATGTAAAAAACACAATAGCTGTTGCCAGCGGAAAAGGTGGCGTAGGAAAAAGCACAGTCGCTGTTAATCTGGCTGTTTCGCTCGCACTCGACGGTGCAAAAGTTGGGCTCATTGATGCTGATATTTATGGTCCTTCAATTCCGCTCATGCTCGGAATAAACGAAAAACCACTTGTTAGGCAGGTTGAAGGAAAAGTAAGAATACTCCCGTTACAGAAGTTTGGAATACAACTTATGTCAATAGGGTTCCTCGTGGAAGACAATGCCCCTGTAATTTGGCGTGGTCCCATGGCATCAGGTGCCGTTAGACAATTTATGACAGATGTCGATTGGGATGATCTCGACTACCTCTTTTTTGATATGCCTCCCGGAACCGGAGATATTCAACTAACTCTTTGCCAGACAATTCCTCTAACGGGTGCGGTCATCGTGACCACACCACAGGAAGTGTCGCTCGCAGATGCAAGAAAAGCAGCCTCGATGTTTGAGAGAGTGAATGTTCCAATACTCGGTGTTGTGGAAAACATGAGTTATTTTATTGCCCCTGATACAAACATCAAATATAATATCTTTGGAAGTGGCGGCGGTGAAAAACTTGCAACCGAGTCAAACACTCAATTACTCGGATCTATCCCTATTGATCCAAGAATCAGAGTTGGTGGCGACAAAGGAATTCCGGTGGTTTACGATATTCCCGATTCATTGGAAGCAAATATTGTTACCGGCATTTCAAGAAATCTTGCAGCACAAATTTCAATTGCAAACGCCAGAACAGATTCCCAAAAACTCGAAATAATTTTAAGTGACGATGACCAATAACCTGAACCAAAGAATCCTCGATGCACTCGAAAAAATCAGACCCTATTTAAGGGCTGATGGTGGTGATATCGAACTGGTAAATGTTACGCCTGACGGAATTGTAGAAGTGAGACTGACAGGGGCATGTAGCTCCTGTCCCATGTCTCAAATGACACTTCGTGCAGGCGTTGAGAGGGCTATTATCAGAGAAGTACCGGGAATAAGAAGAGTTGAGGCTGTCTCTTAACATTGTGGAACTGAATTGATTTTTTATTGGTTACTTATGTAAATCAATAATTGTGGTAAAATGATCAAAGATGTACACTATTGGGACTACTTCAATTCTCTAACCCAAGGTAATAAACACAAGTGCAGAGAAATTGTAGTTTCACTCGCTGAAGAAAAAGCAGATATCAAAGATATCTATATCAATCTCCTCCAAAAATCCCTTTATAAAATCGGGAAAATGTGGGAGGAAGGTAAAATATCCATCGCCGAAGAGCACATTGCCACCAAAATTACTGAATATCTGGTGGATATTTCCCTCGAACTGTATCAAAAAGCTGCACCCAATGGCAAATCGATTTTGCTTACCGGTGTCGATAAAGATTTTCATGATATCGGTGCAAGAATGGTAGCCAACCTTTTTGAGCTTCATGGCTGGAATACTGTTTTCCTCGGTGGAAATACTCCCAAAAAAGAGGTATTAAATATGATTGAGACCACAAAACCCGAATTTGTTGGTATCACCTACAGCCTCTACATCAATTTTATCAGATTTGTTGAACTGCTCGATTGTATAAAATCAAACTTCCCGGAACAGAAAATTTTGATCGGCGGGCAGGGTTTGGCTTCTGATACAAAGAACACCCTCGCAAATTATCCCAATGCTCAATATATCTGTTCACTTACAGAGTTGGAAAGTAGAGTTATTGGTTCATAACCACCACTTTTAGCTGAAAACTTTCTCTTTGGTCTGAGCTAAATTATTCTTAAATTGGGTTTTCAATAATTGATCATATTGTAAAATGCCGAGTCAATTAAATGATACCCGGACTGCAAAGCCAGACTTTTTTTAACTTCATGGTTACAGTCGTTGGTGAGTTTATTTCCAAACGGGAAATAAAGCACATCACTTTCGCTGTCGTTTATCGTCAGATACTGTTTACCGGATTTGAAGCCCTTTCCATTATCACCCTTGCAGCTGTTGCCGTGGGTGCGGTGATCATTATTCAAGGCAATTCTGTCCTTTCCAATTTTTCCCAAAGTCCGATGTATTATACCATTCTTGTGGCTATAATTCCAAGAGAATTGAGTACACTGCTCACTGCTCTCATTGTAATAGCACGGTCGGGAACGGCGATCTCGACAGAACTTGCTAACATGAACATCAACAACGAAACCCTCGCAATTTATTCTTTCGGCATCTCCCCCATTGCTTATCTTGCCGTTCCTCGCGTAATCGGAATGGTGATTTCCGTTGTTTGCCTCACTATTTACTTTAATGTGGCAGCATTTGCCACGAGCGGATTTGTAAGTTTTCTTTCTGCGGCAGTTATACCTTCGCAGTTCCTGTTCGATCTTTTTTCGGCTCTAAGTGTAGCCGATCTCCTGATAAGTGTGGTAAAAGCAGCTCTTTTTGGATTTTTTATCGGTGTGATTGCCTGCTATAATGGCTTTAAAGTACAAAGAGCAATTACTGAAGTACCTCAAAGAACCATAAAAACTGTGGTTAATGCTGTTTCTACTCTGGTAATTCTTGATATTGTGGTTACAGCTTTGTTCTATCTGATGCTCTATGATTAACATAAAATTGGATGCCGTTACCTGCACCCGTGAGGAGCAGACTGTTGTAAGCTCATTCTCAGCCGATTTTACCGGTTCTCGTCTTACAGTAATTTTATCCGAATCAGAAGAGACCTCGGTAGCACTACTCAGAATGATCGCAGGTTTGCAGCCGCCTTTGTCAGGAACACTGCTCTACGATGACACCGATTTTTATACCAAAACTCTCGAAGCACAATCGAAGATATTGCGGTACAACAGTTATGTGTTTGATACGGGAGGTGTTATCTCAAATCTTTCGGTTTCTGAAAATATTCTTCTCCCCTACGACTTTATTCAGAAATCGGTAAGTGAAAATCAGAAACTCGAAGAGGCTGAAGTTTTGATTAAATTTTTTGAACTCGATGACGATATTCTTCAAAAACGCCCTTCAATGCTCACTAAAAGTGAGATAAAACTCGTAAATTACATAAGAGCTTATCTTATTAGTCCGGAAATGGTTTTTATAGAATCCCCTTTTGCCCGATTGACAAAGCGAACTGCAAATCTTGTAGAGAAAATAGTTCTCGAAAGAGCATTCGAAAAGAATATTCCCCATTTCTTTTCGAAAAGCAACAATTCAAGTCTCGTAGAAAAAGCTGATACGGTTATTGCTATCAAAAAAGGTGAAGCCACACTTCTTAAAAAAGGTATTGATTTTACCGATAAATTTGATTATTTGAAATTTTATGATCAAAAAGAGATCAAATAATATGTCAAAATTACGATATACAAAAATCCTTGTGATCTCATTCATTGCACTGGCAGTTTTTGCTGTCTCAAGTCTTACGCTCTCGATTCTGATCAGCGAAAAAGTTTTCTCGACAAAACTTAACTTCCGTGCAAAATTCTCCGATGCTACAGGGCTTAAAGGAAATGTACCTGTAATATTCAAAGGTTTTAAAATTGGATACCTAAATAATTTAAGTCTCGCCGCCGACAACAATGTTTATGCAGACCTGAATATCTATGAAGATTATAAAAACCTGATCAGGGACAACTGTATCCTCTATAAAAATGTAAATTTTATCACTTCAGTCACTAATATTCTCCTCCTGACCGGAACGGGGAAAAGTAAACTTTTGCAACAGGGAGACATAATCCCGGGATTTGATACCCGCGAGGGTAAAGCTATGCAAAGGCTCCATAATGTGGAATACCAGGGAGAGGTGATTAATGCTTTTATGTTTAAGATTGAAGCTTTCCTCGATGAAGTGAATCCACAACTTTCACCCGATGAAAATTCAGGCAATTCAGGCATCATGAATTCATTAAAATCGATTGACTCCACTTTTGGCAAAATCAACTCGATTATCACTAATGTCGATAAAACTGTTTTAATGGTGAAAGACGGGCTTTCTTCGAGTAAATCGGGTGTCTTTGGCGGGATGGCACAACTCGACAATCTCATGACTGAACTCGTATCCACTACCAAAAATGCCAGAGGTCTGATGTCACGACTCGATGCCACTCTCGTGAACTACCAACGCCCTGACAGCCTCGCTATCAAGATGATCGACCCTACTGGTGACAATTTCCTCAAGCCCGTTAAAACCTCTCTAAACTCGATAAATGAACTTCTTCCTGAAATAAACAAACTTCTCACCTATTCGAACGATCAGACCACAAACTTGTCGTTAATTCAGGAAAAAATCAAAAAAGTACTCGACGATCTGCAAATTACTTTACAGATTATCAATAAAAATCCAATCATCAATTTTGGCACAAACATCAACAACAAAAAAGTTGAACAAGGGAAAAAGAGGCCAAGATGAAAAGACTGATATTTGCATTTGCACTGGTTCTACCATTCTTCATTGCTGGCTGTTTCTCTTCGACAGTTATCGATGAACAAAAAACGGCATCGCAAAATGATGGCGATGATTTTTTTAACCTCGCAAACGACCTGATAAACAGGAATAAAACAGGGCCTGCACTTATCTCCCTCGATGAAGCTTTTAACAGTTATTCATTGCTCGATGATGTCTCGGGCAAAACCAAAGTCCTTCTTAAGAAAGCAAATATCTACGCAACTTCAGGAGAAATAAAAAAAGGTGACAGCATTCTTGCCGCAGAATTTCTCCTTCTTCCGGGTAAATCTGACTCCATCAATTTTCTCAATTCTCTCTCTGAATACTATTACACCACCCAAAGGTACGACAGCGTAATCTCACTCTCAAAAAGATTTAAGGAACAATATTTTTCCTCTTCACTTGCTCTTATTTCAACAGCATATCTTGCACTTTCAAAATTTGCCGTAAAAAAAGATTACGAGATAGAACTCACAAACCTGAATACCGCTTTTGTTGCTCTCGATCGTGATAACAGATATCCGGGTGACCAACTCGCCTTTGCGTATTATACGCGTGCTTTTATTGCACTTGCAGAAGGGAAAACGGAGGAAGCATCTTTTTGGGGTGATAAGGCGTATAAACAGGATCTGCAAAATGAGGACTACCTCGCAATTGCTTATGATCTCGAATTTCTCGGAAAGGTAGCTGAAAAAAACGGCAATGCTGAAAAGGCCTCTGGATTCTACAAAAGAGCATCAGATTCCTACTTTGCACTCGGAATCGAAGAAACCGGTATCTATTGTGAAGTTAAAAGTCTCATCCATCGCTTAAATACAAAAGGCGATAATCCATTTCTGAAAAATCGCCTTCTATATCTAAAAGACAAAATAAAAGATTCTGCTCTTCAGGCAGAAATCGAAAAGACCGTGTCTAAACCTTAGTTAGTCGCTGTATTCCGGTCTCAATTCTGTATAGAACTTCTTCCTTGCCGAGGGCATCGAGAATCTCAAACAACCCGGGACCCGAGGAAACACCCGATACCACCAATCTTACGGGGTGAATCAGTTTTCCGGCACCCACACCGTTCTCTTCGGCGGCACTTCTTAATCCCGTTTCATAATCCTCTTTTGAGGGAGCTTCCAATGAGTTTATCTTAGCCATATAAGCTTTTAACAGACCGGGAGTATCCTCTTTCCAGCCTTTTTGAATTCCTTTTTCTTCATAACTGTCGGGACGGGCGAAGAAATATGGAGCATTCACAGGAATCTCTTTGATGAATTTAACCCGCTCTTTCATACATGAAACTATCTTAACAAAATATTCTCCATCCATCTTTTCATCGAGGGGAATCTGTTTTTCAGACAATTCCTCACGGAGTAATTCGGCAAGCTCAAGGTCAGTCTTCGATCTTAAGTGCTCCGCATTCAACCAGTCAAGTTTTTCCAGATTAAAAACGGCACCCGATTTATTAATTCTCTCGATGGAAAATGATGAAATTAATTCATCCATATTATAAAATTCTCTGTCATCACCCGCATTCCAACCCAAAAGAGAGATAAAATTTATCAGGGCTTCTTTAAGATATCCCTTCGATCTGTAGTCTTCCACTGCCACATCACCCTGTCTCTTACTCAACTTGGAGCGATCAGGATTTAGCAACAAAGGAAGATGTGCAAATATCGGCACTTCCCAGCCAAATGCCTCATACAACAGCACATGTTTTGGAGTTGAGGGAAGCCACTCTTCACCACGAATGGTGTGAGTAATTTTCATCAGATGGTCATCAACCACATTTGCCAGATGATATGTCGGAAAACCATCACTTTTTATCAAAACCTGGTCATCAATAATCGAAGTATCAAAATCGATATTACCTCTTATTATATCTTTCACAAGCACTTTGCTTCCGTGGCGAACATTCATTCTGACAACATAAGGAGTACCCGAGGCCAATTTTGCCGTTACTTCTTCTTTAGTCAGTTTTAAACAGTGCTTGTCGTAAACCGTTTGTTCATTCCGTGCTTTTTGTCCTTCACGCAGGTCATCAAGTCTCTCTTTTGAACAAAAACAGCAATAGGCGTGACCTGTCTCGAGGAGCTTGTCTGTGTATTCTTTGTAGATGTGCAGTCTTTCCGACTGGGTATAGGGTCCAAATTCACCCTCTTTACCCGGACCTTCATCGTAGTGGAGACCTGACCATTCGAGGGTCGAGATAAGATTTTCTACTGCACCCGGTACATAACGGGTGCGGTCGGTATCTTCAATTCTAAGGATAAATTTACCACCCGATTGCTTCGCAAAAAGGTAGTTATACAATGCGGTTCTAAGCCCCCCGATGTGTAAATAACCGGTAGGGCTGGGGGCAAACCTTACCCTTGGATATTCTGATATCATTTAAAGATAAATTCCTGTTCTATTCATCGGCTATGCCGGATTTTGAGTGTATTTTTTAACTTTTTCAATAAATTCAACGCTGTCAATAGGCTTCGGTATATAGTCTGTAGCACCGGCATCTATACATTTTTCTCGATCACCTTTCATTGCAAAAGCCGTCAGAGCAATAATCGGTGTATCTTTATACTCAGGCATTTGTCTCACTCTTTCAGTCGCTTCAAAGCCGTTCATTACAGGCATTTGCATATCCATCAAGATCAAATCATATTGCATTTTTTTAGCTTGTTCAACCGCCTCAGCACCATTTTCGCATACTGTTACATTGCTGAAACCGTTTTTCCTTAACAAACGGGTCACAATAATTTGTGAGTGTTTGTAATCCTCAACGAGCAAAATAACCGGTCCTTCCGATTCAGGAGCAGCGGCTTGTGCCGACCCGCCCGCGGAAGTGGTGCCGCCTGTGCTGGTTACCGGTTCAGTCCTGTTCACCATTCTGCTGATAGTTTCTGCAAGGTCTTCAATTTTAGTGCTCTTTTTGTCGAGCAACTCTGTAAAAAGTCCATTTATTTTAGCAAGATCTTCTTCGTAATTTTCCTTACCTGTGTAAATAATAATAGGAAGACTCGCAAATCGGGTATTCGATTTAATCTCTTTGATCAATTCAAACCCGTTCATCTTCGGCATATCAAGATCAACAATAGCCAAATCGAGATCCATATTAGCTATTTTTGCAGGCACTTCATATGAGAAATTTTCCGCTACAGGATTAAATCCAGCCGACTGTATAGCCTCTTTCACCAAATTTAAAGTGTTAATGTCATCATCAACACAAAGAACATTGGCATCTCTTCTAAGCTTATAACTTGTCAGCACTTCCACAAGGTCTTTGTAGCTGATAGGTTTCACAAAATACTCAACAGAGCCCATCAAAAATGCTTTTTGTTGTTCAGCTTCAACAGAACAAACTATTACCGGAGTGTGTCTGTGAAGTTTGTTTTCTCTGATTTTTCTGAGAAGTTCGAGTCCGTTAATATCGGGCAGGGTAACATTTGTAATTATCGATAGAAATCCTTCGTTTTGAAGAATTTGGAGGGCTTTTATTCCCGAATTCACAATTGTGGGTTCATACCCCCATTTATTCAGATAGTTACTCAAAAGTTTTGAAGTTGCATAATCGTCTTCGATAACGAGAACTCTGTTATTGGTGTTTGCAGGTTTTGGAAGTGATTCCATCTGGCTGGCAAACATTGAACTACCCGTAAGCAGCAGATTTATCGATATGCTCACTCCCTGGGTATTTTCTTTCCCGATTACCAATTCCCCTTTCAGGCTTTCGATGTATCTTTTTGCAAGATTTAGAGAGAGAGCCGAAACAGTAGCCACTTTCCCTCTTCCATCGTGTATCTGACTGATTCTGAAAGCATCTTTAAGCTTTTCGTGGGGAATCATCAGTCCGGAATGATAAATTTTAATTGTAAGTATCCCGCTTAACGATTCGGTGGCTGTTAATTCCACTCGCCCGTACGGATTCTCATTAAGAAGGAATGCAAGAATCGAAGTAATTGCGGTTTTAAGTTTTTGTTGATCTGACTCAATCTCTTTTGGAACCGCTTCCCCAATAGCAAATTGAAGTGAAGTTACGGTGGAATCAATCTTATCCTTAAAGCTCTTTTCAATTTCATCGAGCATTACCTTCAATTCAAACGGTGCAGTCTGACCGGCGACACTTCCCCCTGAAATTTTTGAAATATCAATCAAATCATTCAGAAGGTTAGACATTTTTTGTGCATTGTCTTTAATCAGTTTTACATATTCTGTTTGCACAGAGGTCAGTTTATCATCATAAAGAAGGGAAGCAAAACCAAGTATGCTGTTTGAAGGGGTTCTCAAATCGTTGGAGACATCGAGCAAAAGTTTGCTTATCGATGAGTCGGAAGTGTAGGTAACAAACTTTGATGAATTTAACACAACCAGTAAGAACTTCCCCAGAACCTCAATATTGTCAATATCACTCTGACTGAAAGGTGATTTTCTGGTCAGTTTTAAAATAAACTGTTCTTCAGTGTTTCCTTTAAGCTTCAGGCATCCTTCATAAACGAGGAAATCTGTGGTTTGAATCTGACACTTTTTATCAAGATCAAATGAAGTAACTCCCGATGAGCTATCGTGAAGTTTGCAAACTGTGCAAACCGATTCACTGCCAATGGCAAGACTTTTTTTAACATTATCAGATTTACCAATAAGTACCATTTTATCGTTCGCCGGCTTAAAAAGGGCGGCGGAATAAAACTCAAACTCGGTTGATATAAAGTTGCACAACTGGTTAAGGAGGTTCTCTCCTGTACTGTCAGATTGGAATAACTGATTAATTGATTTGAAGAATGATATTATGTTCGATTGCATCAGGCATACCGGGGTTCGTTAATCAATAACATTAAGAACCTAAATTAAAAAGAATTTTAGAGAAAAAAAAGTACACTATGAAATTAGATCGTTTCTATCAGTTTTTTTACGATATCCACTGATGTAATACCCTCTGCTTCGGCACTAAAATTGGGAATAATTCTGTGTCTTAATATTGGATTAAGAACCGATTTGATGTCATCCTGGTTCGGGGTGAATCGACCGTATAACACAGCCCGCGTTTTGGCTGCGAGTATAAGGTATTGGGAAGCTCTCGGACCTGCCCCCCATCTCACCCATTCTTTTATGAATTGGGGAGACTCGGGCGTTCCGGGTCTGGTACTGTGAACTATTTTTGCCGCATATTCTATAATATTATCTGCCACGGGCACCGAACGAATCAGTGACTGGTACGACAATAATTCTGAAGCTTTTATCACAGGATTTACCGATGGCTGAAATGCTCCTGTGGTTGACTTTATTATTTCAACTTCCTCAGCGTACGAAGGGTAGTCGAGCCAAAGATTAAACATAAACCTGTCGAGTTGTGCTTCGGGGAGAGGGTAAGTTCCCTCTTGCTCAATCGGATTCTGAGTAGCCAATACAAAAAATGGCGTTTCGAGTGAATAGGTTTTTCCGGCTACCGTAACCCGGTACTCCTGCATCGCTTCCAGAAGTGCCGCCTGTGTTTTAGGCGGAGTTCTGTTAATCTCATCAGCAAGAATAACATTCGAGAAAATAGGACCGGGAATAAAGCGGAATTCCCTTCTTCTCGTGATCGGGTCTTCTTCAATAATATCAGTGCCGGTTATGTCAGAAGGCATAAGATCGGGAGTAAACTGAATTCTTCCAAATTTTAAGTCGGTAGCCTCTGCAACCGTTTTAATCAGAAGTGTTTTAGCCAACCCGGGAACACCAACAAGAAGACAATGCCCGCGCGAAAGCAGAGATATAAGAAGTTGTTCGACAATATCATTTTGTCCAACAATCACTTTCCCGATCTCAGCTTTTACGGTATTAAATTTCTCGTTAATCTCCCGTACAAGTGTTACTTCATCCAATGGAAACCCTTTATTTAATCTCCCAATAAATTTTTGTTTTCAGATCATCCAACCATTCCTGTTCGAGCTTTTTTTGTTTGTACATAACTGCAAGCTCTTTAATCTCATCGTAGTCGATTTCGAGGTTTGGTTCGTGTCTTGGTATTCTTGAGTCCAATTTTACAATATGATAGCCATATTCATCCTGACCGTAATCGATTCTTTTTGGAAAGCTGATTTCACCCTCTTTAATTCTCGAAACGGTCTCTTTAAGTGAGGCATCCAACTTGTCGATAAAGTAGGTTCCAAGCACTCCACCCGATTTGGATGTTCTCTGATCCTGGCTGTATTTTTTTGCATAAAACTTAAAATCGCCTTTATTTCTTACAAGTGTATCACGCAAATCTGTAAGAAAATTGATCAATTCATAATCAGTCTGTTCATCAGGTTTTATTCTCACAAGGATGTGACGGGTCTTAATCTGCTCACCCCTTCTGTCCAAAAGCTGTATGATGTGGTATCCTGCCGGTGATTCAACCACTCCGGATACTTCACCTTCTCTCAGTCTGAACGCCACTGACTCATACTCGGGGAAAAGCATCCCTCTTGCTGTAAAACCGATATCACCACCATTGGCGGCACTTCCCGGATCATCCGAATATTTTTTTGCGAGCTCCGCAAAATCGGCACCATTCTTTACGGAATCAAGCAGTTTATGGGCAAAATCCAGTGCAATTTTCATTATCCTTTCCGACTTGGAAGGGGAACGGAAAATATGCGAAATTTTAACTTTTTCAGGGGTTGTGCCGAGACTGTCGCGATACTTGGCGAAGAACTCTTCCACTTCCCTTCTGCTCACTTCGATGGTTCCAAACTTTTTGTCCTGAGCTTTTTTCATCAGAAGGTTCTTTTCGATTTCTGGTTCAAGCTCTTTTTTTATCTGTGCCATCGACTTGTTATAAGTCTTTTCAACAGCTTCCTCAGATCCAAATTGTTTCACAAGTTGCTGAACCTGATAGGTCATATACTGGTCTATCTCAGGTTTGGTAACTATTATCGAATCGAGAATCGCGTAGGCATAAAGCAGTTTTTCTTCTATCATGCTGTTCAGAACTGCAGCAAGAAAAGCCGGGTTATCAGGATTTGCACCTGACTGTTTCGCTTCAATAGCAGCCCTGAGCGATACTTCGCTCTGGAGAATAACATCGTTGTCAACTATAGCTGCAATTTTTTCGGCAACTTCCTGTGCAAAAAGTGTTCCCCCTCCAAATAGGAGAAGGAACACCAATAAAGCTTTTTTAAGCATTAAATTGTCTCTTAATGAAATAAGTGTTAATTCTTGAAGGCATCCTTTAAGGAATCATAAAAATATACAGGTTTGTATTTGGCTTTTAAACCTTCTATATAAACTGCTTCAAGATTTTTCTGTTCCTGTTCGTTGTATCCGCTCAAAACTTCAGGTTTGGCTTCCTCATAGGTTTTGATCCGGCTTTTATCTTTTTTATAAACTTTAATGATGGAGTATCCACCGTCGATGCTGATCGGGGCGGTTACAATTCCTTCACTCAATTTGTTGGCTTCTTTATAGAGTGGGCTTGAATTAACATCCTGAAGTGGATGTTTTCCCATCTTGCCTCTCATGTTGCTTCTTTCAGTGTATTTGCCGGCAAGCGATTCAAAATCTGCACCTGACATTGCTTCTTTGTAAACCGCTTTTGCCAATGAATCATTTTTTACAAAAATCTCAGCAAATTCAACTCTGTCGGGCCAGATGTAACCGGCTTTGTTTTTTTCGTAGAATTGGACAAGTAAAGTACTGTCATTCTTTATTTTGTTCCACACTTCTATTTCCTGAAGTTTGAAGATGTAGATACCATTTCTGTAGTCTTCCATCAATCTTGCAAACTCTTCATTTCTTTTTGCGAGATATTTTGCATCGATGGCAAGAACTCTGTCGTTTGCCATTTTAACGGCACCATCACTGAGCAAACTGTAAGTTATCTTCTGATTCAAGAACTCATATCTTTTATTCATATTCTCGATCAGTGAATCGATCGACCATGAATAATTTTCGAGCGTAAACGCAGTAGAGTCTTTAAATTCATTACGCCATTCAGCATTATAATAACCTTTTGTTACATCAATGGTATCAC
Organism: uncultured Ignavibacteriaceae bacterium; assembly: GCA_964431385.1. Classification (GTDB taxonomy): domain Bacteria; phylum Bacteroidota; class Ignavibacteria; order Ignavibacteriales; family Ignavibacteriaceae; genus UTCHB3. The sequence goes on along the minus strand of CAYSJM010000008.1, from coordinate 35,071 downwards.
TCATCGATTCAAGAAGTGCAAAAAGTTGCTCGTTTTCGGTGTAATTATAATTTTCTCTCGTTTTCTTCAAGAGTTCGGCATATTCGTTATTGTATCTGATCTGACGGTACATCTTTTTCAGATTCTCCTTGTCCTCATCAAATGTAGGATAAGGTTTTACATCAGTTACAAGAATAAGATGGAGACCGTAACCTGTCTTAACTATTGGTGACATTTCACCCACTTTAAGATTAAATGCAGCCTCATCAAATTCAGGTACCATCATTCTTCTCTCAAAAAAGCCAAGATCGCCACCGGAGGCTTTTGAACCCGGATCGTCAGAATACATTCTTGCCAGATCACTAAAATTCTCACCGGCTTTTAGACGATTTAGAACTGTATCCATTCTTGCCACGGCATAGGCGGTATCCTGATTGCCATTAGGATCGAGGTAACCAATAAGAATATGGCTGGCTCTGATCTGCGGAATTCTGTTTCTGCTCTCTGTTACTTTTATTAAGTGATAACCAAAACGGGTTGTAACCACTTCCGGATAAACTTGACCCGGTTCAATTTTATATGCAGCATCTTCAAATTCAGGAACAATCATGCCTGAAGTGATGTAATAGATATCGCCACCATTTTTGGCACTGTATTCATCTTTTGAATACTCTTTTGCCAATTTTTCAAAACTCTCACCTGCTTTTATTCTTTTCAAAAGCTCTTCAAGTACCAATTTTGGTTCCTCTGTATCGAGAGAATCAGGTCTTGTCATTATATGAGAAACCCTGATCTCTTTTTTGCGTCTCTCCCACATCTGTTTTACAGCGGGTTCAATCAATTCCTTTTCCACTATATAGGTCTGCCCTACCTGTTTCAGGTAATCATCAAGCTCTTGATTCATTGCTTGATCTTTGTCGAAACCTCTTTCTCCACCATCAAGCAGCTTCATCCTAAAATTAGTGTAAACTTCAAGAAAGTTTTTCAGCTTTTGCTGATCATCTTTTTTTGCGTTTTCCACACCACCAACCGTTTTGGCATAAGCTCTTTCAAATTCAGAAAGTGTAACTTTATTAGTTTGCTTGTTTGCTCCTGTGAATTCAGCCACTGCGGTCTCTCCACCACCTGAACAAGCTGAAAAGATAAATGCGGCAACTAAAGGCAAGCTAATAACTAATGTTTTTTTCAACATCAAAGGCTCCCGATTATTTACAGATCACCCGAATCTCTCGTCGGGTCTTCTCTATTTATGGTTTATAAATGATTGTTTTAATTAATAATTATAAAAAATTGCGACAACAATGTTACCTAATTGCAGATTTAAAATCAAGGTTAATAATAAGTTACTTTGAAAGTACTATCTTTATAACCTTCGAGCTCATTGAAGATTTTATCTTCACAAAATAAACTCCTGAATTTAATCCACTGCCATCTATATTAATTGTATGTTTTCCGGGCTCTTTCACTCCGGTTCCGAGTCTTTTTACCCTCTCACCCGCCGAATTGTAAAGGTCGATTGTCAACTCGGAAAGTGTCGATATTTCAAAATCAATTTTAGTTGAGGGGTTAAACGGATTTGGATAATTTCCATAAACTCTGATATCGGAAGGTGTTTCAGTAGCTTCGTCAACATTCATTGCGGGAATTGAATTTAATGCAGCGAGACCATTAATTATCCCCCAACCATATTCTCTGTTTGGATTGGAAGAATTATCAGCGGTAGTACGAAGTGCCTGTGCGAGAACAACTGGTGAAATATTTGGTCGCTGTGAAAGGATCAAAGCACCCACACCCGCTGCCAAAGGGCAGGAAAAAGAGGTACCCGACGATTGTGAATATCCTGTTACTGTGTAAGAACTTGCGACTCTTACTGCTTGACCCATCGCCATTATGTCAGGTTTTATTCTTCCGTCAACTGTGGTACCCACACTTGAAAAATATGCACGGGAGCCGGAAGCATCTACAGCACCGACTGAAATTACGCTATCGCCATCGGCGGGAGCCCCTAAGGTATTATGGGAAGGATCCATCCCTTCATTTCCGGCAGATACAAAAACTACAATCCCTTTTGAAACAGCAAGATCGGCAGCACGGGTTATTCTGGCTGTGTTTCCATCCATGTCCTGCCAGCTATAACTCTGAAACGGGGGGTCATATTCAAGGTAGCCGAGGGATGAAGTTGCAAGATCGGCACCCAGACTGTCTGCCCATTCAATTCCCGCAATCCAGTTATCCTCTTCAACCGGAGTTTCACTGTCTGTGTTTTCCGTTTTTGCGAGGAGATATGAAGCACCATAAGCCGGTCCGATAAGTTTGCCGGGTTTGTAACCACCAATAGCAGAGAGTACATTTGTACCATGACTGCCGCTTCCCATATCCAGACTGTCGCCAACTCCACCATCGTTATTCACAAAATCCCATTTATTCAAAATTCTCATCTGTGAGAAGGATTCATGCTGAAGATTGTTAAATCCTGCATCGAGCACACAGATTGTTACTCCGGCACCATTAATTCCAAGGTTGTGAAGTGCAGGCACCTGCATCATCAAATTTTGCGGGAAACTCTGTCCATAATCAAGATCGTAAACATCTTTTTTGTCCATAATCATTTTTGACTGATCGATGGTCGCCTGTTCCACGGAGTCATCTGAATATCTTTTAGAAAACCTGACTACAAGATCAATATGGCTAACAAACGGTAGTTTTTCAACTCTCAATACCTCTGATTTGGCAACATATAAACTGACGCTGTTAAGCCACTTCGATTTCCCTTTTATTTGCAGCCCCATCTTCTGTAAATCATCGATGTAGCCGGTGTAAACTGGAAGATCAGTTTCATCTAATATATTGGCTTCACTTCTGAATTTTTTTCTTCTCTCGATCGACTTTTGTGTAACAACCAGCGAAGGGTTGCTAAAATATTTATCCGTCGCAGGTCCCTTGTCCTTAAAAAACACCCAACAAAGAACCGAATCTTTATCAGACATTCTCCCCACGACAGTTTCCATCGAGCGGGAAAGTTTTGAGGTTGAATAATTCCCCTGAAATGTGATAATTACGAGGAAAAGGAAAGGGATAAGAGTCAGTTTTTTCATTACTTAAGAGTACTCAATTTTTGTGTATATATTTTAGTGCCGTCATTCAACAGGAGGAAATAATTTCCCGATGAAAGACCGGCTGCATCCAACATTATTTTACTCGTACCGGCGGAGTATGTTCCCTCTGCCACAGTTTTAACTAATTCACCTGTTGAAGTGTAAAGCTTCAAAGAAATATACTTTTCACCCGACAAAGTGAAATAAACCGTCGTCGTCGGGTTAAAAGGATTTGGATAATTCCCGAGTAGGACCATCCCCTCAGGAAGTGTGATCTCACCCGTCTCAATACCGGATGGAACATTATTAAGTGCCGCAACAGCGTTCATAACCCCCCACCCCATTAATCTGTCAGGAGCGGTTGATTGCGAAGCTGTATTTCTTAAAATTTCTCTGATCTGTATTGGAGTGAGATTTGGATTTTTCTGTAGCAGAAGTGCGGCAACTCCCGCAGCTATCGGACAAGCGAGGGATGTACCCGAGGTGTAACTATAATTTGTTCTGCCGCCGGGTGCAGCTGAATAAACTGCCGAACCCACAGCCATCAGGTCGGGTTTTATTCTTCCGTCAACGGTTAAACCAACACTGCTAAAACCGGACCTTGAACCATCAGCATTAATTGAACCTATCGTGATAACGGAATCACCATCTGCCGGAGCGGCAAGTGTATTCTGAGTCGCGTGAAAACCGCTGTTTCCCGCACTGTTAAAAACTACAATTCCTTTTTTAACAGCAAGATCGGCACCTTTTGTAATTCGTGCAGTATTTCCATCCATATCTTGCCAGGTATAACTTGTGAAAGGAGGATCGAACTCGAGATAAACCAGCGAGGTTGAAGTTACATCAACCCCAATTGAATCAGCCCACTCGGCAGCCGCAATCCAAAAGTCTTCTTCTGCGGGGGTTTCAGTGTCTGTGTTCTCAGTTTTTGCCAGCAAATAATTGGCTCTGTAAGCTGTTCCGATAAGTTTACCCGGTTTGTACCCGCCGATTACGGAAAGTGTAGCTGTTCCGTGCGAGCCGTTACCCATGCCTCCATCACCTACATCGGGATCATTATTCACAAAGTCCCATGTGGAAACTATCCTGAGTGAATCGTAAACTTCGTGTGCGAGATTGTTGAATCCGGCATCCATCAGACAGATGAAAACTCCCGAGCCGTCAAATCCCATGGTATGTGCCATCGGAATTTGTTGAGGAGCGAGTTGCGCTAATGATTCACCGTAGTCAAGCGAATTGATGCTCTCACTTTTCACAGTTGATGCTTGTGTAAGAATTCCATCGTTTGAAAGGGAGGAAACAGACTTCCCTTTTGCCACGAGGCTGATCTTCTTAACAAAACTTTTTTGTACAAGTTTTTGAAGTGTCGATTTGTCAGCATTTACCGTCACTGAATTGAACCACTTTGACTTGCTGATTATTCTCACACCCGATTCTGTAAGATCGTTCAGGTATCCACTCGATAACGGAAGATCAGTCTCGTTTATAGCGTCACCTCGAAGGCTCCGCCTCTGAATTGATCTTTTGCTCAAAAAAGATTCTGGATCCAAAAGCATTCGTAGATTTTCACCTTTATCGGTAAAATCAACCCACACCTTAACTGAACCTGCATTTCCTGGATTTGACATCCAATCATTCAATTCAGGTGAGAACTTCACGGAATTGTTGACTTGACCATAAACCAATAGCGGAAGAACAACCAACAAAAACAGTTTTTTCATCGTTTTGTCACTTTACTTTAGTGGCATTTTTAATAGAACTCTCTACTTCTACAACATTTAAACCCCCGTCAGGAGTTTCAACTGCGAGTATCATCCCTTGTGATTCAAGTCCCATCAGTTTTGCAGGTTTCAGGTTGGCAACTACAATCACTTTTTTGCCGATCAGGTCTTCAGGGTTGTATGCCTTTCCGATACCGGCAATAACTTGTCTTCTCTCTTTTCCAAACGATACTTGAACCTTGATCAGCTTCTCACTTTTCTTAACCCGTTCGGCTTCAATTATCTCAGCTACCCGTAAATCAGTCTTGAAAAAGTCATCAATTGAAATCGAATCAATTTTTTCAAAATCCTCTTCTTCCACCGGTTCAGGAGCAGTCTGTTGCTTGATTTCTTCAATTTCAGAATCTTCAATTTTTTTGAAGAGTATGCCCGGGGTTCCAAGCATTTCACCTTCAACCAAATTGAGTTTACCGGCGTTAAGCCATTCAACAGACCTTTTATTCAACATTTGAAGAATTTTTGCCGAGGTAGTCGGTATTACAGGCATAAAAAGCTCTGCGAGCGAATAAATTGTTTGCAAACAAAGGTGAAGTGTAGTCGAACATCTCTCTTTGTCGCTCTTTAGCGTCTTCCAAGGTTCGGAATCGTTAAAATATTTATTGCCTGCCCGGGCAAGATTCATTATCTCGAGCGTGGCATCCTTAAATCGATATTGCTCCATAAGGTCGGCTACTTTAGACGGTCGATCTTCGAGCATGTTCAAAAGTTCGTTGTCTCTCTCATCGAGTGAATAAAGTGGAGGTACCTTACCTTCGAAATTTTTATGAATGAATGTCAAAGTTCTGTTCACAAAATTTCCGAGGATATCGGCGAGTTCGTTATTGTGTTTTGCCTGAAAATCTTTCCATGAAAAATCAGTATCGCGGTATTCAGGTGCATTCATAGTAAGGGTATAACGGAGTGAATCCGCATCAAACCGTTTGAGGAAATCGATTACATCTATGCCCCATTTCCTGCTTTTTGAGAACTTTTTCCCCTCAAAATTCAGGAATTCATTCGCCGGCACATTCTGTGGCAATACAAATTTATCTGCGTGCCTGTCGTTCCATGCCATCAGCATCGCCGGGAAAATTATGGTGTGAAAAACGATGTTATCTTTCCCGATGAAGGCCACATATTTTGTGTCGGGGTCCTGCCAATAGTCACGCCAGCCCTCTTCTTCACCACGGAGTTTAAACAATTCTTTTGTTGCAGAAATGTAACCAAGAACAGCCTCAAACCAGACATAAAGAACTTTGTTGTCAACTCCATCTACTGGTAATTTCACACCCCAATCAAGATCTCGGGTTATCGCCCTGTCCTGAAGTCCGGCAGTAAACCACCCCTTGCAATATTGTAGAACATTCTCTTTCCAACCGTATGTTTCATCCATTTCTGAAACATATTTTTCAAGCCGCTCCTGAAACTTGCCAAAAGGGAAAAACCAATGGGAAGTTTCCTTCAATTCGGGTCGCTCCCCGGTGATTTTGCTGACAGGATTTATCAGTTCAGATGGATCATATAATGCACCGCAATTTTCGCATTCATCACTTCGTGCACTTTCGTTTCCACATTTAGGGCAGGTGCCTTCAACATATCTGTCGGGGAGGAACATTTTACGCGTGTTGTCATAAAACTGCATCGACTTCTTTTCAACAAGAAGTCCACTGTTATAATACTCAAGGAAAAATTCTGTAGCCGTTTTATGATGTTCAGGAATGCTGGTACGGCTGTATATATCGAAACTCATTCCAAATTTTTCGAACGATTCCTTGTTTATTGTATGGAATCTGTCGATAATTACATTTGGTGAAACCTTTTCATTATCAGCCGTTATCGTTATCGGTACACCATGTTCATCAGACCCACAAACAAAAATTACATCTCTGCCCCGTAATCTCTGAAATCGTACATAAATATCCGCAGGCAGGTATGCTCCCGCCAAATGCCCAAGATGAATCGGTCCGTTTGCGTAAGGAAGTGCAGCCGTAACCAATATCTTTGCGTGACTCAAATTCTTATCCATAAAATTGTTTTTAAAAACATTAAATATAGTGATTTTTCACGCAACTATCTCAAGGCGGAAATTTCAGGGATGAAGGTTGAATATTTGAAGGATGAAGGTTGAAGGCTGAATTTTTGAAGGATGAAGGTTGAAACTACCGGGAGAGATTAAATCAATAGCGTGGGGTTTCAACCCCATGAATTGCGGCAACAAATGGATTTTCAACCTCCATCTGCGTAATTCCGTCTAATCTGCGTGAACTTAGTCAGCTGTGGCGGATCTGCGTACTCTAAAAAAACATCCATTAGCCCATCTACTCTTTATACATTTATCGCTATTTTTGACACCTTGATAATTTTCTACAAACAACATTTTAACGATGCCGAGAATCAACTTATACACACTACTCTTTTTCCTCTTAGCCATTGTTACGGTTCTTCCGCAAACGGTTGAATTTCTACCGGGGACCCGACTTTTTACCATGCTCAAGGCTGCAGATTCTGAACCAAAATTTGGACTGACCTTTTTCCCCAACGACCGCTCTATGAAAGTGGATGTTGGCAATGCATTTGATGTAATCTCAATTAAATTGGATTCCACTTCAACCATAAATGCCGGTACAGAGTTTTTTGCTTATGCAAAAGTGATAGAATATAGAGACTATCGACTTCAGGTTGCGGCAATCGACGGTTATTTTGGCGGTAACATCTCATGGTCAAAACAAATTGACGGAACGCCACACTTCATTAATTCAAGATTACGGTTCATCCATCGTAGTGCCCATTTAGTCGATGGTGCATGGGATCCATCAAATAATTCGTGGAAGGATGCAAAAGGTCCGGTACCTTTCGCCGACGACTTTTTTGAATTAAATCCGGGAATCCAGTTTAAATTTCCTCTGTTTGATCTCCGTTTATATTGCGGAGTCGCATATTCCATTCTGATAAGACCGGAGGATCAAAAAAGAACAAATTTTTCGGCAGGAAGTGAATTTTTTCTAAACGAACCATTGTTTACAATAATGAACAAACCGGCAAGGTTATTTGCCGCTTATGACCTGAAAATGCGCGGAAGACCCGAGTTCACCCCCTCCCACTCCCTTATGACCGGAATAAAGTTCGGACAAAAAGAGGGAATTGGCGTCTCACTCTACGCTTTTTATTACTCGGGGTACGATTGGTTCAGCTCTTATTATAAAAACCATCTTACCAAATTTGGACTTGGATTTTTTATTGATTTTAACCCTTAACAGGAGTTTCTACGGAAAAAATAATTGAAATTGTTGGTCTCCACAAAAAATATAAAGATGTTCATGCAGTAAACGGACTTGATGTAACCGTTTATGAAGGAGATGTTTTTGGCTTCCTCGGTCCAAACGGGGCAGGAAAAAGCACAACCATCAGAATGTTAATGACTCTTATCTTTCCAACTGCCGGAGAAATAAAACTCTTTGGCAAAGACATCAACAAAGAGAGAAAATTCATCTTGAGCAGAGTGGGTGCCATAGTCGAAAAACCCGATTTTTACGGCTACCTTTCTGCTTATAAAAACCTCGAAATTCTCGCCCGCACTTCAGGCTTTCCGGTCACTAAAAACAGAATTATGGAAATTCTCGAAATGGTGGGGCTCGATAAAAGGTTCTCATCAAAAGTTAAAACATTCTCTCATGGGATGAAACAACGCCTCGGCATTGCACAGGCTTTAATCCACGATCCAAAATTAATTATTCTGGATGAACCCACCACCGGTCTTGACCCCCAGGGGATGAAAGAAATCCGGGAATTGGTGATCAGACTGAGTAAAGACCATAAAAAAACCATTTTCCTCTCATCACACATTCTCTACGAAGTGGAGCTGATCGCCAACAGAATGGTAATTATCGATAAAGGTAAAACCGTCATCGAGGGATTTGTTGAAGACCTGCTGAATGCAGCGGAAACAAGAGTAAATATTGAAGTGAATGACCCGCAAACCGCTGTCAGACTGATAAATGAAAGCAATTTTGACGGCAGAATCGACGATGTCTCAAACTCAACGATAATTATGTTCATGAAAAAAGGTGAGATTGCCCCGCTCAATAAAAAATTGGTTGAGAACGGTATCGAGGTGAGCTCCCTGGTTCCAACTCGTTCGCTTGAAGAATATTTTTTGAACCTGACAGGAAAGGGAGAATGATGATTGATCTCGTTCGGATAGAATTATATAAAATTTTCAGAAAGTGGAGAACCTACATCGGCTTTGCAACTATTGCGGTTATTGTCTGCATAATTGAAATTGCAATGTTGATAGAGGGGGAAAGTTATCTCAAATTCCTAACTCAAAACCTGCAGAACATCTTTGTTTTTGAAGGAAATTTCCTAAACGGCTACCTGATGTCATTTATTGTATTGGGTGCTTTGGCAATTCATATCCCCTTTTTGATTACGCTCGTATCGGGTGATCTTCTCGCCGGTGAAGCTACATCAGGCACCTACAGAATGCTTATTACAAGACCGATTACCCGTAATCAACTATTGACTGCAAAGCTTATTGCCGCAACCATTTATACCAATTTAATGGTACTCTTCCTCGGGGTTATGTCGCTCGGACTTGGCGTGATCCTCTTTGGTACGGGTGAACTCATCGTGATAAAAGATATCCTGATTATCTTCGCAAAGGATGATATTTTATGGCGATTTGTCTTTGCTTACGGCATCGCTTCCCTTAGCATGATGGTAGTAACCTCGATGGCGTTCTTTTTCTCATCAATGGTTGAAAATGCAATCGGACCGATAGTAAGCACTATGGCTGTCTTAATAGTTTTTTACATCCTTGCGAACATAAACATCGATCTTTTACAATCGTTAAGACCATATATGTTTACGACATATATGCAATCGTGGAACATTATTTTCACAACTCCCGTAGAAATGGATGAACTGTATCAGGCAATTGGTGTCCTGATGTTTCACATCATCCTTTTTATCGGATTGACCTATTATTACTTTAACAAAAAAGATATCACTTCCTGATAAGGATTAAAATGAGTTACAAAATTCTATTGTTCTTCACCTTTTTACTTATTTCAGCTTTTCCCCAGTCTGAAGCCGATAAAATTCTTTCCGGTGTCAAGAAAAAATTCGACGCTGTGAAAGATTATGAGGTGGATGTCAAAATTAAAATTGATGTGGAATTCCTCAAAGTGCCTGACAATGATGCAAAAATCTACTTCAAGGCTCCCGACAAAATAAAACTGCAAACAGGTGACGATTTTGCCTTAATTCCAAAAGAAGGTCTCAACTTTAATCCTGCAAATCTGCTTAACGGCAAATACACTTCAGTTTATGAAGGAGAAACAAAAATTGGTGGCACTTCACACCACATAGTTAAAGTGATTCCCACAGGAGGTGCCGGTGATGTGGTTCTTTCCACTTTATGGATCAATAAATCCACTCTCTTCATTTCCAAAGTTGAAAGCACAACAAAAAATAACGGAACTTTTCAGATCGATATGGTCTATCCAAAAGACAGCAAATACCCACTCCCTTCAAATATGACTTTCAGTTTCGAAGTGGGAAAATTTAACCTTCCAAAAGGTTTTGGCGGTAAAAAGAAAAGAGAAAATACTGATCTGCGAGCACCGGGTAAAGTGTATATTACTTATAAAAATTATAAAGTTAACAAAGGTGTGCCCGACAGTATATTTAAAAAGAAGTAGCGGTACGGATTTGTTGTCGCCCTGACTTGCTGCGATCCATAAAATCCTGTTTTAATCATAAAATCCGGATTTAGTGCAATGAATAAATTGTTATCAATTTTTACTGTTGTTATAATTCTTGCATCACCAAAAGTATATGCACAAAACGATTCCTTAAAAGCATTAGAAAAATTTGCCTTGGGAGTTGAATCTTATGATGCTCAAAAATTTGATACTGTGATCGTCCTTATGAATGAGACCCTCGAATTAATGAAAAATTACAATTTTTCGTCGGATGCGGGACTCGTCAACTACTTCATTGCAGAAAGTTATAAGTCGCTGGGCAGATTTGACGAGGCTAACCAATATCTTGATTTAGCCTTCAAAATATTTCAGGAATGGGAAAATTCAGCCGGTTTTGGTTATATTTACAAATGCCACGGCGATATAGAAAACCTCCTTGGTAATTACATAAAAGCAGCGGAATACTACAAAACCTCACTCGAATACCTCACCCCCGTGGAAGACCCCTACACAAAAGGATATGTTTATACCTGCCTTGCAAACATCATTCTGAATAGAGGAGAAAACAACGAAGCTGCCGAATTGTTTGCCAAGGGAGAACAAAGTTATAATTCTGCCGGTTACGAACCCGGGCTCGGCGATATCTATTACGGCTACGGTCTGATTGCCACCAACACAGGAAATAACGACCGGGCAGACTCCCTCTTCAATATTTCTCTTAACATATTCACAAAATACAATGTCCCTCTTGGTATCGCGAATGCAAATTATGGCAAGGGAATTGTAGCCATGAATCAGGGAAAAAACAGCGAAAGTATTTCATTCAGCACCAAAGGATTGGAAATCTATCTTGTAGCTGAGTTCCCTCTTGGCATCGGAAATTGCTACACCAACATCGGGATGGTAAATATCAATATCGGAAACTACGAGACAGCTGAAAACAATTTATTGGCTGCAATTCCATGGCTGCAAAAAATTAATCATCAAATTGGTCTCGGAAATGTCTATTACGGGCTCGGAGTAATTGCTCTAAATCTCGGCAATAACAAAGAGTCGATGGACAATTATATGAAGGCCCTAAAATGTTATGAAATATCGGGGTATGCTCTTGGGCTCGGCAGAATTTATCACGGATTAAGTACCCTTGCACTTAATACAGGGGACAATAAAACCGCAGAAGAAAACGCTAAAAAGGCGGTGGAGTATTACGACAAAGCAGGTTTTCCAATCGGCATCGGTCAGGTTTTTGAGAACCTGGGGAATATCTTTCTGAATGCAGGGAACGCACCTAAATCGGAAGAAAACTTTAAAAAAGCTCTCGAATATTACGAAAAGGCAAACTACCCTGTCGGTATGGGTACTATCTGGTTCAGTCTCTCCCAACTCTATTTTATGAAGGGGAATTTTATCGAGACGAGGAAAAGTGCCGGACTTGCAATTAAATATTTTGAAATGGCTCAATACCCCCTTGGTCTCGGAAATGCTAATTTTATCCTCTCACAAATTGCTCAACAAGAGGGAAAATATTCCGAAGGAATTGACTACGACCTAAAAGCACTCGAATTTTACAGTAAAGTGAACTATCCACTCGGAATCGGCAGAGTTTGTTACTCTATTGGTACAGCAGCTTATTTATTGGGAGAAACCGAAGAGGCTGAAAAACAATATAAAAATGCCCTCGCTGTTTTTGAAGAATCGGAATACAACTTTTTTAATGTCATCGTTTCATTTGCCCTCGCAGATCTTTATTTAAATTGGGATAACCATGAACAGGCAACCCTTCCCTATCTCGAGAAAGCGATGGGGTACCTCGAAAACTTTAGAGCCAATCTCGTCAGAGAAGAAGACAGAACCAATCTTTTTGAAAAGTTTTCCATCTATCTCGATTTTGCTGTAAGGGCTGCCATCTCACTGAATGAAAAAGAGGCTGCATTTAAATACCTCGAAAATGTGAAAGGTCGCTCACTCGCAGATATTCTATCAGAACGAAAAGTTGATCTCTCTGCAAAAACTGATCAAATGCTCCTTCAAAAACGAAATACACTCGAAAAACAGATTTCGGCACTCAAAACAGCTTTGAACACTAATGCAGCATCGGATGAGACCGTACTTAAACAGGAATTAAAAAAGTTAAATGATCAACTCGACGAAGTGATTTTTAAAATTAAGTCCGGAAGCCCTGATCTCGCAGCCCTCGAATATCCCAGACCTGCTGAAACAAAGGAAATTCAGTCCAAGATTGATAAAAATGAAGTGGTGCTGCAATATTTTATAGCTGATTCAGGCTGTTGGGTCTTCCTGATCACTCCAAATGATTTTCAACTTGTCAGACTTGACTCATCAGATGCCGCCGTAAGAGAAAATGCTTCTGCACTGCTCGATGGATTAAAAAGAGATAAGTTTAATGTTAAAAAACCCAAAGCAGATATGGATGTGGAGGAAGAACTTTCTTATGAAGCAGCCAATAATTTATACAACACCTTAATAAAACCTGTTTCAAAATACCTGAACCCTGAATCACGATTGGTTATTGTCCCTGACGGAATTCTGAATTTAATCCCTTTTGAAACTTTGTGCAACGACACTACTTTCCTCATCGAGAAATACCCTGTGAAATATTATCAGTCAGCTACACTTCTTAGCCTTATGAGAGGAGAGCTAAAAAAGGAGAGAAAAAGCTCAGGCTTTATGGGCTTTGGTGACCCCGTCTATGATGTCGAAAATTACGAAAAAGGGATGGAAGAAAGAGGAGTTAAACCCGGAAGTGAGGTTAGAGGTGTTGGCAACAACGATTCAGATGACCCAACAAGGGCCGGACTTTCCCTGTTCAGGCTTAGAGGAACAGGCGAAGAAATAAAAGCCATTGCCGATCTATTCTCTGAAAAAGGGGAACCCGTCGAAATTAAATTGAGAACGGATGCAAATGAAGAAAATGCCAAATCTGCCGAACTTAATAAATTCAGGTATCTCTCTTTTGCCTGCCACGGAATTGTCTATCCGGGATTTCAAAGTCTCGCACTTTGTACTGAAAAAGATTCACTCACCCGGACTCAAGATGGATTTTTAACTTTTGAGGAAATCCTTGCCCTCGATTGGGATGCAAAAATGGTGGTGCTTTCAGCTTGTGAAACGGGTACCGGCGATATGAAAAAAACGGAAGGAATTATCGGACTTACCCGTGCGGTGATGTATGCAGGCTCCGATGCTGTTCTCGTAAGTCTATGGACTGTCTCAGACAAAGGTACCCGTGACCTCATGATTAACTTTTTTGGCAATATCGTTTCCAATAACTCACCAACTGATGAATCACTTCGCCACGCCAAACTCGAACTTATCAAAAAAGGGGCTACACCCTATGTTTGGTCTCCATTTATTATTTTTGGTGAGTGATGATTTTCAAAAATTCAAATACGACTTTCTTTTCATCATATATTTTGCTAATTTGCGGCATAAACGATTCAATTTTGAGATTAACTTGACATAAGAAGCAAAAAGAAAAAGCGAATATTGGTTTGATCCTGCTAAAGATGATATTGATGTAGCAAAAACTATGTTGGACTCAAAAAAAGTACCTTTATGTAGGATTCTTTTGTCATCTATTGATCGAAAAAGGATTAAAGGGGCATTTTTGGTGTATGGTCGAATCAGAACCACCCTACTCTCATAACCTTAGATATCTTGCTGAGAAATCGGGTCTTGTTCCTAAATAAAACAATGACCAACTGGAATTACTTGATCGTTTAATGCCAATGCAGATAGCCGGGAGGTATCCTGCTGATAAATATAAGATGCTCAAATCGTTAGATGCAACGATTTGTACACAGTTAATCACAGAATCAGAAAGGTTTTTGGAGTGGTTGATAGAGTTGAAAAAATAATTGAAGAGTATTCTAAAAAAATACTAAGTTACTATAGCGTTAAATATATCATTCTATACGGTTCTTACCAAAGAGGGAATTTTCGAGAAGACAATGATATCGATATTGCTATCATTGTGGATGAATTTAGTGACAATTACCTTGAAGATCAAACAAATCTTTTCAGATTAACCAGAGATATCGACTCAAGAATTGAACCGGTTTTGCTATCACTTTCAGAAGATAGAAGTGGTTTTGCAGAATCAATAATTAAAAACGGAAGAATCCTTTACGCCGCATGAATGCCGTATGGAAAAAACAGCAAGTAATTCTCTTCAAAAAAAAGCCCCGAAAAATCTCCCGGGGCCAAATCCATCACTCAAGTACTCAAATACTCAGGTACTCAAAATCTTAGCAATCATAGTACATGTCATATTCATAAGGATGTGGTCTGAGAGCCATCGGCTTCACTTCCCTGTCCATCTTATAGTTTATCCATGTTTCAATAACATCGGAGGTGAAGACATCTCCTCTTGTTAGGTAGTCATGATCATCTGCCAGAGCTTGAAGTGCTGCTTCGAGAGAAGGTGGTGTTGAAGGAACATCCTTTAACTCCTCAGGTGACATATCATAGATATCTTTATCGAGTGGATCACCCGGATCGATTCTGTTCATAATTCCATCGAGACCCGCCATCAAAATTGCTGCAAATCCCAGATATGGGTTGCCTGAAGGATCAGGACATCTGAATTCGACTCTTTTGGCTTTTGGCGACATGTTATACATCGGTATTCTGATCGATGCACTTCTGTTTCTCTGTGAGTATGCAAGATTTACAGGTGCTTCAAATCCGGGAACAAGTCTTTTATAACTGTTCGTAGTTGGATTTGTAAATGCAAGAAGTGAAGGTGCGTGTTTTAGCAGTCCGCCAATAAAGTAGAGAGCCATCTCACTCAAACCTGCATATCCGTTACCTGCAAAAAGTGGTTCGTTGTTTTTCCAAAGACTTACATGAACATGCATACCACTTCCATTATCGCCATAAATCGGCTTTGGCATGTAAGTTACTGTCTTGTTGTTTTTGGTGGCAGTGTTTTTAACCACATATTTAAACAGCAGTAACTGATCAGCAGCTTTAAGAAGTGGTTTAAACTTCATGTCAATCTCGCACTGACCGCCGCTTGCCACTTCATGATGCTGAGCCTCAACTTCAATTCCAACATTAATAAGATTTTGAACCATCTCATTTCTAAGGTCCATCAACATATCAGTTGGTGGCACAGGGAAATAACCCTCTTTGTATCTGGTTTTGTAGCCCAGATTTGGATTTTCCTGTCTGCCCGTATTCCATCTGCCTTCTACCGAATCCACCTCAAAATAACTGAAATTATTTCCAACTTCAAATCTCACATCGTCAAAAACGAAGAATTCAGCTTCCGGTCCGTAAAACGCAGTATCTGCGATTCCGGTGGATTTTAGATAATCAACCGCTTTGTTGGCAATGTACCTTGGACAGCGGGAATATTTTTCTCTTGTCGCCGGCTCATAAACATCGCAAATTAAACTGATTGTGGGGGCTTTAATAAAAGGATCTACGAACATGGTTGCCGGATCAGGAAGAATCAGCATGTCTGATTCGTTGATTCGTTTCCATCCCCTAAGCGATGATCCATCGAATCCAAATCCATTATCAAAAGATTTTGAATCAAATTCCTGAATTGGAATTGTCACATGCTGCCACTGACCGGGAAAATCCATAAATTTTAAGTCAACAAACTCAATGTGGTTATCCTTTGCGAATGAAAGGATATTTTCGATCTGTGATGATCTTTCGCTCATGATTAAAGTGCCTTTATTAATTGGGGAAAATAAATGATTATAAACTTATTTTTGTGGTTTCTTTTAATGTCGATAAAACAAAGGAAGTGCGGGTAGAAAGCACTCCGGGCCATTGCTGAATTTCAGCCAATAATTTTTCGAGTGCCTCTGAATTTTTTACAACAGCCTTAAGAATGTGACTTCCCTCTCCGAGAATCGAATGACATTCAAGAATATTGTTATGCTGAGATGCATTTTCGATTAAATGGCTATACTGCGAAGATGATTCTGATATTACAGTGATAAACACCATAATATCATAGCCAAATTTCTTCCGGTCAATCTTGGTGTAATATCCTTGTATTACTCCTTTATCTTCCAGCTTGTGGAGTCTGTCGCTGATTGAAGGGATTGACATCCCAAAAACTTCTGCGAGCTGGCTACGACTCGTCTTGGCATTGCTTTGCAATATGTTTAAAGCCTTGATATCTATTTCGTCAAGCATATTCTAAACTATTTTGGTAAAAATTAATTTTCTTATCCTTAAATATAAAGGATAATTCACATATTCACCAAATATTTTTAGGCAAATAACAAAAAATATTTAAATAATTTTCGAAACCGAATCAGCAACCAAACACTCAAACACTCAGGTACTCAAACACTCAGGTACTCAAACACTCAGGTTCTAAGGTTCTGTGGTTCTAAGATTCTGAAGTTCTAAGATTCTGAGGTTCTTGCAATCCCAAATGGTGTGAACGCTTTCCCGTCTCTCTTTACCTGTTCAAAGAGGTCTAGATTGGTTTGCGGGCGGGGTTGAAGTTTATGGTCGAGGTGATATTGAACAGCGATATGATTCAGGGATTTTATTTCAACCCCAAGAAGTTCGAGGCGGTATTGGATGTCAGAATCTTCACCAACCGAGGCGGCTTCATATCTTTCATCAAATCCGTTTACGCGGAGGAGGTCTTCTTTATAAAGTCCAAAGTTGCAACCTACAATTCCTCGTTTTTTCTTATTAAAAAAATTGAGGATCATTCTGTTCTCAGAATAAAAACCTTTTTCCACATCAAATGAGTCTCCGAAGAGTCCATCTACAACAACTTTTGCAAATCTGTTTTCGAGCCATCCTGCGATAACATTTTCGGGCGTAAGTTGCCGTGTGATCTTTTCAGAGAGATTTACTCTTCTGCCCGTTAATGCCACACCTTCAGATCTGTGGTTCAGATATCCTGACACAAACTTTGAATGAGGAATGCAATCACCATCCACAAAGATTATATAATCCGATCTTGCGGAGATAATTGATCTGTTTAAAATCTTGTTTTTTCGAAATCCTTTATCGGGGTGCCATAAATGAAGTAGCGGGAATGAGTGCCTGATTGCCAATTTCTCAATTTTGGCAACCACATCTTCAGGAGAACCATCGTCGGCAATTATCACTTCAAAATCTTTATTATCCTGCCGTTCGAATCCGGCCAGCACCAATTCTAAATATTTTAGGTTTTTATAAAAAGAGATAATTACCGACGATGTTAACTTCAATTATTTTAATCCTTTTACAGCACTTTTATGGATCATGTAGCTCATCATTTTAAGTTTGACGAAGTCTTCTCTGTACATCATGTAACCGGGATTGGATGAATTGAATGAACCCGCCGCAGATTCGCGAATCAGAAACCAGGTGAAACCGTCTTTTTCTGTTGATCCGATGCAATGGATTCCGTGGTCGTCGGTGGTCTGTCCATTCAAAAAGCGGAAAATTCTCGCATCCTCGGTTATATCAGCAGGTTTGATATCGAAGTCCGGAATAAATCCTGCACCCTCAAATCCATTTATTCCCGGTTCGGAAACATCTCCTGCGAGGGCAACCGTATATCCGTTTTTCACTGCATCTTTTAGAGTCTGCATAAATTCATCAAGTGGAATATTATAGTAATCGCTGTTTCTCCACCAGTTATCGGGCACATCATATATAATGGATGTCCCATACGGTTGGTTTTTTACAGAAATAATGGCGATATAGTCATCTGGATTAATCTGCAAATAATCTTTTAAGAAAGACGCCGGAGTATAACTTTTCCCTTCGAAATCAAATTTTTCAGGGGGAGTCCCCATATATTTGTTCAGAATCGATTTAACATTATTTACAATAAATCCTTCGGCAAAAGTGTTATTCTCTTTGGCTTTTGTTAGAAAGGTATAAAACTCTTCAAAAAGTTTTTGATGATCAATAAATTTTTGTCCCGGCAACATCCCGGAATAAACCGAATAAGGCACCGCACCATATTTCTTAAAGTTCTTTTGTACAGCGTTACCCTGTGAACCTTCTCCCAAAGCAGAATTCCCTCTCTCCTGTGCGTAGCGGATTGCTTTTTCCACATATTCCCAATAAACTGTGTAAAGTTCAGATATCTGCACTTCTTTCCCGGTAAGTCTTTTCACCTCTGATTCAAAAAATGAAGTGGTGGAAAACGACCAACAAGTACCCGTTCTTCCCTGCGATTCGGGTTTGTTGTGCCATGCAAACTTAAAATCCGAGGGTGCTGAAGGTTTTTTTAGATTTGAAAAATCAGCTTTAAAAGAGGGCTTTTTAATTTTTGGATTTACAGATTCGAGATAAGTATCTATCCCCTTTTGAATTGAGTCCCAAAACCCGCCTTTAGATTCATAAAAGATAACTTTGGTTGTGTTGTTTTGTGCCAACAAAGTAGAACAAACAAACAGGTAAGTACAAACGAAAAGAATCAAATTCTTCATTTTATTTCTGCCATATATTATGAAAATTATCCCCAAAAATAGTGATAATTTTCTCAAACATGATAAAAAAAAGGCTGCCTCAATAGAGCCAGCCTAAACAACCATCATCAAAAAGGGGATTATCTGCCTGCTTCGTCCAATTTTGCTTTTTTAGCAAGAAGTTCGTCTTTGCTTTCCTGTCTGTCCGGATCAGGTACAATTGCATCTGAAGGGCAAGCAGGGATACACTGTGGTTCATCATAAAAACCAACACATTCGGTGCATTTATCAAAAGCTATATATGTATGATCATCATTAAGTGCAGGATGTGATTCTCCTGCAAGATTCCATTCGTCACCTGCGGCGTAAATAGCATTGTTAGGACATTCAACTTCGCATGCCTGGCATGAAATGCAATCGTCAGTAATTATAACTGCCATGATTCAATTCCTTTTTTTAATTTTATTTGTTTGTGTGTTTTTAATAATCAATCCAATACCAATCGCTATAAATTAAGCAAGTTTCGTGCCAAAACTGACGGATTCAGATAAATTGTCCTGTTTTATTGGATAATGCAGGTTTTTACCACAAAAATATGTGCAAAACAGAAAAACAGGAACTTTTTTAAGCTCCTGTTTTTTCAAAATGAAGAATTTTTCTAATAAATGAAAATGGATTTTCTTGATTTTTATAATTTAATGGTGATTCCTCCGGTTATTGTTCTCCCGGGTTCAAGCAGTCCAAGCTGATATACCCGATAATGGTCGAAGATGTTGTTTACTCGAATGAACACATCCCCCGAAAATCCGGAGGTTATAAGAGAATAAGATACTCTGAAGTTGAAGACTGCTGAACCTGCGATCTCAATTTTTTCAGCAGGTTTGTCAGGGTTCGTTTCAACCTGTTTCCCTGTAAACTCTGATTCAAGTGAGACACCAACTCTGCTCACGGGTTTTAAATCGACTACAATTCCGCCCAAAATCTCAGGTTTGTTGTCAAGTTTGTCCTCGGTTACTCCGTCAGCTTTACCGCGTGCATCCATATAAGTCAGGTTTCCCGAGAGACCGAACCAGGAGACAGGCTTATAGTCGAACACCAATTCAGTCCCAATAATTGTAGCGTCAGCCAGGTTTACTCTCATTCTTCTTCTCTGAGGGTCTTGTGCAGCAGTTAATCTGATCTGACTTATTAAATCAGAATATGTGTTGTAAAAACCTGAAAGTTTCGCAGTCACAGTGTTGTTTCCAAACTTTACTCCAAAATCAGTCAAGGTTCCCGTTTCCGATTTAAGATCGGGATTCGCCTTAAACCTGTTGAGTGCACCCGAGTAAGATTCTCTCAAAGAGGGGAATCTTTTTCTGTGGGTAACACCGGCAAAAACCTCCCAACTTTCTGAAAATTGATATGCCGCCGAAGCAAAAACTCCGGGTGCCGAAGAATTTGTGTTCCCGTATTGGGTGAATGCACCCGTCTTGTTAATCATGCTTAGGTCATATACTCCTCCGGCAAGAAGTGTAAACCCCTCATGCTTAAATGCGTATTCCAACCCTGTGCTAAGGAAACTTTGTGAATAATCATAGTCTGATGTCTGTGCACCCGAACCATTGGTTATTATTTCATTGTGAGTTGTAGCTGAGTAATTTACCACTGCCGAAAGAGAGTGATTTTCATTTATTTTGTAACCAAGCGAAGCTCTGCCACCAAGGGTGAGGTCTTTATCCTGTTGTGATTCGGAAATCTTGGAAAAAGTCATGTCCGTGTAAGTATCAATTTTTTGTCCAAAATTATCCAGCCACAACACGGCTGTCAAATCAAATTTACCCGACAAGCGAAATCTTGAATTGGAAGAGACTGTAACTCTGTTCCACTCGGGATATCTCCAAAGTCTCGCAGCTGAAGGTGCAACATGGGTTTCAGGAGCCACTCCCTTTGAACCCGTAACAAAATTTACCGACAACCCTGTTTTTGACGACTCATTAAACCACCATTCACCTCTGGTAAAAAGAGAAAATCGTTTCCTCTCGGTGTTGGTGATATATTTTGCATCTCTGTCCTGGCTTTGTAATCCCATCGGTGTATTAGTAGGAAGAATGCTCCCTTTTGAATCGAGATAAGAAGCTGCCGCCGTGAAATTAACATTGTTCTTTTTCCAGTCAAATGAACCGGATCCCATAAAGGTCTCCGAATTTGAACCACTAAAAGAGAATGCACCATTGCTTCCGTTTGTTCCCCGTTCATAAGTGTTAATGTTTACTGCACCACCAAGAACATTTGCACCATACAAAATGGAACTTGCATTCTGGCTGACGGAAATTTCGCCCGCCACATCAAGTGGTAGAAATGTGAGGTCAAAACGGTTATCCCATGGAACATTATAGGGTACTCCGTCGAAAAAAAGACCCAGTTGTCTCTCTCCCGCACCCCTCAAAAAAAGAATCGATTCACCACGGGAATTTGTTCTGATTCTACCCGATGGAATGTTTTTTTGAAGCTGCGAAAAATCTGTAACATCAGCCTTGCGAAGCTCCCAATAGTCAATTTTCGTTATCTGTGGCATCGGAACCTCTTGAATCTTAAACCCCGTTATCTCAACTTCGCCCAGTTGATAGGTTTTCATAATGGTATCTTGAGGGGTTTGAGCATAAACCACCGATGCCGCAATTAATAAAATTAATGCGGTTTTAATATTCATAAATTTCTCCGAAATTTTTTTGTTGTTAAATCGTGTTCAATTCAACAAAAAAGGCGGGGTGGGTGCTCCGGCGGGGTCTTTATACCCGGCAATATTCCGGGTTCATTTTCATAATACAGGAGTATCTCAGAGACATTAACACATTTCACCTCATTAATCGAACCTGAGCTTACAAAAATATTCGTTTGTGCGTTAAAAGATGGAAAATCGAATGGTTTCTTTTTATGTGTCTGGGCAAAAAAAGCATTTAACAACGCTTCCTCGTTTGTATCGTTCACACAAAGATATTTAACAGAATCACCCGTCACTTCTTGTTTAATTATGTCGAACATCATCCCGCGATAACGGAACTCTTTGTCGTGAATAAACTCGAATCCGGCAGCTTCAGAAAGATTTCTATTAACAGGAAGTGTAAACGGAATTAATAGTTCGGCAGGAACCTGCGATAAGACAAGCCTCTTCATCTCCCTTTTTATCTTCTTCTGAAGTACAATAAAAAGGAATGGTGCTCCTGCCAGATTTATAAAAATTACAAACAGCAGGAAAAAATTGATTAACTTATGATTAAAACGAAGTTTTTTCAAATCTAAAAAAGTGTCGGGTCCTCTTCGTCACCCGGAATGTAGTGACATCTTCTGCACCGGGCTTCATAACTGTCAGATGCACCTATTAAAACTCTGTCGCCTGATGCGGTTTTTCGTTGTGTCCTCGAAGCAGGACTTCCACACACAACGCAGATCGCCAATGGTTTTGTTACAAATTCTGCAATTGCCATCAACTCCGGCATCGGATCAAAAGGGATTCCTTTGTAGTCCTGATCAAGTCCGGCAACAACAACCCGCTTTCCACTGTTCGCAAGATCGGTACACACCTGAACAAGATCGCCGCTAAAAAATTGTGCCTCATCTATACCAACCACTTGAGCATCCCCAACAAGATCATAAATTTCTTTTATGTCGTTTATGTTAACCGATGGAAGCGAAAGTTCACTATGTGAAACTATCGACTCTTCAGAATATCTGTTGTCGATCACCGGTTTAAAGACCAATACTCTCTGCTTTGCGATCTTTGCTCGTCGCAGTCGCTTTATCAATTCTTCGGTCTTGCCGCTAAACATACATCCTGCAACTACTTCGATCCATCCGGACTCTCTCGGCTGCATGTGGGGGAATTCATTCATCATAGAGTAAATTTTAACTTTTTGGGTGATAGATTTGTAAGAACCTCAGAACTTCAGAACCTCAGTACTCCGGAGATCAGTATTTCTGAAGTTCTGTAACTCTGAAGTTCTGAAGTTCCTCAAACAAGGTGCTCCCCGTTAAAAGAAAACGGGAGAATCTCATTCATTTTAAGAATTTTCAATTCATCTTTCGAATTTATCAAAACTATCTCGAATTCTTTGCCGCAAAATTCGTCCATAAATTGTCTGCATGCTCCGCAAGGTGTGCAAAATTCGTCCATATCGCCAACTACGGCGATTGCGGAAAATTCTTTTTTACCTTCAGAAATTGCTTTTACAAATGCGGTTCTTTCGGCACAGATACTCAATCCGTACGATGCATTCTCAACATTAGCGCCCAGCACCACTTCACCACTCTTTGTTAGAAGTGCAGCACCTACTCTAAATTTTGAATAAGGTGAGTAACTTCCGTTCTGAGCTTCACGGGCTTTAAGGGCAAGTTCTTTGTGATTCATTTATTGCCAAATAAAAAATGGAGGAATCATTAAAATACACGCCAAAATTATGAAAATTATTTCAAGTGGCAACACCCAAACTGCCCATTTTTCATAAGGAATTTTTGCAAGGGTAAGAATTCCCATTGTTACAGCCGAAGTTGGGATGATCATATTCGCAAATCCCTCTCCAAACTGGAATGCCAAAACAGCCGTTTGACGCGAAACTCCAAGAATATCGCTCAGCGGTGCCATCACAGGCATTGTTAAAGCTGCCTGACCTGAACCCGAAGGAACAAAGAAAACTATCACTTTTTGCACAAACAACATTACAATTGAAGACCCGATCGGGTGTAAGCCATCGAGTGGAGCGGAAAAAGCGTAAAGAATTGTATCAATTATTTTTCCGTCTGATGCAACTATGAGGAGTGCTTTTGAAAGTGCTACCACAAAAGCTGTCGAAATCAGATCTTTGGCACCCGCAACAAATGCACCCGAAATTTCATCCGCTGAAAGTCCACCAACAATTCCGGTTATTATTCCCGTTGCCAGAAACACAGCACATATTTCTTTGATGTACCAGCCGTAGTTTAGAACTCCAAATACAACGGTGAGTATTCCAAGAAGAAATGTGATCAAAACGGCAGAATGCCTTTTGTCAATTCCCTTAAAATTTTCCAACTCGCCAAAATGGAGATCTTTCCTTTTTTCGATATCCTGGTCGTAGGTTATACTCAGTTTAGGATCCTGTTTTATTTTAGCAGCATATCGCATTACAAAAAATATTGAAACTGAAGTGCAGATCACCCAGATTATCAGCCGGTAACCAATGCCTGACA
This sequence comes from uncultured Ignavibacteriaceae bacterium, assembly GCA_964431385.1. Lineage (GTDB taxonomy): Bacteria > Bacteroidota > Ignavibacteria > Ignavibacteriales > Ignavibacteriaceae > UTCHB3. Next base: position 10,913 of record CAYSJM010000008.1, on the reverse strand, counting down.
TTGGCGGAAGCCCTGCAATTCCCTGAGCAACACCAATCGTAAAGGGATTCATGAAGGCGGCAGCAAATCCTGTTGAAGCTGCAACGAAAGGAATTGCAACACCGGTTACTGTGTCGTAACCCAATACTAATGCCAGAGGAATAAATATCATAATAAAAGGTATCGTCTCTTCACTCATGCCAAAAGTGGCACCTCCCAACGAAAAGATGATCATGAAGATCGGTATGAGCATCTTTCTTATGAAATTTGAGTTTTTATGTGCCTTTGCCAACGCCATTATTCCCGCATCAATCGCTTGCGTCTTCTGAAAAACATAAAAAGCACCCCCCACAAACAAAATAAAAACTATAATCTCGGATGCCGCCATAAAACCTTTTATCGGTGCGAGGAGAATATTCAAGTTAAATTGTGAGACCGGTGTAATCTCCTTGTATGAATTTGGAACAACAAGGTTTACCGATTGCCCGTTAATCTCTTTTACCAATCTGTCATATTCACCTGCAGGAATTACAAGTGTGAGAGCTGCCGTTATCACCAGAAGTGAGGTCAGAAGAACGAGGGTATTTGGAACTTTTACTTTTAGCTTCATTTTGATGCTTTTTTTGTTATTTACTTGACATTTAGATATGAATTAGTTAAGTTATTTTTTCGACCTTTAAAATTATTAAATTAAGATGATAAAATGAAAACATTTGTTACATTTTTTCTGCTGACTGTAAAATTTTTTTCAATTTCGCCCGCCTTATCGCTTGATACCCTCTATATCAGCTCAAATGATTTACAAGATTCGATAATTTGGGTCACAACAAAAGGCCATGACCCCGCATCACCTAAGATATCACTCTCGAAAGACTCCTTGTTCTTATTTTACTCGACTGGATGGCATACGAGAGATTCCTTTTATGTGAGGAATTCAGGCTTTGACTCTCTGAGGGTTGATACTCTAACGACTTCGGGATGGCTTGATTTTTTCACAATGATTGAACCCGGGAATGCTTCGATTCCTCCCGGTGACACAACTATTTTTTATGTGGAATTAATGATTCCTGTATTTATGACCCCACCTGTTTTAACTGATACAATTTTTGTCCATTCGAACGACCCGCTAAAACCAATTTCAAACTTGATTGTAAAATGGGAGCTGCCACAATCTGCAAAAGATGACCCCATACCTCTTGGATACTCCTTGGAACAAAATTACCCCAATCCTTTTAATTCGGAAACAATTATTGAGTTTTCCCTAAAAGAATCGATTCCTGTCAGGCTGGAACTGTTTAGTCCGGAAGGCAAGCTATTAAAAGTGCTGATTCACAAACAGATGGAACCGGGGCTGCACTTCATTACCGTTAATGGACAGGATTTACCCTCGGGAGCCTTATTATACAGAATAACAGCGGGTGATTTTACGAAATCAAAAAAAATGATCCTGCTGAAATAGAAGATTTTCTCCATCGGTTTATCACCGATATGCTTAAATTTGAATTCGGTTTTAGTAAAAATCGGAATGTTCTGCGGTTTGCAAACGAAATTGGATGATTACAATAAAAGTTAAGTTTATCTATTGATTATTCTCGGAATCGATCCCGGTACAGTGAAATGCGGGTATGGTATTATTTCCAAAAATGAGAACCTGAGAAAGTGCCTCGGTTACGGGATAATTAATGTCCCCTCAACGCTAAAAATGCCGGATAAACTTGCCTTCATCTATGGCGAAATTGATAATATTATCAGACAATATCGCCCGGAAGAGTGTGCTGTTGAAACTGCTTTCTACGGGAAAAATATTCAGTCAGCATTAAAGCTTGGGTATGCAAGAGGAACCGCTATAATAGCCGCAGTTCGTGCAGGACTGAAGATTTCAGAATTTTCCCCAAAAGAAGTAAAAAAATCAGTTACAGGGAAAGGCTCCGCCTCAAAAGAACAGGTGGGATTTATGATTAAAACTCTTTTAAACCTTGGTACAGTAGATATACCACTCGATGCATCTGATGCACTTGCAATAGCCCTATGTGCTTCTTTTCAGGAGAGTAGTCAGGCAACTAAACCTAAATCGTGGTCAGATTTTATTAAAAACAATCCGGATAAAGTTTTATAATGATTGGATACCTCAGCGGAAAATTAATAATTAAGAAACCGACCCAGCTTCTGCTTGATGTGAATGGAGTGGGTTACGAGGTTTCCATCTCTCTGATGACATTTGAAAAAATTGAGGAGGCTCCTGAAGCTTCACTGTTTATTCATACAAATGTGAGTCAGGATGCGATTACGCTCTTTGGATTTGTATCAGAGGATGAGAGAGAGATGTTCCGTTTACTTATTTCTGTTTCTGGAGTGGGTCCCAAAACCGCCCTGGCACTCCTCTCTGGTATTCGAGTTGACGAACTGCGGATGGCTATTGAGACGGGTGATACACATAGAATACACGCAGCCCCGGGTATTGGGAAAAAGACCGCTGACCGACTTGTCCTTGAACTCAAGGGGAAAGTTTCATCAATTCAGTCTTCTTCTTCAACAGTTTTTTCACAAAGAGGGGCAAGAGCCGAAGCTCTCACCGCTCTCGTTACACTTGGGTTTAATATCAAATCAGCAGAAAAGACCGTGAATGCAATTTGTGATGAATCACCTGAAGCAACGGTAGAGGATATTATAAAACTTGCGTTAAGAAAACTTTCCGGCTGATCTATTTTACAGTTGCCTTAACCACCGGAATGCCTTCTACAAATCCTTCAAGTTTATCGCCTGAAGTTACTCTCCCAACCCCTGCCGGAGTACCTGTAAAGACGAGGTCACCCTTTTCGATGGTCATCATTTTTGAAATTTCTGATACTATCTGAGCAGGCTTAAAGATCATATCATTTAACGGACCGTTTTGTCTCAATTCACCGTTTACATGCAGAATGATCTTCGCTTCTAAAGACAAGGTGAAATCCTCTTTTAAGATAAACTCTGAAACAACCGCCGCATTATCAAAACATTTCGCTTTTTCCCATGGATGCCCTTTCCCTTTTAGAATATTCTGCTGATCACGAAGCGTCATATCCAGACCTGTGGCGTACCCGAAAATAGCCTCTTCTGCTTCAGTGGGTGTAACATTTTTTATGTCCTTCCCAATAAGCAAAACGAGTTCTGTCTCATAATTCATATCATCAGAGTATGGTGGCACTTCAATTTCTGCTCCTGACCAGGTCAGATTTGAGGATGGTTTCATGAAAAAAAGTGGGAAATCAGGTACTTCATTTCCAAGCTCTTTTGCATGTTCTTCATAATTTCTTCCAACACAAAGTACTTTGCCGGGATAGAAGTTACCTGCTTTTGTCTTGATCTCAATTGTTGACATATATAATCCTATAAAATAATTACTGAGTTTATTCCAACCCTGAACGATCGATCTTCCGTGTGATTAAGCCTGAAGCCAAAATCGAATCGAACGGGAAAGAGTTGATGAAAAATTCCAAATCCCACTTCGTATAGTGGTGAGGTCATTCTCTTAAAAGATAATGGCATCATCGCTGCGGATTGGTCGTTATACTCGATCATTCCCGCATTTACAAATGCCGTGAACTGTAAATTAAGCTTTTTCAAAAACGAAATTCCGGTTAATCTTAGTGGTAAATCAGAGAGATTTTGATCGATAAAAACCGTCCATCCCCTGTCCCCGATATACTCACCAATATCTAAAGTTCTGAATGTCTGATTTTGTGCAGTGGCGTTAATATTACCCGGGAGTGAATTTAACATTTGCACCGGAACTCCACCCTCGGTTGTAAATGCAGTAGCCCTTATCGTCATGGTTGTATTCAACGAAGTACGAAGGAACATCCTGCTCCATAACGAATAATTTTTATACTCGATACCACCTGAAGAAAGGTCGCTTGGGGCGAACCTGATTCCTGCACCCGCAGTGATGTGGAAATTCCCCCAAAGGCGTCTTCTGTATGTTCCGTCCTCAATGTAACTGCGGCTGTCAAATCTTAAACCGGCGGAAATTTCACTCAGTCTCATTTCAGTTACAGGGAGATTATTCCTGTAAAGTTTGTCACCGTTAAAGATGGAAGCGTTTGAAGTGACGGTTGCAGAATTGTCTGTTCTGTTCAAAAATCCAAGATCGATGCTTATTTCGGGGAAAATTTCACCCGAATAATCGAGTTCAAATCCTTTTGAATAATAATAATCGTTAAAATCGTACTTCGAAAGAAGTGTACTTAAAGAAGTGAAAATCTTGCCGTAGTCTGAATTGCTTCTGAAAAGAGTGCTAACCTTGTTAAAAACTTCCAGGTTAAAACGATGAGTTCTGTAGTCACCCAACAACCAGGTAACATTCAGCCTTTGTTTAAATTTTTCATCGTTTAATCCATAGTTCAGATTCACTTCCGAAGTAAGTCTGCTGTCAAAAAGATTTGCGGCAGTTGCTCTAAAATCGAGTGTGTGCCCCTCAACAGGATTAAAATGATACCATGCCAACGGTGCACTCGTTGAGAAATTTTCATTCATTTGAAATTTGTCTGAAAGGAGAGAAAAACCGTCCCAAAAACTTGTTGGCTTGTTTTGTAACGAATCAATCCTGATGTATGCACTAACTTCTTCCTGAGTATTTGGAATCCCTTGATAGATAGTCCAAAAAGAGGAGTCTTTTTTATCGGCATCCGGAAGAATAGTAATCAGAGCTTTGTCAAAAAGATCATCACTCAAAGGAAGATTGATCTCATAGTTTGTAAGTGAGGTGTTCAAATCAAATCCGGCACGGAAAAGACCAAGATAGTTCACTTTGGCGTTAACTCTATAGTCAGCCGGCATAAAAATCTGCTCTGCCCCGTACTCAAAATATTGCTGATAAAAACTAAGCGTATCAAAAAAATTGGCTACGGTTCCCGTTTTATTCGCTGTCAGTTCAACTTTTATTAAATCAAATGTTTTATCGAGGATATAAAGATTACCGATAAAGCCCGGGTCTGCCGGATCATCAGGTTCGATGTGTATCTTAAAAACATTTTTATGATCTATCGAAAGGGTATCTTTTATATAATAATAATAGTGCTTCGTTGAGTTGTCGGCAATAGGACCGATAAAATTGTTATTGCCAAAAAAGATTATCTGATCTTCATAAAAATTTGCAATGAACCTTCCACCCGTCAAAATGTTTGCAAATGAAGGAATGTTCGCGGTTTGTCGCCTGCCGAGTATAATCTCTTTATAATTTGAGGGGGCTTTGAAGTAGGACTCGGAAACATTCTCGATTATTCCCGTAATTTTTAATTCGGTTGTGTCAGATGCAGTACCGAGTGACAGGGCGGTGCCTGCACGATTCCCTGAGACATCTATATCCTCGGTAGTCTTCACAGAAACTTTTGTGTAAGCTGAAAACTTATAACTCTTAAGGAATTCTTTCCTCTTGTTTTTTCTCTCAATCGCTTGCCTTATTATTCCAAAAGCGGGATTTTCACCCGGGAAAACAGTTATCTCCTTCAATTCAACAAGCGAACTTTCCAACGCAAAATTGACATTCGAAAGATTTGAAGTTGCCTCAACTTCAATTGTTTGAGTGATATAGCCGACAAAAGACGCCGCTACTTTGTGCTTCCCTTTTTTTATTAAAAGCTCATAAATTCCATCTTTATTTGAGGTGGCACCCTCTTTTGAACCGATCACTCGAATGGTCGCATAACTGAGCGGTTCACCCGTTTTTGCGTCAACAATAGTCCCTTTTATCGACACCGCTTGCGGAAAAGCGAATGACACCAACACCAAAAACGAAAAAAATAAATATCTTACTCTGCTCATCTGACTCTACTTTTGTTCATCATCATTTGTTATTAAAATCTTCTTCACTGCGAAAATCAGTCCCGATGAAAACCACACCATCGTTATAATTTCATGATCTCCAAAATTAAACTCGGTTAATCCTGCACCCAGAAATGCGGCTATACAAGCCAGTCCCCCCATTACCAAAGCCCTCTCAAAACTCTTTACGGGAGTAATTTTGAAAACTTTAAGTCCGTTCCTGATAATCATATAAAACAAAATTATCAGTGAAATTATTCCAAAACCACCCAAAGTGGCGATTAAATGGAAAAAATTATTGTGCAGATGCCCCTTAATCTCTTTTTCGTGAGGTCGATTATACTGTTTGAAAATTTTTGCAAGGTCTATATCTCCAACTCCAAAAAATGGATGATCTTTAAAAATCTCCCATCCAATTCTCCACATCGAAAGCCGGTTCCTGTTCGACTCCCCTGTTAAATCGAAGAAACTGAGTATTCTGCTCTTTTTTATATCTGTCATGCAGATATATTTTTCGGAAGCTGAAAGAGAGAAAGGATAAAAACCTGTAGAGGCAATTTTCCGAAGTGTTACCGAAGAATCATTTTGAATCGTAAGATTGTACAGATTTTTGTCGTTCCCCACCAGGTAGATCGAATCGGTACCCGAAGCAACGGTTGACCAGGCAATTCCTTTACAATCTGTGTTTGGTGGAAGATATTTAATCTTCCCTGTCTCCGGATCAGCCAACCTGAAACCTTTATCAAAATAGAAAAGAAGTTTCCCCTCCACAAAACCAAGAAAATTTGTTCCTGTTGGTATTTTTTGAGAGTAGTTCACAGTATCTACAGGCAAACCGTTACTATCCAATCTGATAGTGGAATGTGAATAATCAGAATAAATTATGTTGATATTGTTGGTGTCGGTAACTATACTTATTCCCCTTGAAAATTGCGGGAAACGAAGCGGTTTTCCAATATCCTGAATCGATCTAAAAACCGATATTCCACTGTCACTGTCAACAGTGTATAACGCTCCTTTGTTTACAGCCAACCTGCCGAGGTAGCCCGGAGAAATAAACTCCTTCTCAATTTTGAAGCTGCTTCCCTCCTTTTTTAATAAGAGTATTCGGTAGTCGCTAAGGAAAGCAGCATAATTCTCGCCCCACTTCACTATTTCATAAATGGGTCCGGGAGTTTCAAGATGCGAGTAAAGTGAATCTTCTTTATAAATTTTTAACCCGTCCATAAAGTCAGAAACTACCAATTCATCCCCAATCGGTTGTACTTTGTACGCGAGTCCACTGGTCTTAAATTGAGTTATTTTTTCTCCGTTCAGGTTAAAAATGAAGACTGTCGAGTCATTTTTTGCGAAGAAAAGCAAAACAATAAAAACAACCAGCCCAATGGCGATTATTATATAATTCCTGTTCAGAATCAACATTACAACCAAACCCAATCCAAGCCCGATCCACGCAGTTCTCTTAAAAGTTGCGAGTAACGAGGCAAAAGAAATGAGAGCAAGTATCAACCATCCGGCTCGCCATTTAAGTCTCTTTTCATTCAAAAAGAGTGAAAAAAGGAAAAGTGCTGTGAATGATGTCAATTCTCCCGTGGTAATCGGGTGGAGCAGAACACTCGGACCTTCAGAAGTGTATTTATACAAATCTCTAATGAAATATTCGATTGAGAAACCGATATAAATCAGATCGGAACCGAGGGCAAAAACCAGATAGGTGAAGAAAAAAATCTTTAGCTGCCGCACATCCCCAATTCCGGCTGCTACAGTGTAGATTATCGGGAGAAGAATAATTCGCTTAAACCCAAATTCAAGAGCCTGAGCCTTGTTATCCGAAAATATCAACGAAAGTACCTCGGCAGCCACAAAAAGCAGAAGCCAGGGCTCAAGTCCCGTCTTCCTAAAAAGGGTTTTTTCTCCTTTAAAGTATGCCACAGTCAACAAAACCAACGCAATATAATAGCCCAACTGATTAAAAAACAGTGCGTTAGTTAATGTGGCGGCAAACATCAGCAGTGAAAAAAAGGCTGACTTCTTAAGAGTTGGACTGATCGTCATCGAATATTTCTAAAGGGTTAAATAAAAGAAAACCTGAATGTCAAAAACTTAACATTCAGGTTTCAAAATTACTCTATTAATCGCAAATTGGATTACTTTTTAAACACTCCCGGAATAACTTGTCCAAAACTTCCGTTCGGTGCCATAATCTTCAGGAAATTTGAAACTGTCGGTGCAATATCTGTGATATCCACATAACCCGTGTGTTCCCCCTTATTTACATTCATGCCGTAAAAAAGAAGTGGCACATGGTTGTCATATTCGTAAGGGGCACCGTGTGATGTTCCTTTGTTGTCGTGATGCAGCCAACCGGGATTAAACACAATCCATCCGTCACCGCCTCTTTTTTTGTTGTGACCAAAAAAGATTCTCTTTCGGAGGGGATCATTTGAATTGGTGCCGTTCTCAAGGTTTGAAGAAGGAAAAACATCTCTTATTTCAGGGAATTTCATCAATTCAGGTGTAATTATTTTGATCATCTCCTCGGGTGTGGTTTTATATTTTGCTGCAATTTTATGATCAAAATAGATTTGAAAATTTTTGATATCCAGGATAAATTTTGTTTCAGGATCAGGATTAAACTTTTGGGTTAAAGCCTTTTCAGCTTTTGCCTGATAAGCTGAAAGATCGATCAAACCACAATCGATATTGTTTTGCCTTACAAATCCGGGAACTTCCGATGCACCGTGATCAGCGGTAAGAAATATCAGATAATCCCCTTTTGGGAATTGTTTTTTCACAAACTCAAGAAATTCTTTTATCTCTTTATCGAGTTTTACATAACAATCAGCAGTTTCTATCGCGTGTGGACCATATCTGTGACCAATGTAATCGGGGGAAGAAAAACTTAAAGTCAAAATATCGGTGAATTCACCCTGACCCAATTTTTCCCCTTTTATCGCTTCAATTGCAAATTCTTTGGTAAGAGTATTACCAAAAGGTGTTCCTTCTGCAGCACTAAAATTTTCGAGCTTTTTCGTTATGGCAGGGATGTCGTGTGGGAAAACCGGCTTTTCTTCTCCCGGGAATAGCCCTTCATGCGGAGAATCATCGATTGAGCACATTGTGTATTTCGAAATTGGATGTGTAGTCTCCCACTTGTTCTTTAAAAGTGATTCCGGTCTCTTTTTTGCATTAAAATCTGCCACCCACTTTGGAACATCTTTCAGGTAATAGGTGCTTGTTATCCAGTTTCCAAGAATTTCGTCAAACCAGTAAGCTGCGTTCGCAGACTGACCTGCAGGAAGGATCGAACTTCTTTCCTTAATCGCAATTCCAATCGTTTTTGATTTGAATGAATTCGAAATTCTCATCTCATCAGCAATTGTGTTCACGAGGAGTCGCCTCGGTGAATATTTCCCTTGTTCGGGTGTACCACCAACTGCAGTTTCATCGTTATCTTCCGCACAATAAACTGATTTCCCGGTCTCTCTCTCATACCAATAATTACCTATAATGCCGTGCATCCATGGTGTGGTTCCAGTGAAAATGGATGCGTGACCAGGTCCCGTGTATGTAGGCACATAATTGTAGTGAGTATTTGTGCAACTGTAACCACCTTTTACCAATTCCTTGAATCCTCCTTCTCCAAAAAGATCCCAGAATCTGTATAAATAGTCATAACGCATTTGATCGACTACAATTCCAATTACAAGCTTTGGTCGCTCTGCTTGCTGTGCACTAACAGCCATAACCATAGCAAAAACAAAAATAAATACTTTTTTCATCTTATTCTCTATCATTTGTTCACCATAAGTGGTTAATTCAGTTTTAATTGATATTTTAAAGCAAAACTAATTAAAATTTCTGGTATAAACTATGAAGAAATGGAGCCTTAAAGGCAAAAATGCGTTTGTTACGGGCGGAAGTAAAGGGATTGGCATGGCGGTCGTTGAAGAATTTTTGACCCTCGGTGCCAATGTCTTTACGATTGCCCGGGATGAAGAACATCTCATTTCCCTGAAACAGAACCTGAAATCTGATAAACTTGAAACCATGGTTTGTGATGTTTCTGTGAAAGAAGATAGAACAAGGATAGTGAAACTTCTTTGCAAAAAGCTCGATTCTCTCGATATCCTCGTGAATAATGCCGGATCAAATATCCGCAAAAAGGTTCACGAATATTCTGATGAAGAGATTAAATATCTCTTCGAACTCAACTATTTTAGCTGTGTCGATTTCTGCAAAGGACTGTTACCCCTCTTCAGATTATCGAATGCAGCATCAATTATAAACATTACATCAGTTGCTTCTGTTTTTGATGACGGCACCGGATTTCCTTACGCTTCGTCAAAATCAGCAGTTAACCAGTTCACAAAATCCCTCGCATCTGAATGGGGAAAATACAAAATCAGAGTAAACGCGGTTCTCCCCTGGTTTATTAAAACCCCGTTGACTGAAAGTTATCTGGCGATTGAAGAAAATTACAAAAGAATTGTTGATCGTACTCCTCTGAACAGAGTTGGCACTCCTGATGAAGTTGCTGCTTTAGTGGCATTTTTATCGATGGATATCGCTTCCTACATCACAGGACAAACGATAAGCGTCGATGGTGGTGTCAGTGGAAGTGTCTTTGGGAAATAACTCCCTGTAACCTCGGAAGGTCGTCTGATTGAGAAGTGGATAGAATAAGAAGAGGCTGCCTGATATAAATTATCGGGTCAGCCTCTAAGCTTTATATAAAGTGGTCTGAAGCATAAACCGGATGGATCATACATTCATCTTCCTCTGTTCCATAACAATGACTGCATTTTTCAACCGTAAAAACAAACTTGTCTTCTTTCTCTGATGCACCAATGAAATTAAGAACCGTCTTGCAGCTCGAACATTGAACGATATGATACCTCTGTGATCTGCCCGAACACTCCGGACACAAGTAACCAAGTTCTTCGTCTTGTAAGCCCGGCTCAAGTACGAAGAAGCTTCCACATTTTACATTGTTACACTTGGCAAAATGTTTAGCATTTGTAGCTCTTTTCGCGATAGCTCCTCCTTTTATTTTCAACTACTCAACTTAATCTATTTGCCTCAAATAAAAATATATAAAAATTAGTACCTGTATAAAGATTTTGTGCTTGCAA
>CAYSJM010000007.1:86219-92431 GCA_964431385.1 uncultured Ignavibacteriaceae bacterium | reverse complement strand
GTATGGATAGCTCTTAATTATTCACCTAACGCTTCTTCCAAAGAAGTTCATACAACACGACTGCTGCCATCACGAGGAACGAGATATAAATTAAGGTGGAGGAAATTGCCGTCAGGTAAATGAAACCGGGGTGCACAAATCTTACCAACCAAATACCGCCAAAGGTGAAGAGAGTAGAGAATAGCGGTTCAACCATAAAAAAACTTTTCCAGAAGCCTGAAATGGTGGAATTAAACCAAAAAATGCCACCGAGAGCAAGGAAAATAAACGCAAATCCAAACAAATGATTATGGGTTGATATTAACAATTCCGAGACCGGTTTTTCATATTTTTCGGGTATCTCAAATTCTTCCGTTGTTCCTGCCTCCGAACCATTAAAATGTTCTACTGCCTGATCAGGTTTGTAACTCGTCGTTTGGTACAGGAAGATCAAACCCGTCGCAACTGCACATGAAAGGAGAATGGTAAATGCTGCAAGGAATAATTTAACTCCTTTTGGCAATAGATAAAGTTTGAGATCGAAATTGGAATCCACATTAACCTTTCTTAGAAAATATCATGAAATAGAACTGCAAGTTTTTTAATTCCCTTTGAGACGGAATTTGTGGAGATCGTTGCTCCTGAAATTGAATCAATTGCTTTACCGACAGTAAAATCGGAATCTTTGTTTTTACCCTTAAACTGTTTATTCCAGCTTTTATCCGCCACTTCACCACCATATTGCTCCCTGTATTTCACAATATGCGAAGAAAGAATATTCCCTTTTGTATCGAAAAGGACAAGAAATGTAATCGGCATTGCTTTGCCATAAACATTGTCGAGCAGACCGTAGGCGGTCACTTTGTTTTTGTTCGACATCGTGTATTTATACACAAAATCATTGGCAAATTTTTGCTTCGCAGCTGCTTCCGCTTTCTTTTTTGCAGAGGCGGGAATTGTAACCTTCTCCTGTTTAATCGAGATATTCTTTCCCATCTCTGAGCGGATAACCGATTCCGTTAATTCTTTCACTTCCTGCCCGCGGGTTTGAGTCCACAGGCAGGTAAGTGCGAAAAAAAATGATAATGCAAGTGATCTGTTAAGAGTCATACTAAAACATATATCCTATACCGAGGTTAAAAGATTTGGTTTCTTCGTCGTTTGATTTCCTCTTTTTAGAACTGAAGTCGGCTTTAAGCACAACATTTTCCAATGGCAGAATGTTAACGCCAATCATAATTTGTGTATAAGCGAAACTGTCTGAAATTAATGCCGTATTTCTGACTGCCGATGCTGTATTGTAGAAAGAATATCTAACGAATGGAATAATCTGCCAGTCAGATTTAATCAATCGATTTACATCGTATCCCAGGTCAAAATAGTAGCCGGTTGAAGACTCGACCGGACCTCTGTTGTAGTTAATCATGGCTCCTTCTGCTACCGCATGAAGACCGTTTTTATTGTATTTAGCATGAAGTTCTATCAAATTAAATTCGATTGTAGATGAATCACCTCTGGCTTTGTTATAAGTAACCGATGCTCCCGCTTTGAGGGCGGAGGAAACATTATAATCGGCTCTCAGTGTGTACATAAGGTCGGTTGCATCTGCCATGTAACCTTTTTTTCTTCCGCCTCTTATTGCCCCGGCAGGGGTGAATTTCTCGCTGTTTAAGCCTTCCATCACATTAAAAGTATATTCAAATCCTTTGTAACTGCCAAATATGGAAGCACCATTTCCAAACCAGGTTGCGGGAATTATAGCATTGTGATATTCAGGTCTCTCCACTCCAAAAAATGTAGGTGGTTCATGAATTTCGTTGATTATTCCAACGGGAGCAAGCACAACACCAGCTCTAAATCCAAGATAATTATAAGGAAGATAGCTGACATAAGCCTGTTCAAGCTCCAACTCGCCATTTCCGCCACTCACAAAGTTGTGTTCAAGTTCTAATTCTGCTTTAAATGACCATTTTTCTGAAAATGAATGGCTAAAAAAGAGAACAAAACGGTGAAAATCGAATCTTTTTTCTGCCTTTTTGGTATCAAATGTGTTATTGTTGTAGTGAAGTTCTCCATAACCACCAACAGTGGTTTTTGGTGTGAAGAAATCATCTTGTGCGAATGAGGTTGAAGTAAATATTATCAGTAAAAAAAGAGCAGTGAATATCTTGTTGAAGATGTGCATTTGTGGTTATACTTTCATTAGTGAATTTATATTAAGATTAAGTCTAAATAACAATAGCAAATATATGAAAGATTTATTTTCTGTGCAATATATATTAATGGAAGTATAAGATTTTTTTTACTTTCGTAAAGTAAGTGACCTATTTTTTGATAGAAAAGAGGGAGGAAATGTAGTCGGTCTCAACTTTGTGGATATTTGTTATCTCTTTTCCGAGGAAAAGTGAAGCAACAAATTGAAAAGTGGTTGGTACATCGCTTACATAGTAAATATGTGAACCCTGCGAATTTGATTTGTTAAGTATATCTCTTTCGGTCAGTTCCTTCACTACAGAATATGAAGCAGCAATTCCGGAATCGACGAGTTTAATATCGGGTCCCACTTCCCGTTGAATTACGGCTCGCAAAATCGGATAATGGGTACATCCGAGTATTAGCGTATCGATTCCCGCTTTTTTAAGGGGAGCGAGGTATTCAGCAGCCACCGCCCAAGTTGCCGGATGATCAACCCAGCCTTCTTCTGCTAATGGTACAAAGAGGGGACAAGCAGATTCGAAAACCTCAACTTCGTTACTCAATTCTTTAATTTGATGCGAATAAGCATTGTTATTAATTGTTGCACGGGTTCCTATCACTCCAATTTTATTATTGGAAGTGTAACCAAGCCCGTATTTGGCTCCCGGTTCAATCATTCCAATGACGGGAACATCAAATTTGCTTCTGAGACTTTCAATTGCGACAGAGGAGGCGGTATTGCAGGCTACAACAATGGCTTTTACGCCAAATTCCATTAAGAAAGCGGTATTTTGGATTGAATATTCGATTACGGTATCATTCGATTTGGAACCGTAAGGAACCCTTGCGGTATCACCAAAATAGACGATGTTTTCATTTGGCAGTGCATCAATAAGATGTTTTACAACTGTGAGTCCGCCAATTCCGGAGTCAAATACTCCAATGGGAGCCGATCTGTCTTTCATAAAATCCAATAAGTTGAGCTCAAAAATAAGAAAAAAGAGTGATCAGTTTGTTAGAGAATCTCTTCTATACAATTTTTTAGCTCTTCTGTAATCACTGGATAAAAATTGCGTGAGACTTTTTTCTTGCGAGAATCCAGGACATAAAACGAATCGACAATATCACTTCCCATTGTAAGAATCTTGGCAAAGTAGATGTTTAGTCCGAGGTCATGAAGTTTTGAAGTTACTTTATATAAAAATCCTATTCTATCGGGGGAATGGATATCGATTATTGTGTATTTTTTCGATTCTTCAAATTTTATGGAGATTTTTCCCTGTTTTTTGAAGAATTTGCTTTCAAGTCGCCACCACTTCGACTTGTGTTTCTTTAGTTCGGTGGAGAGTTGAAGCATTCCTTTTTCCATTTTAACAAAGTCGGCTTCAATGCTGCTGAATTTACTCTCATCAACATTTGAACTCGTTCTGAAATCGGATACATTAAAACTATCGATGATAATCCGGTCTTTTCGAGTGAAGATCTTAGCATCATGAATATTTACATCATTAATCAGAAAAACACCACAAAGTTTTGCAAGCAGCGATTCCGCATCGAAGGTGATTATTGTTACATTTGTGAAGTTCCCGACCTGCTTAAATATCACGGAGATTGGAGATCCCGAAACAATTTTTTCGATGTGGCGTGCCATTTCTTCTTCAGAAAAATGGTTAGCGTATGAAAGATCTTCAAAAGAGTCTATGTGCGACTTAACATGATCGTGCGAGATATTCGCCGAATGTTCAAGAATTTTTTCTGCAGCCGGGAAATTTGACTGGTACAGCAACACTTCCGCCGGTAGTTCTTCCAGAATCATACCGGATGATTTACGGTAGAGTTCATTCAAGAGGTCGTTCTTCCACGAGGTCCATAGAGCACTGTTAACCGCCGAAAGATCGGAATAGGTGAGCAGGTAAAGCATATCCAGTTCTTCCGCCGAAGCAACATTCGATACAAACAGGTTAAGGGTTTCAGGTGAGTTTAAATCCCGTTTAAATGCAGTGTGAGCCATCAAAAGATGATTTCTAACGAGAAATTTTACCATTTCTATCTCGTCTTCCTTGTACCCAAGACTCTGCAAAAATGAATCAGCTATTTCCGCCCCAAGGAGGTGGTGCCCTTCCATATCAATCGGCTTGGCGATATCATGGAAGAGTATCGCAAGGTATAAAATGTCACGCCGGGCAATGGTGTTGAACAATTTCCCGAGAACAGTTTTCTCGTGTTGTACCTTTTCAACATTCATTATTGCGATAATTGTGTGTTCATCAGCAGTGTAGCTGTGGTAAACTCCGTGCTGAATGAATCCTGACAGATCAAGAAATTCAGGAATCAGAGCTCCAAGCACTCCAAGTTCATGCATCGAGGCGAGAGTCGTACCAACATTATCTTTTTGTTGCAAAATCTTCTTAAAATAGTTGGTCGCTTCAGGAGTCCGCTCAATGGAAGTGTTGTCGAGACTGTTAACGATTTGTGATCTCAGCTTCTCATCAAAAAGAGCTGCTTGATCAGCCTTCAGATAAAACGCCTTCATTATCTGATCTGTGGTTAGATCACCTTCCCTGGAGGAATAGAGGATATCTCCGAGAAGATAAAAATCTTCGTCCAGTGCAATAGCCAAAGATGATGAAGGAAGTGGGAAGAGAATTTTACGATATCGCTTAATAAAAGATTTTAAAAACCTGTTAACAATTCCGGTGGCTTCGTAATATTCTTTCATCAATTCTTTATAACCACCTCCGAACCCCATAGCATCTGCAACAACAATTTGTGCCTCAAAATCGAGTCTATCGGCTTTTCTGCCAGCTAAAAGGTGAAGAATATTTCTGACCGTTATCAAAAACTTATAACTCTTCAGAAGTCGAGTAATCTCATTTATTGGAAAGGGCTTTTCTTCAAAAATTGTATTAATGAAAAGCTCCGACTGAGATAACCCCTCAATCTGCTTAAAAGTTTTGGCATTAGCTAAAATGTATATCCACTGAAGCAGTTGAAAATCACGCAACCCGCCATTTGATAATTTCACATTTGGCTCGATCATTTTACTCGATGAGCCGTGTTTGTTATAGCGGTTGCTCATATCTTCAACAAATTCTTTAAAGAGATTCTGTTTTAAAGAAGGGGTAAATATTTCAGCCAGGGTGGTTAACCATTTTTCATAGATGGTTCGGTTTCCACAAATAAATGAAGTTTCAAGCAGGGAAGTGAAGGTATGAAGATCAGAAGTTGAGTATAAGTTGATATCCCCAAGTTCTCTGACAGTATGCGAAATTTCCAATCCGGAGTCCCACATCAAAGTAACAAATCGCGAAATCTGATCGGAATCTTGCTTTGAATCAAGCGATATTATGGTAATATCAATGTCAGAATATGGTGCAAGTTCTCTTCTTGAGAGGGAACCCCCGGAAACCACAGCAAAATTGTACTCTTTTTCGCTCGTAACCCTGAAGATGAGGGACTCAACTTCAAGACTAAATCGGTAGGAACATCCGAGTCCATTTTTTATAACCTCCTCTTTTGTGAAGAAGAGTTTAATCAGGTCTCTCAGACTATATTTGGCAGGGTCTCCGGAATCCATCAAAATTATCCCTGAAAACCTTCAGCTTTGTGTTCAACTTCAACTACAGAAGAGACTCCTCCTCTTACCGAAAAATTTGCAGTAAGTTTGAAGTATCTTGGCTGGAGGACACCTATCAAATCGTCTGCTATCCTGTTGGTCACATTTTCATAAAAAATGCCGTCATTTCTGAACGATTGCAGATAAAGTTTTAAGGATTTTAATTCCACACACGATTTTTCCGGAATATATTCAAATTGCATCGTGGCAAAGTCAGGATGTCCCGTTTTTGGACAAACTGATGTGAATTCATGTGCGGTGTGAATTATCCTGTAATTCCTGTGGGAATTCGTATTTTCAAAAATTTCAAGTATCTTGACTTTCTCGTCCACTAATAAGCCTTTCTTTTTCTCTATCTAACATCATAAAGTTAGAATTAATTCAAAAAATCAAACTTTAAATTTAAACTCTTTAGCGGATA
>CAYSJM010000007.1:12202-86119 GCA_964431385.1 uncultured Ignavibacteriaceae bacterium | reverse complement strand
GAATTGATAGTTAGGGAAATATTCGATATATTTCGAGACGAGATTTTTTAAGGAAATTCAATGAATATCGACAAAGACTTGCTCTCAATTCAAGAAGCGAGGGAGCTTTCGAGAAGAGCCAAAGAGGCTCAAATGGAATTTAAACACTATTCACAAGATCAGGTTGATCGTATCGTAAAAGCGATGGCGGATGCCGGTTATGCCGCCGCTGAAAAGCTCGCAAAAATGGCTTGTGAAGAGAGTGGTTTTGGCAAGGTTCAGGATAAAATAATTAAGAATCAATTTGCTACCAAAAATGTTTGGGAGTCGATAAAAGACCTCAAAAGTTGCGGAGTGATCGAAAGTTTGCACGGTGGCAAAGTATTAAAAATTGCCGAACCCATGGGTGTGGTTGCTGCTCTGGTGCCCTCAACAAATCCAACATCCACAGCGATGTTTAAAGCAATTATATCATTGAAGTGCCGGAACGGAATTGTTGCTTCACCACATCCCCGAACTGCAAATTGTACAGCGGAAGCACTTGCTATTGTATCAGCTGCTGCTGAAAAAGAAGGTGCCCCAAAAGGATTAATCCAATGCCTCAAAAACCCCACCGTAGAGGGGACCAATGCCTTGATGAAGGACAAAAATATTGCAGTGATTCTTGCTACCGGAAGCACTCCTATGGTAAAGGCTGCATACAGCTCAGGCACACCCGCTTATGGTGTGGGGGCAGGAAATGTACCGGCCTTCATTGAAAAAAGTGCAAATGTAAAAAAAGCTGTTCTTGATATTGTATATGGTACAACTTTTGATAACGGTACTCTTTGTTCTTCTGAACAGGCGATGATAGTTGACCGATCGATTAGAGAAATCGCTATTAATGAAGCAAAGTCAGCGGGTTGTTATTTTGTAAATGAAGAAGAAAAGAAAAAACTTGGCGGAGCAATACTAAACGGTGGAAGAATAAATCCTGAAATTGTTGGTAAACCCGCAACCTGGATCGCTAAATATGCCGGTTTTTCCGTTCCGGACAGTACCAAAGTTCTTGTTGCAGAATGTGACACAGTTGGGAGAGAAGAACCATTATCTTATGAAAAATTGTCACCAATTCTCGCTTTTTATACAGTTGATGGCTGGCTTGAAGGGTGTCACATGTGTATCGACCTCTTAAATTTTGGCGGGATCGGTCATACAATGGTAATTCATTCAAATGACCGTGAGATTATAATGAAATTTGCTCTTGAAAAACCTGCTTTCAGAATTCTTTGTAATACAGTTTCATCGATAGGAGCTGTCGGTTATACCACCGCACTTCTCCCATCATTGACACTGGGACCCGGCACTTGGGGAGGTTCTATTGTTTCTGAAAATGTGAGTGCCAAGCACCTAATGAACATCAAACATCTTGCATTTGAGGTTAATCCCGTTAACGATGGGAATTCACTTTCAAGCATGGGAGACAGCATCACCAGGTCCCAGAGTTATTTACAAGAGATTGAAGAGAGATTAAGGGCCCGTGCAGGTAATCCTGTAATAAATCAAACTTATTCCGGTAAAACTGCACCCAGAAAAGAAGTTGAAAAAAGCGAACCTGCTACTGAAAGAACCCTTACACCAGCAGAAGTTCAAAAAATTATTGACGAGTTCAAGTTTTAAATGTTTGTCTATTCAGGTTCTCTGCATATACATTCAAAATTCTCAGATGGATCGGGTGAAGTTCGTGAAATTGCAAATCTCGCTAACGAATCCGGGCTCGATTTTATTATCCTGACTGACCACAACACTTTGCGTGCCAAAGATGAAGGCTATGAAGGATTTTATGGCAAGACACTTCTTATTGTTGGATGCGAGATTAACGATAAAGAGAATAAAAATCATTACCTCGCTTTCGGGGTTGATAAAACATTCTCAACCAGACTCCCTGCCGCTCAGTATGTAAAAGCTGTGAAAGACGCAGGAGGAATTGGTTTCCTTGCACATCCGCATGAAAAACGCGACTCGATGGAGCAGCATCCGCCATATCCGTGGACTGACTGGGAGATTACAGATTTCACCGGTATCGAAATTTGGAATCATATGTCAGAATGGATGGAAAATCTCACTGAACAGAATAAATACAATTCATTCGTGCATCCCCTAAGGACGATAGACAAACCTGCGGAAGAAACACTCGATGTGTGGGACAAGGTAAATCTCACCCGAAAAGTGACTGCCATAGGTGGAATTGATGCCCACGCCCACCGAATAAACCTTCTCGGATTTTTTGAAGTGGAAGTGTTTCCTTATAAAGTTCTCTATAAATCAATCAGAACTTATGTGATACTTTCAGAAAGAATCTTTCCGACTGATGATCCGATACTTCAGAAAAAATATCAGGGGCTTATTCTAAATGCGTTAAGAGATGGAAGAAGTTTTGTCGCTAATTATTATCATGGTGATGCGACCGGCTTCAGATTTTTTGGTGTTGTTAACGGAGAAGTTTTTGAGATGGGAGATACAATCCCCTATGGTCAAAAAATAAATCTGAAAGTTCTCGTTCCAACCCGTTTTGCACAGTTGCGGTTAATCCACAACGGAAAAGTTATTGATGAGACTACAGGCAGCGATGTGGAATTTGTTGTATATGAAAAAGGGGTTTACAGGATTGAAGTGTACCACGAGGGGCGGGGATGGATATATTCAAATCATATTCGTGTAGGAATTTAAATAAAATACGGTTATCTTTGTTATTCGCAAATTTTAGAATTTAGAAAGGTTAATAATGGCTAAACCTGTCAGCAAATTTAAACAAAAAGAGATCAAAAGAGAAGCATCGGTCGAACTCTATTACCGTGTTCTCGGCTGGTACGAAGAAAATAAAAAGATTGTTTTCGGTGGTGTGGCTGCATTCGTAATTATAATTGCGGCAGTTGTATTTTACGGAATAAATAAAAAACAGAATGATGAAGCTGCCGGTACGGCACTTACATCTGTTCTCGCACAATACGAGTCTGGTGCATATCTTCAGGCTTTGGATGGTGATCCCGCTAAAAAAATTGTCGGCTTAAAGAAAATTGCAGAAGATTTTTCAGGCACCGAAAATGGTGAAGCAGCAAAAATTTATGCGGCAAATGCTTTTAACTATCTCGGAAAAGCTGAAGAAGCCTTCAAATATTACGATGACTATTCTGGTGGCAATCCAATCTTCAAAGCTGCTGCAGAAGTTGGTAAAGCAGCTTATTATGAAATGAAAAAAGAATACGAAAAAGCAGCAGATGGTTACGAAAAAGCAGCATCCCTCTCAAAAGATAATCCGATGAATGCACAATATCTATTGAATGCAGCTATTGTTTACATTGAGATGGATAAAAAAGATAAAGCCAAAGATATTTTAATTACGCTTAAATCTGATTTTTCGAAATCAACCGTGATCCCTGAAGTTGACCGCTATTTGTCGATTGTTGAATAAGGCAAAAAAATGAAGATTGATGTATTAGTTTTTGCTGCACATCCGGATGATGCAGAACTCTCAATGGGTGGCACTATTGCCAAACTTGCATCCCACGGCCTAAGAGTCGGGATAATTGACTGTACTAAAGGCGAACTTGGTACCCGCGGCTCGGCTGAAATAAGACAGCAGGAAGCAATTCAAGCCGGAATAGTTCTCAAAGCTGATTTTAGAGATAATTTGAATATCCCTGACGGACAGATCGAAATAAGTCGCGATAATCTTTTAAAATTTATTCATGCGATCAGAAAATATAAGCCGAAAGTTATTTTTGCGCCATACTTTAATGACCGGCACCCTGATCATATCGCAGTAAGTCAATTGGCTAAACAAGCTTATTTTTACTCAGGAGTAGGAAAAATTCACTCCTTCGAAAATGAACACATGCAGGCGTCTTACAGACCAGCTGCTCTTTACTACTACATGCAGACATACGAATTTGAACCCTCATTTATCGTTGATATTTCAGGATTCTTCGAGACTAAAATGAAATCAGTAAAGGCGTTTTCGAGTCAGTTCTTCGATCCAAAGAACAAAGAACCTGAAACTTTTATCAGTAAAAAAGGATTCCTCGATTTTATAGAATCAAGAGCAAAATTGTATGGTTTCAGAATTGGTAAAGAATACGGTGAAGCTTTCTTCTCAGAAGAGGCAATTGAACTCGATTTGTTGCACAAATTGAAACATTAGAATCTAATAAAAATCAAAAAAAGGCTGCCCCGTTTGAGACAGCCTTTTTTCATTTTAAATATCAGTTTTCTTTTTCGCTAACCAAGGTTGTTACCTGCAAAGCCTGTTAACAATATCGAGAGGGAATTGCGAGTAGAGAGTTTCTTTATTTGCAAGTTCAAAATCATCAAAATCAAATCCCGGGGCAACTGAACAACCAACTAACGAAAAATCACCACCATCTGAAACTTCGGCAGCAAACCATACTCCCATCGGAATGGTATATTGCGGATTTGCACCATCTTCAACACCGAGCCGAATGTCCACCAAACCTTCAGCGGGAACAAGTAAATGCAAAATGACCGAAGAACCATCGTAAAAGTGCCAGGTCTCATCTGAATTTACTTTATGAAATGCAGAAAAATTCCCGGCTACGAGCATAAAATAAATCTGCGTAGAAAATACTCTGTCGCCACCATATCTGCCCGGAAGTGCAGATTTTGCAATCGTTTCACCGGAGCGATAGCTTTCACCATAAAAACCTCCTTCAGGATGGGGTTTTAAATGAAGCTTCTCAATCCAGTACTCTTTATTCCGTTTCAAGAATCAATTCTCCATTCCCGGAATATCAGGCGTACATTCTTTCGATTTCTTCGGCGTACTTCTTTTCAACAACTTTTCTCTTAATCTTCATCGAAGGAGTCATTTCACCATCTTCAATCGTGAACGGTCGTTCCATCAAAGCAAATTTTCTTACCTTCTCGTAACTTGCGAGAGTTTTCTGAATACTTACAATTTCCCGTTCAAAGAGTTGAATGATCTCTTTTTTCTTTATCAAATCGGGAACATCAACATATTCAACGCTGTTCGCTTTTGCAAAATCTTTAAGATTATCGTAATCGGGAACTATCAATGCACTTAGAAAAGTTCGTTTATCACCGATAAGTACAAATTGTTCCACATACTTATTTGCAAGGAAAAGATTCTCGATCGGTGTAGGCGCAACATACTTGCCACCGGAGGTCTTGAAGAGATTTTTCTTCCTGTCGGTAATCAACAGGAAACCATCGGAATCGATATAACCGATATCTCCGGTATGTAACCACCCGTCTTTAATAGTTTCCGCAGTATCTTTGGGAAGTTTGTAATAACCTTGCATGATGTTTGGTCCTTTTGCAAGAATTTCGCCATCATGATCATCGGGGTGTTCTTTAACAATCTTAACCTGGACACCCGGAATTATTTTACCAACCGCACCAAATTTGTAAGCCTCAACTCTGTTAACGGCAATAACGGGGGACGACTCTGTAAGTCCATATCCTTCCAATATCAGGATGCCAAGAGCTTCAAAAAATTCACCTATAGGTCCCGGAAGTGCGGCTCCACCGGAAACGAAAAATCGCAATCTGCCACCTGTTCTCTCTCTGATTTTTTTAAGAACGAGTGTATCTGCCGCTTTGTGTTTTAACTTGAGTGCGACAGGAATCTTTCCGGCTTTTTTCGCTTTGACATAATCTTTGCCAATTTGTAAACCCCAATGGAAGATTTGTTGCTTCTTTTCAGAACCACTTTCAACTGTTTTCATAACACGGGCGTGGAACCTCTCAAAAAGCCGCGGAACTGCGGTCATTAGAGTCGGTTGCACTTCAACCATATTTTGAGGCACGGTTTCTATACTCTGTGCAAAAGCAACCTGGCTACCTGCACTTAGGGCAAGATAAAATCCTGCCATTCTTTCAAAAATGTGGCACAACGGGAGGAATGATAAAAACAGATCATTAGGGGTGACGGCAATTTCCTGAAGCACAGAAAGAACATTCGAAATGATATTGTGATGTGTTAATAATACACCTTTTGGTTCACCTGTAGTACCTGAAGTGTAGATAATGGTACAAAGATCATATTCTTTAACGCGGGAGTTGAGTTCTTCAAACATCCCGGGACTGAATTTTCTGTGCTCCTCACCCATTTTTTGCAACTTCGAAAGGGAGTACAACCCTGTTATCGAATCATCAGCATCTTTTTCATTTATTACAATGATGTTGTCAACATTAGGACACTGATCTTTCACTTTAAGATACTTGGAGAGAAGCAGTTTATTCGAAACTACAACAACTTTTGCTTCAGAATTATTAACAATGAAACCGATATCAGCGGGCGTGAGTGAGGGATAAAGAGGCACATCCACCGCCCCAATTCCCAATATTGCAAAATCGAGCATCATCCATTCCGGTCTGTTCTCAGCGAGAAGAATTACCTTATCGCCCTCTTTTACACCAATTGAGAGAAAGCCGTGGGCTGTGAGTTCAACCTCCGATTTAACCTGCTGATATGTTATATCAACATACTCTTTGCCAACTTTGTGCTTAAGCATAACCTTTGAGGGGTCTTTGCCATAGTCATCGACAAGATTTCTAAAAAGTTCAGGGATAGTCTTAAAATTTCTCGATGGTCCCATTAACTGCTTGTGCCTCGCATTTGATTGAAATGATTACCGGGAATTATTAATGTAAAAATACAAAAAATAGTTCATTTTAGTTATTAGAAAATTCGACTTTGGTTACATATATCTTATTATCGCTTCCGGTGAAAATAATGGTGCCATCATTTGCCGCAGAAGGGAAGAGAGCTGGTCTTGCAAAATCCTTTGTTATAATCAAAGATTCACTCCTGTCGAATCGGGAAACTATGATCTCACTATTTAGTAAAGTGTAACCATCATCCTCTGTCTGCATAAAAACAAGGTATTCATCGTTTATCCATGAAGGATATTCACTTTTTGGAAAGTTAAACTCCATCCCTGTTTCAAGATCAAAAACAAAAATACCATTACCTGCGGAATGAACTGCAAGCTTTTTACCTGATGGCGACCACTCCGCAAAAAGAACTCTTTCTTTTAATCCAACTTGTTCTACAGCACCTGCTCTTAGTTTACCTGACGGATCAACCACTGTCAATCTACCTGAATTTATGGAATAAGCTACATCATTATTTGTGCTCGAAGGGCGTAAAACCTGAATGGAGCCATCCGTTCCTTCAGTAGTGACACCATCACCTGTTAGTGTGTAAAAGAAAAGGTTGTTTGATTTTGGATCGAGATCTGCAACACGACTTAAACCGGTACCATCTTTATATTCGAACAATGTCACGGATTTTTGGTCCGCATTGTTGTTCACTTTATACAAGAATCTTTGGCTATCGCGGTTCCATTTCATACCCCATCCCGAACCGGATGAGTTTTCTGTTATTAGCTTAGACTTTCCAGATGGAAGTTCGAGTAATTCAATTTTGGTGTAACCTTTACCCGAAAGAAGTGCAAATTTCCCGTCAGGTGAGAGTTTTCCGAGAGAATAAAGTGCCTCACCATTAGTCAAGAGTACCGGGTTCATCGTAACCGATATTCCTTGCCCTAACAAAAGTGTTGCTGAAATAAGAGTTATAAATAATATTTTTTTCATTTTAAATTCCGGACTTATTTAAGTAACAATATCTTTTGAACTGAATTTACATCATTACCTGAAACATGAATAAAATATGTTCCTGATGGGAAATTATTCATCTCCACCATGTAAGAATGTGAACCTTTAACTAATGAACCTTCATCTATGGTTTGCAATTCTCTGCCGAGAATATCAAAAAGTTTTATTTTGTAAACACCTTCTTCGGGAAGATTCACAATCAATTTTGTGGACGGATTAAATGGGTTTGGGTGTACCGACATCGAAAATGAAGCGGGAAGCAACCCGTCAGCAAGGTCATCCACCGATGCAAAACCGCCAAAGTAACTCATAATCATATCCACAAGGGTCTTTCTTTTTGAAGCATCTCCGATGGTTTCTACTGTAAAAGCCACAAAGACAAGTTTACCGGGGTTTGTACCCGAGGGAAACATCCCGTCAAAAGCAATCGCCGCGTTTTGAGTCGAATTATACCTTAGAATTGATGTGCTGCCGTTGAGCGGAGCGATCACATCCGGCCAGTCTTCAGGATATGTAACTCCAAAAGTTAAAGATAAACCATCAGTGAAAGTACCAGGGATACCGGATGCAGATGGTGTATTTGGAGTTGGGTTGTCAGCCACATAAGAAGCTTTCAGAAACTGATTAAAAAATTCCTTGTCGGTTACTGTTCCGCGACTGTCGAGGTCCCACGCCACTTCTGATCCTGTTACAAAGAGTTTTCCGCCGTTTTGAAGGTATTCCTTTACAAATGTCTGTTCGGTCGTCGAGAAAGTTTCATCTATCGTCGATTCATCCCCCAAAAGCCAAAAAAGATACTTAAATGGTTTAATTTGGGATGAAGAGGTGATGGCTGTGTTAGAAACTGTAGAAAACCTAAGTAAAGACTCTCCAAGAATCTCACCATAATATGAAGTGAAATTGTGGTAAGGTTGCTGCCAGCTTCCGGAGCCACCGTAACGATTGAATCCGTCAACCAATAATACCTGATCGCCACTTCCTGTTGTAAGGGCGCCATAAACTTTTGAGATTGCCGGACTTGTTCCAAAAAGATTTTTAGCTTTTAACGCGACATAATAAGTCTGGTTAGGGGTAAGTCCTGTTAAAACATGAGTGGTGGTATTTCCCTCAATTGTTTTGTGAGGGTTACCCGTTGGAATGGAGCCTGTCTCCGAAAGGTAAATCATGATTGAATCCACGAGCCCGGCTGGTTGTTCCCATCTTAAGTTAAGTGCTCCTTCGGAAGCAGTAACCGATAACAATTTTACGATTGGGGGAGCATCAGCAGTTCCACTCAACAGGTTTTTTTTGTTGATTTTGCCGGCAACCACAGTAACAGTCGTATTTGTTGTATCTAAGTTAGAATAGACTGAAATTGGATAGGTACCGGGAGCAAGGGAGTCGAATCGGTAAAATCCATTACCAAGGGAGTCAACAAGATATGTTTTATTCAATGAGGTGAGTACAACCCTTACCCCTTTAACGGGATTTCCTGTGGTTAAATTACTAACGATACCAACAAGTGAGCCATGTGAGGGGAGTGGCTTCTTAAAATATTTCAAATATGCGAGGTATTGTGACTCAGCCTCGGTTTTTAAATAATCAATATTAGCTAAACGGGCTGCTTCAGCCGGGAAATCGAAGAATGATCCTTCACTAAGAACTCCGGGCATCGCCAGGTCGTTCAGTACTCCCAAATTGTACCCAAGAAAGCAATAATCACCACGAGGATATCCAACCGTGGTTTGAAGTCCTGCAAAAAGTTCAGCAGCCATATAAACCGACATGCTGTCTGCTGTTCCGGGCCACTGAGGGTTTCCATTTGGGCAAAGTGAATTGTTTAGTTGTTCAAACAGAACGAGTGAATAATTACTCGTACCCTGGAAAGCATTGTGATGAATGGAATGGAAAAAGTCAACATTGTTGTTATTTGCAACAGCTTCTCGCTCCGAAAGAGTAATACATGCACCGAGTGAATCATAATCACCTCTGGTCGAAAAAACTGTAGCACCATCTCTCTGTAAATACCCTTTAAGATAAGGCATTACGATGTGATTTACATAAGCTTCAAATCGTTTGGTTTCCGGTTCGCATGTAGCTGATCTTGGACTGCCATGACCAGGATCGAGAGCGAATTTTTTGCCTGTGAAGTTTTGTGAAAAGGCAGAAGTGATTAAAAGTGAAATAAAAAATATAAAATAATGAAGTCGCATTTCTAAAACCTTTTATACGAATATGTATCATATAAAATTACGGATATAAATGCTAATATCAAAGGATTGGCGGTTCATTTATGAAATTTGCAACTGTGTTTAGAGTATATTACCCACCACTATTCAGCCCATTTCATCTCTTCTTTCCATACATCTCGTTCCCGTTTTCTAAGCTTGTTTTTATCCGAATAGTAGTTATCCCCCGAGCGATGGCACTTCACGCAACTTTTGTAGAAAACAATCCCCAAATCTTTGTGGCGTTTTACTATTGCCTCTTCAACATGGGCATCATGACAGTTGTAGCAAGAATAGGTTTTGTAATTGTCATCAGCGATGTGGCAGTTAAGACAAGAATTTGGATGGTTATTGTCGAAAGTAAAATACTGATCATGCTTAAATGTTGTGGGTTTCCATGATTCAGTTGTATGGCATCTTTCGCAGGCATTTTCACTTTTGAACGACTTGTGCATCTGGTCATCAGGTTTCACTTTTGCATGGCACCATAAACACTTCGATTTTTGGTCAGCCAGCATCTCATGGTTGAATTTCCCTTTTTTCCAACTTTCCGAATCATGGCAGGTATTGCAGTCGTTTGGTACCGAAAGATGAAGCTCGTCACCGGGCTTTTGAAAGTCATGACACTCTGTGCATCTTACCAGTGTTCCGGCACCAATAAGGGTATGAGTGAAAATCTTTTCTGCGTTTGCTCTTGAATCACCCGTATGTTCTTTGTGGCACATACCACAATTAAATTCATAGATATGGGTGTGAAGCCTGTTTGTGAGTTGGTTGGGTTTAAAGTCGGTGGCTTTATTCACTGCTTCTAATCCAATTTTTTCGCGATTGTGGCAGTCGAGGCATTTGTTTGAATTGGCACCTCCCGGAATTGAGTGGCACTTAGTGCAACTGTTCTGAATATAGTCATGCCCGTGGCTCATTACACCAGGGTTGACTGTAAAGTAAGGCGAAATGATGATTGCTACAATTCCGACCAGAAGTGTAACTACAAAGTAGATCGTAAATTTCAATCCCACCCCCACATCAAAAGTGTACTAATTACATGGAGCAAAATCAGTGCCATTAAAATGGCGGAAAATGCCGAATGTATGGTACTCCACTTTTTTATTCTGTCATTCTCAACCGCTACCATATTCATTTCCCTTTGAATCTCTCTTTGTCGCAGTCCTTGCTGTTTAAACGATATTTCAGTTTCCAGCAGTCTGTTCCGAACATCCATTAAAATGGAATTCATGGTAAAACCGGTGGCAATAACCAATACTAAAGTAAAAAGTGCTGCCGAAGGAATTATGGCATTAAGATCCAATCCTGCATGGGCGATAATCATCATACTGCCAAGTGCGCCGAGAATTTCGTGTACCTTGATAACAGAGCGTGACTTACCTGCAGAATTGATATCTTTTTTTGAAATACTGTAGATTAAAGAGGCGATTAGAAGGATTGACCCCGGAATTCCGAGGTATTTACCTACAATGTTAAGCTCAAATTCATTGAGTAACCAACCGGCAAATATTGAGACTGAAATAAGTCCCACAAATAGCAAGAAAGGTAGTAGCCTCTTCATTTTTTCCTGCATGATTAGTGAAAAAAGGCTTCGACTAAAAAAAATCAGTCGGAGGAAAAACTTAATAAACGCCACGGACATGAACAACAAATTTTTATAACATCCAACCTCAAACTTTATTTCAAATTTGTCAGTGTGATGATTCTCACTTCAAAAGGAAACCTTAAATAATAAAAATGATAATTTAATTTTGCCATTATTTTTATTTAGATTAAGTTTAAATAAGGATTAATTATAATTATGGCAAACGATATGAAACTGATTAAATATACATTCTTTATTGTGCTGGCGATAAACTCCGTGCTTTTATGCAACAACAACTACTGTAATTCTCCTGGTGACAGCACTAATTCTGATATACCTAAAGCCGGTATTCAAAATGGATTGTCCCGGCATACTTTTAATGAAGAGCCCGGGAGTGGTCTGCTCGGTGGCATCTACGGGCATTGTCACATCCCCGAAAATCTTCTTCAACAAATTGATTTTTTAGAAGCTGAGGGTCGGGATGAAGAGGTCAACTCCGTCACTACATTTAATATGATTACTAATGTACCTGTGTCAAACAATTCGAGGCTGGTCTATTTAAATCGCGGTCTTGGAGATCGTTTCGATCGGTTAATTTCGGCGTCGGCTGAACTCGTAACTGATGTCGGAGATGCCGGAGTTTTTATATTTGGTTCAACTCGTGAAAGACCTTTTTACGACAGGAACCAGGATGGATTTAGTGAAATTTCTGCTATTTCGAGTGAATCAATCTGCGTAAATGGATTCTTCAAACCATCAAACAGATCGGAATTCCAAATCTCATTGTACAAGATGGTCGATGAAGAACGAGCGGGCTCAATGCACGATATTTTTGTTCATGAATCAAAATTATCAGAGTGGACAAATAAAAATAAATTCGGCGGCAGACTACGAATTGTTCACGCATTTAACTCCTCGATTGGTTTGACGGGAAGCTATTCATTCTCCAAGCAAAAAAACAACTCGTTTTATGGAGGCCTTCTTGAGGATTCTCCTGCAGCACGAATTGATGCATTAACCTGTTATGGATTCACTGAAGTAATGTTTAATAGTGGAGGTGTGAAGTTTCATTGGGTGACCAACAAACTTACTACAACCGCAGGAGTTCAATATGATGAAGATATTGTAGAAGACAAAAGTGTTGCTTCCACGGATTATCATTTTAACCAAAAATTTACTAATCTTGGTCTTTTTCTTCAAGAGAGTCTGGTATCAGGTGACAATGATGATTTGAAAATTTCTGCGATGGTACGATTTGACCGACACTCTTCGCTCGAGAATTGGCTCGTCAGTTCTTACATCACAGTAATGTATAAATTATCAGAAGTTATTAAACTAAAGGCTGACTACATAACAAGTGTAAGAACACCCCGCGTATTTGATGAAGTAAGATTATTAAGCGGTCCGGGTGGAACTCAAAGAGTACTCAGGAATAAGGAAGGGCTCAAGGCAGAATCAAGCTCTACTTTCTCGCTGGGGATTGAATTGACAAATTTTATGGGTGAGACCCCTGTACAGTTGTGCATATCAGGTTCATATACGAATCAATATAGTGGATTTGTCGACAACTATGGTTTTACTTCTGGTAGATTTGAATATTGGGAGAGAGTTAACTCTGAAGATGCGACCGCTTCAGGTCTTACATTCGCTCTAAATGTGAAACCTTTTTCAGGCTTTTCAGTACAGTCCTCTTTTACTCTAAACTCCAATCCACGCAAAGAAGATGTTGAAAATTTTAACTCGAGGGATTGTACGAGTGACATTTTTGGTGATTTGAATCTTTCACTTAATATTACTGAAAATTTACTATTATTCACCTCTGCCAGATATACAGGATGTTTACAAATTCCTCGTGCAATCTTTGAAGAGGCAGGAGTCACTACCGGATATGAATTAATAGACAGCAGAGATTTCCTTGAATTCGATTTCGCACTTTCGTTTCAGTTTAATTTTTTTCGCGATATGAAAACGGAACTCTCTTTGGGTGTTAAAAATTTGACCGATACATTTCAGGAAAACATTGGAATTGGATTTATGAAGGATCCTGGTTTTGTTTACGGTCCGAGGGAACCACGAAATTTTTTCTTTATGGTAAAGATGGATATCTAAGCGAAGTCTGTTATTGGACTATGAAACAAAAAAAGAGGCTGCCTGATATTCAGGCAGCCTTAAAATTTTTGGCATCAGAGGGATTTAAGACTATTTCAGGTATGTCATTTTTCTTGTTAGTGTTGTATTTCCCATTTTCAATTTGTAGAGATAAACTCCTGATTGAAGGGATGCTGCATTAAACCTGATGTTGTATGTTCCTGTTGATTGAAATTCATCAACCAGAATGGCAACTTCAACTCCAAGAAGATTGTAAACTGAAAGCCTTACCTGACCCGCATTTGGGAGATGATAACTGATGGTTGTTTCCGGATTAAAAGGATTCGGATAATTTTGTTCAAGTACAAAATTTCGTGGGTTATCTCCATTTCCTTTTGGAACCGATGCTTTCGTGTCTCCCTTCATCGAGGGCAGACCTGCAACCACTAAAAGTGTGGCTAAAACTATAATTGTAAAAAATCTTTTCATAATAAAACCTCTGATGTTTGTTTCGTTCACTTCTGTTCAGTGATAACGCTACAAATATTGTGCCAAAGTAAATCTAAGCTATATATCGCCTTATTAGTTGATTAGACGCTGTTTGTCTATGTAAAGTTTAATCGTGTTGGGTGATAAATTGTACACCCGTCCAAAAATGTGTACTATGTACAATGCAAATATAATTTAAAAACCAGTCACTATGCAAAATAATTCCATGAAAGGATAAAAATTATTTTGAATGGAAAAATATTCGTGACGCAGAGCAAAATGAATCGATAATTTACACGGTATAAAACTCTCATTGATTACAAGTCAAACAAAAAAAAGTGGTATTTTTGAGAACGAATTAACGAAGAATTTGGATTTGTTTTGAAAATAATTGATTTAAGAAGTGATACCGTCACTAAACCATCCCCCGAAATGAGGAAGGCGATGTATGAAGCTGAAGTTGGGGATGATGTCTTTCATGAAGACCCTACCGTAAATGAATTTCAGGAATATGCCGCACAACTCCTCGGATTTGAAGCCGCTCTTTTCGTATTTAGTGGGGTTATGGGGAATCAGTTGTGTCTAAAAACCCACACACAACCCCACGATGAAGTGATTTGTGATGCGGAATCGCACATTTTTTATTATGAATCCGGATCACCGGCTGTTTTAAGTGGAATACAGTTATTTCCGATTTTTACAAAAGACGGAATTATGACTCCCGAGCTTGTTGCTCCGGCAATTAGACCAATTGAAGCATATTACATGCCCCGAACTAAAGTGGTAGCTTTGGAAAACACGCATAACAGGAGAATGGGGAAGGTTTATCCTCTCGAGACTATTAAAAATCTTCAAAAATTTGTAAAAGGGAACGGCTTCAAGTTTCACCTGGATGGAGCAAGAGTATGGAATGCCGCTGTTAAACTGGGTGTTGAACCGGGCGAGATTACTTCGCAGTTCGACTCAGTCTCATGCTGCCTCTCGAAAGGGTTGGGTGCACCAACCGGATCTGTTATTGCGGGCAGCAAAGAATTTATTAAAGAAGCTTTTAGGTTCAGAAAAGCCTGGGGTGGTGGTGCCCGGCAGGTTGGTATTTTAGCCGCAGCTGGCCTCTATGCCTTGAAGAATAATATTTCGAGGCTCGAGGAAGATCATATTAACGCAAAATTTATGGCTCAGGAATTAGAGAATATGCCTCAATATGAGATTGATTCTTCTGCTGTTGAGACTAACATTCTCATTTTCAAACATAAAACCAAATCCCCCCAAACACTTATGGCAGAGTGCGAGGCGGAAGGACTTCGTTTTCTCCCCGGTCCTGTCGGTACGGTAAGAGCCATAACCCACATGGATGTTGACAAAAGCGATATCACAGATGCTCTTAATATTCTTTGGAGATTTTAACCATGTTTGAATTTAACGGGAATAAATTTTATCATGTCACTCGGTTACGAGTCAGATTCCACGAGGTGGATATGCTTGGTGTATGTAACAATGCTGTGTATATCTCCTTTTTTGAACAATCTCGCCTCGAGTATCTAAAAGAGGCTGGTTTGATTCCGGAAAAAGGGCTGTTCTCCGATGGTTATGACTTTTTCATGGTCAGAAATGAGATAAATTACCGAAGTCACTCACGATTTGAAGATGAACTCGAGATTTATACCCGTATTTCATATATCGGCAACACTTCCTATGGATTTGAACACATAATAATCAACACGACTTCAGGCAAAGAAGTGGTGGATGGTGCCGGCGTCGTGGCACAAGTAGATCAAAAAACCGGGAAATCTTTCCCCCTTAGCGATGAATTTCTGAAAAAAGTGGAATTATTTGAAAAAAGAAGTTTTGACAGGAGTAAAAAAGGATGAAACGAATAGTATTCGACATCGAGACGGTTGCACTTCCCTGGGAAACTTTCTCACCAAGCCAGCAGGAATATCTGCTTAGAGACGCTGAAAAAGAAAAAACTCCTGAAGAAAAAGAGAAAAAACAGGCTGAATTAAAAGATTGGACAGCATTATACCCATTCACTTCCAAAGTGGTTGTTATTGGGATGTACTATGTTGAGCAGCAAAAGGGATATGTCTTTTACGAAAATGAGACTGAAGAAGTTTGGCAATCCGAAGAAACCGGATTTAGCTACAAAGGTTTACCTGAAAAGGAAATATTGATAAAGTTTTGGGAATTTGTCTCAAAAGTTGATCAATTAATCTCTTTTAACGGCAGGGGATTTGATGTCCCTTTCCTCATGTTAAGATCTGCCCTTCTTGGAGTAAAACCATCCAAAAACCTGATGGGAAACAGATTTGATAGCAAACTTCACCTCGATTTATTGGAACAACTCTCTTTTTATGGCGGATTTCGCAAATTTAATCTCGATTTTTACTGCCACAGTTTTGGAATTAAAACACCAAAGTCGAAAGATGTCTCCGGTTCCGAAGTAAAAAATATGTACCATGAGGGGAAAATAAAAGAAATTGCAGAATATTGTGGCAGAGACATTTACGCTACTTATCAACTTTACGATATCTGGCAAAAATTTCTCGGCTGAATACATACACCGAAAATTATTTATACACCAACGGAATCGATGAATGAAAGAACCCGAAGTAACGCTTGAACTGGCACTTGAACATGGTCTTACGCAGGAAGAGTTTGCAGATATCTGCGATCGTTTGGGTAGAAAACCCTCTTTTACTGAACTCGGAATTTTTAGTGTCATGTGGAGTGAACATTGCAGTTATAAAAACTCCATTAAGCTCCTCAAAACTTTGCCAAGAAGTGGTGGGCGACTTCTCGTGGGTGCCGGGGAAGAGAATGCCGGACTCGTGGATATCGGCGACGGTTATGCAATTGCGTTCAAAATTGAAAGTCATAATCATCCCTCTGCGGTTGAGCCTTATCAAGGTGCTGCCACAGGTGTCGGCGGAATTTTAAGAGATATTTTTACAATGGGAGCAAGACCCATAGCAGCATTAAATTCACTCAGGTTTGGTTCTTTGGACGATGACAGAACGAGATTCTTATTTAATGGTGTGGTAGAAGGGATAGCAGACTATGGAAATTGTTTTGGTGTTCCCACTGTCGCCGGTGAAGTCTATTTTGATGAATGTTATCACGGCAATCCACTTGTGAATGCGATGGCGGTCGGGATAGTAAAACACGGGATGACAGCATCTGCAACTGCTGAAGGGGTCGGTAATCCTGTAATTATTGTTGGCTCATCAACAGGGAGAGATGGCATTCACGGTGCTACATTTGCATCTGAGGAAATTTCTGAAAAAAGTGAAGCTAAACGACCATCTGTACAGGTCGGCGATCCATTTACAGAAAAATTATTGCTCGAGGCAAGTCTCGAAGTGATCAGAAAAGGTTATATTGTTGGTATCCAGGATATGGGTGCCGCCGGAATTTCGTGTTCAACCACCGAGATGAGTGGGAAAGGGAACCACGGTATGACAATCGATCTTTCAAAAGTACCACTTCGTGAAACAGGAATGACTGCTTATGAGATAATGCTCTCTGAAAGTCAGGAGAGAATGCTCGTTGTTGCTAAAAAAGAATTTGAAAAGGAAGTAAAAGAAGTTTTTGAAAAATGGGATCTCCATTGTGAAACGATCGGTGAAGTTACTGAAGAAAGAAGAGTTAAAATCTTCTACCAGGGTGAACTTAAAGCCGATGTCGATCCGCATGACCTCGTTTTGGGAGGTGGTGCCCCACAATACGACAGAGAAACTCAAAAGCCTGCATATCTGGATGAAACCTCAAAATTTGAGAAATCAGAATTAATTCCACCACAAAATTTACGGGACGCTGTTCTTAAAGTTTTATCCTCTCCTGTTGTCGCATCAAAAAAATGGGTTTACAGGCAATATGACAGTATGGTAAGAACCAACACTGTTAAAGGACCCGGTTCAGGTGATGCTGCAGTGATTTACTTAAAAGATACAAACAAGGCTATCTCGGTTAAAACAGATTGTAACTCCCGGTTTGTATATTTAAATCCCAATGAAGGTGGTAAACTTGCTGTCGCTGAGGCTGCTCGAAATGTAGTCTGCACTGGTGCAATTCCGCTCGCTATTACAAATTGTCTTAACTTCGGAAACCCGTATAAACCGGAAATTTATTGGCAATTTAAAGAGGCTGTAGCAGGTATGGGAGAAGCGTGTAGATTTTTTGACACTCCTGTTACAGGTGGAAATGTCTCTTTTTACAACGAATCCCCGGTCTCTGCTGTTTATCCAACGCCGGTTATCGGGATGCTGGGTTTAATTGAAGACCTGAACCATATTACAGGGATGCACTTCAAAAATGAAGGCGACCTTATTGTGATTGCCGGTGAAGACGCAGAGGAGCTTGGCGGCTCTGAATATCTAAAAGTTGTGCATGGACTCGTTAAAGGGTTGCCACCTGTGTGCGATCTTGCTAAAGAAAAAAGACTGCACGATTTAACTCTGAAAGCGATTCGTGATGGGATAATCAACTCAGCCCATGATGTTTCTGAAGGGGGTGTGGCAATCACAATAATTGAATCTTGCATAGCTGATGAAGAAAACCTCATCGGTGCTGAAGTCAGAGTAGAAGGGTCAAGAGAAGATTTTGCACTATTCTCTGAATCCCAGGCAAGAATCCTTTTCTCAATTTCACCGGAAAATCTTCCAAAGTTTGATGCGAGTGCCGCTGAATCAGGAGTACCGGTTAAAGTTATAGGGAAAACCGGCGGAAGTAAATTAAAAATTAACGACATGGAATTCGACACCTTCGAGTTAAAAGAAAGATATTATGAAGCTATTCCGGACATTATGGCACGAAACAGTTAAGCCATTTTTTAAGACTTTTGTCCTGATTTTTGATGGTGTTTTTGTTTTTGAACCTGATATGTTCAAAAAACAATCAACATTTAAATTGGTTACTTCAATTTATAATGTCTATGTACATTGGATATTAAGATTCATCGAAAGGTTCGATCAACACCATGTGTTTCTCTTTTCGGGAGCTCTCGCGTTTTCCCTCTTTTTGTGTATCATTCCAATAACGCTTATAATGTTCTTTATCCTCGGGAACTTCCTTACTTCTGTGGAATTTGTAGGGAGAATAAATACATTTATCGATGCTCTGATTCCTTACCAGAGCTATGCAGAATTTGCCAAAACAATGATCGGGGGGAGAATTGAAGAGCTTGTTGAATACAAAAATGTAGCGGGAATAATCGGTTTTAGTGCATTGTTGTTCGCAGCTTCCGGCTTCTTCTCGAGCATCAGGACTGTTCTTCACAATGTCTTTGATGTGCCTGAACAGAAAAATATCATTATTTCGAAGTTGTTCGATTTTCTCCTCATTCTTATATTGATAGTCCTCTTTTTTGCAATCTTTCTCGTTTTACCGGCTTTAATGGTGCTTCAAAGGGTTGCTTTGGAGATGCCGTTTCTGGGACTGCTTGACTCGGTTCTCCTTAAAGACACATTCACAGTTGCCGTTTCATTTTTATCAATTTTTATCCTTTTTTATTTTTTCTACAGAATTGTCCCTTCAAAAAAAATAAGAAAGGTATCTCTGTTTGTGGGGGCTATGACAGCCGCCGGACTTTGGATACTCGCTAAATTTGCGTTTGGTTACTACATCGATAATATTGCTTCTTTTGGTCAGATTTATGGCACTTACTCACTTCTTATAGTGATTGCATTTTGGATATATTACACTAATATGGTGTTCATAATCGGTGCTGAACTGGCAAGATTATATGATGAGAATGTGAAGGTAAAACCAAAAAAATCAAAATTTATTGCAATAAATACGATGCTAAGATGGCTTGATGATCAAACTATCAACAAAAAGTGAAATTTATCCACTAAATTAGAGAGATTGTTTCACTCATTTTTTGCTGTGTAAGTATCTATTTATTATATTTAACAGTTATTCTAAAAAAAGTTTATGCTCAATTAGGAGTCAGATAAGTTTATGAAATTCGATTGGTCTCAATTCAAAGGAAAATCAGTACATGTCACCATGTTCGAAAATTACGGACTGGTAACAGATTCTTTCTCTAACACCCCCGTTTATGAGATTGTCTTTAAAATGGGGAAGCTTGAAGATACATATGAAGATGGTTTGCTGCTTAAAAACGAGAGAGAAAATGGCGAGACAGTAAGGATTTTTATCCCTTACACTTCCATTAAATGTGCAGAGATTCAAGAGCAGTAAAAACTTTTGCTCATTTCGCTGATCAGGAATCTAAATTGGAGAGGCTACCCAATTGCCACTTCGATAATTTCGGAAGAAGTGACTTCAACATTTCCAAAATTTGAAGGGTATGGTTACGGTTCCCCGTTCTGACCATGCCCTCATTTTCCCACACAATTCTTTCCTTATAAAAATCAAGTTTGAAATTCGATGAAAAAGATTAAAACCGGAGTTATAGGTACAGGTCACCTTGGTAGCCTTCATGTTAAAATGTTAAAGAACATTGAATCGGCAGAACTGCTGGGAGTTTATGATTCCTCGCCTGAAAAAGCAGCTTCATGTGCAAATGAATATGGCATCACGGTGTTTAACACACTTGAGGAATTGGTGCAGCAGTGTGAGGCAGCCTCAATCGCTGTTACCACAACTGCCCACTACGCCGTGGCAAAATTTTGCCTCGAACATGGTCTCGATGTATTCATAGAAAAACCTGTAACTGCAACAATCGAAGAAGCAGAAAAATTAGTTGCCCTTGCCACAGAAAAAGGGAAGCTGATTCAAGTTGGTCACATCGAACGATTTAATCCTGCAATTCTTGCTATTGATAAATATAATCTCGAACCAAAATTCATTCAAACCGACAGGTTGGCTCAATTTAATCCAAGAGGTACCGATGTTGCAGTTGTTCTCGACCTCATGATCCACGACATCGATATAATTCTTAGTCTTGTGAAAAGCGAAGTTGTAAAGGTTGATGCGAGCGGAATAGCGGTGGTGTCACCCACTACTGATATCGCAAATTGCAGGATTGAGTTTGCAAACGGTGCTGTGGCTGTTGTTACTGCAAGCCGTATTTCCCAAAAAAGAATGAGAAAGATGCGACTGTTCCAGAGAGATAACTATATTACGCTCGATTTTATCACAGGAACAACCGAAATTTACAGACTTGTTGCTCCGAATGAATCTTCGGGCACAGCATTTTCTTTTGGATTAATAGGCATCGGCGAAAATGCCAAAAGTGTAGTCTATGAACAGGCGGAAGCTCCTAAAGTTAATGCTCTCGAGTATGAACTTAAGCTGTTTATCGATGCGGTTATCAATAGAACCACCCCGGTTGTCTCTGGTGAAGATGGCCTAAAAGCTTTAAGAGTTGCCGATATGATCGTAAATAAAATCGAGGAATCGATTCAAAAAATAAGTGCCGGTTCGGGAGCTTAATTAAATTTCATGAAGCAGTTTTCACTATCTCTAATTCTTCTCGGTATTCTGGCAGTATTTCCGTTATTCGGAAGTGTTGGTTTACAATTACCTGGTCTTAGGGATAGTGTTCCGCTGATTAAAGATTCAATCCCGGCACCACTCGATACACTTACCAAACAAGATTCTGTGCGAAAAAGTGATATCGATACCCTGATTTATGCATCTGCCACCGATTCAATTCTATTTTTTACGAAGAAGAAAAGGATGGAGATTTATAATAAAGGGTTGATAAAGTATCGCACTACCGAGCTTAAAAGTGGTAGAATCATCGTTTATTTTGAATCCTCAAATGTAGATGCGTACGGTAGTTTCGTTGATAGTGCCGGTTACCAGATCGTAAAACAGCGTCCGGAATTGATTGACGGAAAGGAAAAATATAACGGTGAGGTGATGAAGTATAACTTCAAAACCAAACGAGGTTATATAACTTTTGCCTCAACTACCAATCAGGAAGCCTCTTACTCCGGTGTAAAAATCAAAAAAATGGATGAAAAAAACTACTTTGTTGAAGGAGGTTTTTACACCACTTGTGAACATAATCCGCCACATTACGGGTTTAAATGCACCGAAATGAAGGTGATTCCCGATGATCAGTTAATTGGTAAATGGATTTGGCTCACTTTTGGTGGTGTTCCGTTTCCTGTACCATTACCTTTTGCAGTGATTCCACTTCAGAAGGGAAGACGCTCAGGGTTGTTAACTCCGGCGTTCGGTAACCGTACGGGTTACGGGCGATATCTCTCACGATTTGGCTACTATTGGGCAATTAACGACTACCTCGATCTCACAGTAACCGGCGATTATTATACTCGCGGGGGATGGGGATTAAACGGAAGTTTCCGATATGTGAAAAGATACGATTTTACAGGGTTTCTTGAAGCCGGATATTCAAATTTGAATCAAGGGGAATCATCCGATCCTGATAGAACTGATGAAAAGAATTGGCGGTTGCGTCTTGTCCATAACCAACCCCTCACACCTGATTCTCGAATTGATGCCAATATCGAGTTTCTCTCAAGTAATTATATCAAGCAAAACAGCTCCAATTACAACGACCTGCTAAGGAACAATATCTATTCCAACATCTCCTATTTCAAAAATTTTGAAGAATTTGGTGCCGGTTTAAGCATTAACTACAGCAGAGAACAAGACCTCCAAAATGGAAATATTACCGAAGTGTTGCCCAACATCTCATTTTCCAAATCAGTTTTTTATCCGTTTCGTAGCGATGAAATAAAAAATGATGAAGTCTGGTACGAGAAACTCGGTATAAGCTATACAGGTCAATTTCAGAATAATCGCAAAAATATTTCAGGCGAACTCGATGTAAGAGGCGGAGCAAGACACAGCCTGAACTTCTCCCTCTCACCAAAAATTGGCTATATTAATGTCACTCCTAATGTGAGCTATCAGGAGTTATGGTACAGTAAACAAATTGATCGAACTTCTATTTATGTCCCTTTTGGCAGCAGTTCTAATATGATGAACTCATATAACTATTCTTTGATGTCATCAAATGCTCTAAAAGACTCAATTATCACCTCCGATGTTGATAAGTTTGGATTTGTCAGAACCTTTAGACTCGGAGTTTCTGCCACAACAAAACTTTATGGAATTTTCCCGATTAATACCCTGGGAGTCTCTTCATTGAGACATACCTTTATCCCGACTTTAAGCTACGATTTCCAACCTGACTTCTCGGGTGACGGCTGGGGATATTATGGCTCTTATGTCGATGCCTCGGGCAAATCAGTTAAGTATAACAAATATGAACGGGAAATTTTTGGTGGTGCCTCAATGGGTGAACAGCAAAGTATGCGGCTGGGCATCTCGAATATTTTTGAGATCAAAACGAAACCTGATTTGACGGACACCACTTCAAAAGAGAAAAAAATTCAACTTTTGAATCTTAACGGAGGCATTTCATACAACTTCGCCGCCGATTCCCTTAAACTGTCAAATTTATTCCTCGATTATAGAACACAGGTTCTCGATTTTCTCAGTCTCTCCGGCTCCGCGGTGTTTAGCCCCTATGTTTGGGATGAAAACGGAAGAGAGATAAATAAGTTCTTGATTGCAGAGGGTCTGGGTTTGCTTCAATTGCGTAATTTTAATTTTTCTGCATCTGCAACTCTAACGGGTGAACGGACGGAATCTAATGCTAAAAAGGATTCTGTAAATGTCGAGCAAAAGATTTATTATCAGAACAGGAATTATCAAGGGCTGTATGCGGATGTTGATCCTGATTTTTCTATTCCATGGTCGCTGAACTTGTCATTTAACTATAACGAAAATAGAGTTACTCCGGTCCAAATATTAAAATATACCACTCTTAGAGCTGATCTTAACTTTAATCTGACCAAGTATTGGAAATTCTCAATGGGGGGAAGCTACGACTTTGAGAATAAAGAATTTGCTGCACCTCAAATAGTTGTCAGCAGAGATCTCCATTGCTGGATAATGAATTTTGTATGGAATCCTGTGGGTACTTACACAGGTTACAGGTTTGAAATCAAGGTTAAAGCCCCGCAATTGCAGGACCTTAAACTTGAAAAATCAGATAATTTCTTCAGTGGGAGAAGATAAGGCGAGTTAGCCGGGTATTATTTGTAATTTACAAACTGAACAGGGAACGGGAAGTCTTTTTCCTTCACAAGCTGTTGAACTGCCTGTAAATCATCAATTTTTGCAGCAGTCACTCTAACTTGTTCATCCTGAATTTGAGCATTAACCTTGAGTTTAGACTCTTTTATCAGTTTAGTAATTTCTTTTGCATCTTCTTTTGAAATTCCACTTCTCAAATCAATTCTCTGCCTTAAAGTTCCTGATGCCGCCGGTTCAGGATCGTTCATCTTCAAAACTTTTATCGACATTCCTCTTCTAATAAATTTTGTCTGAAGAATATCTACACTTTGGCTGAGTGAATAATCATCCTTTGTGTGGATCGAGATGCTTTTGTCTTTTTTGGATAACTCAATTGTAGTGTGCGATTCTTTCAGGTCGTAGCGTTGAATTATTTCTTTCAATGCCTGATTGACAGCGTTGTCAACTTCCTGAAAATCCACTTCTGAAACTATATCGAATGAATGATTGGATGCCATATTTTCTTTTTCTTGTTAATAGTCGGGGTGGAGGGATTTGAACTCTCGACCTCGTCGTCCCGAACGACGCGCGCTAACCGGGCTGCGCTACACCCCGAAAAATAGAACTCAAATATATTGAAAAATGGAGAAATAACAAAACCCTCACACTTAAGAGGATAAGGGGGTTGAATTGATCTAAATTTTTAAGTGAATTTAGTAATTCTATTAAATAATTGGACTTAAGAATAAAAAAAATCAGGTTGTTCATCTAATTTTCTTTGTATGTGATTTTATTTTTCTTAGATTGCAGTGTTCAATTGCTAAAAATAGGAAAGCAACAGGTATGAAAAAACTACTCTTACTCTCTACCGTTATCCTTGTTTCACTAACCTTCGAATCCTTCGGACAGGTTTATACTGACCAATGGCGTTTTGGGTTCGGTGCAGCTTACCCCAGACTTATAGGAACTGATGCTGGTGGAAAGGAATTTAACTATGGCGGTGGCTTAAGCTTGCAATTTGATATGTCTGAGCACGCCGGATTAAGATTTAAGCCTTTTTACTCCCACCTCGAGTCGCAATCTACTAAAAAAAGTACTTCCGATTTGATTGGTGCGGGGTTTGCTCTTAACTATTATTTCATACCGGGCTATGCTGTTACGCCATATTTGACACTTGGTTTCTCCGGATTCCTTCAGCAAATAAAAAATGCAACTGACGGAAAAGATGAAGGAGTGATTGACTACTCGACTGATCTCGGTTTTGGGCTTGTCTTCAAGGACCTAATAGCTAAAAATTGGGACTTAAACGCTGAGATTTCATACCATTCTGTTACTAATGACAGACTTGACGGGACAAACGGACTTCTGGGCGGTATGCTCGGAGGCAGAAGAGATTCGTATATGAATTTTGGTCTTGGTGTGCTCTATAATTTTGGATTTGGACCAAAAAGCAAATACTTCGCCGGATCAGATCCAAAAGATAAAACAGCCCCTGCAATTGAACGATACCCCGTCTATAAAAACAGCTGGAAATATGGATTTGGTTTTAACTACCCCAGGTTTGCCGGTACAGATGAACTTGGCAAAGAGTTTGGATATGGTGGCTACTTTGAAATTGCAAAAAAATTCAACGAATATGTTACCATGAGATTTAAACCTTCATACAACCACATGCCCGGTTCAAACTCAGGTCAGAGCACAGATATGGTGAACGGACAAATTGATGTCCTCTACAAATTTTTACCAAATGAACCAGTCACTCCATACATCGGTATGGGTGGTAGTGCGTATGCGTATGCTGTTAATAAACCAACCACACTCTCCATCAAAGATGGTGAATGGCAATTTGATTATGGCTTCAATTTAATACTTGGTGCTGACTGGAAACTTTTTGCAGAGAGCTACTCCATTACCACCGAAGTTGGGTATATGACAGTTTCACACGATCGTCTCGACGGACTTATCAATATGAGCTCCCCTGTTGGTGGTTTCCTTGGTGGACCGTATGACAGTTACATGACATTTTCCATCGGAATTAACGCTTATCTCTCACGCGGTGATAAAGCCGATCTGCCCGATTTCTACTCTGGTCTGAAGGATCAAAAAGATAAAGACATCGATCCCAAAAAGGATGATCCGGGTAAAAACGATCCCAAGTACGAACCCGTTGATTACGCTAAAATCGAAGAAATTGTTAAAAAATACCAGACTGATCCTATCGATTACAACAAAATTGAAGATATCATCAAACAATACTCAGGTAAAGATCAGACTCAGAGCTGGGTGCTTTACGGAGTCAACTTCGATTTCAGTTCAGCTAAACTTCGTCCGGAATCATACCCGATTCTCAACCACGCTGCACAGATTTTACTCTCCAATCCCGGCCTCATTATCGAGATTGGTGGACACACTGATGCCGTTGGAAACGAAGCCACAAATTCCGTACTCTCTCAAAACAGAGCTGAATCAGTCAGAAGCTATCTGATTGAAAAGGGTGTGGAAGCTTCAAGACTTACCGCTAAAGGTTATGGTTCATCAGTCCCTGTCGCCGATAACGGAACAGCTGAAGGCAGAGCAATGAATAGAAGAGTCGAGTTTAAAGTATTGAATTAGTTCTGTTATTATTTTTATTCAAAAGAGGCTGTCTCAAAAGGGGCAGCCTTTTTTTATTCTCTTAGCCCGGCACTTCAATCGAATATTAAAAAGTGCATTTTTGAGCCCTTTTGGGGCAAAAATTAGTCTATTCATGTAAAAATAATTTGTTTTTAAGCGTTTTTTCAATTATATTTGATAATGTTTATGAATTTAAATAATTATGAACTGATTAAAGAATTTCGAGTAGTCGTACTCGGATGTTTTGCACAAAATTTTAGCAAGAATTTATACAAGGAGCTGTCGTGAAAAAATTTACAATCATAATCCTCTTGATGCTTTCATCATTTGGTTATGCACAAACTTATGAGAATAGCTGGTCGGTTGGTCTCTCAGTTATTACCCCAAGAATGTTTGGTGATACTTATAGTGAAGATCTTGATCTCGGTGCGGGTCTTTCACTCACTCGTGAGTTTGATGAGTACAACGCATTGAGATTAAAAGTAAGCTATCTTAAGTTCACATCCAAGGGTGCTCCTCTTGGTGTAGTAACCGGTCCTTCCACAGAAGCAGGTACATTTGGACTGAATTATCTTTATACATTCAACCCTTGTACTAAATTTTTAAAATTCTATGGCGGTGCAGGATTTGCAGTAACCGCCTACAAAGTTACTGATCCGGTTGCTTTTGTCTCAAACAAAACCAGCGTGAATGAGATTTCCTTGACAATAAACCTCGGAGTGAGTCTCCCTATTTCCAAAGATTTCTCCACTTTCCTCGAACTTGGTCATAATACAATGTCAACTGACAAATTTGATGGTTTGATGGGACCAAATGGTGGTCTTTTTGGTGGAACTTTAGACAGCTACACATCGCTTGATCTTGGAATAAATTACTACTTCTCAAGAGGTAAAGAGACAAAAATCTGTGATTTACCAAAAGGTGTCACAAACGAAATCGATTACAAGAAAATCGAAAAAATGATCAACGACGCAAAGGTTACACCTCCACCGGCTCCTGAAATCGATTACAAGAAAATCGAAGATATGATCAAAAAGAACAAACCTGAACCTAACAAACCTGATGCAATTGATCATGAGATCGCTTTGGTAGGTATCAATTTTGATTCCGGCTCTGCTGAAATTAAATCAGAAAATTTCTCAATTC
The DNA here is from genome assembly GCA_964431385.1 of uncultured Ignavibacteriaceae bacterium. Classification (GTDB taxonomy): domain Bacteria; phylum Bacteroidota; class Ignavibacteria; order Ignavibacteriales; family Ignavibacteriaceae; genus UTCHB3. The sequence goes on along the minus strand of CAYSJM010000007.1, from coordinate 58,345 downwards.
TTGCTCAGAATGCAGCTCAACTTCTCTGGAACAAAAAAGTAAATGTTGAGATAATCGGACACACAGACAACAAAGGTGACATGAAAGGGAATAACCCGCTTTCAGTAAAACGCGCACAAAATGTGAAAGATTATTTGGTATCAAAAGGAGTGGATGCTGCCAGAATGACCGTCAAAGGTGCTGCTGATTCAAATCCTGTTGCTGACAACAATACTAAAGAAGGTCGTGCTCTCAACAGAAGAGTCGAATTCAAAATCGTCAAATAAAATCGTACTCTTTAAAATGAAAAGAGGCTCTCTCTCTCGGGGCAGCCTCTTTTTTTTTGATTACTAATCAACCAAACAGAAGTCTAACTATAAACACAGCCATCAATAGTCCAGTTACATCGGCAATAAGCCCGGCAGGAAGAGCGTGTCTTGTTCTTTTAACATTAACAGCCCCAAAATAGACGGCGAGCACATAGAATGTAGTTTCGGTACTGCCAAAGAATGTTGAAACCATAAGCCCAAGCAGTGAATCAGGACCGTGAGTCTTTATTATCTCAGTCATAATGGCAATAGACCCACTTCCGGAAAGAGGTCTCATAAGTGCCATTGGGAGGGCTTCGGCGGGCATTCCAACAAGATTTGTAAGGGGTGATAAGCTCCAAACGAGTAAATCCATCCCACCACTCGCTCTGAAAATTCCGATTGCCACCAGCATAGCTACAAGGTACGGAATGATTTTAAGTGCGACATTAAAACCGTCTTTTGCTCCCTCAATAAAAGTTTCATACACTTTAACTTTTTTGAACATTCCGATAAGCACAAAAGCAAAAATGATCAAAGGAATAGCAAGGGCGGAAAATGCATCGATTATCCCCTTAAGAAGTGAAGTGTCGATGCCGGTATCGGGGAGTGAAATAATATTAGAAGTGAAGAGATAAATTATCACAGCTAAAATTGGCAAAATAAGAATTGCCTTTTTTGCTACTTGTTTTAGAAAGTTTAGCCCCTCTTTTTTATCGGCAGAAAATTTTTCGAGAGTTTTTACTGCAATAAGTCCGGCAGTGGTTGCACAAGCTGAAGCGAATATCGAGGTACCAATTATTACTGCCGGCTGGGTTGAACCTGCCGCGGCTCTCACCGCAATAGCAGTAGCAGGAATTAGTGTCATTCCCGCAGTGTTGATTGCGAGAAAGGTGCACATTGCATTGGTTGCAGTACCTTTTTCAGGATTTAATTTATCCAATTCTTCCATGGCTTTCAAACCAAAAGGCGTGGCAGCATTTGAAAGTCCGAGAAAATTAGCAGAGACATTCATTATAATTGACCCAATTGCAGGATGGTCGTGTGGAACATCAGGGAAGAGTCGTTTTGTGATTGGTTTCATTGCAATAGCGATGTAGTTAATAACTCCTGCAGCTTCGGCAATCTTCATTATTCCAAGCCACATTGCCATAATTCCCACGAGTCCAAGGGCAATCTCAACAGCCGTTCCCGCATAACTTATTGCTGCATTTGTTACTTCTTTAATTTTTTTTAGTGACACTGACTCCAATACGACAGATGTTTTAATTCCGTTTTTTGCCTCTTCTTGAACAGATATTACTGCTGTGATATCATTTTCTTTACCCGCTGCCTTTGCAATTTCCTTAATGATTGCACTCGCATCATCGGGAATTTTGAAATTAATGCTCGCTTCTTTTCCGGTCTTAAGTTTTTCGAGAGGAATTACACCTTTTAAGCTACCTGAAACAGGAACTCCAAAATGTTTGGAAAGAGTGTTTGAATCGAGCAGCACTTCAACTGTTATTTCTCCATTGGAGGCGATAACTGTTGACATAACAGTGATACCGTCACCATTTCGATATTTAGAAGTAGCGGAATCACTCAGATCGTAATATACGGCAGAGATAAATCCCAGAAAGATCAGGATGGCCCAGATGTAATTGAGCATCTATATTCTCCTTATTAATTGACTTCGGGTGTGAGTGTTAAAATGAAGGGCAGGTTGCTTAACCCGGATTTATTAGTAACGATTATTTTCACAACAGTTTCTTTTTTCCAACTATCTCCCAAATTAATGGTTAGAAGATTTTTTGAGACACTGAACTCTTTTTCAGGAAGTATTTCTTTGTTCTTATAAATCTTAACCTGTCGTGCAAGAATTTCTTGTTTAGAATTAATCTCCACCTGCAATTCAACTTTTCCCTTCACAAGTTGCTTTTTCTTCATGGAGAGTTGAGGTGTCGCCGCTCTGAAATATCTTCCCATCCCCTTGAAAATACCCCAAGCCTCAAGTTTGTTATAGGTAGTATCTGAAAGTCGAATTTCTTCATTTAAGTTTGTAAAAAAAGAACACTCTACCAAAACAGCAGAAATGTTTATCGTTCTTAATACAGAAAAACCATCCCCGGGATATATCAAATAATCAGAAACGGTACCATCAAATGAAGCCAACCCTGCAGGGCGTCCTGTGTTGAATGCCAGATCACGGTTGATGTATTTTGCCAGGTCTCTGTTTGATGGATGATGTTCATAATCATCTTCGGTGGCATGGTAATAAGTCGATGAATAGTTGGTATATCTGTCTGAATCTTTTCCCGGAGCATTATGATGGATCGAAATAAAAAATTGTGCATCGGATTCGTTTGCAAGTCGGGTTCTTTCTTTAAGATCAACAGTCTTGTCAGTATCTCGTGACATTAGAACTTTTACACCCGCTTTTGAAAGGAAATCTCTTAAGTATAAACCAACCCTTAAATTTATATCAGCCTCAGTAACCAAACCGTTTGGACTTTTACTTTTTTTGTCACTCCCACCATGACCCGGATCGAGAAAAATTACCTTTCCCTTTAATCCGGATGAAAAATATTTAATTACAGAATCATTTATCGATGCATCCGAAAGGTCGGGGGGCAATTCATACAGTGAACATGATGCCTGAGATATCTGATTAACAGTTGTACAGCCTGTTAACAGAAGTGGTAAAAGGAGCATCAAAAGAAGCAATTCAACAGGTCTGGTTTTCTTTTTATTAAGCATTTTCATCTAACGGTAGAAGTAGTTGTGAGAATAGAAATTAAACAAAACAATTTTTTGAGTCTATACTGAATTTGCAGTGTGCACAATGATTCTGATTTTTTTCAAATGAATTGGCTGAAATTGCACTTCTTAGCTTTAAAACAAATTCTTCAATCTCTTGTGCAACCAACGCAATTTCATCTCTTCGTATGATAATTGGCTCAAATATCTCCGGATTGTTGATGAAGATCAACCTTAATTCAAAAATTTTTACTGAAGGAAAAATCATCGAACACAAACAAGCATAATATTTTAATTGGTCTATATATCGCATTAGTGAACTTTGGGGGTCTTTATCAGTCTTGTAATCAATTATGACAATTTTATCATTTAATATAACCAACCTGTCGATAACTCCCATCAAAAAGTAGTTATTTTTCCGAACAAAAATTTCTCTTTCTGTATCCGCATTCTCATTGCTGAAGATATCTTTTGCCACATCAGTTTTGAAAAATCGATCTAATTTTCCAATTATAATTGCAAGCAAAGATTCTTTTTGTTGGGCAAATACCTGATTTTCATTGATAAAATTCTCGACCGAAGTTTTGGTTATTTCACGATAAGACAAATCTGACCTGGTTTTTGCGAGGACATCGTGGATAATGGTTCCAATCGCCGCACCAAAATTACATGCTCCCGATGAAGCTACACCATTCTCCACAGAATCAATTTTTGCATCTTCTACCGGGTTATTATCTTCATCAGAATCATTTTCAGTTGGTAAAATCAGATCTGAGAGATCGGGAATGTTAGCGACTCCCGAAATGTAATTAAGGTAATATTTAAACGGACATTGGTTAAAAGTCAAATACTTTGTAGCTGTAATGATTTCGTTTGAGAGCACCTTCTCAATTCTCGCGGGTGCCACTTCAAAATTAAGAACTTCATCCTTTTGAGTGTTGATCTTTAAACTCTTAAAAGGCAAATGCTCCTTAAGCAGCACTGAGACAGTCAGTTCAAAACTTTCGAGAGTAGTCTCTTCCTGTTTACCATCTTTGTTCGTTGCCTTTTTTAGTGGTCCTGCCTCAATAGTGAAGGGTTCTACTGGAAAATTCGTCATTCCGAGGGCAGTAACTAACATTTCCAGAAAACTATCTTTTTGAATGATTTCATTAGTAATCGAACCTGAAATGAAAAGATTATTTGCAGCACGCGTCACAGCTACATAAAAAAGTCTTTTTAATTCCTCATTTTCTACTTGTTTCTTCAAGAATTTAACAAGATTATAATGTATATGGGGAATTTTTTCGTTAAAAATGTCTTCGGTTTCTGAAACTTTTAAGCTTAAGCCGAGATTTTTATGCACCACAATTGCTTCGTCTGATTTATTCCCTCTCTTGTTCTGTTCTTGTCCACAAGCAAAAAGATAAACTGTCGTAAATTCAAGCCCTTTTGCCTGATGGATCGTCATTATCTTGACAGAATTGGAATCTTCTTGAAGTGGGGCCTGGGACTCGTCTTCCTCCGCCGCCCTTAAATTATCGAGGTATTCGTTATAGTCGTAAATTGAATTAAAGACAAAATTCTCAAATTCAACCGCCATTGATAGCAGTTTCTTAATATTCGCGAGTGCTCTTTTGCCGTTTAATCTCTTTTGCACGATAGCAAGGTATGGAGTGACGGAGAGCATGTGATCAATTATTTTATGCGGCTTTGCACCCTGTGAAACCTCAAGAAGGGTTTGAAGAGTCTTGTATGCAAGTGTTAACCTCTCTTTTCCATCACCGATGATAAATTTAAGTTTATCAAAAGCAGTAAATCCTTCAGATTGAGACACTTCCAGAATATCTTCATCAGAGATGGAGAAAAAAGGTGACCTTAATATCGAATACAAATTAAAATCGTTCCCGGGGTCTGTGATGAACTTAAAAACAAGTGAAATATCTTGAACGACCTGTTGCTGGAAAAAGTGTTTCCCTCCCATTAGCTCATAAGGTATCCCGGCTTCTGAAAGTGCATCTTCGAGGTAAGAAAAAGAAGCCCGGTTTTTAGTTAATATTGCCACGGTCAACTTATCTTTTAGCGTCTTATTTAACTCGGTAATTTTAGCAAAATGTTCAGCCAGATGTGCCGCCACCATTTCAGCTTCTTTTTTTAGTCGGCGGGCTGCGTTTGGCTTGCCTTCGGTTTCTTCAACATTTAGTATTAGTGCAATGTTACTCTCTTTATACTCCTTATTGATATCGAAGAAAACAGTCTCTTCATAATCCACTGCATTTATCAGGCTTCGTTTTTTTCTGAACTGTTCTTCATCCCCATCAATGGCTCTGTTTCTCTGAGTGAAAATGACAGGGAAGATTTTGTTAACAAATGCTGTCAGTTCTTCAGTTAAACGAAAAGTATGTTCGAGGACGACAGAATCACCTGAATTTGATTCAATTTTAGCTTTTGTCCTGTCAAAAACCGAAAGGTCGGCATCTCGAAATCCATATATACTCTGTTTTTTATCACCAACAACATACAGGTTACCCGCCGATAAATCGTCGAGAAGGGGAATAAAAATATCGAATTGCAGATCGTTGGTATCTTGATATTCATCTATCATCAAAAACTTAAATTTACTTTGAAGATTCTTTTTGACCGATTCTTTGGTTAACAATTCGGCGGTTAATATCAACATATCTTCGTAGTCGATGGCATTCAGATATTTTTTCTTTTGGGTTAAAATGTCCAAAGTCATTTTATAATATTTGAAGAAAAGAGATGCATATTCTGCATAAACATTAATGTGAAAGGAGCTGCCACCTGATTCGGATATTAATATTTGTCTGATGTAATTAGCTGTTGTTTGAATTTCTATCAGATGGTCAGGATCATATTTCCCTCTTAATTTGTCATTCAAATATCCACTACTTCGAATCTCTCCCTTTTGAGTGAGAAAAATGTCGAGAATTGCTGCGAGTGTATCAAATTTTAAAATGTAATCAGAGGTTGCGGCGTATTCTTCGAGCAAAACTCTGATTTTTTCCGGATTATCGCTTTTAATAAATGGAAAAATATCTGAATTTATTTGTGCGATATTTCCAAGTAAAGTGTCACGGGTGGGAAAAAGAACCGAAATAAAATGAATTAATGATTCACGAGTCACCTTACTGATTGCTGAAGGAACAGGTTCCCCCTCAAATTGCGAAAGATAATTCCTTATCTTTTTCCGCTCACTTATCATTCTTCCAATTGAATCTTTAAAAGCCCGAGTGCTTCTGCTTAACCTGATTAATTTCTTTAAATCAGAACTGAAGATTGGATCACCAAGTGATGAGGCGATCATTTCCTCGGTAGATTCATTGATTAGATCAGAAGTTGCGAGTTTGTCGAGCAGTGTAAACGAAGGATCGAGTCCCACCTCAAGAGGGTATTCTTTCAACAGACTTGAACAAAATGAGTGAAAGGTTGAAATATTGGAATTTATCAGATCTTTTAGAAGATCATTCAGCTTTTGTTTTTCTTTTGGATCAGTAGCATCGTTATATTTTTTAGCAATTTGTTCGCTAATTTTGGCGTAAAGCTCCGAAGCAGCTTTGTCGGTGAATGTAATCGCTGCGATTTCATTAACCCGGATATTCTGGTTTAGAAGTGCATCGATGTATCTGCCTGATAAAACCTTTGTTTTCCCCGAACCCGCATTTGCAGTTACGAGAATGTGGTTGGAGAGTTCTGAAGCTTTTTGCTGCTGTGGAGTGAGTTGTGACATGTAATTAATCCTCTTTTATTACACTGCTATTATGTGTTTATATTTTTTGTTCTGTGCATGATGACAATCCAACCAACCATGGAATGTTGGAGGCTGTTGGCTGCTTACAAATCAAATTCAATCGGTTTTCTCCTTATAAACAGGGAATCTAATTTTGAAGAGTGCTCCGATGTCACTTTTTATAAATTCAACTGAACCACCAACCGATTCAACAAATCTTCGGGTCAGCTTTAAGCCGAGTCCTGTTCCGGTTGCTTTGGTAGTAAAATTAATTTCAAATATTTTGGTAGCAGTCTCTTCCGAGATCCCTTTTCCATTGTCCTGGATAATCAGTTCAAACTCGTTTTCAATTCGTGTAAGTTTCACCGAAACACTTGTTGCCCCGGCTTGAATAGCGTTTTTAACAAGATTTATCATCGAGCGTTTAAAGTACGATTCATCTCCGGCGATAAGGGCACCATCAACTTCACTTCTGAACTCAAAATTAAGAGGTGATCCCGTGTATAGATCTTTCACTTCGAGAATCAAAGCGTAAATATTTATGGCATGGGGTTCAAAACCGGGCATTTTCGCGAATCGAGAAAATTCTGATGCAGTCTGGTTCAAAATTTCGATTTGTTTGAGTATCGAGATTAGAATTTTTTCAGTTAATTCAGGCAAATTTGGTGCATCATCTTTATAAGCTGAAAGAAGGTGTTGCACACTCAATTTCATCGGGGTTAGGGGATTTTTAACCTCATGAGCCACTTGTTTTGCCATTTCTTTCCAGGCAGCTTCCCGTTCCAGAAGTGCAATCTCATCCTGATTTTTTTTCAATTCATCGGTCATATATCTAAAACCACGAATTAACTCGCCAATCTCTCCCTTACTTCCCGAGGCGACTTCATAGTCAAAATTGCCAAGAGCCACCGAGTTCGTCGCCTTCGTAAGTTTCAACAATGGTGAGGAGATTCTACCCGAAATAAAAGTTGCCAAAATTGAGGTCAGAATCAGTGCAAGAGAATAGACTCCAAAAAGGAATACATCAAACTCGAGCAAAGTAAGTGATTGCTCATCTCTATCCGAAATGTCATTTACGAGTACAGTATAAACCTCTTTGCCACGCATCCATGAGTGCGAAAATGAGAAATATTTATAATTATCGAACCGTTGAGTGAGAAAATAATCTTCCACCGCCACAAGTCCGGAAGTTTTGACCGGAAATCTGTACAACCAAGGGATGAAGGGTGCCCTTGCCTCGTTTGGGGAGTCGTAAAACAGTTTACCGTCTTTAAAAATTGAGCAGGGAATACCACTAAGTTTTAATGGAGAATTTACTGGCTCATCGGTTTGGATGATCTGTTTTACCTTTTCAGCTCTCGACTTTAATGAAATATATCTGTTTTTTTCATCTACAGAAGCCTGATTGTCTCTGTTAAAAAGGGCGAGTGCCACAATGGGAATAGCGGACATTACAACAAAACCAAGGGTTAACTGGAACCTGAACCTGAAAAAGAGCTCATGTATTTTTTTGATACTTATGAGAACAAAGATTAGTAACAAAGAAAGAATAAAAAGTGAGTGGAGAAAGAACAACTTGAAAAAATTGAAGAGAATTCGAACAGAGTCTTTGTCCTTCAAGATTAAAATAGTCAAGCTGTTTGATTCGCCTTGATTCGAAAGAAGGTAAAATATACTCGATTCTTCACCGGAAATTCGTGTACGATATAATTCTTCATTTAAGCCTGATTTATTTTTTTCACGAATTTTTGAAATTTCTCTATCCGGAAGTTGAACTGCACCAAAACTTCCCGTGGGGACATTATTCACAAACTTAAAAATCGACATTCTTCTCAGATCGATAATGTCATTAACAGGATTGTATTCAGGTCGCATGAAAAGGGGAATTCCGGCTCCGGGGACATGAAAATCCCTCTTCAGAATTGTAACCACTGCAAAATATTTCAGCGAATCGCTTTCTGCAAAAGGTATCGTACCGGTGATTAGTTTTCCTTCGCTTACTATCGAATCACTTATGGCAATATCTGTGAGCGAAGTATCGGGTGAGTCGTTAAATTCATTAAGCGAGGGAATTCCAAACGGCGAAAAAATATCTTTTTGCTGTGAGCCTTTATAGATCGAAATTTTACATGGATAAACTTCGCCGTTTAAAATGCTGCCTGACCAGATTCTAAATGCCATCCCTGTTACAGAAGATGCATTATTTTGTGGAGAAATATTCATCCGCAAAACCACTGAGAGGGATTGTTGAACCAAAAAACGCATAAAAGTGTCTGTTGGTCTGTTTATTTCGAGTGCAATTTTCTTAAGAGAATCTTTTTCGAGGTCTTCATTAAACTTGCTTAAAAGAATGATTGAAGAGATTGACGAAATAAGAGCAATCACAAGAAATGTCGAAACTATTGCACTTCGGCGTCGAAGCACAAAAAATACAGCAACGAGAATCAATCCTGAAATTAGAAAAACAGGGAGTAGGGGAATCAGCTCTTTTTCGAAAGCAATAAAATAAACAATGCCGGGAGAAACCGCAATAACAATCGCGATTATCCATTGTAAAGCCGAGTGCGATTCAGTTTTTTCATCAACTTTACCAAATTTTGTGATCATAAGAAGAGAGTTTATTCCACTTCCCAATGCAAGAACTATAAGAGTAATCAGTGTAAAAGATGCTAAAAGGATACTGATATTCATCAATATCACATCTTTACCCGGGATAATTGAGTCACCTAAAAAATACCGCAGTGAACTGTCGTAAACTATGCTTCTCTGAACTGCGGCAAATGCCCTTAGTAAAAGAATTGAAGTTGAAATCGCAAAAATTGCCTTTAGCCCGACTACAGCGAGATTGCCGTTCGTTTTTTTGTAGTTGCGACTCCCTGCAGATAACAAGGTTGCAACAAAAATTGCTCCGATGAAAGTGGTTATTAGAAGATTTGCCGGTGAACCAACAATTCCATACCCAAACGGTGAAGAATAGTTTGCCGGATTGTCGAACTCTTTTAATCCAAGTAAGCTCCCCGCATCAAAATTTAAGAGGAAAATCCTCAAAACAACAACGACTGTAACTACAACAAGTAGTCGAATAGTCGTGTAAATCTGTCCCTCCCACCTTTTTTGATGTGAATCAGACTTTTGACGGTCAGTCAACAAAAAGTAAAGAGCAAAAAAGAGGAAAAGGAGAGAGACTACAAAAATTACCGTTTTTAATAGATTTGTAAATACTGCCGACTCTTTACCATTTAAATTGGCATTCGTCATTATTACGGAACCAATGACAGATCCATCTGCTGTAGTCAACTTAACAGCATTTTCATCATTTGAACCAGCAAACGAAATGGTTATTCCGGTTCTCTTTTTGAAATTTGTGAATAGATTATCGGAGTCGTCGTATTGGTTCTTTAATGAGTAAAATTTATCGAGAACCAGAACAGAAACTATGAGATATTTTACCCTCCTAATCTCAATATTTGAGGAAACTACAAGATTAACCTGAAGAGAATTTGAAAAAACAAATGATTTTGTGAATTGCAATTTTTCCATTTGAGCTTTTTCAAGATTTGCAAGCATGGCAAACCCGGCGATAAACTCACCTTCAGAATTAAAAATTGCTGAACTTGTTTTATTCTCTTTTCTGGGGCGGGTTAAAGCTCCAACTCCATAGGTTTTAACCGATACTATTAATTCTTCATGAGAATTTTGGAGCGATTGATATTCCTCGTTGAAGGCTTCTGTGAACTCCTTTTTGAGCTCTGCGCTAACAACCGTTGGTGTTGGGGAATCGATATTTTCAGAATTGTATAAAATGAGGAGTATTAAAAATAAGATTCCGGAAGCTGCCAAAAAAGCAGTCTTCCGGAATTTATGAAGTGTACCATATAATCCGTGAAAAGTCAGTTTACGGAGAGTTGAGTTATCCTCCAAGAGTTGCCTTCGTATGAAAGGGCGATGTAAACAATTGCATTATCTCTCTTTCCGTTTTGCTCGAATTTAAGCCGTCCTGTTGCAACAGGCTCTCTACCGCTACCTGTTTCAGTGAATGAAAAGGAAACAGGTACAAAAGATTTAAAAAAGTCTTTCAAAATATAAAAAGATTGGTTACTGCTAAAATACCCTGAAACGCCATTTGGAAGATTTAGATAGGAATTCTCGGATAAATATTTTGTAAAAGAGGATGGATCGCCTTTATTTATGCCGGATTCTATCTCCTGAAGTACAAATTGAGGACTCGGAATTTTTTGCCCGCTCTTTTTATTGTCGAAGTTTGAAACCTGAGCTCCCAACCCGAGGGTCAGGAGCGTCAGAAGAATTAAGGATTGAGTTAGAGTTTTCATTTCAGTCTCCGTGTAAGGAGTTAAGATTATTTATTGAACCCTTGCTATAGGTCTTTTGCCTTTGGTTACTGTTGGCTTCAGTTGTGGTTCGCCTTCAACTGTTTGATAAGCCCAGTCGAATACTACTCTGTCTGCTGATATCGACTTTACTCTGATCTTCGCATAAGTGTTGTCCCATAACCAGAAGACATAGGTTCTGCCGGCGTAAACTTTTGCAGATTTATCAAGAGCCCAGCCCGATGACGGGGCGAATTCGATATCGTAGATGTTATTTGTGTTTCCCATATCCTTTATGTCAGTGTCGTCATAAACCGAGAGGTAATAGACACCATTAACTTTTTCAAAGAAGAAATCAGCATCCTGTGCATTCCAGGCAACAGTTCTGTATCCCGAGAAGTCGTATCCTGATGAAGCAGGGAATGCGTTAGCTTCGTTCAACATTTTTCCAAATCCTTCAGGTCTTGGAACTGCGTAAGCATATTCGTAACTGAGATCGGATTCGTTTGAATTGTAGTCGTACGCTGTAACTGCGTAAAAATATTTGTTTCCATTCCTTACACCGTAGTCATCGTACTGAGTCCCGTAAACTGTCGCGATGTACTCGTAGCGTCCACTAAAACTTGTTGACGAATAAACCCGGTAACCTTTTACATCAGATTCAGGGCTGTGATCCCATATAACGGTAGCAACGCCGTCACCATTGAGAACTTCCACATTTCTTGGAACTGAAGGAGCCCGATCATCATATATTGGATCAGAAAAGAAATCGTTTCTGAATCTGCATCCCGAGAGAAGCAGTATTGTTGTTGCTATTGCTAAAAATAAACCAGTCTTTTTCATGGTATCACCTCTTGTTAAAATGTTTCTGACATTATACTGCAAGAAGCGTGCCAAAACAAAAAATCAGTTTTTTTATCGTTTTGAAGTGTCTTTTAAGAAGTGCTTGTTTACTATTTTGAACAGATGTATAAAAAAGAGGAGATTTGGAATTAAAAACCTGGGGGAGAAATGAGAATTTCCTCCCCCACGGGTTCGAAAATTATTCAGTAACTATGAGTTTTCCTTTGTTAAATACTGCAACAGGACTTCCTTTAAGCACATAACCATCAAAAGGGGAGTTTTTCGATTTTGACTTAAATTTTGATACCTTCACGGTTCTTTCAGTATCGGGATTAAATATAGTCAAATTTGCCTTTTCACCTTCTTTAATTACAGGGACAGGGATGTTCAACAATTTCCGTGGCTTGATCGAGAGCTTTTCAATCAACTGATTCAGAGTGAGAATCCCGGTATGATAGAGGTGATGAAGTGAAAGCGACAGAGTAGTCTCCAGACCAAGAATACCATTGGGTGCGTACTCAAATTCCATCTCCTTTTCCTCAATCGAATGTGGAGCGTGATCGGAAGCGATGCAATCGATTGTTCCATCTTTCAGCCCTTCTATCATGGCTTGTACATCCTCAGAGGTACGGAGTGGGGGATTCATCTTAAAATTGGTATCGTAATCTGCCAGGCAATCATCAGTTAGAATAAAATGATGTGGTGTCACCTCCGCTGTAACCTTTATCCCTTTTGCTTTGCCTTCTCTGACTAATTGAACCGCTTTTTTAGTTGAGATATGTGCAATATGAACTTTGGCACCGGTATATTCCGCCATCATAATATCGCGAGCAACTGTTAATTCCTCGGCAATGGGGGGAACAGAACTCAGACCAAATCGTGTAGAATTTAATCCTTCGTTCATCGATCCACCGGCGAGTGTTTCATCTTCACAATGTTCAATAACAGGGAGATCGTACATTGCAGCATATTCCATCACTCTCCTTAGGATGTAGGCAGTTTTGATTGCGACTCCATCATCAGAAAATGCAACTGCCCCGGCTTCTCTTAGTTCACCTATTGGTGTGAGGCTTTCACCTTTTCGTCCCATAGTTGCCGCTGCCACCGGATAAACATCTACCGGAGTTTTGGCGGCTTTCGATATAATCGATTCGACTATTTCAGCTGAGTCTATTGAAGGGTCAGTGTTTGGCATACATGCAACGGCGGTAAATCCACCGGAAGCAGCACCAAAACAGCCTGTTTCAACTGTTTCTTCATCTTCTCTTCCGGGTTCCCTCAAGTGGACATGAATATCGATAAAACCGGGGGCGGCTACACATCCACTATAGTTATGCATATCAACATTCCAATCGTTTACAGCAATTCCGGCTTCAATTTTTGTAATTACACCATCTTCGATTAAAATATCGGATACGACATCCAAGCCGGATTGTGGGTCGATAATATGGAGGTTTTTTAACAGGGTTTGCATTTTAGTTTTCCTCACTGTGTCTGGTTCCAAGAAGATAAAGGATAGCCATTCTTACGGCAACCCCGTTTGTGACCTGCTCAAGAATAATCTGGTGTTCTCCATCTGCCATCTCTGAAGAAATTTCCACCCCACGGTTTATCGGACCGGGATGAAGTAACAACACATCTTTTTTATTTTTTTCGAGTCTTTCCCTGGTTATTCCGTAATATTTATGATACTCACGGGTCGAGGGAAAAGATGATTTTGCTTTTCTCTCCAACTGAATCCTTAAAATATTGAGGACATCATTTTCCTGAATGGCTTCATCGATGTTATGTATCACTTTAACCCCAAGATCCGAGATGTTCCTGGGAATAAGTGTTGCCGGTCCACAAACCGAAACATCGGCACCCATTGCCTTAAGACCAAAAATATTTGATAGAGCCACTCTTGAATGTGCAATATCACCAACAATACACACTTTTAGACCTTCGAGTTTCCCAAGCCTCTCTCTGATAGAGTACATATCGAGAAGAGCCTGAGTTGGGTGTTCATGAATTCCGTCACCTGCATTTATTACGATAGAGTCGGTAATTTTTGTCAGATATTGTGGAACACCCGCAGATGCGTGCCTCACAACAATCATATCAACTTTCATCGCTTCAATATTTCTAACCGTATCCTTAAAGGTTTCACCTTTTGACACACTTGAACCGGAGACAGAAAAATTAATTGAGTCAGCAGAAAGGCGTTTTTCGGCGAGTTCAAATGAGATTCTTGTTCTGGTTGAGTTTTCGTAGAAGAGATTGACGATGGTTTTACCTTGGAGGGTGGGGACTTTTTTGATTGGACGCTCAAGTACTTGTTTGAAAGAGACAGCAGTATCCAAAATAGTTCGGATATCTGAGCTGCTCACATTCTCCAGTCCGAGCAGATGTTTGATTTTAAGTTGCATTTTTTTAATCCGTTCTAAATTTTATTGTTCAGCTTCAACAAGATATACGGCATCTTCACCATCATGCTCCAAAAGTCTTACCCGTACTTCCTCATTTATGGAAGTGGGGATGTTTTTTCCGATGATATCGGCTTTAATTGGGAGCTGACGATGACCACGGTCCACGAGACAACAAAGTTTTATCGTAGCAGGTCTGCCAAAATCCATTATCGCACAAAGTGCAGATCTGATTGTCCTTCCTGTGTAAAGCACATCATCCACAAGAATAATGTTCTTTTCACTTATGTCGAATGTGATGTTTGAAACGGAGACTTGAGGTTGCTTCAGTCTTGTACGGAAATCATCACGATAGAGGGTAACATCGAGGATACCGAGCGGCACTTCTACATTCTCGATTTCAAAAATTTTCTCTTTTATTCGCGTGGCGAGAAATTCGCCTCTGGTTCTTAATCCCATAATAATGAGATTATCTGTTCCTTTGTTTTTCTCAACGATTTCGTGTGACATACGGGTAACGACCCGTTGAAGTGCTTCCTGATCGAGGATTTTTGCTTTGATTTTCATATAATAAAAAACCTCCGGGCACAGAGAGCCGGGAGGTTCCTTTCAGAATTGTGAAAGATGGGGAAATTTGGATGCATTTTTGGGTGGTCTCCTTCTCTATTTCGCAGAACAGAATTAAAGGTTATTGAATAGGCAAATGTAAAATTTTTTAAGGAGAAATACAAGTTTAATTGAAATCTTTATTAAAAAAACAAAAGGAAAAATTGATGACTAATTAAATTGTAACAGTCACAAAAATTTTGTAATTTTATTAATCATTTCTTATTTATCACACAAAGAAGGAGCCAATAGTGAGAAAATTCTTACTGTTTTTCTGGTTTGTGTCAGGAATTTTCCTGACGGTATTTTCGCAACCGGAAGTTTCGACCCGATTACAGCGGGCTTTACAAAACAGCAACAACGATGAGTATGTGAAGGGAATTATCTTCCTTCGCGATCAGGTTGATGTTATGAAATTGGATGAAGAGCTCTATACAAAGAAAGCCACTCCTCAATATCGTGCTGAAACTGTAATAACCGCTTTACAAACAAAAGCCGGTTCTACGCAAAGGAATCTTATTAAATTCCTCGAAGCAAAATCAAATGACAGATCTGTTTTTTCATTTAAAGCATTCTGGATAATAAATGCAATTGCAATTGAGGCTAAAAAGTCCGTTTTTGAAGAACTTAACGGAAGCATGGAACTTGTTGCAATGGATCTGGATGTTCCAACCTATCTTGATAAACCTCTCAATTTCAGAGATGCACCTGAAACTGAAGGCAAAGAAACCGTTGAACCGGGTGTCAAGATTATCAACGCACATTTACTTTGGCAGATGGGCATCACCGGTGTAGGCACCATTGTAATGGGCGAAGATACAGGTGTTCGTCACACTCATGCGGCACTTGCTGCAAGATGGAGAGGAAATTTTGCTCCTGCTAACCAGGCATGGTTGGATCCGGGTGCGGGCACAACCACACCTTCCGATTGTGATGGTCACGGTACACACACCATGGGAACAATGGTAGGAAGGTCACCTTCCGGTGATACCGTGGGAGTTGCTCCCGATGCTCAGTGGATGGCAGCAAAAACAATTTGCACAGGAAACTCCGTAACAAACCATATCACAGCCTTTCAATGGGCTATGAATCCTGACGGAAATCCATCAACTATTACCGATATGCCTGCTTCAATTAACAATAGCTGGTATGAACCCGCAACCGTAAATGAGTGTGCCGGCGAATTTGTACAACTGTTTAATGCAGTTGAAGCCGCAGGTATTGCAATTTGTTTTTCCGCAGGCAACAGCGGACCAAATCCTTCAACCATTACTTTGCCTAAAAACATTAACACCAACGATGTCAATGTATTAGCGGTTGCAGCAATCGACGGAGCTTCATGGCTTGG
The DNA here is from genome assembly GCA_964431385.1 of uncultured Ignavibacteriaceae bacterium. Lineage (GTDB taxonomy): Bacteria > Bacteroidota > Ignavibacteria > Ignavibacteriales > Ignavibacteriaceae > UTCHB3. The sequence continues at coordinate 42,059 of CAYSJM010000007.1, read as the reverse complement.
TGGAAGCAACAACCCAATAGCAAGTTTCTCAAGCCGTGGTCCTTCCACTTGCGGTGGTTCAGGCTCACTTCTAATTAAACCCGAAGTTGCAGCACCCGGTGTAAATGTTAGATCATCCTACGGAAGTGGCGACAATACATATACAAGCTCCGATGGAACTTCAATGGCATCACCGCATGTGGCTGGCGCAGTTGCACTTCTAAAATCGGCTTTTCCTCTAAAAACCGGCCATCAGATTAAAATGGCTTTATATCAGACAGCCCGTGATCTCGGTGCTGCCGGTGAAGATAACAATTATGGAAGAGGACTTATCGATGTGTTTGCAGCTTTAACACTGCTTGCTACAGGGCCGGGATTCCCGAGCAACCCTGTTCCTGCAATTGGTGCTAATGCTGTTCCGCTCGTTTCCTCACCAACAACTTCATGGTCAAATCCTGCCGGAACTGTTAAATCGACAGTTTACTTCTCGGCTGACATGAATGCTGTTATTACGATGAATCCTACGGCTATCGTAAGAGCCGGTGCAGTTTACACTTCTTATACTCATCCAACTGCTTTGACTTACGGAACAACTTATTACTGGAGAATTAATGTATCAGATGCCAGCGATTCAACTATCGGCGGTGTTTGGTCATTTACTACAATTCCACCTCCTGCACCTGTCGCCCCAACCAACGTTACTGCAACATGGTCAGGACCCAACAATCAGGTAACAGTTAACTGGACAGTACCAACAACTAATGTGAACGGTCATCCTATAACTGTTGACTCTTCAATAGTTTGGGTAAACGGTACGACTCGTCTTGGAAAAGTTAATGGAACCACAAACACTTTCGTGACCGATGGTTTGCCAACCGGTATTCATGTGTTTAATGTTACAGCATGCGACAGTGGATATTCCGGAGCTATGGGAAATTCAACTCCAACCGGTGTAGGTATCTATGCTTCTGTTTACACAAAGAAAAAATATGTGGCAATTCGCGATCTCCAAAGTGCAGTTGATACTGTTCTTGTTCCGGCAATGGAAGCAAACATCGTGAAAGTTATTGTCAGACTCGATACGATTATGCATACATACGATGCTGATCTTGACATCTTCCTGAAAGCACCTGATGGAACCGAAATCGAACTTTCGACAGACAACGGTTCCTCCGGTGATAACTATATCGGCACTATCTTTGACGATGAAGCAACTGCATTGATAACCACCGGAACCGCTCCATTAACCGGAACATTCAAACCTGAAGGTACCCTCTCAACTTTTGCAAACAAACAGTCGGCTGGGGCCTGGATTCTCAGAGTATATGATGACGCAAATACTGATACAGGTCATGTAAAAGGTTGGACACTCACTCTTATTACTGCTGCCCCTGTACCTGTTGAACTCTCCTCTTTCTCTGTTAACGCAAAAGGTAATGCCGCTGAACTCGGTTGGACCACGGCTACAGAAACCAATAACCTTGGATTCGAAGTGGAAAGAAAATCGGGATCGGGAGCTTTTGAGAAAGTCGGATTTGTAGCCGGAAAGGGCACAACCACCGAATCGAACAGTTATTCGTTCGTTGATAAAGGTCTGACAGCGTCAGCCTATACTTACAGATTAAAACAAGTTGATCTGAACGGTAATTTTGAATACAGCAATGAGGTAGAGGTTAATGTTGATATGCCGGTTGAGTTTGAACTTGGACAAAATTATCCAAACCCCTTCAATCCTTCAACCACTATTAACTACGCTCTCCCTGTAGAAGCTAAAGTTACACTTAAGGTTTTTGATGCAATTGGTCAGGAAGTAATGATCCTGGTTAATGGCAACATGGCTGCCGGTAATCACTCGGTTGTTTTTGATGCAACAAAGTTGAATAGCGGATTCTACATTTATACAATAAATGCAGAGTCAGCTAACGGCAAAAATTTCTCAAAAACCATGAAAATGATGCTTTTGAAGTAATCTTATTGTTAAATATTCGTAAGAGCCGGTTATTCCGGCTCTTTTTTTTGCTCTTTTTTGTTAGATTAGCAGTCAATATTTTAATTTTTAATAGATGACCGCAGAAAACAACAAACCCCAAAAAATTTCCGTACCATGGATAAAACCATTTGCACTCCTCATCGCAGTGAGCCTTGCGATATATGGGTTTGGTCGTCTGATCGATATTCTGTTCGTCAGTTTGGGAATTAATCCATTAGGATTTATATACAACGATGACATAAATATTCTCTCAAATACTCTCGGTGGACTTGGTGAAGTTGTAACAAGCGTATTGGCAATTGAAATTACCGCTCTCGCCATTATCGTACAATTGGCTGCAAACAAATATTCATCAAAGATTTTTGAACTGTTTTTTGAAAACAAGATCAATGTAGTCATCCTTTTTATTTATGTTATAACCGCGATTGTCACCGTTCTTGTAGTAAACACCCTGAATGCTGTTGAAACAGCTAAATTTGCATTCTCCATTACTGTTGCTTTGATACTTATTATTTTAAGTCTCGTAGTTGTCATCCCTCATTTTAACTATGTTTTTCAGTTTCTGAGACCCGATAATTTTCTTCTATATGTAGAAAATGAAGTCAGGGTTATTCTGGATAAAATGCTGAAGAGCAGAAGGAAAGGGAAGAAGTACATCGAGAGTGAAAAATTGTTGGTTAACGAGAAAATTAATTTCATCGGTGATGTTGCCATCAATTCAATTATCTCGGGTGATAGAGCAAGCACTTTATTGTGTATAAACTCACTTAAAAATGTGCTTTCATTCTACATCAAGTTGAAAGACAGGCTACCGGAGGGGTGGGATAATATTAGCGGTTCTGTACTGCTCGATCCTGACTTTTCAAGTTTTGCACCCTATGTCCTTAAAAAAATTGAGAATAAAAAGATTTTTCTTGAAACAAAAGTATTTAAACTGTATGAAATGCTTTTTGAACAGGGAAGAAAATCGATGAGAGATGCCATCTCGGGCATTCTCTTAAATGTCGAGTTGATTTCTTACGAGGCAATGAAGAATAACGATCTGGGTACACTTCAGATGGCGTTTCAGTATATGAATACTTTCCTTCGTATTGGAATCAGAGAAAAGGACCCAAGGATTGTTTTTACCGCTTTGGAGCACTATCGTTTAATCGGGGAAGAGACCTTAAAGTTTGACCCAAAACTTGCAGAGGAACTCTCTTTCTATTTCAAATATTACGGTCACGAGTCCGTAAAAAACAATGTTCTTTTTATTCTTGAAACGGTTGCATACGATTTGTGTTTGTTGAATGAAAAAGCTCACGAGCTTAATTCACCTAACAAAGATAAACTGCTCGCAATTTTTCTTACTTTGGATCAACCAATTGAAGATAACTCTGCTCACAAAGAGAGTAAAGAGGAAATGTCGCTCGTAGGTGTGCGAATTGCACAGATAAGACTTGCCGGATATTATCTCCTTAATAACGATGCAACTCTGGCAAGACATATCTTTGAAGACCTTAAAGTTGAACCAAAAGCAAGAATTCTTAAAATACGGGATATAATAACCGGTACGAATAATGAGGAATTTTGGGAGATTACTCCTCGTGGAATTAATTTTTATTTTATGCCTCCCGATAGAAGAGATGCACTAACAGAGTTTTTTTCGTGGTTTGACGAATAAAAATAATAAACTTTGATTTAAATCATGCTGAATATTTAAAAAAATGTTTAAATTTTGTTGCATTTAAAAAAATAATAGTTGTGTTTCTTCTTGTTTTTACTTAATATGTAATCTGAAATTTCAATATCATTAAAATTGTTTGAAATTAATAATTAATCGAAATCATCATCATCACTATTCACAGGAGTTAATATGGCACATGGAAAAGTAGTTCACGAACAACCAAAAACAGCTTTTGGCCGTTTCATGGTCTATACTGTTGTAGCCAAATACGCAAACAATATCCAAGGTATTGTTTATATGGGTGCTGCCGTTCTCATTATCATCGTTGGCCTTAGAGGTCTCGGTGAATTGGCGGGCACACTCGCAGTGGTTCCTAAGTTCTTGCTCGATCATGAACTGAAGAAAATTGATCCAAACTGGGTTATGATGGCACTCTTCCTTGAGTTTTTCCTTCTTATGATTCTTGCTGCGGTTACATTCTTCACACCGGAAGAATATGGCCACATTTCACATGAAGACGCAGAAAAACCTAAAGAAGAACCACAGACCGGCTTTAATAGCGTTATCTCGGTCCCAAAAAATCTTTCCGCCGATCTTAGAGCTGAACTCGAACAACTTCAAAGAGTTGCTGACGATCAGATTAAGGTGGTTAATAGTGTTATAGACCAATATAACGCACTGAATAAAAAGATTACAGTTATTCAACAGCAGTCATTACAGGCTCTTAGCGACTTAAAAACAAAAATTTCCTGATCGCTCACATAATATCTAAAAGGAGATTGAAATGAAAAAGAGCCAAGTGTACTTTATTATGTATATCGTACTGATCACGGAATTGTTGATTGTGATCACCGAACGCGATGAGCTGATGGAGAAAGAAGAGCAGATCAAAATCAAAATGATCTCGAGTATTGCAGACCAGTACAAAAGAGAAATTGAATTGTCAGCTCCAATTCCTTACAGCGAGTGGCAAATCGGTACAGATTCAGTAAAAATCCCAATCAGTGTTACAGGTCTCGTTTCTGACGAGGAGAAAAAATCCGCTGTCTATGTTATTACATCTGAAGGCGGAAAATCCCCAGGCGGCGGTGGCTATCCGTCCGAACTTACTTCAACTACGCCAAGTGGTCCATATTCAATCGTAAAAGACTTGAATGGCGGTGCTACATTTGAAATTACCAAGGTTACAGGAATTGGTGATTATGAGTTTAAGGCAGTAATGAAAGTTAAAAGGCAACTTCCTACTTATCTTCCATCCTTTTTACTCGAAGAGTTGAAAAAGGCGAGTGGATTTAAAGAAGGACAGGAAGTTACAACTAAACCTGTAAAATTCAAGATCAAGGTTAAGACTGAACCCCCTGCTCAACAACCCAAGAAGGGTGATGTGATCAATGTGGGTCCATCTATAGATTAATATTAGGAAATACGATGACCAGAACATTACTAAAAGCAACGATCTTTATCTTTTTGTTGACAACCGTTGGTTTTTCACAAGGATTTAAGGTAGATGATACGCTTGATGTAGTGACTTTGCAAACTGTTAGAGTACCGGAGATCCCTCTGGTACTCTCAGCTATAACCAAAGTCAACTCCATTTCAGCGGAGATTCTGAATTCTTCAGGATCAAGTATCTTAAAACTGACTGACAAACAAAAATTTCAAAAACCATCTGCCGAAGATGTGTTGGTGAAAGTAGGGCAACAGCAAGGTAGAGGTGTGACAGTTCAAACTTATTTTGAACCACTATTTGAAGCACCCGGCACCTATTATCTGAAAATGTCGATAAATGTTACCGGTGAGGCAAATAAAGCCCTTGTTGCGGATAAATATTACATGATTAATGTAAAAATTCCGTCTTTGGCTGCACCAATAGCCGTAAGAAACAGCTATTTTTTCAGTGAAAATCCTGCTTTTAGTTTTGCTGTAAAAGAATATACCGATCAGGAAAAATATTCTTACAAAATTTCCGATGGTGTAAGCACACTGAAAGAAGGAAGAGGTTCCTTTGTCAATTTGAGTGAAATTCTGAACGATGCCCAGAATGTTGGGAAAAACATCTCAATTAAAGGATTTTACAACAATGAACTGATGACATATTCTGACCCCGTTACCGGAAATCCACAGGAAGCTTCCTGGAATATTTCTATTCAAAAACCGGGACTCGGCGATTTCAGCGGTTGGGCAACCCTTTCTGAAAAAGAAGCGGAAAATGCAGCTCCTTGGTATATAAGTGTTGATAATCAGGCTTCAAGGCAATTCTTGTTTGGTTATTTTGGTAACACGGCAAACGGATTTGTGTTTGCAGCTCCCAAGTTTAACCAGTTGAGAGTTACTGCTGAACCTGATAACTTCATTCAGAGTGTTTCGCAGACGAAAAAAGGATTGTTTCCTGTAGTGGAGATAGTTGTCAATCCGGCATTCCTCGACGCCATGGCAATTGGATCTGACGAAAGTATCAAATTGACGATCCAGTTCACAACTCAATTCGGCGAAAAGGTTGTTAAAAAATATCGTGCGAATGTGATAAAGTAGAGATCAAAAAAGGATTTATAAATAAAGAAGATAACAAAATGAAACGATTACTTACACTGATTATGGTTGCAGGATTTCTACTTCAGCCCCTCATGGCACAGGAAGCAGATGACTATATCCGTAATATCGATCTTAAATTGAGGAAAGATAAAAAATATCTCAATCTCAATTTTGTTGATCTTGCTGGTACCGAGAAACTGTTGCAAAACTTGAATCCGGTATTGAGAGTTGATGGCAAAGATCCATTTATTTTCAAAGCGAACGATAACTACACCTACAGAGTGGTTTTTTTAACCAATGCCATGGGTATCGACTCAACCGTATTGCTTTATATCAGCGAGATTATTGCTGCCGGAGCCGGTGATTCTGCTAATATTTTTGGTGCGAATCAGGCAGGTGGACCTACAGAATCAATGGTTATTGCTTTTAAGGATGTGAACGCAATGCTCGGTTCAGCGTATGGCAAATATGCTACTCTTGTTGATTATATCGACAAGATGCAGAAAGTCGATCCCGAGTACAAATATGGTACACTTCTGGGTATCTTGCCTGATGATGCTATCAACACATCACTCGGTATCACATCCCGTGATAATACCGATTTTCTGAATTATATGAGAGCTAATTCACTCCATTGGTATCCAAAAGTTGCTCAAAAATCTTCCACTAAAAAGGGAAGAGGGCAAGCCGGAACCGGAGCTGAAGTTGCCGCTTCATCATCCTCATTTAGGATTGATGCCGGGTTCAGTTCTCTTTCATTCTCCCATAAAGCCATGGATTTCTCAATCGGTGCTGCCGGAATTGAGATTACAATGGAAGAACCTGTTCTTCATGCACTTCCTTATGGCAATAATACTTTGGGATTTGGATTCAGAACTCTCTTTAATCTTACAAAAGATGCAAAGAATCCAAATGGCGGAATGGTGCTCGATGCACGATTCCTCGGAAGGATAAGAACCAAAACAAACGAAATAGTTAATAACCTGCCGTTTGCTCTTAACGCTACTTCAAATTTCCATGTGGGTACATCCGCAGCGATTGATCTTCATGTTACCCGTCCTTTTGGACTTCCTTTCATTAATGCCTATGTGGCAATTGGTGGAAGAGGATACTCAAATCCTTATGTGACATTTAAGGATAAACAAGTTGCAAATCAGAAATATGCTTATTTTTCATTCACTCAGGCTGAAGGATCATTCTCATTCTACTGGAATACCAGCGATAAAATGAGCTCCAGATTTAGAATTGATGTTGGTTTGGGATACTACGACATGTTAAGAGCATATTACCCCGGTACCAGAACAACCGCTACCAAAACTGAGGTAGTGGATAATCTAATTTCACCCGTTGTTACACTTCACTACACTTTTGCACCCGATCAGAGCGATTTGTTTGGTGCAAAAATCAGAGTATTTGACTCGGTCGTAAAAGCTGAAGGTTGGCTCAAGTTACTTGAACTTGACGGCGGTCATGTATTCAGATTTGCAGGAACTGTTTTCTCTAATCCGATTGGAAGAACGATCCGTGAATGGGAAAACGAAGGAAGTGTATTCTTCCAAATTAGATACAGATATGGTTTCTAATCATTTTAAGATGGATGGAATTATGAAAAAGACATTATTTATAGTAGCGGCATTCCTGGTGTTTGTGCCTTTCTTAAAGGCTCAGACTGCCGGCGATCCGGAGGTAGAAAAGCTTAAAGGCCTGTATCAGAGTTTGGAATATAATACTCTGGCTTTTGATGATCTCAAACAAAAATGGATGATTGACGATCCAACATTTATTCGTGAGATTTTCAACAGGTTCGTCGTAAGAAATGCACTTCGCTTAAATGGTAGAACGGTTAAACCTGATATCATTAAAGAAAGAGTTAAACAGGTTCAAGAAGGCGATGTAACCATTGAAGTAAGAAAAAGATATTATGACGATGAACTTGAATTCTTCGCTTTTTATCCTTCAGGTGAAATAGGCAAAGAAAATCCACAGCCACTTTTTGATATCGTTCACGATGGATTTTTGCTTAAAGAAATTGTAGGAGATAAATCTTACGATAAAATCAAAGAATTAACTTATTTCTATAAAGAAACCACAAAACAACAAGCTTATACAAAGATGGGTTATAACTTTGATGTTAACCTCAATTTACTTCGTCCTGAAGTTATGTATTGGGGTACTACATCTGAAGGAAATAACAAATATCTCCTCTCGATCTTCGGTCAGTGGGGAAGTGATAAAGCTTTTTGGCCGGGTTGGTATCTTAATGAATATTTTATCGGGTCCAGACTTACTTATTTTAAGAGTCTTAGCAACGACCCTGAAAAATTCACCTACAGATTGTCTATCGGTGCCGGTGTTCCTTCAAACAGACCATATAAAGACGACCAAAAAGTTTCAAGACTTTGGGTAGCAGGACAGTCGGTCTATGCAAAATTAGAAGGTTACCCTTTTACTTTTATCGATTCTGACTTCATGAAAGATGTTCTCTTTTCTGTTGAAGGAAAAGTAGCTGTTAACGACTACAAAAAAGCCGATTTTGGAAAATTCTCAACAATTCAGAATTTCTATTCCAATAAGTTTATCTTAAACTGGGAACTTAGAAAAAGAAACCTGATGAATGTTTTCGATTTTGGCGATCTTGAAGTTGGTCTTATTCTCTCTTCTTCTGATATCAATAAACTCCGCCTCGACCCTGCTCAACCGGAGATTATTGATCTTGAAAAAGGTAGAAAAAACTTTATGCAGAAATTTAATCATATCATCTCTGCCGAAGTTGGTGTAAGAAAATCAGCCGGCCTTATTCAACACTCCATCAACCTCGTAAGTGGTTATGCTACAGACGGTTATGGCTTCGTTGGACTGAAAGCCATGGGGATGGTAAGTGGTAATTTTGGTCTGGATGTAAGTATCTTTAGCTCATTCAGCGTTAATAAAACCAAATTCCCTTACAGATACGATACTTATATTGTATTCTCTCCAATCCTGAGAATTAACTACTAATTATGATCCCCCGGTTGAATAATCAACCGGGGGAACCTTTCCAATTTAAAGACAGACATAAAATGACGAGAATTGCATTTACTGTTCTATTTCTCTTTACATGTAATTTGCTGGCACAAACCACAGATGATATGTATCGAATCATTGAGAGGAAATTACAAGTAGATAAAACATATCTTGATATTTACTCATATAATTTTACTCCCGATGCTACGATGGCGAACCTGCTGCCTGCAATTCCCCTTACAGACGGGCGTGGAGTGTTCCGTTTTAACAGTAACGGAAATATAAATTATTCATTGGTATTCAAGAAACCTGACCTCGAAAACGACACCATAATGTTGCTCTATGTACTTGAGATTGGTGCAGGAGGTGCTGCTGATAGCTCAAATATCTTTGGCAGCAATGTTGCCGGTGGTGCCGACAGCAATATGGTTGTTAAGTTTAAGGATTTTGCCGAGCTCTATTTTTCGGGTAATCCCGCTTATTACCAGGTTTTGGCTTTTCTTAATCGCGAACTTTTAACAACCGAAGCCAATTCTCTGGCAAAGGTTGATAAAAAAGATAAAGAAAAAATCACCAGAGGTATCTCCTCAGACGGGAATCTTGATTTTATTGCCTTTCAAACGACTAACAGCTTGCATAAATATCCAAAAGTAGCCCCTCTAAAAACTACCGGAAGAGGCCGTGGAAATCAGACTACTGCACCCACGGGAGCACCTTTCCAAATTGATGGTTCACTATCATCCCTCAGCTTTTTTCACCCTGTGATGGACTATGGATTTGGATTCGTCAGTGTCGAGTTTAATACCCACACACCTGTTGTTAATATAATACCCTGGAAGGGTCAATCTGTTACTGGTGGTGTTAGAGCTTTATTTAGTATCTCAGGCTCAATTGCAAATCCCCTTACTGATATGTTGATCGATGCCAAACTTATGGGCAGATTTCACCTTGACATGAATTCTTTTCTTGGGAATCTTCCTTTTGTGATGGGTGATCCTGTAAACTTAAATGTTGGGAATGGTTTTATTTTTGATGTGAAGACTACCGGTTCATTCAATTTACCATTCTTTAATGCTTATTTTGCATACGGTCCTGAAAATCTTGAAAATCCTTCATATCGGGTTGGCTCAAAAGCATACTTTACTTTCACGCAGTGGGAATCCACGATGTCTTTCTTCTGGAATAATTCAGAGAAAAGAGCAATCAGATATAAGATGGATATCGGTGCAGGCGGTTTTGATGTAATTGAAGCCGACTACTCCGGTGCCGCGACAGCCCGTGCAAAAATGAAAGATGTTATTTCACCTGTGATTGCACTCTCTGTTAACTTTGTCCCGAATGATATCGAATTTCTCGGAACTGATTTCAGATTCTTCGACAATCATCTCACTTCTAAAATTTGGATAAAACTTCTCGAATTTGGCGGAGATCATAATTTCCGTGTTGAAATGACTAATGTATCCGCATCAATGTTTAGAGAACCTGAAGTGTGGGAGAGTAAGAGTTCACAGACATTTATTCAGTTGAGGTATAGATATGGTTTCTAAAATGAAGTTATTAACCTTTTTAGGATTAATGGTCTGTCTGAATTTTACATCTTATTCTCAGGATATTCAAAATTCAGGTACTCCTCCACTTGATCCCAAGATGGAGAAACTGACCAAAATCTACAGAAACCTGGAACTTAATACCGCAGCTTTTGATGATCTTCGCGAAAAATGGATTGTCACTGATCCTGTTTTGGTGCGTGCAGTATTTAATAAGTTTTTGGTTAGTAATGGGTTGAGAATTGATGGTAGAAAACCTTCACTCGACTTTGTTCGCGAAAAAGTGCAGGATATTTACAAAGGTGAAGTATTCATCGATCTGCGTAAACGCTTTTATGATGACGAAATTGACCTTTTTAGATTTTATTCGGAGAGAAAGGTTAGCAAAAATCCCGATTCCCTCGATTTCTTCTTCGATCCTGTTGAAGATTTTGTTAGAATTCTCGATGTAGTTGGTCCTGATAACTACACTCTCTTAAAGTCACAAAGATATGCTTTTAATGATGTTTCTAAAACATATTATGATGAAAAACTTTCATACAAGTTTGACATCTTTTTTAGTATGATTGAACCTCATTTAACCTTTTATAACTTTACTACCAACGATAAAAACAAATATCTTATCTCCGCTTTTGGAAGATGGGGATATGATAAAATGGTTATGCCGGGTTGGTTTTCACCTACCTATAACGCCGGACTTAGAGTTACCTACATCGATAGAATCCTTAACAACAGACCAAACGATGTATTTACTTTCGATATCGGTATGGGAATACCTGTTTCACAACCTTTTGTTGATAAACTCGTTCCTCACGGTAAACGCCACTTCATGACAGGTCAGAATATCTACATGAACCTCAAAGGCAACTTCTTGCGTTATGCTTCTGAATATTGGAGAGATTATGATCTGAATCTCGAAGCTTCGTTGGCACTAAGCACTTTTGAACCGGGTCAAATTAAACATGTGAGTGAGCTTTCAAATATCAGTTCGATAAGAAATTATTTTAATATTGGACTTGAAAGAAAAAACTTTGTCGATCTTGAGACTTTTGGTTACCTCGGTGCAAATCTCGGATTTGGGTTATACGAAGTGCAGGATTACAATCTTGATCCTTCTAAACCACAACTCACTGAACTTCCAATGCCCAATGGAAAATCGAAGTTTTTTGTTCAGGCTGCAGGTCTCTTCACAAAAGAAGACGCACTTTTCTCATACACCTTTAAGCCAACCGTGTTTTATAATGTTTCCGAAAGTAATCTCTTCTATGGATTTAACTTGTCATTCTTGATCAGTAATTCTTATGGTTTTGAATTTAAATACTATAGTGGAGTAGTGATCGGAAGTGATCCAATGCCCGCTTACAGAGATGGATCGTATGTTGTATTCTCACCTATGATAAGAATCAACTATTAAACACTATCTTTAAAACGCAAAAAGGCTGTCTCATTCAGGCAGCCTTTTTTATTTTTAAAGATGTGCAGGTTAAATCTCGAAAGTTTGTCCTTCTCTAGCGAGGTAAATATCGAGGTCGTGACCCGGATAGTTATCATTTTTATACTGAACTGATTTACTGAATAAGCTGTAAATCTCAAAATCGTCATTGTCGGGTTCGTGATGAAATAAAATAAGTTTTTTCGCCTCTGCTTGCATTGCCAAATCTACACCAACAAAAGCGGATGAATGCCCCCAATCAACCCTTTGCATCTCCTGATCAAATGAATATTGTGCATCGAACACAATTATATCTGCCTTGCCGAAAAAATCGATAAATTTCTGAAATTTTTGAGTGGTAAAATTGTTGTATTCCGAATCGGAAGCAAAAACAAAAACCTTATCCTGATATTCAACTCTATAACCGTAAGATTTACCCGGGTGGTGTAATTCAAGATTTTTAATTCGGATTCCATTTAACTCAAGCGAAGTTTCAGGAGGGAATTCTTTGTATTCTTTTTTTGACGCCATAAAATTTAATGAAACAGGAAAGAACTTAAATTCTTGCTGCTCGGTTAATCTCTGTTCAAAATTTCCGTGCGGGCTGTAAAAGTTGATCTTGTATTTAGGCATGTATGCAGGTTTGAAGAAAGGCCACCCCTGGATGTGATCCCAGTGAGTATGGCTTATAAATACATGCATTTCGTTTAGAGGATCGGCTGTTCTAAGCAGATAATTACCAAGTTCACGAATACCTGAACCCATATCAAAAATAATACGGGTATCGTTTTCTACGACTTCGATGCAAGTCGTGTTACCTCCTAAAAGAAATTTAAGTGAATCATCAAGTGACTCAATGAATGCGTCTGCATCAGAGTCTGATTCAAAATCTCTTCCTTGGGAGAGTTTCAGGACTCGCCTAAGCTTGTCCCGGTATTGTGCTGTTGTTGGTGGTGTCGGAACTGAACCTCGAACACCCCATAGCCTGATTAACATTCGAACCTGATGAATTTATGAATGTCAAAGTTAATTAAAAATTATTAAAGAAGGTTTGATTTAAATTACAAAACTTTTCTCACACTTCAATGTCAAGATCTTTTATTTTTCGATATAATGTTGAAAGACCCAGGTTTAAAATTTTAGCAACTATGTCTTTATCATAGTGATGTTCTTCCAGCACTTTTACGAGGAAATCTCTCTCCACTTTTCTCATAAAGTCATCAAGTGAGCCATAGGAGGAATAATTGGAGAATTCCCGCTGAACTTTTATTACATCGGGGAGATCATTCACTGTAATATATTCAGTTTCAGCGAAAATTACAGCCCTTTCAATCACATTTTCAAGCTCCCTGACTTCACCTTTCCAATCATGATTCATCAGCCCTCGAACCGCAGTATAGTCAAACCCTTTAATGATTTTATTCATCTGAAGACGATAGATATTTAGGAAATGGTCAGCCAAAACAGGAATATCATCTCGCCGTTCGGTGAGTGAAGGCAATCTTATTTCCACCACATTCAGACGGTAGTAAAGGTCTTCTCTGAATCGCCCTTTTTCTATCTCTTCATGGAGATTCCTGTTTGTGGAGGCTACAAATCTAACATTTATTTTTACAGGGGCTGTGTGTCCGACCGGAATATACTCTCTCTCCTGTAGCACTCTCAAAAGTTTAACTTGAAGATTTAGCGGCATTTCACTCACTTCATCAAGAAATAAAGTCCCCTCATCAGCCGCTTTTATAAATCCCTCTCTATCGTAAGTTGCACCTGTGAACGACCCCTTTTTATGCCCAAAAAGCTCACTCTCTATAAGTGTCTCTGAAATGGCACCACAGTTAACCGCGATAAATGGTTTGTTTTTTCGTTTGCTGTTGAAGTGTATCGCCTTTGCAACAAGTTCTTTTCCGGTCCCGCTGTTTCCCGTTATCAATACAGTTGAATCGGTCTCAGAGACAGCCCTGATCATCTTAAAGATATCCTGCATCTTCTTGCTCTTGCCGATGATATTCGAAAAATCATACTGGCGATGAAGCTCATGCTTTAAAACTTGATTCTCTGAAATTAGCTCTTTTAGTTGAAAAACTCTTGAGACTTTCACCGTTAATTCATCAAAGTCTAACGGTTTTAACAGGTAGTCAGCCGCACCTGCACGAAGTGCTCTGATTGCTGTTTCCAACGAACCATAAGCGGTAATCATAATAACAGAAGTATGAAGGTTGAGGCGAACAATTTTTTCGAGAAGCTCAATTCCTTTCATCTCCGGCATTTCAATATCGGAAATTACAAGGTCATACTCTAGTTCTTGAACTTTTTCATAAGCTATTGCACCGTTCTCCGCAGAATCAACTGTATATCCTTCCTTTTGAAGTATAAAGGAGATCGATTCCCTTATTATATCTTCATCATCAACTACAAGTATCTTCTTCGACATTTACACTCCGTAATGCTTAATATATAGGGTTTAAAGGGAGCGATATTTTAAAAACAGTCCTTCGCCCTGGTTTACTTGAAATTTTTATATCACCCTGAAAACTTTTTACTATACCGTAACTGACCCATAATCCCAATCCGGTCCCTTTTCCGACTGATTTTGTGGAATAAAATGGTTCAAATATCTTAGCATGTTTATCCTCGGGGATACCAACCCCGTTATCAGTCAATTCCACTATTAAATAACTTCCTTCTACATAGGTCTCAGCTGCTATTTCACCTTTGTGATCAGGGTATTTCTCTTTTAACTCCAGTATTGCGTCAACTGCATTGATCAAAATATTTACAAAAACCTGTTGAATTTGGTCACTTACCAGCGGAATTACATATCCTTCCTGCTGGTTAAACTTGAAATTGATATCTTTGGCTTTTTTCCCCACCATTACAATTTCTATGGCTTCTTTGAGATTCTGACCAATATCAGTCGATTTTAACTCATAATTACTGGGTCGCGAAAAATCGACAAGATCTCTGATTATTTTCGATATTCGGTTAATCTGTTTTTTAATCAGTTCAAGTTTTTCTTTAATAAATTCGTCTTCTGTCGATCTCTGGATTATTTGTGCCAATGCAGAAATGGAGGCGAGGGGATTTCCGACTTCGTGTGCTACTCCGGCTGCAAGTGTACCGATGCTTTCCATTTTTTGGGTATGAATAAGTTGCTTCTCAAGATTTCTCTTGTCAGCTAGATCTCGGTGTATTCCAAAGTATCCGATCAGATTCCCTTCGTTATCGTGCATCGGAGTAATCTGGAGTTGTGAGTAAAATGTTTCACCATTTTTCCTCCTGTTCTCCACTTCACCTATCCATGTGGAACCGGAAGAAATCGTCTTCCACATATTCTCCCAATGCATTCGGGAATGTTTTCCACTTCCAAATATCTTTGGATTAATTCCGATTAATTCGTTTTGATCGAAACCACTTTCCGCAGAAAAGGCAGGATTAACATAGATCATCTTCCCGGTCAAATCAGTAATCTGAAGCGGATTCATCGTGTGGTCAGCTATATATTTGAAGCGGATCAGATCGGTTTTATTCTTTTTAAAGAGAGTTATGTCCTTAATCTGAAGGAATACTTTATCATTTTCTATACAGTTAAAAAGGGCGGAACAGTCATAATAAATTCTACTCTCAACATCCTTCACTCGGCAGTCGAAAGTTAGTCTTTCCTTCGTTGAGATGCACTTTATGAGTGAATGTTCAAACTTTAATATCGATTCCGGGCTAAGAATTGAGTCGATTTCACGCAAAGAATCACGAGAATATCCAAGTTTGTCATATACTTGTCTGCTCGCAGAGAGAATTAAACCCTCGTTGTTAAGGATAAAATAGTAGTCGTCCAGAAAGTCGAATAGAGTCAGATCCAAGTGGTTCTTTGCTTTGATTTGTGAAAAGTATAAAGAAATTCTTACAAAAATAGTAAAAATAAGGGGTTAAACCGAATAATAATATCGGTATCAACTCCGCTTATATGGTTATATTTAAAGATTGAATTTTTTAAAAAATATAATTCCGGAGAACGAGAATTAATGAAGACCAAGAGCGATGTTTTAGAGAAAATAATTTCCCTGGCTAAGCGAAAAGGATTTGTTTATCAGTCGAGTGAAATTTATGGGGGATTAAACGGTTGTTATGATTACGGTCCACTGGGAAGTGAAATGCTCCGTAATCTTAAAGATGAGTGGTGGAAGTTCATGACCTACAGAGACGATGTCGAAGGTCTTGATGCATCCATCCTGATGTCACCGGAAGTGTGGGTGGCATCCGGCCATGTTGAAAATTTTACAGATCCTATGATCGATTGTAAATCGTGCAAAGCCCGTTTTAGAGTTGACTATTTGATCGACCAAATTGCTACAAAGAAGAAAATAAAACTTCTTGAAGCATTATTGACATCAGTTTCAGAAGGTGATCTTAAAACACAAATCGAAGATGCAATCAAATCGATCGAAACAAAAACAGAAGAAGTTAACGACTTTATTGTCGATCTATTTGAAACAGATCTTTCCGCCAAACTGATCGAGGAAATGAACTGTCCTGCATGTGGAAATAAAGGGTCATTCACATCTGCACGCAAGTTTAATCTCATGTTCAAAACTTTCCTCGGAAGTGTTGAAGAGACCGGTTCTGCTATCTATCTTCGCCCTGAAACAGCACAAGGAATATTTGTCAATTTTCTAAATGTCCAAAATGCTTCCAGACAGAAGGTACCTTTTGGAATTGCCCAGATAGGAAAAGCATTCAGAAATGAAATAAATACCCGCTACTTCCTCTTTAGAACCAGAGAATTTGAGCAGATGGAAATGCAATATTTTGTTAAACCTTCTGAAGACAAAAAATATTATGACTATTGGAAAGAAGTTAGATTAAACTGGTTCAAAGGTCTCGGAATGAAACCGGAGAATTTGCGTTATCATGATCATCCTGCGAACAAACTCGCTCACTATGCAAAAGAGGCTACTGATATCGAATACCAGTTTCCATTTGGATGGGGTGAAATTGAGGGGATTCATAACCGGACAGACTTTGATCTGGGACGCCACGAACAGTTTTCGAAAAAAGGTCTCAAGTATTATGATGAAGATCAAAAAGAGAAGTTTTTACCTTTCATTATCGAAACTTCCGCCGGAGCAAGCAGATCTTTCATGGCATTTTTAATCGATGCTTATGAAGAACAGGATTTGGGCGGTGATATAAGAACTGTTCTCCATCTGCATCCAAAACTTGCACCTGTAAAAGCTGCAATATTACCTTTGGTTAATAAAGACGGCATGCCAGAATTTGCCAGAAATATTGAAGCAGATCTCAGAACAAAATACAAAATCTTCTATGATGACAAAGCTGCTATCGGTAGAAGATATAGAAGAATGGATGAGATTGGAACTCCGTATGCAATCACTGTGGATACTCAAACTCTCGAAGATAACAGTGTTACCGTAAGAGAAAGAGACAGTATGGAACAAATCAGAATCGATTCTTCAAAACTTTCAGAATATCTTGCAACCAAATTTGTCTAATTAGATTATAGATATAAAATTTTTAGGCTGTTTCATCTGAGGCAGCCTTTTTCATTTCTAAAATTTTATGAAACTTCTTTCACAATCTATTTGTATAATTTGGTAACGAATTAAAAATAAGTTGAACAATGAAAAAATATCTCATTTTACACCTGTTACTCCTGTTATTTTCCTCACAAACATTTTCGCAAACCTACAATTCAGTCATCGATGAGGGAATAAAGGATGTGTATTCCTTTAATTTTTCGGCTGCTGAAACTAAATTCAGGTCACTCCTGAGGGAAAATCCCAAATCACCCGCCGGTCTTTTTTATCTTGCAATGATCGACTGGTGGAAAATATTGGTCGACCTCGACGATGAATCGAAAGATGACCTTTTTTACAAAAAACTCGATGATATCATCTTTGTGTGTGAAGAAATTCTCGACAAAGATGAAAACAATATCGATGCCCTCTTCTTTAAAGCAGGGGCGATTGGCTATCGTGGCAGGCTCCGTGCTTTACGCGAGAGTTGGTTAAAAGCTGCCGATGATGGAAGAGAAGCACTTCCGATTGTTAATAAGGTTCTAAAATTGCAACCAAAAAATGCAGATGTTCTTCTTGGAACAGGTATCTACTCTTACTACATTTCGGTAATTCCCGATGAATATCCCGCAGTAAAACCACTATTGATCTTTTTCCCCGCGGGCGACAAGCAGCAGGGGATTAAAGATTTACAAAGAGTTGCTGAAAAAGGGCGTTATGCAAAGTATGAAGCTCAATATTTCCTCATGACACTATATCAGGAATTTGAAAAAGATGCTCCCACTTCTGAAAAATATGCTAAAATGTTAACAGATGCATTCCCTGAAAATCCTGTGTTTTTGAAATGGAGAGGAAGAGCCGCAGTAATGAGAGGGGATTATCCTCTGATTCAGGAAATTTATAATAAACTTTACGCCGGATGCAAAGAAGGTAAATTTGGTTACAACCAAAAATTGCGAAGGGAAACTTCTTACTATCTTGGGTTCTACTATAAAGCCATTAGCCAATGGGATTCTTCAAAAGTTTACTTCAAAGAATCGGTTGAACTCTCAAGAAAGATCGAAAAAAAGGAAGCATCAGGTTATTTCGTGAATGCTCTTCTCTATCAGGGAATGATGCACGACAAAACGGGTGAAAGAGCCGAAGCTATAAAATGTTATAATGAAATCCTTAAACTGAATGAATATAATTCATCTCACAAAATGGCAAAGTCGTACCTGAATGAGCCTTTCAAGTAAAAATATCCTCATAATCGATAATTATGACTCTTTTACCTGGAATCTTGTTGCACTTCTGAGACAAGGAAATGCAAAAGTAAATTTAATCTACAACGATGACGAGACTTGGGAGAGGATAAAACCATCACGGTACGATGGGGTGGTTTTATCGCCGGGTCCCGGAATTCCGGCGACTTCGGGTTTTTTATTAAAAATGCTCGAGAGATTTAAGGAAGTGTTGCCCATACTCGGTGTTTGCCTCGGACATCAAGCTATAGGTGAGCATTTTGGGCTAAAGGTTATTCAAGCAAAAGAACTGTGCCACGGGAAAATCCATAAAATTTCAATGGATGGCAAAGGTATCTTTTCAGGCATTCCTAAAAAAGTGAGCGTAGTTCGATATCATTCTCTTGCGGTTTCTGAACCGGATGATAATTCTGAACTTGTAGTAACTTCAAGAACGAAAGATGGTGAGATTATGGGTTTGAGACACAATAAGCTTAAAATCGAAGGGGTGCAGTTTCATCCTGACTCAATTGAAACCAGGTTTGGACAAGAGATGATAAATAATTGGCTGAAGTCGATTTAGTTTTCAGCTTCGGTTTTTTCTTCTGAAGCAGTCTCAAAGCTATACAGACAGGTATCACCAAGGCGTTTAAATGGAGTAATTCCAAAAGCTTCACTGTCTTTTTCCAATGTCTGTATAGACCTCTCCAAAAGAAAAATACCTCCCTCATTTAACAAACCCCGACGAAGAATGTTCTTTACCACTTGATGGATATCATAGTTAAAAAACGGAGGGTCTGCCATAATTATATCAAATTTGATGTTGATATTAGAGCTAAAAGTAACAGCACTCATCTTATGAAGTTTTACTGATTTTTCTACTCCAAGAGAGGCAATATTCTCTGAAAGAACCTTCACAACCGGGAAATTTTTTTCGACAAAATGAACTTCTTTTGCACCCCTGCTTAACATTTCAAAGCCCAATGACCCTGAACCTGAATAAATATCGGCGACAACTGAGTCTTGAAAATCGTAAAAATTCGAAAGATAGTTAAATATCGATTGTTTTACTTTATCAGTAGTGGGTCTGGTATATTTAGAGTCAGGCGTTTTTACAAACCTGCCACCCAATTCACCGGAGATGATTCTAAGCCTCATTTCTGATCTCGGCTAACAGGTCAGGGGGTATTTTGCTTATCTTCCCAAGTTGATACCCGAGCAAATCCTCTTTTGTCTTAATGTTCATCCATTTTTCAACGAGTGAACTAAGACCAATCATGTAGTCCTCCAAACTAAAATAAACCACATGAACTGTATCTTTATCAATCCTTCCGGAAGAATTATTCAACAGAAATGAGTCGATAATATCGGGAATTGAAGGTACATCAATAAAATTCGTAGAGTAAACTGAAGTAATAGCCCGCCCTTTTATGGAAGAAAGAATTATATTATTCCCGGAGATGTGCAGCAAAATGGATGACTGGTCTTCCGGAAAATTCTTTTTCACAAACTGTTTAAGAGATAAGAAGGGGACTATAACTTTAATTTTTGGTGCTTTCAGGTGTGTTTTCACTTCTGAAGCAAAAGAGAGTATCGAATTATCAATCAGGGTAATCAACTCATAAGCAGGCGAGCTGAAGCCCGTTGAATGAAGAGGTTGAATATCCAGCGAAAATGAATCGTCTGTAAGATAGGGGAATATCAATTTCACTTCAAATTTATATTCATTATACTGTTGCAACCTGGAAAGTCCGGGCTTCGACGGGAGCGAAAATGTATGAAACATCGATTGTGGAAAGATTAGATAAATAGTGGAATCCATCAGATTGTCTTTTCCAATGGAGTAGTAGAGATCATCTTTTAATCGTGTCGCATTCTCCCGGTTAATCCTTTTTATTGTTGTTCCCTCAAGGATCGAGTAGTTCAGTGATATTTTATCAACCGATTCTTCTCTTGGATTAACATTTTTAATAGAGATTGAATCAAATTTAATTTCGAGCAGTATCCGGTTCATATCATTCCCACGAAGCTGAATATTTAAGTGCATCAAAATAGAGATTGCCGATGCTTCCATAACCCGACGGATCAACTATCTTAAATCTTGTTCCCCGAGTCACTGTTGTATCAACTCTTATAAATTTCCCTTTTTCCGAAAAAACGGAATCGATAACCCTGGATGAATCGAGCAAGATTGTGAATGGGATGTGCATCTTTGTTGAATATTTTAGACTATCCGCAAAAAGCATCCCTTCCTCATCTGTTCTAAAGCTGAATAAAACGGAATCCAATCCACTTATCTTTCCGAGGATTATTCCCGCTTCAGCGGACTTTACAAACCTCACAAGCTCATCAATATCACCTGAAAATCGACCGTTTTTCTCAACATAGGCTCTTTGTGCTGTTCTCAAATTGTGCAAACGATTTCGTGCTTCCTTTTTATAATTTGCTTCCAATTCAGAAATATTTAGCGGATCAAAATATGCCACTTTGAATAAAAACAGTGCGAGGAGAATTATCAATCCGGGATTTATAAATGATCGGTAAGTTCTGTAAAAATCTTTTACTTTTTGCATTAGAGAGTCAAATAAGACTTAATTTGTTCAAATTTATTCTCCCCAATTCCCCTCACCAGCTTAATTTCTTCAATGGAACTAAAACCTCTTCCCAATTCTTTTTTGAGCTTATCTCTCATCTCAACAATCAGGGAAGCGGTTTTTTTGCCAATTCCCGGAAGTGTCATCAGCTCTTCAGCACTTGCAGAATTAATATTTATTGGAGATGCCGGGGGAGTCTTTTTCTTCGAACCATTTTTTGTTTTCTTCCCGCTTTTACCCTTTTCTTTTTCAACTTTTTGAGTTTCTTCTTTCAAAAGCTGGGAGGAAGATTTTTCTTTTGGTCCGGGAATTACCGATTTGGAATCAGATCTAAAAATTTGAATTAGAGCCCCCGTCGAAATCGCAATTATAACAAAAATCAGGGCTGAAACCTCAATTTTTGTTAAACCCGACTTGATCGAGAGCCGCTCTATCAAATTTTTCAATGTGAATTCTACAATCCGAATTTCTTGAAGAAACCGTCTTTACTTTCAGAACCGGAGATATTCGGTTGTTGCTGCAATTCTTTTAATAACTCTTTTTCTCGACCGTTCACTTTCTTGGGAACAATAATATTCACCTGAACAAGCTGGTCACCTTTTCTATGGCTTCGGTCGTTCACATTTGGTAAACCTTTTCCACCCATTCGCAAAATTTTTCCTGCACTCGTTCCTGCATCGATGGAGAGTTTAACTTTGCCTGTCAGTGTTGGTATCTCAACCTCATCACCAAATACTGCTTGAGGGAAACTGATAAATAGTTGATAAATTACATCTGAACCGTCTCTTTTGAAGTACTCATGTTCAATCTCTTGAAAGCCCACGAGCAAATCGCCGTTTGGTCCGCCCCTAAGACCTGCATTACCTCTTCCTCTGAGACTTAACTGCATTTCATCACTTACACCTGCAGGCACCTCAATGGTTTCGGTCACCTCTGTTTTCACTCTTCCATCACCATGACATTTCTTGCATGGTTTATCTATTACACTTCCTTCGCCGTTACAGTTGGCACAAGGCTGAATGTTAACAAATTGTCCAAAAACTGAGCGGGATACATTTCTGATTTCACCGGAACCGTTACATGCAGGGCATGTCTTTTTGCTGGCACCACCTTCTGAACCACTTCCGGTGCAGGAGTCGCACTTCACAAATTTGTTTATTTTTATGGTTTTTGTTGTGCCGGTGGCAATCTCTTCGAGTTTTAATTTCAGCGTAACTCTAAGATCACTTCCCGGTGTCCCTGAGCTTCTTCGTTTTCCACCACCGGAACCCCTTCTTCCGCCACCAAAAAAGTCGTCAAAAATGGATCCGCCACCACCAAAAACATCAGAAAAATGAGAGAAAATGTCATTGATGTCAGTAAAACCTTGCTGACCACCTCCGGCTCCAAAAGCCTGATGACCAAATCTGTCATATTTAGCCCGTTTTTCTTCGTCGCTTAGTACTTCGTATGCTTCGGCGGCTTCCTTAAATTTTTCTTCAGCTTCTTTGTTGTCGGGGTTCCTGTCGGGATGAAACTGCATAGCGATTTTTCTGTAAGCTGATTTTATATCATCCTTTGAAGCATTCTTGGCTACTCCAAGCACCTCATAATAATCTCTTTTGCTCATATTTTACTTTTCTTTTTCCTCATCTGTTGTTGTTTCCTCTGCTGGAGCTTCGGGCATTTCGCTAATAATTACATCACTATGGCGTATAATAGTCTCTTTATAAATATAACCGGGAGTTACTACTTCGAGCACTGTATCGGGCTCCACAGATGCGTTTGCGAGTTTTCCGATTGCATTGTGCAGGTTGTAGTCGAACGGTTCTCCTTTTGCCTGGATCTGTTTCAGACCTTTTTGCTCGAGAGTTTTTACTAATGCATCGTGAATAAGGATAAAGCCCTGAATAACCTTCTCTTTGTCCTCTGTTTTGGGTGCAAATTCTGCAGCTCTATCGAAATTGTCCATAACGGGCAGAAGTGTCGCTATCAAATTGCCCTCAGCATCTGTCCAGGTTTTTGCTGATTCTTCACGGTGACGGCGTTTTATATTGTCGATTTCGGCAACCCTCCTCTGTAAGATGTCTCTTAAGTTCTCAATTTCCGTTTTTTGTTTTTCCACTTCGGAATTGAGGCTCGAAATTTGTGCTACAAGATCATTTATAATGTCGGCAGTGCCTGCATCATTTGTCGTCTGAGATTCCTGGTTAGTCTCCACGGTCTCATTTTCAGGGTTTTCAACTGGATTCATATTTTCGGTTTTATTCTCTTTTTTCTTTCCAAATGCCATGATTTTTTCTCCTTATAAAAGTTTAATTCCTCAAAAAAAGGTTAACTCATTTAATTAGATAATAATTTAAATATTGTTTTGGTTCCCCGAGAGCAGCTCAGAGAGCAGTCCTGCTGTGAAATCCACTATGGCTATAATTCTTGCATAATCCATCCTTTTAGGACCAATTATTCCCATTGCACCTGTGTTATCGCCAACTTTATACTCTTTCATAACAAAACTGTAATCTTCAGTCTGGTTGTATGGCAATTCTCTGCCAATCATAATATTCACACCATTTACGGAACTGGTGCTTTCAAGAAAAATACCCGAGCTGTTTTCGAAAATGTGAATAATAATATCCTTCTCTTCCATCAGTTCAACGATATTTTCGAACTTTACGGGGTCTTCAAATTCAGGATGTTTAAGCAGGTTTCGTGCTCCCGATATCATCACTTTATCATCAGTTTTAAAATCGTTAAAGATTTTATCCGCAGAATCATAAAGTAAAGAAATGATGGGATTTCCATTAATTTCAGAATCTTTGAGCCTCTCGGCTAACGATGTTTTAATATCTTTTAATCGTAATCCGGCGAGTTTTTCGTTCAAGAGTCGCTGAACATCCTCTATCTGTTTTTCCTCTATTGGAGTTGTCAACTCAAGCGTGATTGTTTTTACAAGTCCTGAAACAATGCTTATTACAACCAGTATTTTATTGGAAGCCAGATACACTATCTGAATGCGGCTAAGTACACCCGTTTCAATTTTTGGATAGATAACACAAGCGAGTTGATCTGTAATTCTGCCGAGAATTTTTGTAGCAATGTTGTATATATCTTCGGTATTTATCAGATTCTTTTTGATCTCGGATGTGATGGAGTCGCGAATTGTATCATCAAGACGCGGAGCATCCATCAAAGAATCTACATATAACCTGTATCCTTTATCGGTAGGCACTCTTCCTGCAGAAGTATGAGGATGGTTAATATAGCCTGAATCTTCCAAATCAGCCATAATATTCCTTACTGTTGCCGGTGACAAGCCGATATCGTATCTTTTGGATATATTTCGGCTGCCAACAGGCGAAGCTGTCAGAATGAACTGATTTACGATATGTCGAAGGATGCTTTTCTCTCTTGCTGAAAGCTCAAATCCTTGCATTATTCAGGTTGCTCCAAATTAAAAAAATAAAAGTTTTTAACCTGTAAATATAATCAAAATAACCCAAGAGATAATCTACAGATGCCACTGATTATCACGGATTTCCCGCGGAGGAGTTTGGATGGCCAAGAAGTGGTCAGGTGTGGGTAGCAAGGTGCCGTTTGGGTAAACCTTAATAAATCAGAAAACGAGCGACAATCGTCTCGATTGTCCTGCAGAAAACTTTAGAGGATAATAACACACATATTATTTTTGAACAGGATAGACAGGATTTAACAGGATGGGCAGGATTCTGCTTCTGACCTCAGTGCCCTCTCGTAGAAAATTCTCTGTGCTCTCTGCGTGCTCTGTGGTTTTTCCTGACTTTAAATAATCATATTTTTTTGAACAGGATGGACAGGATTAAAGGATTTTCAGGTTTCTGCATTTGGGGTTTGTGACGGTAGGTAAAAATATTACCGCAAAGATAAATTAAGCAAATACCATGGGGTTTCGACCCCATGTCGGGGTATGAAAAAATCATTATATTCCCTCTCTGATTAAGCAAATTTTACGAACCGAGAATGAAGAAGAAAATACCATCAAAATCCTCAAATTATGCATCTCTGATAGAAGATAACGCATATTATGTTGACAAGACTCAATTTATTGTCCCACTTCAACAATAATTTTACATACCCGAGGGAAATGGCTGATCAAAATGTAACTTAAGACTATAAAAAGATTGCGAATATTCTCGCTCCATTATCTAGTGAAGAATCAGATGAGATAATTTCTACAGTTTTAGAGACTGACAGATTCACAGAAAGACTTAACATTCAGTACAATTTTGAACTTCCTTATACCAGAACAGAGGCAGTGTCTCTCTTGTTTTACAACGGATTGTTGACAATAGAGGATGCAATTATCGGTTTGTATAATTATGTGATACCCAACTATGTAATTAAGCAGATGTATTGGGAGTTCTTCAAGAACAGGTTTCAAAATACAAAGCGGAACTCGAACAAGAGGGGATTCTTTGTAAAACCTTTGCCATACTATTTGTGGGCAAAAACGAATTTGCCATTGCGGAGGTAAAAGAGCAATAATTTTTGATTAAGTAGTGGTAAAAACTTATATTTGACTTTTGATTAATTTTGAGTTTTAAACTACCAAATCAGGAAGTTCTCGATGACCTTGGAACAGGGATTGTTTGGATTTTTTGCACTAATAGCGGTTGCATCATCAATCTTGATGGTAACCGGTAAAAATCCTGTTATTTCCGCACTTTTTCTTGTATTAAATTTTGGAGCACTTTCCGGAATCTATCTGTTACTCAGAGCTCAGTTCTTAGCCGTCGTTCAGGTTATTGTTTATGCCGGTGCGATTATGGTGCTGTTTCTCTTTGTACTTATGCTCCTGAGACCAAAAAAAGAGCAATCTTACTTTAAAGAAAGACCCCAACAAAAGTTTCTGGCTATTGTGATCGGATTTTTAATGTTCGCTCAGATGGTGTATTCTATCTTCTTCACTATGCCCGGCAAAGTGGTTGATGAAAAAACCAGAGTTGACATTGGAACCATTGAATACATAGGAAGGGAATTATATACAACCTATCTTTTGCCCTTCGAAGCTATAGCCTTTGTTCTGCTGACCGCCACAATTGGTGCGTTAATATTATCTAAAAAGAAATTGGACTAACTGCAAATATGATTCCACTCGAATATTACCTTGTACTTAGCGCATTTATGTTCGTAACCGGAGTTGCCGGGGTACTTACGAGACGCAATGCTATTGTGGTTTTTATGTCAATAGAGTTGATGCTCAATTCTGCAAACTTGACTTTTGTTGCTTATTCATCTTTTCTTGGTGATGTTATCGGGCAACTTTTTGTATTTTTTGTAATGGCAGTTGCAGCGGCTGAAGTGGCGATTGGACTTGCAATAATCATAGCCATCTTCAGAAATAAAGTTACAATTAACATAGATGAAATAAACATTTTAAAGTGGTAATCTACTTAAAACCCCACGAATTATGACAGAATACATTTACTTGGCAGTGCTTTTCCCTTTGATCGGATTCCTGATCAACGGGTTATTTGGGAGACTGATCAAAAACGAGAAAATCATCGGCGGAATTGGTGCCGGTATGGTGGGTCTCGCTTTTCTGGTTATTGTTTTCTCATTTTTTGAAACCCTTGGACTACCTGCTGACCAGCGGAGTAGAATAATAACATGGTTCACCTGGATAAAAACAGGCGGAATTGACGCCGCTTTCAGCTATCAGGTTGACCAGCTTTCCCTCACAATGTCACTGATCGTTACGGGTGTAGGCTTTGTAATTCATGTCTATTCCATCGGATATATGCATGGTGAAAAGGCGTTTTGGCGTTTCTTTGCCTACATGAACCTCTTCATCGTTGCTATGATGAACCTGGTGCTCGCAGACAATTTTGTTCTCCTTTTCCTCGGATGGGAAGGGGTGGGCTTATGTTCATATCTGCTGATAGGTTTTTATTACGATCGCAAATTTGAAAAAGGAACTGTAGCCGATGCTTCAAAAAAGGCATTTGTAGTAAACAGAATCGGCGATTTTGGGTTCCTCGTGGCGATGTTTTTTGTCTTTTACTATTTCAAAAGTTTGAATTTTAGTGAAGTGCTTCCATTGGTTGCCGGCTCGGGGATTGAACCCTGGATATTTGAAGCAATAGCAATATTCCTCTTTATCGGAGCAACAGGTAAATCTGCTCAGATACCTCTTTTCGTCTGGCTTCCTGATGCGATGGCAGGTCCAACACCTGTTTCAGCACTTATCCACGCTGCAACCATGGTTACGGCAGGTGTTTATCTTGTTGCAAGAACTTCGATAATCTTCGCAATGGCACCAACTGCAATGATGGTAGTTGCGATTATCGGTCTGTTCACAGCATTGTTTGCGGCTACAATTGGACTTGTGCAAAACGACATCAAAAAAGTTTTAGCATATTCCACTGTCAGTCAGTTGGGATACATGTTCCTTGCACTCGGTATGGGTGCATTCTCTGCCGGAATTTTTCATGTAATGACACACGCGTTCTTCAAAGCCCTTTTATTCCTTGGTGCCGGCTCGGTAATTCATGGTATGCACGAAGAGCAGGACATCAGAAATTACGGTGGATTGAAGAAGTATATGCCTAAAACTTATATCACTTTTGCAATCGCTGCCGTGGCAATCTCCGGAATTCCACCCCTCTCGGGCTTCTTCTCGAAAGATGAAATTCTCTGGATGGCATACGCCAACGGAGGATTATTTTTCTGGATAATTGGTGCAATAACTGCTTTAATGACCGCATTTTATATGTTTAGACTTCTTTCTCTCACCTTCGAGGGGAAAGAGCGGTTCGACCACCATCATGTGCATCCTCACGAATCACCCAACATAATGATCATTCCTTTGATGATTTTGGCTGTTTTGTCGATAATTGGTGGATTCATCGGACTTCCAAAAGTTTTTGTTGGAGAGCATGGCAATCTGTTCGAAGTGTGGCTCGCCCCAATCTTCAAAGATGCCACAAGAAAACTTGCAACGGGCAATATCCATTCTCATCTTGAAGAATATCTCCTAATGGCAACTTCTGTGGTAGGTGCTGTTGCATCAATCATGCTTGCAAGACACATCTATTTAAGAAAACCTGAAATTGCAACAGGAATTGCAGACTCATTCAAAGGTGTTTACAAGACATTGTTGAACAAATATTATGTTGATGAGTTTTATCAGAAAGTTGTAATCACTCCTTTGGTTAAGATTTCTGATACAGTTTTGTTTCGGTTTACAGATGCAAAAATAATTGATGGTGCGGTTAACGGTACTGCAAAAGCTGTTGAATTTGTATCAAAATATGCAAGACAATTTCAAACCGGCATAACACAGTTTTATGCTGTGGTAATGATGATAGCAATAGTAGGCACATTATTCTGGATAATATTGAGTTTCTGATGGAAAATAGTTATATATTGAGTCTTCTTTTACTGCTTCCGATTGCCGGCTCTCTGCTGGTTCTGATGTTACCCAAGGAAAATATCAGGGTAGCCAGAATCGTCGGTCTGGCGATCTCTCTCGTGATTTTTGCAGTTTCATTGTTCACCTGGTTTAATTTTAACGCTGAAAATGTCAATTTTCAGTTTGCTGAAAAATATGAATGGGTGAAGGGTCTCGGGATCTATTATCATGTAGGTCTTGATGGAATGTCACTTTTGCTCGTTCTTCTGACGACATTTATGACCCCGCTTGCACTTCTTTCCACCTGGTCGAGCGTTGATGTGAAAGTGAAGGAATTTACTTTCTTCATGCTGATGCTTGAAGCAGGAATGTTGGGTGTCTTTATGTCACTCGATCTTTTCCTTTTCTACATCTTTTGGGAAGCAATGCTCATTCCGATGTATTTTATCATAGGAATCTGGGGTGGCAAAAATCGAATTTATGCTTCAGTTAAGTTTTTCATTTATACTATGGCTGGTTCCTTGGTAATGCTTGTTGCAATTATTTGGCTTGCAAATTCAGGAACTGCCTTCACAACCGATTTATTGGAGTTATATAAACAAGGACCCGCAATTGATGCATCAAAACAAAATCTTTTGTTTGCAGCTTTTGCCCTTAGTTTTGCGATAAAGGTCCCACTGTTTCCACTTCATACCTGGTTGCCTGATGCACATGTCGAGGCTCCAACTGCCGGTTCAGTAATACTTGCCGGTGTTTTGCTGAAGATGGGTACTTATGGACTTATCAGATTTAATTTACCACTCTTTCCGGATGCCGTAAAAGTTTTTGCTCCTTACATCACAACTCTCGCAGTTATTGGAATTATTTATGGTGCGTTGGTTGCGATGGTACAAAAAGATATGAAAAAACTTGTTGCTTACTCATCTGTTTCCCACCTTGGATTTGTAGTCTTGGGCATTTTTGGTTTGACAACAGAGTCGATGCAAGGTGC
>CAYSJM010000007.1:0-12102 GCA_964431385.1 uncultured Ignavibacteriaceae bacterium | reverse complement strand
GCAGTTTATCTCCTCTGGATGTATCAGAGAGTCTGTTTGGAGAGCGTAAAGAATGAAAAAATGAATTCTCTTACCGATCTAAACTCACGGGAGCTTACAACTCTTGTCCCTTTAATGCTATTCATTTTATGGATAGGAATTTATCCTTCAACTTTCTTGAGGTTAACCGAAGCGTTCTCATCAAATATTGTTAAAACTGTGATGAGCACGATCGCAAAATAAATATATGAGGCACGCAGCACTTTTTTTCGCAGCCTTTTTTACCCTGTTTATTTTAATTAACAGCGAAATCAAAAG
This sequence comes from uncultured Ignavibacteriaceae bacterium, assembly GCA_964431385.1. Classification (GTDB taxonomy): domain Bacteria; phylum Bacteroidota; class Ignavibacteria; order Ignavibacteriales; family Ignavibacteriaceae; genus UTCHB3. The sequence goes on along the minus strand of CAYSJM010000007.1, from coordinate 11,805 downwards.
CGAATCGAAAGATTCACTTAATAAAGTAAAACAAGAAACCGTTCTTTCACATAATGACAATACAACAGCAAAAGAAGCGGGTGGACACCATGCATCGGCACCAAGTCCATTTATGGTTATTCCGTTTATCTTGCTTCTTCTCCTTATAGCAATTGCACCATTGTTCTTTCAACATTTTTGGGAGCACAATTACCACAGGGTCGCAATTTTTCTGGGTTTGATAGTGGCTGCTTATTATGCAATCTTCTTGAACGATTTTACGAGTTTAAAGCATACACTTGTTGAATATCTCTCGTTTATTGCACTTTTAAGCTCACTGTTTGTAGCAAGTGGTGGTATTCTCATAAAAGTGGATAAAAAAGCCACTCCTATAGTGAATACACTCTTTTTATTGCTTGGTGCTGTAATTTCGAATGTCATCGGAACCACAGGAGCTTCGATGCTTCTTATTCGTCCTTTCATGAGGATGAACAAGGGAAGAATAAAACCTTATCACATAATCTTTTTCATTTTCGTGATAAGCAATACAGGTGGAGCTTTGACTCCAATTGGTGATCCGCCATTGTTTTTGGGATTTCTAAAAGGTGTCCCATTTTTCTGGGTGGTAGAGCAGGTCTGGTTAATATGGATTCTTGCTCTGTCTATGATTCTGACAATATTCTTTGTTTTGGACTCCGGTAATAAATCCGGAGCTGACGAGAATACCCAGTATTCGGGCAAGATCGAGTTTAAAGGACTGAAAAATCTCGGTTACCTTGCAATAATAATTTTATCAGTGTTCCTCGATCCTGCAGTTTTGTCATGGGTTCCATCTTTGGATCCGCTGCCTGTTGGTATCAGAGAGATAATTATGTTTGGTGTCGTTTTTGCGGCTTATAAGACAGCGGACGAAAAAATTCTGAAAGCTAACGAGTTCGATTTTGCCCCAATTAAAGAAGTTGCCTATCTATTTGTGGGAATTTTCTTTACAATGGTGCCAGCACTTCGACTTATTGCCGACATGGCGAGGGATAACAGCGATGTATTCACGAGCTCACTTTTTTATTGGGCTTCGGGAGCTTTATCTTCGTTCCTCGACAATGCACCAACATATCTCAATTTTATGAGTGCAGCCATGGGTAAATTTGGTTACGATTTGAACGGGGGAGCAGCTCAAACTCAGCTTTTCCTTCAAAATCCGGATGCAGTTCAGTATTTGACTGCTATCTCTGTGGGAGCAGTCTTTTTTGGAGCGATGACATATATTGGGAACGGTCCTAATTTTATGGTTAAATCAATCTCGGAAAGAGCCGGTGTTAGAGTACCGACTTTTATCGAATATATAATTAAGTATTCACTCCCCGTGTTATTGCCCGTTTATGCAATAATATGGTTCATATTTTTCAGAGGTTAGACCATGACAATAAAGAGTTGCCTTACTGAAAAAAAGACCGGTTTCCTCTACGGGAACAGGTTAATTCTCCCTTTTAAGGCGAGATTCCTTAAAGTTGTTGTCGAAAAGGATATCATAACCGACTTTTCACCCAGCTCTAAAGGTATTAATATCGTAGAGGAAGATTTATATACCAGCCTCTACTTCCTGGAGTATCGTTCGCTCCGCGATACACTATCCAAATATGAGAATATCAAGTTGGTGGTCGTTGAAAAGGGTGATGACATTTTTAATGTAGATAAGCACATGAAACTCGCCGTTTATAAGACCGAGACTCATGTGGCAAATATTGAAGAAACAGAACATGACATTTTATTTATTGAGTAGGTATGGATTTTAACATTACAGACATTTACAGCTATCTGCCGCTGGTAATTCTGGCGTCGCTTATTTTAGTTTCCCTCGTTATAGAGATGTATGTTAAAAGTGCTGAAAAGATTATCCCATGGCTGACTGTAGTCGGTTTTCTCGTGGTATCTTATCAGTCGCTTTTATCTGTCGGCGATCAAGGGATCTTTTTTAACGGCATGCTCGCAACCGGTGGACAGGTAAATATTTTCTACTTCATCTTCAACTTTGGTGCTGCTATCACTGCACTGCTTTCCATCGATTATCTGCGGAAAACAGGCATTTACAAAGGTGAGTTTTATATACTCATACAGTCGGCAGTTCTTGGTATGATGATGATAGCCAGTGCCCGAGATCTTGTTATGATTTTTATCGGGTTGGAACAAATGTCGCTTTGTTTCTATATTTTGGCAGGATTTGCAAGAAAAAGGCTTTTCTCAAACGAAGCTGCTCTTAAGTATTTCCTTCTCGGTTCTTTCGCGACGGGATTTATTGTATATGGACTCGGGTTGCTCTATGGTTCAGCACACACTCTTAACATCCCAAAATTGTTCCAATCGTTTGCTTTTGAACAGTCGAATCTTATTGGGATTATCGGGTTAACCCTTTTCTTCATAGGATTTGCATTTAAGATAGCATCAGTACCATTCCACATGTGGGTGCCCGATGTTTACCAGGGAGCCCCAACCACGAGCACGGCTATTATGTCAACAGGTGGTAAGACAGCAGCATTTGCAGCCCTTATTCTGGTGGTTTCACCCGCTTTTGCAAAAGAGAGATCACATGAAATATTAACTCCTCTCATCGCATTTTTTGCTACACTTTCCATGCTTTATGGAAGTGTAACTGCGATTTTACAAACAGATATCAAAAGGATGCTCGCTTACTCCTCGATTGCACACGCCGGATACATGTTGATTGGACTGGCTGCCGGTAATGAAAGAGGAATTGACGGCTTGATCTACTATCTGGCGGCTTATTCGTTTATGAATCTTGGTGCATTTGGTATCATCTCGATGATAGAGGATAAAGAAGAAAAAAACCTTCAAATCAGTGATTACGCCGGTCTTGGAAACAAATATCCTCTACTCGCGGGTTTGCTGGCAATGTTTATGTTTGCCCTTTCCGGAATACCGCCTTTTGCCGGTTTCTTCGGAAAATATTATGTCTTTATTTCCGCTATCGAAGCAAATCTCGTTTGGCTCGCTATTATCGGTATAATATCATCTGTAATTAGCGTTTATTTCTACTTACGACTTGTAGTGGTGATGTTCTTCAGCAAAGAGGAATCAAAACTCGAGATAATAAACTCAAATCCTGCAATGACAGGGATTATAGTTTCAGCAATTTTGATCGTATTAATGGGAATATTGCCGGGTTCGGTTATTAATCTGATCTCGAAATTTTAGTAACTTTTTTCATTTTTTAACTGTATCGAGAATCTGCTTTCAGATCAATCTGAGGCCTCACGATACAGTTTTTTTTTACACGGGAGAGTGGAATGAGACCTGTTTTAACTGCAAATGAGGCTCGCGAAGTTGACAGAATAGCAATCGAAGATTTTGGATTCGATAGCACACTTCTGATGGAAAATGCGGGAAGGAGCATCGCAACTTTTTTAGACACACTTCAAGCTGAGTCTAAAACTGTCACGATAATTTGTGGGAAAGGTAATAACGGAGGCGATGGATTTGTAGCCGCCCGTCATCTTCGCGATATGAATTGGAGGGTAACTGTAGTCTTTGTTGACGAAACAGATGAGTTTACGGAGGAGACTTTTTATGCTTTTGAGTTGCTTACAGCGGTCGTGCGGGATATTTCCATTTTCAAATATAAAGATGTTGAGCAGCTAAAAGAACTTCTTGCACCAAGTTTTGTCATTCTCGATGCTCTTCTTGGAACAGGTAGCAAGGGCGAACCACGCTTCCCATACGATGAAATAATAGTAACACTGAATGAAGAAGCAGGAATTAAAGTTTCGATAGATATTCCTTCCGGTCTCGATCCCGACACAGGGAATGGAGGAATAGTTTTTAGGGCTGACTACACCGTAGCTCTGTGCACGCTAAAAAGAGGCTACTTTTACGGGAAAGGAATGGAATCCAGAGGGATGATCGATGCAGGTTACATCGGTTTTCATGCTGATAGTCTTGAACTGGATGAAAATTGGAAACTCTATGAATTGAGCGATGTCAGAAGTGTAATTCCTTCAAAAAGTCGAACTATCAATAAATATTCCTCCGGTGGTCCTGTAGTAATTGCGGGATCGAACAGATACCCCGGTTCAGCTACACTTGCCTATATGGCTTCTTTTAATTCGGGTTCCGGTTCACCTGTAATTTTCACTTCTGAAAAAGCAGCAGCGGTACTACTTGGAAAACTTCCTGAAGCCGTGGTTACTGAATTCCCCGTCAATTTTAACAGTGAATATGTGAAATCAGTATTTGATGCACTTATTAAAAAAGATGTGTTGCTCGTTGGTCCGGGAATCGGCATCTCACCTGAAACGACCATCGCACTCGAAAAAATTCTTAAAATTGAAAATCGATTGGTTATTCTTGATGCAGATGCGTTGGTGCCTCTCCACGATGGCAACTACACAAATTACAACCTGAGAGGGAAAATTTTGCTTCCACACACAGGTGAGTTCGCCAGGATACTCGGTAAACCTCTTTCAATAGTTGAACAGGATATTTTTCAAGCAGCCGAGAATTTTGCGAAAGAGACAGGTTGTATTCTTGTGCTTAAACATTCAACTGTATTTATCTCCACTTCTGTAGATGTAAACTTTATTCTTGACTCGGGTACAATTGAGCTCGCAAAATTTGGAACGGGTGACGGGATAGCCGGTGTTATTGCTTCCACATTTGCACAACTTCTTGCTCTCCCCGCAATTGAGGTAGAGGAGGTAATGAATTTATTAATGGAACAACATCCTGAAACACTCGAGTTTTTTGCAAGCAGAATTGCAGATGCTATTCACACTTTCAACCTATCAGCTCTCTTACTCGGAAAAGACTCACCGGGTGAGGTTATTTCTGCATCCACCATCATTAAAAATCTTCCCGTTGCAATCAAAAAAATTGAAGAGCTCACATGACGCTCGAGCGTAAAAAATCATTATCTTTAATAGTGCTAATAGTTTACTGGATTATTCTCTTTCTGGGAACGACATTACCTTCAAACAGTTTACCCGAAACTCCATCCGGTGATAAATTTAACCATTTTGTGGGATATGCCGTCTTAAGTTTTCTCCTTTTTACACGATTAAGGCTGAGTGATAACACAGGGAAAAACGATATGAAACTGATGCAGAAAACTTTTATAATTGCCTCTGTTTATGGCGTTTTGGATGAAGTTCACCAATTGGTAATACCCGGAAGATTTTTTGAATGGTACGACATTTTGGCGGATATTAATGGTGCGGCCCTCGGATTGGCACTCGCCTATTTTATCCTGCGAACTTTTCCACGGCTTTATCGGTAAAAAGTAGATGATCAATAAAAGAAGTGTAAATGGCTGAAATATCATTTTACAATGTGAAGAAGAATTATCGAAATTCACTCGAAGTAAGTGCCATCCTGGCACTGTTTATTATGATTTTACTCTTCAAACTCTATCCATTTTCGAAGACCGTCGTTAAACCAATCGCCGGGAAGGAAGATCTAATTGAACTTGATGATGCCATTGAACTTCCTGACAATCGCAAAGAAGAAGAGTTACCACAAAAGAAGAGTGAACCGACAACTCCTAAAACAAAAGTCGCCAAAACATATACCGAAATTGCAATAAACAAAGAAATTGAAGTAACTCTTGCTCCACCAAAAGAGAAGATAAAACTTGAAAGTCAGGATATCGACAAAGGTGACTTGCTGACTTTGGACAAACAAGGCAAGTTTAAAAATAAAGAAACCAACACAAAATCGACGGAGAAAGACGGGAAATCAAATGCTCCAAAAGATAATGTGTATTATACCGCTGTGCCCTATATGCCTGTGCCAATCGGTGGATTTGAAGCCATACAAAGCAAAGCTGTGTTCCCTCAGGCAGCTAAAGACGCCGGAGTTTCAGGCACTGTATATGTGACTGCATTTATCGATGAATTAGGCAATGTCGCCTCTGTTGTTCTCACTAAAGGAATTCATCCCGCATGCGATAATTCCGCAATCTCCGCTGTACGAAGAACCAAATTCTCCCCCGGAAAAAAAGACGGAAAACCCGTTAAAGTCCAGATGCTCATCCCTGTAAATTTTCGTTAAAATTTCGTTCAAAAAGAAAAAGAAAAAGCCCCAAATCCTTTAGAACCTGAAACTCAGGGAACTACGGATCAACATATTTTCGAAGATTAATTTTTAACAGAAAGCACTTTTTGTTATATTTCAGGAGGAAACAAATACAAGTTTAGATGACCCCCGGCATAATTAAATTATTTACCGAAAAAACGAAAAAAATGCTCGCGGGTATTTTTGACCTTCTGGTTTTTGTTCTGCTGGGAGCCATCGATTTTCTTACTTTGATACTGGGTAAATACATCAATCACAGGCTCGACTTTGATGATTTTAACCTCTGGTACATGGGGAATTTCCTTACACTTCTTTTTAGTGGATTGCTCATCGTCTCCTTGATAATCTTCTGGTGTAAAGACAGGGAAGAATTTACAAAAAAGAGAATGTTGATGCTGGCACTCTGGTTCATCGGCTTTGGTTTTACGATCGCCGGTGGTTACATGAATCAGAGGAATTCGGGAATCGATCTAAACCTTTTGGATACCCCCTTTTATAAACTCTACACCGGTGTACTATTTAACATCGGTTTCGCCTTTAAAGCGGTTCTGGCTTCCTTTGTGGTCATCAAAATATTCTCACCCAAGAAGTGGGCTCTCCTCTATACCGGTCTTATCATCCTTTTCTTTTACTCGTCACTTTTCTTATATACCTACATCCATGTGAGTGAAAGTGTGAAGTCGGGTTCAACCTATAGCGAGAAAAATCCTGCCGAAGTGGCGGTTATACTCGGTGCAGCGGTCTGGAAATATAACAAGCCGAGTTCGATTCTTAAAATGAGAATTGACAAAGGGTTACAGTTATATACCAGAAAGATTGTGCAAAAATTGCAACTGACAGGCAGTAATGCACCTGGTGAATTACCCGAAGCCGATGTTGCATTTTATTATCTGCTCCAGAAAAAAATTAATCCCGCCGATATAAGAATTGAAGCACAGAGCAGATCAACACTCGACCAGATTAGTTACATCAAAAATGTACTCATACAGAGGAACGGTTATCAGAAAATAATTGTGGTCTCAGACGGTTTCCATCTCACAAGAGTGAAGGAAATGGCTGAATTTTATAATCTAAGTGTCGATCTTGTCAAATCTGATTTGGAAATGTCGGAGGAATCAGTCAGGTACTATAAACTCCGCGAAGTGGTAGGTTTAATCAATTTCTGGATGTTCGGAGTCAAATAACCCCTCCGGGTTTTGTATATTTGAACTCTGAATTTTAAATTTTATACTCAGATTCGACTTTCTTTTCACACCCAAATATCATTTATGCTTAAGAAAAAATCCAACAGAAGAATAATTAGAGAAAAAGTACTGCAGGTTCTATACGCCCACTCATATAACAGAGAGGGGATTGAAGTGACTGCCGGTGAGCTCTCGGAAGAAATTATCGATTCCGCAGAGAGAGACTTTTTTGAAAATCTTGTCAGAAAAACAATTTCCTACACCCCCGCTTTTGATGAGCTGATCGAGAATTATACAAAAAACTGGGAAATTGAAAGGATGGCAAGAATCGACAGAATTCTTCTTAGAATCGCGATTTGTGAATTCAGGTACTTCTCCGATATCCCCCGAAAAGTTACAATGAATGAAATTATTGAAATTGCCAAAGACTATAGCACTGCCGCAAGTGGGAAATTTATTAATGGTTTGCTCGATAAGATATATGAAGACCTCGAAAAGGAGGGCAAAATATCAAAAACGGGCAGGGGATTGATCGAAGAATCGATAATTAAATCGACAAAACCTAATGAATGAAAAAAAGAAGATATTTGTCTGGACTCTTTATGACTTTGCAAATACTTCTTATTCAATCATTGTTGTTACTTTTTTATATGCCATCTACTTCAAGGAAACAGTAAACCTCAACAAATCCGAGGGCGATTTTTACTGGGGGCTGGGAACTTCGGTTTCAATGCTCGTGGCTGCCCTTATTTCCCCGGTACTTGGTGCCGTTGCCGACTACACTTCCACTAAAAAACGATTCCTTACATTTTTCTCACTGCTTTGCATCACCGCAACCGCACTTCTGTATTTTGTAGGTCCAGGGGATGTGGTGCTCGGTTTGGCACTTCTGATAGTTGCCAATATCGGTTTTGAAGCTGGACTAATCTTTTACGATTCATTCCTTCCCGAAATAACCAAACCGAAAAATTTTGGCAGAGTTAGTGGTTATGGTTATGCGATGGGGTATCTCGGTTCATTAAGTTCACTCCTTATTTTAATGCCATTCATTCAAATGGAATTAATAAGCGAATCTTTTCCCGTAGCTGCACTTTTCTTTTTGATTTTTGCACTTCCAACCCTGATTTTATTAAAAGAGAATAAAAAAGAAAAACCGGCGGGTGAGTCCTATTTTTCGATTGGTTTAAAACGGGTGTTTTTTACGATGCGACACTTAAAAACCTATCGAAATTTGGCTATCTTTTTGTTGTCGTTCTTCTTTTTTATCGAGGGTGTGAATACAATAATCTATTTTGCGGGAATTTATGCCACTACCACACTCGGTTTTAGCAAAGGGGAGTTGATAATATTTTTTATGTCGGTTCAGGGGACTGCAATTCTGGGGTCGGTTCTTTTTGGGATTATTTCAGATACCATCGGACATAAAAAAAGCCTGATGATTACACTTTTTATCTGGATTTTTACAGTTGCTCTTGCTTTTTGGATTACCGAAAAATCGTATTTTTATCTGGTTGGGTTTCTTGCAGGTGGGGCGATGGGTTCAAGTCAGTCAATTTCAAGAGCTCTAATGTCACAACTAACTCCACCCGACAAAAAGACTGAATTTTTTGGTTTTTACTCATTTTTTGGGAAAAGTTCTGCAATCCTCGGACCACTCGTTTTTGGACTTATCAGCTCCGCAACGGGCAGCCAGAGGTATGCAATTCTTTCACTTCTATTCTTCTTTGTTGCAGGAATTATAGTCCTTGCTTTTGTTAAAGAAGAAAAAGAAGTAACTACTTAATCAGCGGATCATCGTAGTTAATTATAACATTATCACTCGCCGGATAGCCAACACATGTGAGACAAATACCCTTTTCGATCTCTTCATCTGACAAACCTGTTTGTTCAAGCATAACCACTTTCCCAGAAACAAGTCTTGTTTTGCAAGTGGTGCATGAACCATACTGACAAGAAAACGGCAGATCAATTCCGGCATTTAAAGCCGTCTCGAGAATTGAATCACCCGGTTCAACCACCACATCAAAAGACCTTCCACCGGCAATTATAGAAACTTCCCGGGCAACAGGTTCAATATCCAATCTTGACTCATTCTTAATGGCAAAACTGAATACCTCCCTGTTTATCTCTTTTTTATCAAATCCAGCCTCGAGTGCTGCAGAGGTAATATCCTCCATCATCGACCCGGGACCGCACATAAAAATTTGTGAGTTTCTTCTGTATTCTTCGGGAAGTGAAGTCAAAATCTCGAGTGCCTTTTCTCTGTTTATTCTTCCTTTACTTCCGTTCCACCCGTTTAACGGTTGAGTGATATGGTTTACCACAGTAAACTTCTGATTTTCTTTTACCAGATTATTCAGACGATCCCGGAAAATTATACTGTTTTCGTGTCTGTTCACATAATGGAGTACAATACTCTCGATATTTTCATCGATGATAGCATCCTGAATGATTGAAAGCAGGGGAGTAATCCCGCTTCCTGCACCAAAAATGATCAGATTTTTCTTTTCAGTACTTCGCCTTACAAAGTTTCCCATCGGTACGAGTGCAGGCAACACATCACCCTCTTTTAGATTATCCATCTTGTTATCCGAAACAAAGCCACCGGGTACCTTCTTTATAGCGATACCGGCCTCAGGCAGTTGAGATGGATGAGTAAAGATCGAATAACAGCGACGGATCTCTTTACCATCCCGATCAAATACAAATGTTAGGAACTGCCCCGATTTGAAAGAAAATTCTTTTCCGTCCACTTCCTTAAGCAAAATTGAAATTGCATCTTCAGTTTCATGGACTATTTTTTCAACTTTAAGCCTTAATAAACCCGATTGGGTGAGAATTGACATGACTTCCTTGCTTTTTGAGTTACAATACTGATCTATAATAATAATGAAACAGAATTATAACAACAAAAAGTTCATTTCAGCAAAGACTTCTTTTCCTTTGTTTTTACCATACCACAGATGTATTTTTTCGATCCATTCATCTTTCGGGAGGTTTTGGGATGTCCACTCATTAATTTGATCCTGCAAAATTTTTGGTCGTGCACCCCACTTCCAAAGTTGTTCCCAATTTTCATCAAACGCAACGATAATTGGAATGCTCTTTTTGCCGTCGGTAAGGTACATATCCATAACTTCGGGGAAAGTATCTCTTTCTACAATTCTCAGATCGATATTCGAATTTAGTTGACTCATCTTGTAAAATTCGGGGGAACTTTGTGCAGAATCACCACACCAGTTCTCTGTAATAATCATCCAATTCTGTTTTTTATCGATTGCTTTAATCTTAGCTGCCAACTGTTCTTCAACTCCGTGAGTTTTAAGAACCCTTCGCATTCTTTGAAGATTCAGTTTTGTATAATTATATATAAACAGGTCATCTTCAGACAGGTTAGTGGCATCTGTGTGGGCTACGAACTCTTCGGTTTTCTTTAGGAATTCTTCAAAATTCATTCCCGCTTCAAAACTTTTAGATAAAACTTCTTTTGACATCATAATCTCATTTTATAAATATTTAGTGAAATAACTATTTAATAGAACAACTGTTCAAAATAGTGAACAGTTCCATTCGTCGAAAAAATGCTAAAATAGCCCAAAAACAACGATAAATTATTGGCACGGTATTTGAAGCATTAGTATCAAAACAAAGAGAGGTTTACAATGAAACGGATATTATTTGCAGTTTTGGTTTTTGCAGCTTTAGCATTTAACACAAATGCTGATAACAGCTTTAGCCGTGGAAGGTTTAACGCCTTCTACAACGATCTTAGGGCACATGGTTACTGGATGGAAATCGATAATGTCGTTGTCTGGAAACCCTCACGCGTAAGATCAAACTGGCAACCCTACACCTACGGAAGATGGATTTACACCAGCTACGGTTGGTTCTGGGATTCAGACGAAGCATTTGGTGATATCGTTTTTCACTACGGAAGATGGTATTACGACAATTGGGAAGGATGGGTTTGGGTTCCCGGTTACGAATGGGCTCCTGCATGGGTAGAATGGAGATATGATGACGACTATATTGGTTGGGCTCCACTTTCACCTTATGCAACTTTCAACAGGAACTACGGAATCTCATTCACAATCAACATAGTGATCCCTGTAAATCACTGGAGATTTGTAAGGATGAGAGACTTCCACAGACACAATATATATGATTACTACTTTAGTGGATATGGTGCCGACAGATGCTACGAGAGAACACAATCGTTCTCAAACTACAAATACCGCGATCGTGTGGTTAATGAAGGAATCGACCCAAGAATTCTTGAAAAAAGAGGTGGTGGCAATGTGAAAACTCGTGATATCGACTTCACAAATGCAAAAGACCGAGGTAACAACAAATCTGATGGCAGCGTAAAGATCAGGAACATCGACCTCAACAGAACCGCTGACAGAAACGATGAGAAAATAGAAATAACCAAAACCAGGAACAACGGTTCGTTAAAGTCTGACAAGGTGGATGAATCTGCAAGAGAGATCACTCGTGAGGTGAAAAACAACACCAACACCAGAAATCTCGACAAAAAAGATGACACCAGAACTGTCAC
>CAYSJM010000006.1:40555-97322 GCA_964431385.1 uncultured Ignavibacteriaceae bacterium | reverse complement strand
TTTCATTGGGAAAAAGTATTGATGAAATAGATGCTGAATGGACTTCACACGAACGCAAAAAATATTTCCCCCTTGTTAACACACACTCTCCGATTTCTCTGAAGGCAAAGAAAATAATTTCGGGCGGGTATAATTTTGATCCAAATATTCGGGTTGATACAGCACACCAAAAGTATCAGTTAATCTACACAGCTAATAAAGATGGATATTCTTCATTGTATCTCTCTGAAATGGATTCTTCGTTTGCCTCTGAAATAAAAAGTGAACGACTTCTTACCGCCGAAAGGGGTGCCGATTTTGAGTCAGTGCATCTGTTTGAACCATCTCTTGCCGTTTCACAAAGAGGTATCGCTGCATTTATTACCAGATCGAAAGCCAGCGATGTAATTCATTTTTTTGATATCTCGACTAAAGAAAAATTAAACACCATCAGGTTTGACTCCATAATCTCAATTTCCGATCCCTCGTTTACAAGTGACGGTTCTCTGCTCTTCAGAGGAATTGATAAAAGAGGACTTACTGACATCTATCGTTATGACCAAACAGGGAATTTAATCAGGCTGACAAATGACCAGTTTAACGACAGATATCCTACAGAAGGTTTACAGAGTGACCAAATTATTTTTGTCTCAGACAGGACAAAATCGGGCGAAAAAGTTTTTAACAACCTTTTCAGCATAACGAATAGCGGTGAGGGTCTGGAACAATTAACCTCAGCTGAATCCAACTTTGCATATCCTAAAGTAAGCACCGATAAAAAGAGAATTGTAACCGCAAATGATGCTGACGGGGTGTTTAATCTTTATTCAATTCAGATTAAAGATAACAGGTTGTCAGATTCGATTGTTCCTCTAACTTCGTTATACACAGGGTTGGAATCACCTTTTGCAATCTACAATGACAACATCTTTTTTACTTCAATCGATAGATTAAGTTTTGATATTTACAAATATCGATTGAAATCTGACGATAGCATAAGTATATCCCCAATAGCAACACATTCGAGCGAAATACAAAAAGCAGATAATTTTAAGGTTTTATCTGCCGGGGTTAAGAAGAGCGTTGTGAACTATTCTGAAGAATACACTCTCGATTATGCACAAAGTCAGATTTCAACAGATCCAGTTTTTGGAACTCGTGGAGGGGCTCTCTTCTCATTGAGTGATCTATTAGGGGACGACCGTTTTTTCATGCTTTTGTTTAACACCGCCGAGACACAAACTGATTTCCTTGAAAACTTTAATATCGATATTTTCAGGCTCAACTCGAAACACAGAACAAACTGGGGATATGGGATTTTTAACTACCGGGGCAGGAGGTACGATCTTAGAGAGAGTGATGAGTACTATTATGAAAAAAGTTTTGGCTCATATTTTGTTTTGCAATATCCTTTATCATCCTTCGAGAGGGTAGAGACATCCCTCTCATTAGCAAATGTAAACAAAGATATCATAGGATTTGGGAACGATACTAAATCACTTCTCCTTAGCAATAGTGTGGCGTATGTATTCGACAATGCACTTTGGGGACCCACCGGACCACTCGACGGTATTCGGTTCAGGGCACAGGTTGGTTTAACTCATGATATAAAATATGGAAGTGAAAAATTCTACAGTTTAATTCTGGACTATAGACACTATCAGCGATTACTCTACACAACAAGTCTGGCATTCAGGGCATCTCTATTTTGGAATGAAGGCACTACCACCCGCAGATACATAGCAGGCGGAAGTTGGGACTTGAGGGGGTACCCACGATTTGGTCTTCGTGGTCAAAAATTCTGGATGACATCGGTTGAACTAAGATTCCCGTTAATAGACAGAATTGGATTGCAACTGCCGTTTACAGGATTAAGTTTTTCAGGGATTAGGGGAGCCCTCTTTTTTGATGCCGGTTCTCTTTGGGATAAAACTTATACAGAGACTCTGGGAAGTGTTGGAGTAGGATTTCGTTTTAATTTATTCAACCTCATTGTATTCAGATACGATATTGGCAAGAAAATTGAGAATAATTTTACCCGCTTCCAAGACGGTTTATTTTATCAATTTTTCTTCGGGTGGGATTTTTGATAAAACGAATATTGTACCTGCCACTTCTAATAGTCGGAATGCTCCTTTTTCAAGGATGTTTTTCATCTATAACAATCGAAGATAAGTTGAAGTTCGACGAGGCAGATTTTACACTCACAAAAGAACCTGATTCTTTACCCGTCATCAAGACACTGGAGACTAACGGTAACCTCTTCAAAAATTCTCTTTCTTTCTACAGGGGGCATCTGTTTGCCGCGGAGTATAGTGGAAGGATATATGTTTTTGATCTTGAAACGCTGAAAGAAGACGGATATGCATCAACGAGGAATACCTCAATAACCTCATCGCCGGTTTTTGCGGGAGATTTTATGTATTATCTTTACAAAAAGAAACAAAATCCCGGTTTTCAGTTGGTGAAATATAATATTGTAAAAGGGAAAGAAGTTTCTGATTCCAAAATTGGTGCAATGGGTAAGGGAGAATTGTTCAAAATTGAAGGAAGACTTGTTGTAGTTGCCGAATCAGGAATTTACATCCTTGACACGCTCGGTTCGCTCATTAAAAAATTTGAAGTGAATGGCTCCATTTCCGCTGATCCTTTGCAGTTTGAAGATAAAATTGTTGCGGGACTGACAACAGGAGAAATTCTTGAATTAGATGCAACTAAAAATGAAATCAGCTATTTCAAAAGCGGTAGCGGCGAAGTAATCACCACTTTTTTCCCCGTTGGTGACAATTATTTGGCAGGATTTGAGGGCGGGGGACTTAAGTTAATCGGTAGAAGTGGCTATGAATTTTGGAGTGTAAAAACAGGCAGAGTAAATGCTGTTCCTGTAATTTCGAATGGTGAGGTCATTTTTGGTGATCTCTCAGGCATGCTTTATCGGGTAAGTCTAAAAACCGGCGAAATAAAAAATTCGTACCAGACAGGGGGCATGATTGACCTGAAAGTATTTGCCACTACATCCAAAATAATAGTCCCCGTAACCGAAGGGAAAATCATTTTATTCGATAGAGTGACCTTAAAACCGATTCAAGAGATAGGGACAGAGGGAAGAATCAGGACGGGAGTGATAAATTTCCGAAATTTCCTCTTTATAGGTCACGATAACGGTAAGATATTGGTGATTCAGATTTGATTTATAGAGTATATTTTAATTAATTTGGTTCTGATATTTTTAAGTTTAGTTGTTTATAAAAATTAGCACTGAAGTTCCCGGAAAATTCTTTTATGAATATTAATTACATTAGCGAATCAAAGTGTGGTTTGGTTAGAGAGACCAATCAAGACTATGCTGATACCCTGGAAACCACCGATGGTTTTCTTGCCGTTGTGTGCGATGGAGTCGGTGGAAATAATGGGGGAGAGACAGCCTCGAGGATTGCCGTTGAATCGATAATAGAAGCCTTTATTGACTCCGCAGGAATGCATCCTCTTGACAGGTTGGGTGCCGGTATTAAACATGCTAATTCAAAAATTACTGAAGCTTCAGCAAACGATGAAACTTTGCGTGGTATGGCTACCACGGTTGTAGTGCTCTACCTCGACAAACAAGGGGCTTTTTGGGCTCATGCAGGCGATTCACGAATTTATTTCTTTTTTAATGGTGAATTGCAACAGCTTACCAAAGACCATTCTCTCGTTCAGACCATGGTTGACAAAGGTATAATTACCCCACAGACAGCTGAAAAGCACCCCTTCAAGAACATAATCACTCGAGCAGTCGGCGAGAAACAAGAAATCGAGATAGAAACCGGAATGATGGATCTTGATTACAACGATGAAGTGAAGTTCCTTCTTTGCTCAGACGGGGTAAGTGGGATGGTTTCAACCGCAGATATAACGGATATTCTCTCTCTGGAAGACCTTTCTGAGATGGATGTAAAAATATCAAAATTAGTTGAAGAAAACGGTGCAACCGACAATTACACATTTATTATAATTAGTAACAAATAGAGTACTCCTATGGTAGGCGCTATAATTGGCAGTTATAAGATTATTTCGAAGTTAGGCGAAGGCGGTATGGGCGTTGTCTATAAAGCTCTTGACCTCAAACTCGAAAGATTCGTTGCCTTAAAAATCTTGAATGCCCAAACAGCACAAAGTGCTCAATTTATTGAGAGATTTAAAAGAGAAGCCCGAAATCAGGCTAAGCTTAATCACCCCAACATCATACCTGTTTACGGGTTTATTGATGAGCAGGGTTATCTTGGTATAGCTATGGAATATGTTGACGGCGAAACACTCGAGCAGATTATTGATCGTAAAGGCTCTTTGGAGCTTGGTGAATCACTCGATATTTTGCAACAAATTCTTAGAGGTGTTGGCTACGCACATCAAAAAGGGTTTATTCATCGGGATATCAAACCATCTAATGTTATGATGGATAGAGATGGTGTTGCTAAAATAATGGATTTTGGTATCTCCAAATCGATATATGAGAAGGGGATTACAAAAACAGGTACCAAGATAGGTACGCTACTCTATATGAGTCCTGAACAAATTAATGCAGAGGAGCCAACCAGACAGAGTGATATCTATTCGATTGGTATTACATTTTATGAGATGCTCTCGGGTTTAACTCCTTTTGAATCAGGCACAGAATATGAAATTATGCAGGGACACCTAAAGAAACCTGCACCAAAACTCTCTGCTACAATTCCGGGGCTTCCACCGATGATTGATAAGATTATTGCTAAGTCGCTGGAAAAAGATCAGATAAAAAGGTTCGGAAGTTGTGATGATTTCCTTCAGGAGATTGGATACGCCTTGAATATTATTCGGCAGGGTCCTGCTCCTTCGAAAGATCGCTCACCGATGGAAGAACAGCACAGTGCAAGAATAAAACGCTCTGTGAAGTTTACAATATTTACGATCCTTGCTTTTGCGGGGTTGATAGGTGCTGTTTATCTTTTCTACAATCTGATCAAGGGTTTTGGTGACAGTCTAAAAGCGAAAACTGCGACAACGCTCGACACTTCATTCTCCTCCTCGAGCAGTCCACAGTATCAAGGGAATAATCCTTTTGAAAGGATTAGCACCGGGCAATCTGTTAATTTACGGAGTGCGGTTTTTGATGGATCAGGTACGGGTGTTGCAGTTGGCGACAGCACTACCATAATCCTGACAACCGATAACGGAACGACCTGGCGGCCTGTTACTCCTACAGATCGGGTGGAATTGTATTGTGTTTCTCACATTCCAAGTTTGGGATTTTTGATTGGTGGTGCAAAAGGTTCACTTTATGCATTTGTTCCGAGGGACTCACTTCTTAAAAAAATGACAATTCCCGGTACCGATGACTTGTTAAAAATTGAGACAATGTCATCGGGGAAAGTTGTTATTCTCGGTTCAAACGGTATGTTGCTCTACTCTGATGATCAGGGAGTCACCTGGAATAAAGGTACAACGGGAATAACCAACGATCTTTATGCAGCAGATTTTATGGATGGAAATGTTGGAATTGCTGTTGGTGATAATGGTTCATTAATCAGGACAGAAGATGGCGGAAAAACCTGGAATCTGGGTCCTTCTGTCACCACTACATATCTAAAAGATATCCGTTTTGTAGGAAATGGAGTGTTTATGATAGTTGGTGGAGGTGGTCAGATTTTCCGTTCCGCCGATGGTGGCAAAGATTGGAGAAAAATTGATGTTAATGTCACATCACCTTTAATAGGCGTAAGGTTTAATTCACCATCAAATGGTGTGATTATTTCGAATACCGGAGATATTTTTAGAAGTGAAGATGCCGGAGAAAGCTGGAAGTACCAACAAGCTGTTGCAGGTAGTCTCCTTAATTCGGTTACATCAGGCAAATCAAGACTTTATATGGCTGCCTCCGGTGGTGCAATTTTATATTTGAATTTTTAAGGAATTTGTTTGGATAAGTTTATTATAAAGGGGGGTAAAACCCTCTCAGGTGAAGTAAAAGCCGGTGGAGCAAAAAATGCTTCTCTCGCTCTGATACCAGCTGCTCTTTTAGCTTCCGGGAGGATGGAACTCTCGAATACTCCAGAATTGAATGATGTCTTCACCATGCTTAAATTGGTTAGACATCTTGGAGTTGAAGCAACATTTAAAGACGAGTTAATTACACTTGATACCACCGGTGTCTCTGTACTCGAAGCCCCTTATGAGCATGTAAAAAAAATGCGAGCTTCGGTCTATGTTCTTGGTCCACTCCTTGCCCGTCATGGTTATGCAAAAGTTTCACTCCCTGGTGGATGTGCCTGGGGACCTCGTCCCATAAATCTTCATTTAGAGGGCTTAAAAAAACTTGGTGCACACATTGACCTCGTTGATGGTTACATAATTGCAAAAACAAAACGGCTAAAAGGGAACAGAATTAACTTTGATGTCCCTTCCGTGGGTGCGACAGGCAACTTGTTGATGGCAGCAGTATTGGCAAAAGGAGAGACAATACTTAACAATGCGGCGATGGAACCCGAAATTACGAACCTTGCAGAGTTTCTTTCAAAGATGGGTGCAAAAATTGATGGCATCGGCACACCAATTCTTCACATCCAGGGAGTGGATACACTTCAAGCAGCTGATATTGCGACTATTCCGGACAGAATAGAGGCAGGTACCCTTCTTTTGGCGGGAGCAATAACCGGTGGAAAGGTTACCGTGAATGCATCCAATCCGCTACATATCTACTCCGTAATTGCGAAGATGGAAGAGAGTGGCGTTTCATTAAAATATGATGAAACATCGATAACTGTTGATGCAAAAGGGATAAAGCCCGAAGCAATCAATGTTACGACAGGTCCTTTCCCGGGTTATCCAACCGATATGCAGGCTCAGTGGATTGCGTATATGGCGATTGCAAAGGGTGTTTCCACTGTTACCGATACAATCTACAGAGACCGGTTTACTCATGTCCCTGAACTCGCCAGACTTGGTGCTCAGATAGAGGTTAAGGATAATTCAGCAGTGGTAAAAGGGAGTAAAAAACTGAGTGGTGCAAAGGTGATGTCAACCGATCTTAGAGCAAGTGCAAGTCTTGTGCTTGGTGGTCTTGCTGCACATGGTATAACAGAAGTACTAAGAATTTATCATCTTGACAGAGGTTACCAACGGCTCGAAGAAAAACTTCGTCATTTGGGTGCCGATATTGAACGAGTTCCGGGTACCGAGTATTAAGTTCGCCGAAAATAAAAAGTTTTTGTTTGCCTGCTTCTTTCTGGGAGCAACAAACATCGTGTTTTTGTTTCTGCCGGTAATAAAATTTTTTAGTTACGAATCAGCAGTCGTAAACGCAGTCCTGATAACTTTTTTGTCAGGACTTTCTTTCTTTAAATCGCTGGACCCCAACTCCGATACAAAGGAAGGACTAAAAGATTATCTTATTAAAAGCAGTATCTATCTTGTCATCCCGATTCTAATCTATTTTTCTGGTTCACTTCTAACGCAACAATGTAGCTTTACGAGTGGTTTTAAGTATTTTGTAACATTCTGCCTTACTGCCCCTCTTATTGGAGCCGGAATATCATCAGTTGTTTTATTTACGGGAATAAAATTCAAAAAAACCATTTTTACGATTCTGTTTTTATTACTGTTATTCAACTGGATAGTCGATTTTTACCTTTACCCTCAATTTTTTCTTTTTAACGCCATTTTCACCTATTATCCCGGTGTTATTTACGATGAATTCATTCCTGTTACAGATAAAATTGTGTTTTATCGAATTGCGATTTCAATTGTTGCCCTTGCAGTTATCATAGCTGAATTAAAGTTCAGAACAAAAAGCATAACCGAACGGTTAGTATTTGGGATCTTAATTATCATGATCCTGCCAATCATTTCATATTATGCCTCACAAGAGACAGGACTTGTAACCTTAAGAGAAAAATTCACGGAAAAATTTAAAGACGGTGTTATAACCCCTCACTTTTTGATTTTATCTGAAGAAAAATTATCACCAGCTGAGTTAGAGTGGGTTGCAAATTTACACGAAGCATATTATGGTGAGCTTGTTGAATTTTATAAGACCAAACCACCTGAGCATTTACAATCTGTGATTTTTAAAGATTCAAAAAGTAAAAAGCTGTATTTGGGGGTTGAGAATGCAGATGTGGCAAAACCTTGGCTAAGACAGGCATATACTACTCGCGGAAACCTCGAAAAATCGCTGAAACATGAACTTGCTCACCTCTTTACCGCTGAATTTGGTTGGAGCGTGTTCAAGGTTGCACAAAATTTTAATCCTGGATTGATTGAAGGAGCGGCAACCGCTGCAGATGGTGTTGTTGCCGGGTATTCAATAGATGATTTTGCAGTGGCAGCTTATAACTCAAAATATAAAGTTGCAGTGGAAGATGTTTTCCCCGGATTTGGCTTTTTTGATGTGAACCCAACTCTTGCCTATGTGATGAGTGGTTCTTTTAGCAAATTTTTGATTGATAAAAGTGGTATCGAAAAATTCAAGGAATATTATCTGACAGGTGACTTCTTCGGGATATATAAAAAGGAATTACGAGACTATACAGTGGATTATGAAAAGAAGTTATCAGTCTCAAAAAGCGAAGTCAGCCCTGTATTACTTGATTTTTATTTTGATCGTAAACCCCTTATTCGGAAAACCTGCCCGAGATATTTTGCTGAAGAGATGGTTACCGCTGCTGAATATTTCAGGAATAAAGAATATGGTGTTGCCGTTGATATCTATAGCAGACTTGCGGAAGCCGGCGGAGGATATGCGACCATCTCGGGGAAGGTAAACTCTCTGATGATGATGAAACAGCCCGCAAAAGCACTCGAAGTGATTAAGAGTTATGAAGCACAAAATCCAACATTCTCAGAAAAATTAAACCTGCAACTGTTGAAATTTCCTGTTCTGTATTCCCTCAGAGACAGTTCCGGAATAACAAAAATAGCGAAAGTTTTTGCGGATTCTACACTTCCTGATTTTTTATTAAAGACATATAATTTTTATAAACTGCTGCTTGATAATGGACATGATCCCTTCTTTTATGGTTCATTCACCGTTGAAACGAAGATAAAAACGCTTCTCGCAATTAAAGAGAAACAGGAGGTTGTATGGGAGGTTATAGTTGATCTTTTGTTTAGCAACATGTTACCTTTTCCTGAGTCCATCGATCTAAATGCATGCACTTCATTTCTTTCCGAATCGGGTAAATTGAAGTTATGTACTATCCTTGTCAGATCGGGAAAACCGGAAAAATCACGCCTTGTTGTACAAAATATCGCTGAAAGTAAGCTCACATCGGCTCAAGAAATTTCAAAATATCGTATATTTAGGGCTGTATTTGGAAAATAGAGGAGAAGCGAAACAAGTTTGATGAAGAGTGAAGCAGAAATCAAGAATCTGTTGGTTGGTAACCTTCAACGATTGCCTTTTATAAACGAGGCCGCAGAGATTGCCTCGCAGAGGAATGAGAAGGTGTTCGTTGTTGGTGGTTATATTAGAGACCTCATACTCGGGGGTGGCAAAGAAGATATCGATATTCTGGTTATTGGAGATGGTACAGCGTTTGCAGAAGATCTCGGAAAGAGACTTGGTGTTACGGATGTGGTGGTTTACGGTAATTTTGGAACTGCAAATTTTCACTATGGATCGTATGATATTGAGTTTGTAGGTGCCAGAAAAGAAAGTTATAATCCGGAGAGCCGAAATCCCGATGTAGTGCCCTCCACATTTGAAGATGATATCTCAAGAAGAGATTTTACGATAAATTCGATAGCAGTCTCAATCAATAAAGAGACTTTTGGAGAAGTTTTTGATATTTATAACGGGATTGGGGATATAGATGCAGGCATCCTTCGTACCCCTTTGGAACCCGAAACCACTTTTGATGATGATCCACTTCGAATTATGCGTGCAATCAGATTTGCAGCACGATTTGGATTTTCTATTGAGCCGGAGGTCTATGAGGCAATTAAAGTAAAAGCCCCAAGACTTGTAATAGTGAGTCAGGAAAGAATTACTGATGAATTTCTGAAAATTCTCGGGGGTGAAAGACCCGGTGACGGACTTAGGCTAATGTATGAGACAGGAGTGATGAAAATAGTATTTCCCGAGGTTGATAATCTGGGAGGTGTTGATCAGATAAATGAGTATCACCACAAAGATGTATTTTATCACACCTGCCTCGTGGTTGATAACATTTCTAAACACACAAATGATGTGTGGTTAAGATTTGCGGCACTCGTGCATGATATCGCAAAGCCGCAGACAAAAAGATTCATCGAGGGGACAGGCTGGTCATTTCACGGGCACGAAGAGCTTGGTGCCAAGATGATGCGTGGAATCTTTTACAGGATGAAATTTCCGTTTACCAGAATAAATTATATTAAAAAACTTGTGAGACTTCATCTTCGTCCGGTGGCACTTTCAGATCAGGCAGTTACTGATTCTGCGATCAGAAGGTTGATAGTTGAGGCTGGTGATGATCTTGAAGACCTGATTACACTTTGCAGAGCTGATATAACAAGCAAAAACGAGTACAAGGTTAAGACCATTTTAGCCAATTACGAGAGAGTAATGGCAAGAGTGCTTGAAGTGCGTGAAAAAGATGCCCTGAGGGCTTTTCAATCTCCGGTTCGTGGTGAAGAAATAATGGAAGTTCTGAAATTAAAACCCGGGCGAGATGTTGGAATCGTAAAAAAAGCAATCGAAGAAGCAATTTTGGAAGGGATTATTCCCAACGATTATGACGCAGCATATAAGTACATGTTAGATGAGGCGGTAAATCTTTTGAAATCCGATGAACAAACTACCTGATATCAAAAATGTTCCACCGTTCATAAATAAATGTGACCGTTTATAAACTAATTTCCTGAGTTAATTTCTGATTACATAATTTGTGACGGTGATTACAGAAAATAGACAAAATCACTTTGGAGTGACTAATGAATAAATTGTTGGCAGCATTTTTTGCTATAGTTCTCTTTTTTAACGCTTCGGCACAAGAGAAAAAAATTCTTACCATTGACGAAGCCATCAGGCTCGGTTTCAGGAACAATCCTAATATCCTCAGATCTCAAAATCAGATCGAGAGTTCCAAAACCAACCTGCTTTCTTCAAGGAGTGATCTTTACCCCACAGTAACAGGAAATGCCTCCTGGGATTGGTCCAGAACCGATTTTAAAGCCGGAGATTTTTCACTTAAAGATGAAAGAAGAAGCTGGGGAATTGGTGTAAGCTCAAATTATACAGTATTTGACGGATTTGCAAAATATACCTCGATCGGAATGAAGACACGGGATATTCAAGCCGCCAAACTTAATCTTGTTCGTTTGCAACAGGAAATCGTGTACCAGACTATCACTCAATATTACAAAATCCTCAACTTTACTGAGTTGGTGAAAGTAAGAAAAGAGAATCTTGACTGGAATCTGGAAAACCTGAAAATAATTGAAGCGAAAGTAAAAATTGGTTCGGGTATCCTTACTGATGTAAGACAACAGGAAGTGAAAGTTGGTCAGGCAGAACTTGATCTCCTTCAGGCAGAGCAGAATCTGAACGATGCAAAGCAACAACTATATTATTATCTTGGTTTGGATGTAACCCTCGACTATCAGTTTGAAGATGGAGTTAAAATGCTGACCACGCTCAAACTCGATACTATAAAAGGTGATAACTGGTACGACAGATCTTTGGATGAATTGGTTGCTGAGGCAATGAAAAAAAGATCGGACATCAAAAAAGTTGAAGTTGATCTTCAGAATGCAGTTTCCGGTGTGGAAGTTGCCCAGAGTGCCAACATGCCAAGAATTACAAATCAAATCTCATATTCAATGGGTGGAACAACACCATGGAATATATTCGACAGCAGGACTCTTAGTTTTGGATTTAATTTGAGCATCCCTATCTTTAGCGGATATTCAATCACCGCTAATGAACAACTTGCACAAATTCAGGTTAAGAACAAACAAATTGAACTTACCGACCTTCAAAAAGCAATAAAAAGAGATTTGCTTCAATCATATCTTGAAATAAAAACAGCTGAAAAGAAGATTGAAGTTGCTCGTAAAAGTATCATTTCTGCAGAGGCCAACAGAGACCTCGAAGAAGCTCGCTATAAAGTTGGTTCAAGCACGCTTATAAATCTTCAGCTTGCAAATACTGACCTTGTAAGAGTACAAGTTGATTACTTGAACTCGCTCTTCGATATCCTTAGGCTCGAAGAACAATTAAAATACGATCTTGGATCGATTAATACAGAGAATTTTGAATAAGACATTACATTTTTGGAGATAGAGATGGCTCAGAAGAAGCGCTCAAAAAAGATTATAGTTTTTGGAATACTTTTTGTTTTGTTGGCAGTTGTAATCGGATTGATAATTGCAAAAGGGTCCAAAGAAGAGATTACTGTCGTTCAAACTGAGAAAGTTACAATGCGAACAGTAACTCAGACGGTAACTGCCACGGGTAAAGTTGAAGCTGAATTTAAGGTTCTGATCACTCCCGAAGTAACGGGTGAAATAACGCAGCTTGCTGTGAAAGATGGCGACGATGTTAAGCAAGGTGATCTGCTTTTTAAGATCAAGTCGGATATATATGCTTCCCAGCTTGAAAGAGCAGACGCAAGTCTTGAATCATCAAAAGCATCAAAAGCCCAGCGAGAAGCTGAACTTATGAGGTTGCAACTCGATCTAAACAGAATGGAAGAGTTATTCAAAAAAGGGATGGCAAGCCAGGCTGAGTATGATCTGATAAAAGCACAGTGGCTTTCAGCAAAAGCAGGACTTGATGCAGCAAACGCAAACATTTCTCAGAATTCTGCCTCCGTTCGTGAATCGAGAGAACAACTTGCAAAAACCACCATCAATTCTCCACTTTCGGGTACGGTTACAAAATTAAATGTTGAAAAAGGGGAGAGGGTTTTGGGAAGTGGTTTTAGTCAGGGTACTAATGTTATGACTATCTCCGATCTTAAAAACATGGAAGCTATAGTTGATGTTGATGAAAACGACATAGTAAATGTGAAACTCGGCGATACTGCAAAAATTAAAGTTGATGCGTTTGGTGACAAACAATTCATTGGACTTGTTTCCGAGATTTCAAACAGTGCCAAAACCACCGGAGCGGGAACACAAGAGCAGGTGGTTAATTTTGAAGTGAAAATCAAAATTCAGGATACTGAATCGAGCCTCCGTCCGGGAATGTCGTGTAACGCGATCATCGAAACAGAGACAATGGTAAGCGTGGTTACAGTTCCAATTCAGTCGGTAACTGCAAAAATTGAAGAAATGAAACCTGCTG
This sequence comes from uncultured Ignavibacteriaceae bacterium, assembly GCA_964431385.1. Lineage (GTDB taxonomy): Bacteria > Bacteroidota > Ignavibacteria > Ignavibacteriales > Ignavibacteriaceae > UTCHB3. Next base: position 84,058 of record CAYSJM010000006.1, on the reverse strand, counting down.
AAAACCCTGATGAACAAAATAGTGCTGTTAAAAAGAAAACTCCTGCTAAAAAAGATAAACCTGAAGAGATAGTTTTTATAGTTGAGAATGGTAAAGCTAAAGAAGTTCCTGTAAAAAGTGGTATCAGCGATGATAATTACATCGAAATAAAATCGGGACTTAAGCAAGGTCAGGAAGTTATCAGTGGACCTTACAGAGCGATCTCTCGTGAGTTAAAGAATGATATGTTGGTTAAAGTTGATAATGGTGGCGGACCAAAGCAGGAAAAGAAATAGGAAACTGAGTTTTAGATGAACATAATAACCATTGAAAACATTAAAAAGATCTATAAGATCGGTACTCAGGAAGTTCGTGCTCTTGCAGATATTTCATTAAAAATTGATGCAAATGAGTATGTAGCGATAATGGGACCGTCGGGTTCGGGAAAATCGACTCTGATGAATATGCTTGGATGTCTTGATACACCAACGAGTGGAAGGTATGAGTTCAAAGGAAATAATGTAAGTCAGATGACCGATAACCAGCTTGCTGAAATCAGAAACCGTGAGATCGGATTTGTTTTCCAGACTTTTAACCTGCTCTCAAGAAGTAATTCACTTCATAATGTGGAATTGCCCCTCATCTATTCCGGAATGCCAAAGCATGAAAGAAGAGAACGGGCAGAAAATGCTCTGATAAGCGTAGGTCTCGGAGACAGAGTTCACCACAAACCAAATGAACTCTCCGGAGGTCAGAGGCAGAGAGTAGCGATAGCGAGGGCTCTTGCTACAAATCCTGCTATTATTCTTGCTGACGAACCTACAGGAAACCTCGATTCCCGTACAGGTGAAGAGATTATGGCTCTGTTTCATGAAATTCACCAAAAAGGGAATACCATCATTCTTGTTACGCACGAGGATGAAGTTGCAAGACATGCACAGAGAATCATCCGATTAAAAGATGGTTTGATAGAGAGTGATAAAAAAGTGATGAATCGGATAATTCCGGGTGAACGAGTCACAGAGCATAAAGATGGAGTTGAAACAATTTGAGCACCTTTCTGTATGAGATAAAAGAAGGACTTCTGATTGCGTTCACTGCGATCAAGGCGAACAAGATCCGGACATTCCTTACAACTTTGGGAATTGTTATCGGTGTTACTTCAGTAGTGCTTATGTCAACCGCTATAAAAGGGATTGACGGGGCATTTCAGAGAGGTATCAGTTCTTTGGGTTCCGATGTGCTTCATATTGATAAATGGGAGTGGTTCAGCAATGTTGACTGGTGGAAAATTAGAAAACGACCAAACATAACAATCGAAGATTACGAAAAATATAAAAGGCTCGCAAAGCTTCCGGTTGCGGTTGCTCCGACAATCTGGTCTAATGAAACTGTGAAAAATGGTGAGTTGGTGATGGAGAACATCTTTGTTTCCGGCTCCACTTCGGAATATTTGGAGACTACTAACTTTACATTTAAATCGGGTAGATTTTATTCCGAAATAGAGAGTAAATCTTCAAGATATGTAGCTGTTCTGGGTTCAGAGGTGGAAAAAAATCTCTTCCCCGCGGGTAACAGTCTCGGAAATATTGTAAAAATCGGCGGATTTGATTTCCGGGTCGTCGGCGTTTTGAACGAACAGGGGAGTTTTATTCTCGGGAATTTTAATCCTGATAAACAAGTATTTGTGCCGATTGGGGTTCTCTTTAAACATTTTGTTAACTCAAATTTCCGAAGTGTAACAATCGATGTTAAAGCTCCCGGTAATGCGATGGTTGGTGAAGTAAGAGATGAAGCTATCGGAGTTATGAGAAAAGTCCGTGGACTACGGCTTGGTGAGGACAATAACTTTTCCGTTAATCAGCAAGAGGGATTGATGGAAAATTACAACTCAACCGTAGGAGTTATTTCGGTAGGCGGATTGTTCATAACGGGACTTTCCCTGTTCGTCGGTGCAATCGGCATTATGAATATCATGTTTGTTTCTGTGAAAGAACGAACGAGAGAAATAGGTGTAAGGAAGGCGATTGGTGCTAAAAGGAGGACCATTCTGCTACAATTTTTAATGGAATCATCAGCCATTTGCCTGCTCGGAGGTCTGGTTGGTCTATTGAATGCCGTGCTGCTTAGCATGCTTGTGAACCAATGGCTCCCGACATCGGTACAGTATGATGCGGTTGTGATAGCGATAGTGATTTCGTTGATAGTTGGAGTTTTGGCAGGTTTCGCCCCCGCATGGCAGGCTTCCAAACTTGATCCCGTTGAGGCTTTGAGGTACGAATGACAAGTTTTTTTGAATCATTAATTTTGGCTCTTGGTGCTCTGAGAGCGAACAAATTGAGAGCAGCACTAACAATTCTCGGAATTGTAGTCGGTATTTTTTCGATCATTGTAATCATGACTGTGATAACGATGCTCCAAACAAGTATAGAAGAGGGAGTTGCATCCCTGGCAAAGAATACTTTCCAAATTCAGAAATTCCCTGCAATTCGTTCAGGTGGTCCCGGTGCGATGGCAAAATATCGGAACAGGAAAGATATTACCCTTCAGGAATATTATCGTCTAAAGGATGGTCTGACCACAGCCAAATTTGTCGGAGCAGAACAATGGCAATTTGGCAAGGTGATTAAATTCCGCAATAAAGAAACGAACCCAAATGTCTCTATTTCAGGTATTACCTCACTTGCGATTAAAACGAATGACTGGAAAGTGGAATTTGGCAGAGAGATTCGCGACCTGGATGTTCAGAACAGTACAAATGTTGTTATCCTCGGTAAAGATGTTGCCACAAAGATATTCGACAATGTAGATCCCGTTGGTAAGGAAATCCGTGTTGACGGTAAACCGTTGAAAGTGATTGGAGTTTATGAAGGTCAGGGACAGATGTTTGGACAAAGTCGGGACAATTTTGTGACAATCCCAATTACAACTTTTCAAGCTTATTACGGAAAATACAAGAACAGTGTGAATATTACTGTAACTTCGCATTCAAAAGAAGATTACGACAAGGTTATAGAAACTGCGACGGGAATGATGCGTTCCATTCGTAAAAATGCACCGGGTGAAGAAAGCGATTTTGAGATTTTTAGTAATGAATCAGTGATGACGGAAATTAATAAAGTAACAATTTACGCTAAAGTTGGTGCGGGTGTGGTTTCTTTCATTGCACTTCTTGCAGCGGGAATCGGTATTATGAACATCATGTTGGTTTCTGTTACTGAAAGAACCCGTGAAGTTGGGATCAGGAAGGCAATTGGTGCCAAGAGTTACCAAATATTGCTCCAGTTTATGATAGAAGCAATTCTGCTTTGTTTTCTTGGTGGTTTAATAGGTATAGTTTTAGGCGTTGGTATCGGAAACTTTGCCGGTTCATTCCTTAATGCCAAGGCAGCAGTTCCTTATGACTGGATACTCATCGGTATTGGTTTGTGTATAATGGTGGGAGTGCTTTTTGGTACTTATCCTGCATACAAAGCTGCGAATCTTGATCCGATCGAAGCTTTAAGATATGAACAGTAGGTATTTGGTATCAGGTATTAGGTATTAAATATCTTGATATGTGTTGCTGAAATTGTATTTTGTTACAAGTATAGTACATCAATTAATAACTAATACCTGATATTTAAGAAGAGCATGGGATAGTGAGGTCTATTCCTGTGATGTACCATCTGCCATCAATAAATCCGAAGTAAATACGAAATTTGTGGTAGTATGGAGCATTATCTGTTTGGATTAGTGTCCAGGTAGTTAACTTTTCACACAATTTAATTTTTTCAAGAGTCAGAGGGTCTGTTTCCGGGTCTTCTGACTTTTTTAGGTACTTCATAAATTCTTTTGAATTTGGATCAATTTTCCCCATGAAACAGCCGGTTTTAGACCAACTTTCCAACTCGCATCTATATTGCGGGATATCCTCAAATTTTGGTTGGCATGATTTTGGGACAACTTTCATCAGAGGGTGATCGAGAATAGAATCTATTTTGGTAAACCATTCAAGTTTTATGTAAGCACCCGAATTTTGGAGGACTGTGAATCCTGCTGTAGGATGGATAAAATCGTTGAGGGTTTTTAACTCGCCGATGTTGTAAATTATTAAAACAGTGTTGTAGGTGTTGAGAAGAGACGAAATTTCTTCACTGACCTTTTGTTCGGTTTTCTTTTCGTTTTCGGTCATTTTATCCGAAATTTCGCCATCCTTCGGCTGCGGATTTTTATTTACAGGTTTATCTTTTTCTTTTGGTGTTTCTTTTTTATCTTTATTCTTGGTCTCATCTTTTTGAGGTTTTTTTTGTCCGTTAAGTGTTAATACCACTTTGTTTTCGGGGCTGAATTCCATTACCCAAAGTTTTTTGATATTCAGTTCAGTTTGTAATTCTTTTTTATAAAATTCAGCATCTGTTCTTTTTGAAAAGAGCCCTGCAACCACCCGGTATCTGTTCTTTTTAAGTTGTTCGTTTTTTACCACACGGACAGTTAAGCCTTTATCGGCAAATTTTTTCGCTTGCGATTTTGCATCTTCTAAATTTGGTCCGGAAAGAAGAACAACTCCAAATCCCTTTTCCAAGGGAGCGTATGAGGTCTCGAATGTTGAGGGATTAAATAGATATCCGGTTTCTGATAATACTCGTGGAGTTGCAGTTGTTACTACGGGAATCAAAAAAAGAATTATCAGAATTGCTGTTTTCATTCGGGTTTTCCGTCACTCAATTCGCTTGAGTCGTCGATTATACAGTTGATAAAGATGTTACTTTAGGTTTTAAAAATAAGAATAAAATCGGAATTTTTTTATGCAACCCCTTAACCGGCTTTGCAGACTTCAATTCAGAGGTAAGGTTATCGAATTTCTTCGGTAAAAAGTTGTAAAATTGATTTGAATTGTTCTATTATTTTTCGGTTATTACCAAAACTTTCTTAACTTAAGTTCGAAAAAAGAGAGAATTTTCTGCATATCTTAAAAGATATCTACAAGTTTGTAAAAACCCCTTGGTTTGAAGTAACGATTTGGGTACTCGCCATTTTTTACCTCTTTTTTTATGACCCTTTTCGTCAGAGCGATTTTAGTTTTTGCATACTTTACAATCTTGGCTTCGAGCACTGTCCGGGGTGTGGTTTGGGCAGGTCGGTGTCATATCTTTTACACGGTGAACCCGCACTGAGTTGGGAAACGCACAAACTTGGTTTGTTTGCACTTCCAATACTTTTCTACAGGATTGCCCAAATTTCATTCAACGAATACAATAAAAAAAATCGGAAGACACTATGGCAAAAGCAATAGAGGTTATGCCGTTCCTCGACTATGAAGAAATGATGTTCATTCAACAGTTAGTGGAAGATTTTAGTGACGATCAGGCTAAAGAATTTGCAATGATCTACACTTCAAAAAGAAAAGATTATACGACCGTTCTGGTGTTAACACTAATTGGATTCCTTGGAATAGGCGGAATTCAACGATTTTATCTCGATAGCATCGGAATGGGCATCCTTTATCTCCTTACCGGGGGACTTTGTTACATCGGAACAATCGTCGATTTGATTAATTACAAGTCGATGACTAACGATTTTAACAGAAAAGTCGCACATGAAGTAAGAATGATGATGAAATCGTACAGATAATTACTCAATCAAATCAATCAATTCATTTAATATTAGAGGTCCCAAATGGCAAGAGTCCAAGACTTTTTACCGACAGCATCATTCGAAGAAATGAACTTTCTTGAATCATATTTTTCACGATTCACGGATGATCAGGCAAAAGAATTCGCAATGATATATTCCCAAAAAAGAAAAGATGCCCAAACAGTTATGATTCTTACTGTTCTTGGTTTTTTTGTTGCCGGCGGTATCCAGAGATTTTATCTTGGTCAGATAGGAATGGGAATTCTATATCTCTTCACAGGCGGTCTCTGTTTTATCGGAACCATCATGGATCTCGTGAACAATAAAACGCTCACCAACGATTTTAACATGAAGGCGGCTCAAGAAGTTGCCATGATGATGAGACTGTAATCCCTTTTTGACTTTTTATAGTTAACTGATTTTCGTACATTTCCGTATAACTTTCACCCTAAAAATGAAAGGACGGGAGATTTGGAAAATATCAAATATAATTTGTTCGAAAGGACAGAACCGGTAGTTCTACCGGAACAACTCGGATTCGGAAAATATTTCACCGATAATGTATTTGTAATGGATTATTCACCTGAAAAAGGGTGGCATAATCCACAGATGTCTTCAATTAGTTCTCTGCAGATGCATCCTGCAACTTCTGTGTTGCATTATGGACAGACGATATTCGAAGGATTAAAAGCATACTACACCCCTGGTGGTGAATATCAATTATTCAGACCGGAGGAGAATTTCAAGCGAATGAATAATTCTGCGAGAAGATTGTGTATGCCCGAAGTGGATGTCGATTATTGTGTCGAAGCTCTGAAAGAACTCGTATGGATCGAACGGAATTGGGTTCCTCGCGGGGAAAGCGATTCCTTATATGTCAGACCATTCATGTATGGCGACGATCCGGTACTTGGAGTTAAACCATCTGATACTTATAAATTTATTCTATTACTCTCACCGGTAGGTGCTTACTATCCCGAAGGATTTAAACCTGTTAAGATACTCATCCAGGATGAATATGTTAGAACGGTTAGAAAAGGACTCGGAGAATGTAAAACCGCAGGTAACTATGCTGCAAGTCTTATTGGTCAAGAAATTGCCAAGAAAGATGGCTGCACTCAAACTCTGTGGCTCGATGCAGTTGAATTGAAGTATATAGAAGAAGTTGGTACAATGAACATATTTGTTCAGTTTAACGATGAAGTGGCTACACCTCAACTAACCGGTGGCATTCTACCCGGAATAACCCGTAAATCAGCGATTCAAATATTGAAGGACTGGGACTACAAAGTTAGTGAGAGGCTTGTCTCTTTGGATGAACTGCTTACACGATATGAAAAAGGTGAAGTACTTGAAGTTTTTGGAACCGGTACAGCGGCAATTATTTCCTCTGTTTGTGAATTAAAGTATAAGGACAATTCTTTGATCTTTTGCAATCGTCAGGTTGGAAAACTTGCCGAAAGACTCTTTAAGGAACTAACCGGAATTCAAAAAGGTGTTGTTCCCGATCGTTATGGTTGGACAACCAAAGTTGAACCCGTTTCAGTAACTATATAACATTAAATAAATAGCACTTTAGCTGCCTTGCGAATAACAGGGCAGCTTTTTTTATAGGAACTCCAGAGCTTCGGAACTTCAGAACTCACGGGAACCTCAGAACCTCAGAACTTCGGAACTTCGGAGTCTCAGGTACTCAAACAATTAACAATCACAAGGCAAACGGTATGCTCACAACTTTAAAAAAATACAGACTTAAACTAACACTCGTTGCACTTCTTTTTATTTTAGCCGGTTCCAGAATACCTGATGAGGGGATGTTCCCTCTGAGTGAGATTCCCGGGCTTAATTTGAAAGATGCCGGACTAAAAATCGGTATCGAAGAAATCTACAATCCAAATGGTGTAAGTCTTATTGATGCTCTCGTAAAAGTTGGCGGATGCACAGGTTCATTTGTTTCTGAAGACGGTTTGATTCTTACAAATCATCATTGCTCGTTTGATTATGTCGCCGAGGCGAGTACCGTTGAGAACAACTACCTTGAGAACGGATTTATTGCCGGGAAAAAAGAGCTTGAGATACCGGCAAAGGGTTTGAGTTGTCAAATTACCGTTGGTTACAAAGATGTTTCCGATGTTATTCTTCAGGCAGCAGAGGGGAAAGAATCTGCGGAAAGAGTTGATGCGATAAACAAAGCCCGCAGAAAACTTGTCGAAGAGGCACAAAAAGAACCGGGTATAAAAGCTGAAGTGTCGGAAATGTTCATCGGAAAAACTTATATCTTGTTCCTATATAAAGAGTTAAAGGATGTGCGACTGGTTTATGTGCCTGCCAGGGCGATTGGTGAGTTTGGTGGAGAGACCGACAACTGGGTATGGCCCCGTCATACAGGCGACTTCTCATTTTTAAGAGCTTATGTTGCTCCTGACGGTTCAGCTCGCTCTTATTCAAAAGAAAATGTCCCCTATAAACCGAAAAAATTCATAAAAGTAAATCCTGACGGTGTTAAGGAAAATGACTTCGTTTTTGTGCTCGGTTATCCCGGCGTTACTTACAGGAACAGACCATCAGAGTTTCTGAAGCTACACAGAGATGTACGGCTTCCTTATATGCAACAGGTTTTTGCCTCGGTTATAGCAAAGTTTGAAGAACTTAGTTCTCAAAATCCTGATTGGAAATTAAAACTTGATCCACAGATAAAGACGATGGCTAATACCGAAAAGAATTTTAGAGGTAAATTAGTCGGTTTTAACAAAGTTGACATCATCGCCCAAAAAGAGAAAGAGGAAGTGGAACTAGAAAAATTTATCGCCTCCGATCCTCAACTTAAGGCTAAATACAGTGGATTGATGGGGAAAATCAAGAAAGAATATGAGCCGTTATTTAAAGTAACTTCACTAAATCTTTTTGGAACAGTTCTTTCGCGGTTCTCAACTGCATACCAGCTTGGTGAATTGATGGCTGAATATATGTCGGCAAAACTGCTTCCTGATGAAAAGAGACCAAACATTTTTAAGACAAAAAACAAAGCACAGTTGGAAGCAACAATCAACGAACTTTTTACAAATTACATCCCAGAAGCTGATCTGAACCAGTTCAAAATTGTGATAGCTGATGCTGCAAAACGGAGTGAATTAAAAGACAACCCGATATTAAAACGGTTTTTAACGGATCGTTCCGTTGCTGTTGAAGCTGAAGAATATTTCAAAAACATCGTTTCTAAAACTTCACTTCTGAATAAGGAAAATTTTAATAAAATATTGGAAATGACCCCTGCCGAATTCAGTGCACTAAAAGACCCGTTGGTGGATATGTATGCAGAATTTGATGCTGAATTCACAAGGTCGGGCGAGATTGCCAAAAATGCGGACGGTAATCTTAATTCGTTACTCGCAGACTACATTGAAGTTAAAAGACTCTATATGAACAGATCGTTCATACCGGATGCAAATTCTACACTCCGTCTAACCTACGGTTATATAAAGGGTTACACACCTGCCGATGCAACTTATTACAAACCATTCACAACTCTTAGCGGTGTGATCGAGAAGGGATATTCGGGTAATCCTGATTACAAACTCCTCCCAAAGCTTAAAGATTTGTGGCAGAAAAAAGATTATGGTCGATTTAAAGATGTCGATCTCGATGACCTTCCTGTCGCGATGCTCTATAATCTTGATACAACTGGTGGAAATTCAGGAAGTCCTGTTCTCGATGCATGGGGAAGACTTATTGGACTCAATTTCGACCGTGCTTTTGGTGCCACAATTAATGATTATGCCTGGAATCAGGACTACAGTCGTTCAATCGGGGTTGATATCCGTTATGTCCTTTGGAATGTCGAAAAAGTTGGCGGGGCACCCTGGCTTCTCACTGAACTTGGTGTAAAATAATGCTTGCCGGTAAAAAGCCGAATACTCCTTTGGAGCCCACCAGGGATAGAATACTTGCTACAGCCTCTGCACAGATAATTCAAAAGGGGATACAGAACACAAGTCTGGCGGAAGTTGCGAAAAGCATCAAGATAAGCAAAGGAACACTTTATTATCACTTCCGCTCGAAAGACAGTCTGATTGAAGAGATCGCCCGGAAAAACTTTGAGGAAACCGCTATCAGAATAAAGGAAGAACTCGAAAAATTTGCACCCAAAAAAGGAAAAGATGTCCTCTCCATTGCCATAAATGCTTTGACAGTGGAGAGGAAAAACGCAAAGATCCTCCATTTTATTTATCTGGAAATTCTTCAAGGCAATAAAAAACTCGGCTTCAAAATCCTCAAAATTTATCAGCAAATGAGGCAAACGATCACCGAGGCAATCCTCCCTTTCTGCAAAACCAAAGAGGAAGCACAAAAGATTACCTCGATAATCCTCGCTATCTCAGATGGTGCCAACCTCGGAAATATGCTCGGTATGAACGAACTTGATCCAGTGGAGGCGGTGAAGTATTTGAAGGTGTAGGGGGAGAACTTCGGAACCTCAAAACTTTAGAACTTCAGAACCTCGGAACTTCGGAACTTCAAGTACTCAGGTACTCAATCCCCTCAATTTCTCCCAAGTTCTTCCCTTGATATTTCGTTAATTATAGGTAAATTGTAGTTTCTATTTTTTGGTAATCATAACACTGGAAAAACATGGCTCAAAGCGAACAAAATGAAAAAACTTTTAAGCCGTATATCTCTGCGGCTGATTTTGTGCCCGAGTTTACACCGAAGGCGATAATACTTGGTGCGATATTCGGAATTATTTTTGGTGCTGCTACGGTATATCTTGGACTGAAAGTCGGATTAACAGTCAGTGCATCGATCCCGATAGCGGTGTTGGCAATAGCAGTATTCAAAAAGATTGGTAAATCGACCATTCTCGAGAATAACATTGTACAGACGATCGGTTCAGCCGGCGAGTCGGTTGCAGCGGGAGTTGTGTTTACAATCCCTGCACTTCTGTTTCTCGATGGAGGAGTTGAGTACTTTGAATATTTCCAAATATTTGTGCTTGCCCTTGCAGGTGGTATTTTGGGAGTTTTATTCATGGTTCCACTTCGTCGCTCGCTGATAGTGAAAGAGCATGGAGTTCTTCCTTATCCTGAAGGTACAGCCTGTGCGGATGTGCTTGTAGCAGGTGAAAAGGGAGGAAACCTCGCTCAGAAAGTTTATTATGGTTTGGGAATTTCTTTTGGTTATAAAGTGCTGATGTCAGTTTTTGGACTATGGAAAGAAGCACCCGCCTACACCTTTGATAAAAAATCAGCTCTGCCGAATGGTACGGTAATGGGGGAAATTTCTCCTGAATTACTCGGTGTTGGTTACATAATCGGACCCAGAATTGCCGGTATTATGGTTGCCGGTGGTGTTCTCTCATGGCTGGTTTTAATACCCCTTATTACACTTATAGGTAGTGGACTTGAAACTGCGTTTCCTCCTGTTAAGGAAAAATTGATCAGGGACATGTCTGCCCGTGAAATCTGGGGTAACTATATTCGGTACATCGGTGCCGGAGCGGTTACTTTTGGTGGTATCATGACACTTATTAAGACACTTCCAACCATCGTAAGTGCTTTTAAAGATTCAATAGGTGACTTCAAAGCGGGTTCCGCAGGAAAAAGCACCTTAAGAACTGAAAAAGATTTACCACTTGTATTTGTACTTATCGGTGCAGTTGTCCTCGTTGCTTTCATGGCAATCATCCCTTCGATTCCTACCAATTTACTTTCTGCAGTAATGATCGTGATATTCGGTTTCTTTTTTGTAACCGTTTCTTCGAGAATTGTGGGAATTATCGGTTCATCCTCAAATCCAATTTCAGGTATGACAATAGCCACTTTGATGGCTACAAGTCTTATTTTTGTTGGACTTGGCTGGACGGGAAGTGCACATCAGCCGATAGCTCTCGTGGTTGGATCAATCGTGTGTATAGCTGCCGCAAATGCCGGTGCCACCTCGCAGGATTTGAAAACAGGTTACATCGTTGGAGCGACTCCGATTAAGCAGCAGTATGGTTTGATTATCGGAGTTGTGGCTTCGTCAGTTGTTATCGGTGCTACAATGTTAATCTTAAATAACGCAATAGGAATTGGTGCCGATTCAAAAGTTTCTTCGAATCCATTACCGGCTCCGCAGGCAACACTTATGGCGACAGTAATCAAAGGACTTCTCTCACAGGATCTTCCATGGGGTCTCGTGGTTACAGGTATGGGAATTTCCGCAGTTCTTGAGCTCGCCGGTGTAAGATCACTTCCGTTCGCGGTGGGTGCATATCTTCCTCTATCCACTACAGCCCCGATTTTCCTCGGTGGTTTGGTCAAGTGGTTTGTTGAGAAAAAGAATGGTGCAAATGCTGATGATGGTGAGATTGGACCTGGTGCATTATTCAGTTCAGGACTTATTGCCGGTGGTTCACTCACAGGAATTCTTCTTGCAATATTAATTGCTACTGAAGTTGAAGCCGGTAAAAATGTTATCGATGTATTGCATGTTGGTCTCGTTGAAGGATTGGGCGGAATTGGTGATCTTATTTCACTCGGCGTCTTTGTTCTTCTCGGATTTGGACTCTATAAAGTTGCCACTTCAAAACAGAAATAAGCTGATTGAAGACTTTATTTAAAGAATATTCAGACAGGAAAAAGCTCAAGGGAATTGACGCCCTTGAGCTTACACCTGTAAGGTTACAAAATTTTGAAACGGGTGAGAACGGGATAATTACCGTTCTTATTCCAAGATTCAAATGGAAACCGATGCATGATCTTATGGTGAAAAACGGACGGGATCCTGACTTCAGGCTCGATCTTGATGAGACCGGGAGTGAAGTCTGGAAGTCGATTGACGGAAAGAAAAAAGTAAAAGAGATCGGCGAAGAACTTAAACAAAAACTTGGAGAAAAAATTGAACCTGACGCCAGGCTGGTAAAATTCTTCTCCATGATGTATTACAATAAAATCATTACTTTTAAAGAACTTGAAAATTGAGGTAGAATATGGGAGACAGATTAGGAACACTTAAGCCACAACCACTGTGGGACATTTTTGAGGAGATGAGTGCACGACCCCGTCCTTCTAAAAAAGAGGAAGCAGTAGTTGAGTATGTGCTCGAATTTTGTGAAGTAAATGCTCTTGACTATGTAAGAGATGATGCCGGAAACATTATCATCAGAGTGCCCGCAACACCGGGATTTGAAGATAAAAAAACTGTTATTCTGCAAGGACATCTCGATATGGTCTGCGAAAAGAACAGTGATGTCGTTTTCGATTTTGAAACCGAAGGCATCAGACCATACATCGATGGTGACTGGGTAAAGGCTGAGGGAACCACACTCGGTGCTGACAATGGTATTGGTGCTGCAGCAGCATTGGCTGTGGCTGTTGACACGACCATTGAACATGGTCCACTCGAAATATTGCTCACTCTGGACGAAGAAACAGGCCTCACTGGTGCAACCAACCTTGGAACAGATATGCTCGAAGGTGAAATACTTCTGAACCTGGATTCTGAAGAAATTGGAGAACTTTATATCGGATGTTCCGGCGGAAGAGACACAAAAGGCACAATCTATTTTGAACAGGAAGATGCTCCTGAAAACTACCTGTTTTATGAGGTTTTGGTTTCCGGACTAAAAGGCGGTCACTCAGGTCTCGATATCAATACAGGCAGAGGAAATGCGATTAAGATACTTGCCAGGATACTGAATACACTTCAACAATATTATTTGGTAAGTGTATCAGAAGTGCAGGGTGGAAGCAAGAGAAATGCCATACCAAGAGAAGCTTCTGCTATTTTGGCTGTTGATCCTGAAGATGAGACTGTAGTACTCGAAGAGGTTATCGAATTTGAGAAAATTGTTAAATCGGAGCTTGCTTCGGTTGAACCAAATCTTCGTGTGGTAATTCGCAAAATTGATGAGAAAAAGAAAGTCCTCGATGAAGTAAGTGAAGATCAGTTGATTCTGATGTTATATGCACTTCCACATGGAGTGCTTAAAATGTCGGCAGACATCCCCGGATTGGTAGAAACTTCGACAAACCTGGCAACTGTTACAATGCTTGAAGGCAAAATTGAGATTGGAACAAGTCAGAGAAGTTCTGTGGAATCGGAAATTGAAGATGCGGTAACCATGGTTTCTTCTGTTTTTGAACTTGGCGGTGCTGAAGTTGAGACAGGCGATGGATACCCGGGATGGAAACCTGATGTAAATTCTGAAATATTAAAAATTACCAAAGATGCTTATTCTTCACTTTATGGTAAAGTTCCGGAAGTTAAAGCGATCCATGCGGGTCTCGAATGTGGAATAATTAAGGAAAAATACCCTAATATGGATATGGTATCCTTTGGTCCTACTATTACCGGAGCACATTCGCCTGATGAACAAGTACATATTGCATCTGTCGAAAAATTCTGGTTTCACCTTGTTAAAGTATTAGAAACTGTTCCAGAAAGATAAGAATGTCCGGACACGCTTTAGATAACAATTCAAACCCGGTACCCTTCGCCGTCAGGTGGGGGGTACTTGTTCTTGTATCCCTTTCGATGTTTGGGAACTATTATGTCTATGATTCAATAGCACCCGTCGCCGATCTTTTAGCATCACAACTTAAATTTACCGATTCGGATATAGGTCTGCTGCAAGGAATTTACAGTGTACCAAACATCTTGATGGTACTTTTGGGTGGTTTGATTATTGACCGGATAGGGACAGTAAAATCGATAACCTTATTTTCGCTTCTCTGTTTTGCAGGTGCTGTTGTTACAGTGATGACGGACTCACTTTATTTTGTGGGTGATGCCTTCAGATCTGTCTTCAACACTAATATAAGCAACGAGCTTGTGGTGATGTCGCTCGGCAGGTTAATATTTGGACTTGGTGCCGAATCGTTGATTGTTGCTGTTACCACGGCACTCGGTAAGTGGTTTATTGGTAAAGAGTTATCTTTTGCGTTTGGCATAAATCTCACAATTGCACGGTTGGGTTCGTTCGCAGCCGACAATTCACCCACTTTCTTTAAGTCATACTTCACATCGTGGGAGTTGCCGCTGTACATTGCCGTTATTATGGCATTCATTTCAGTGATTACAGCTCTCGCTTACTGGTATCTTGACAGCTTTGCAAAGAGCAACTATCACATGAAACCTGAAGCTAAACAGGACAAAGTGGTTTTAAGGGAAGTGTTGTCTTTCAGTAAATCGTACTGGTTTATTGTCCTTTTATGTGTGACTTTTTATTCCGGAATTTTCCCGTTCAGGACTTTTGCAATTAAATTTTTCCAGGAGTACCATGGGCTCGAGAGGGAAGTTGGCGGAATGTATAACAGCATTCTGATACTTGCTTCGATGATTCTAACGCCACTTTTTGGACTCCTTTCCGATTTTATTGGAAAGAGGTCTCTTTTGATGATGTTGGGTTCGCTGATCCTGATTCCTGTATATATGATGCTACTTCAAACGAGTCTTCCCCCATGGATTCCGATGGCGATGATGGGTTTGGCATTCTCCCTTATTCCCGCTGTGATGTGGCCCTCGGTGGCACTTATAGTTCCGGAACAAAAACTGGGTACTGCATACGGGCTTATGACCATGATCCAAAATATCGGATTAGCCGGATTCAATTTCCTTATTGGTTGGGCTAATGATTCGAGTGGTGGATATGAGCTTGGTATGTATTTCTTCTCAACTCTTGGGTTCTTTGGTCTCTTCTTTGCATTCATGTTGAAGTGGGCAGAAGCAAAATCTACGGGGCACGGACTTGAGTTTGGGATGATGCATAAGAATAAGGCTGAATTATGAGGGCTGAAGGCTGAAGTGTGAGGGCTAATGAAGGTCTTTAAGCTGATTTTGGCAAGTTTGATATTTTTGCCGGCAATGGTATTTGGGCAATCGAATAAATTTGGATTTGGTTGTCTGGGTCTGGTTGGTGGTTTTGCCGGTTATGAGGTTAAAAATTACGAAACACCGGGATTAAACGGCTATGTCTCTGCATTCAATAATTTGAGGAGAGATTCACTTCTTTCTCCAATGGGTGACTTTGGCATGCTTAAAGGATACCGTCTTGGTATGAATCTTGTTAGAAACAGAATCTCAGGACTCGAATATACCGTCAAGGTTTTTTACGAAAATCTTACCGAACTTAAAGAGGCCCAAATAAAGGGAAAATACAGCATTTACAAAAACAGTCTTGAATTAAAGCAGACGGTCTTCGGTGCGGGTATCGAACTTGGCACTCCACTTTCAAAATTAATTACCTGGAAAATTCTTGAACTGGAAGCCACCTACGGTAACGCGGTTCTATTCAAAAAGACTGAGGATATAAACGATCCAGTCTCAAGGGTTAAATATTCTTCAGACAAATATCGATTTGGATTTAATTTCGCTTCAGGGTTCATTTTTTACCTTATCGGGCAGAACATAAGCCTTGAAGGTAAAATGGGGTACTCTGAATATTCCATTGGTGTGATGACCGACGAGAACGGCAACAAACTTACAGTAGAGGAAAACAGCACAGAAGTGATGGAAGCCCCCATAACAAAAGGGGGACTCTTTTACGGTGTGCAATTTAACTTAGCAATTCCGATTTGAGTATGACAGATTTACAAAAAGCTTGCGATATAGCGATTAGAGATTGTATGGGTGCAAAACAGGATGAAAAAGTTCTTGTTGTATGCGATACCGAAAAACATGAAATTGGCTATGAACTTTACCTTTCTGCTATCAGGTTGGGTCATTTTGCGGTTTACTCTGAAATGCAGCCTCTTGAAGTTAATGGACAGGAGCCACCTTCTGCAATCGCCGAATTGATGAGACAGTTTGATGTTGTCTTGTGCCCGACTCTCAGATCACTTACACACACGCAAGCGAGACGCGATGCATCAGCGACGGGTGCAAGAGTGGCGACATTTCCGGGAATAACTAAAGATGTAATGATTCGTGGTTTGAATGCTGATTATAAAAGAATTGCTGAAAGATCTTTAAACTTAAAAGCAGTCCTGGATAAAGGAAAGCATGTCAGAGTTACTTCTGCAAAAGGGACTGATATCTCATTCTCGATAGAGGGAAGAGATGCTTATGCATCAAAAGGATTATTTCATGCAAAAGGGGAAAGCGGGAATCTTCCAACCGGTGAAACATTTCTTGCTCCGCTTGAGGGTACCGCAGAGGGTATTTTTATTGTAGATGGCTCATTTGCAGGAGTTGGACTTATGAAAGATCATGATATAACACTGACCGTAAAATCAGGATTTGTGACATCAGTAGAAGGTGATGAAAACGCAAAACAACTCTCAGAAATACTTGCGAAAGTTGGTGGTGATGCCTATAATATTGCTGAATTTGGAATTGGAACCAATGATTCTGCACAGCTTTCAGGGTTAATTCTTGAAGATGAAAAAGTTATGGGAACCATTCACATAGCTGTTGGTGATAACATGGGATTTGGCGGAAAAGTTAAGGTTCCACTTCATCTCGATGGTGTTGTGAAAGACCCCGATGTTTACCTTGATGGCGAGTTGATCATGAGGCAGGGTAAGTTCACGATCGAAGTGTAACTGCGAGTGTCTGTTTGACGAAAACACTCTCCTTCAAGAATATAGATGCCTGGAAAATCAGGTTACTCCTCGCAGTAAAACTATTTATCTCTGCCGGTCTGATTTATTATCTGAATGCCCGGTTTAGCGACATTTCATTTGCTACATTTCTAACGATAAAATCCACATTCCCATTTGTATTAGCGATAGCACTCCTGCCTCTAAACTTTTATCTCCAATTCAAAAAATGGCAGTTAATTTGCGATTTTTCATACAAACCGCAAAAAAAGAGTGATGTTTTTATCTCACTCTTGACGGGGATCAGTACCGGACTTTTAACACCGGGCAGGCTCGGAGAATACCCGGGGAGAGCATTCCCTCTGAAGGAAGTTCGTTTGTCTGAAGTGACAGCCGGTGCTGCGATCGATAAGTTAAATTCGCTTTTGGTTATACTGATTGGTGGTTCGTTCGCTGCAATAATTTTTCTGAACAGAGTCTATTCTGTCGATCTAAATCTGACAGTTTCACTTCTGTTTCTTTTAACAGGGGTATATCTGATGCTCCTTTATTTGATGATGTCGCCCGAGTTTTGGAGAGGCTTTATCGGGGATCAGATAAGTAGATTTAAACTAATCGAGAAGTATTTTCTTAATTTTAGATCAATCGGGCTTTTCCACAGGGGTACTTTCGCCAAGAATTTTGCTTTCTCAGTTATTAATTATCTGGTATTTTCAATACAATTTCTACTCTTGCTACTCTCATACTCATCAATTGAAGAAGTTTCGGGTGCCATAATGGGGATAGCTTTGGTCTTCTTCACCAAAAGCATCATACCGGGAGTAACCTTTGGAGAAATAGGAATTAGAGAAAGTGCCGCTGTTTTTTTTATCGGTCAGTTTGGCGTTTCCGCAGGTGCCTGTTTTAATGCAGCACTGATGTTGTACACTATAAATGTTTTGATTCCGGCAATTCCGGGTGCAATTTTTATTTTCAGAAAAAAGAAATAATCGGGTTTGATACCGATTCTCACCCTCTGCACCCTTTCTCTTTTATTCTATCTTTTTTTTCTCTTAAGAATTAAAACCGGGCTTAGAAGAGTATTTTCACAAGATATTTTATGCGATGAGATAAAGTCGATAACTTTGGTTATCCCCTTCAGAAATGAAGAGAAAAATTTAGGGGAATTGTTGCAAAGTCTTAATAATCTCGACACAGAAGGTTATGAGTTTGAAGTGATCCTTGTGAACGATCATTCAGATGATGATTGGACATCATCCCGAACTTTCAGGAGTGATAATCTTGATCTGAGATTTATTGATCAGAAACAGGGAATTACAGGGAAGAAAAAAGCCATAGAAATTGGGGTTTCGGAAGCGAAGGGTGAACTAATATTTGTTACCGATGCAGATTGCCTTCCGGGGAGAAGCTGGGTTAAATCACTCGCATCAATGTTTGATAGAAACACCGGATTTGTGGCAGGAGCGGTTAAATATCGTTCAGGTGAGAGCTTTTTTGAGAGATTTCAAGCACTCGAGTTTGGTGGATTGTTACTGGCGGGAGCGGGTCTTGCGGGTACGGGATCCCCAATAATATGCAGTGCTGCAAGTATGGCATTCAGAAAAGAGTTATTCTATAAAGTGGGTGGCTTTTCAAAAAATGAAAAACTTGCCTCCGGTGACGATGAATTTTTAATGAGAGCCATTCATAGACTTGGATATAAAGTTCGTTTTGTGTTGGAAAAAGAATCTGTTGTCGAGACATTTCCAAGCAGAAATTTGAGTGGTTTTGCTGATCAAAGAAGCAGATGGGCAAGCAAAAGTTTATTTTATGAGGATTACTTACTTATTCTTCAGTTGGTAATTATTTTTCTTTTTTATCTCTCACTTGTGGTTTCTCCACTTTTGATACTTTTTTTTGGAACACCTTTTGTTGTCTATTTGGCATTAGCAATGTTATCCAAAACTGTGATGGAACATTCGATTTTGAGGAGTGGGGAAGGGATATTGTTCGAAAAGGTTACTCTTTCTCTAATATTTCAAGCGGAATTAGTTCAGATTCCATATATCGTTTACGCAGCTATAGCAGGCGTTGTGGGGGGATTTAGTTGGAAGGGAAGAGACTACACCAGATGAAATATCCAAAGTTTTGGTTTATTCCTCCATTTGGACTGAGAAATTTGTTCCAAGATGTGGTTTGGGTAACAAAGAATAATCAGGTGTTGATCAGTTTTGACGACGGTCCAACCAATGATACACTTCGATTACTCGACTTACTGGATGAAATTTCTATTAAATCCCTCTTTTTTCTAAAGGCCGGATCAGCTTCAGAAAAAGAGGAAGTTGTTAAAGAAATTGTGAATAGAGGGCATCTGGTTGGGAACCACTCACTTTCACATAAAAAGTTACGATTTGCCCCACTTCCTGTTTTGGAAGAAGAAATTGTAACCTCAAAAAGAATATTGGAAGAGTTGACCGGTACTGAAATAAAATTTTTCAGACCTCCTTATGGTGCTTTTGATCCAAGGGTTTTGAAACAGATCAAAAAATCAGGACAAACTTGTGTGATGTGGGATCTGTTAAGTGCGGACTACCTTGGAGATGTCTATTTCTCGATCAATCTTATTAATCAAAATATTAAACAAAATTCAATAATTGTATTGCATGATAACCGCAAAACCAAAGATTTTTTACACATTTTAATTACCGAGACTACTAAAATAATTGCAAGCAAAAATTTTCTAAATGGAGCTCCGAGCGAATGTTTGAGCTGATAGCCATCGTTATAGTGACGCTTTATGTGCTTCAAACTATTCTTTATGTGGTTGCAACATACAGAAAGTTCCCCAAATTATCGGATGACAATCTTCCGCGTGCTTCTGTGGTCGTAGCTGTAAGAGATGAAGAAAAAGTTATTACCCGGTGTCTCGAGGCATTGGATAAATTGGAATTTCCAGATGGAAAGCTTGAGATTATCATTATAAATGATCGTTCGACCGATCGTACAGGAGAGCTGATCAAAGAATTTATCGAGGGGAAAGCAAGATTTAAGTTTGTTGAGGGAAGGGAATCCACTTCACATCTTCGCGGGAAATCCAATGCCCTGGTTCAAGGACTTGCGGTTGCGACAGGCGAAGTGATTTTAACGACAGATGCTGACTGCAAAGTGAATCCACTTTGGGCAAAAACGATGGTTTCTTATTTCACAAAAGAGATTGGATTATGTGGTGGAATGACCTCTCAGGAAACAGGCAATCCGTTTAAGGGGATGCAGCATCTCGATTTTATGTACCTTCTTGGTGCAGGTTCCGGAACTGTAAATGCAGGAATTCCTCTAAGCGTTATAGGGAACAATATGGCATATTCCCGAGCTGCGTATAATGAAACAGGGGGTTATGAAAATATGCCCTTTAGTGTGACAGAAGATTCACAACTTCTTGCGGCAATCTCTGATTTAAAGAAATATAAAATAATCTATCCCCTCGATAAAGATGCTCTTATTGAATCACTTCCTGTTGAAGGATTTTCGCAGTTGTATAAACAAAAAAAGAGGTGGGCGATAGGTGGACTGAAAGTACCACTTCACGGTGTGGCAGTGCTTGTAACAGCTTTTTTGGCTCATCTTTTTTCCGTTGTATCATTACCGTTTTACCCGGTCCTGGGAATTTCATTAATTGTGTCGATTATATTCGTTGACTTCATATTCTTGTTCTCCGTAGTTTTTAGATTAAAACTCACGGGCACCATAAAGTATTTCCCATTCTTCGAGTTGTATTATTTTAGTTATGTGATACTCTTTCCATTTATACTTCTTTTTTCAAAGTCGGTTGAGTGGAAAGGGCGTAAGTTCTAACCGAATTAAATTAAATCAATTTCTTATATTTCATGCTTGTATTTTTATAAATAAGAAATGTAACAAATATTGAAATCGTACAGGATACTTTTGGCGGTTGCCCTATTTTCCACAGTGGCAGCAGCTCAATCATATAAAATTTTCCCCGGTGAACTTAACATTCAGCCATTCACTTCCAATTTTCTGGAACCCAGAATGGGTGTTTTCTTTCAGTCGGGGCAAAATGATTTAAGACTCGATATCGGAGCTTCCAAAGATATATTTCATAACGACTTAGCAAACAGTTTAACACTTTCTGCCGGAGCGGATTTTTTCACCTATACAAGGTTGCGTGGTGAGTCCGATTTCCACTTCCCGGTGGATGCAGTGGATTATCTGTTTGGCTTAAATTTGGGACTGAAGAAAAAGTATTCTTCGGGAAATGAAGCCGGACTTAGATTTCGTTTGAGCCACATTAGTGCACATTTTGTTGACGGGCATTACGACGGCACCAGTAAACAATGGCGCGACCAAAGATTTCCGATAGTTTACAGCCGCGAATTTGTTGAATTAATGGGATACTACCGTTTTGCTGATTTAAGGGTTTATGGTGGTGTTACACATCTTTTTCATGTTGATCCTGAAAATATTGAGCCGTGGATTTTGCAAGCTGGTTTCGACTCTTACATCAGTTCGCTCTCGTTTGGCAATTTTTATCCGTTTATTTCATACGATTATAAACTCGCTTACACAACTGCATACAACTCCAATCATACAGCACAATTTGGTATTAAATTTGGAAAACCTCAAGGAAGTGGTATAAGGTTGGTATTTACCCTCTATTCCGGGAAGAATGTTCACGGCGAATATTATGAATTGAATGATGAGTACTTCTCAACTGGTATCACAGTCGATTTTTAAAGATGAGTGAAACTGAAAACGGAAAGTTGAACAACAACGGGGACAACCTCATTAGCAGGTATGGGGTTCCTTTTTTGCTTTTTGTCGCAACATTTGCTACAACAACAATAGCAGGTGCTTATTGGGTTGTTACTACCTCGACGGGTCTTGAAATATCGCAATTATCGGAGGGCTTGCCTTACTCGATTTCCATTCTTGCGATACTCGGTTTTCATGAATTTGGGCATTTTTTTGCTTCAAAATTTCATAAAGTAAAGGCTACACTTCCTTATTTTATCCCATTTCCTACTATTGCAGGTATGCTAAATTTTGGCACAATGGGAGCAGTGATAAAAACAAAAACCCCAATTTACAACAAAAAAGCACTTTTTGATATAGGAATTGCAGGTCCTGTTGCCGGGTTTGTTATATCGCTAATAGTATTGATTTATGGTTTCCAGAACTTGCCGGGGAAAGAGTTTATAATTAGCATCCACCCCGATTTTGATCTGCCAACATACGGACAAGACGGGTTATCGTTGGCGTTTGGCGAGAATCTCCTATTTATAATATTAAGAGAGCTTTTTGCAAACTCTCCTGATGGATTTATTCCACCAATGAGTGAGATTTACCATTACCCCTATCTATGTGCGGGTTGGTTTGGTTTATTTGTTACAGCACTAAATCTTCTTCCCGTTGGGCAGCTTGATGGCGGACATATCATATATGCGATGTTTGGAGAAAAAGCCCAGGAAAAAATTGCCTGGGTGGCGATGTTTTTCCTCCTTTTTGCCGGGGGGATGGGAGTGATTAATCAGTTTTATGAAACAGGGATATCAATTGGGTGGACGGGTTGGTTTTTGTGGGCATTGTTACTCTACTTTGTTATAAAAGTGAAGCATCCGCCTGTTTATGATAATTCACCAATTGGAATTGGACGGTTATTGATCGGGTATTTGGGGATTTTAATTTTTATTCTGTCATTTATTCCGATGCCGTTTATAATTGGACCGGGTGTATTATAATTTCCTGCAACTTTAATTACATATTATTATTGTTGCTTATTTGAGATATTTGCTGAAAAATTTAGAAAAAAGATGAAAAAAACCATTGCAGCAATCGGGTTGATTTTGTTGTTAAGCGGATGTGAGAAGAGTTTCAACAATCTGGTTGATCCTGTTCCCGCACAATTTTCCGTTCAAAGTGTCGCCCGATACGATACAATTATATTCAACGCTACTGATTCACTTGTAAAATTTTATATCCATCTGGGATATAACACAGCTCCCGGAAGTGTTTATATGAATCTTTACAGTCCCGGTGATATTAAAGTTAATTCAACTCCTTATTACCTCGTTGATAACGGCAACAAAGAGCTCGGAGATGATGTAGCCGGCGATAAAATTTTCTCACTCAAAGTTCCTATGAGTTCTAAACTCCTTTCGGGCGAATATCGTACCGAATATTTTGCTTCTGAGCCAAAAGGTACCAACTACAGACTCTCAGTTAATAAATTTGTGTTCGATAACGGTTCAGCAAATCAAGAGCCAATAATAAGTGATTTGGTGGCACCGGATTCACTAACAGTTATTGATACCACTGTTTTCAGATTGACCATGAAGGCTATCGACCCCAACGGAAAGCAGGATTTGAGCAGGGTCTATTTTGTGGTTACCCGCCCTGATGGTACATCGAATAACGCAGCTCTCCTTATGTACGACGACGGAAATTTTAGAGATCATGGCGATGATGTTGCCAATGACGACATTTATTCAATAATCATCAGTGTCTTCTCAACCAATCAAAAAGGGGAATATACTTTCACTTTTAATGCAGAAGACAGGGGCAAAAAGAAAAGTTTACCGATAATTAAAAAGATTGTGATACGATAGATGACAAGATTGATGAAAACTCTTGTTCTAATTTTATTTTACGCTACAATTTCAACCTTTGCACAAGAGAGCCCTTTTTCCTTCAAATTTGAGGACTCTCCGTCGAACATAACCTATTCATCGTCTGAAAATCCAGCTTCAAACAGTATTAGTGCCATGCTCGTTCAAGGAGACACTATTTGGTTAGGGACTTCGAGGGGATTGAGCAGATCGACAGATAAAGGAACAACTTGGAGAAATTACTACGGCGACCCAGCATTTGGAACTGAAAATATTTCGGCTCTTGCATGGGATAAATACAGAGGAATTTTATGGGTGGCTACTGCACATTCTGTAGTTAGAACAGGTCAGACACTTCCGGAGGGGAGTGGATTGCGTTACACTTCTGACGGAGGTGAAACCTGGCAATCAGTCGCACAACCTTTGGATAAAGATGTTGATACAGTAATTGTTTATGGGAATAATCGCTTGCGTGCCCTTCCCGTCACAGTCGCAATTCAAAATATTACTTACGATATTGCGATAACTCCCGGCACTGTATGGATTTCATCGTTTGCGGGTGGTTTGAGGAAATCAACTGATCTTGGTGCAACCTGGACGAGAGTAGTGTTACCTCCAGATTTTCTTAATTCTATCAAACCTACCGATAATCTAAGTTTTTGTGTTTCACCCGTTCCGGGAAAATTTTGCAGTGAAGGTTATTTAAATTATCGTGCCTTCAGTGTTATGGCGGTAAACGATTCAGTTATCTACGCAGGCACAGCTAATGGTGTAAATAAATCGACCGATGGTGGAATAAGCTGGGTTAAATTTAACCATCAGAATCAGGTGAATCCGATGTCAGGTAACTTTGTAGTGGGGCTTGCCCACAAACCCGGAACTGACGAAATTTGGGCTGCCACCTGGAAGGCGGAAGACCTTTCTGAAGCTTATGGTGTCAGTTTTTCACCTGATGGCGGAGCAAACTGGTTCACGAGTCTTGATGGTGAAAGAGTAAATAATTTTGCAGTATTGGCTGATAAAGTTGTTGCAGCTGCAAGTGGTGGACTGTACAAATCAAACGATTATGGCAAGAACTGGTATTCTCCCGGCAACATTGTGGATAGCGATTCTAAACTTTCGCTTAAATCAACCACTTTTTATTCTGCTGCCTGGGCTGAATCCGGTATTGTCCTTTATGTTGGCACAGCTGATGGATTAGTGAAGAACAGTGGGTTTACGGGTGTTTGGCCTGATAAATGGAAGCTCTACTTCGCATCTCAGCAACTCGAGTCAAAGGAAGATTCTTACGCTTTTCCGAATCCGTTTTCACCTAAAACTGAACAGGTAAAAATTAAGTATTCAACAGGCGGAAAAGAACTGCCCGTTACAATAAGAATTTTTGATTTTGGTATGAATTATTTACGAACGGTAATTCAGAACGCACCGAGAGGGAATCCTGTACACACGGTAAACAGTTCTGGCGTGGCAGGTGTAATAGATTTTTGGGACGGTAAAGATGATAATGGGAAAGTGGTACCAAATGGAGTATATTTCTATCGAATTGATGCCGGAAATGAAAAACCTATGTTTGGAAAGATAATGGTGTTGCAATAATATGAAAATCAGGAAAATATTATTTTTAGTTGCAATTCTGCTATTAACTACCCAATTGGATGCTCAACGAAAAATGAGTGATATCTCTTCGGCACCCGGTGCTTTTAGCAGAATCGGTTTTGGTGCAAGGGGCATCGGTATGGGTAATGCACTCGGAACAGTAAAATCCGGGAATATCTTTACATATTACAATCCGGCATTGGCAGTATTTCAGAATGACAATTCTTTTAATGCTCAATATACTTTTCTCGGGCTCGATCGGGCATTAAATTTTATCAGTTTTACGAGAAGGTTCGATTTTTACGGAAAAAATGACACAATTCCCGGGGAAAGGGTTCCCCGTTCCACTGCAGGAGTCTCCGCCGGTATGATAAATGCCGGAGTCTCAAATATCGATCAAAGAGATAATCAGGGATTCAAAAAAGGGACTATATCAACTTCAGAGAACCTTTTTTATCTATCTCTCGCTAATAAATTCTCTGAAAAGTTTGCTGCCGGTGTTACTGCAAGGTTCTACTACTATAAATTATACGAGGAAGTTACAACAACCAGTCTTGGATTTGATGTGGGATTAATTTATACCGTAACCCCGGAACTTGCCATTTCTTTTGTGTTAAGCGATATAAACTCGCAATATAAATGGGATTCTGCACCAATTTACGGAACAGATGGCGGAGCAACAAACGATAAATTTCCCCTGTTCAAAAAATTGGGTGTAAGTTACCATTACAAACCATTTAACCTGCAACTTGCGGCAGAGTTTGCTTCAGACAATTTTGGAACAAATCTTTTCAGATTTGGAGCTGAATACAACATTTATGAAGGATTATTTCTAAGGGGAGGTATTGATAATCTCTACCTGAACAATGGCGATGATCCGGCTAAGCCATCTTTAGGTTTTTCTTATACGAGACAAGTAGGGAATTTTAATGTGGGGTTTGATTATGCATATCAGGTTGAACAATATTCCTCTTCAGACAGACATATTATAGGTCTAAATTTCATTTTTTAAGAATGCCAACAATGAAAAAACTTTTTTTATTCTCCTTAATTCTATTTAGTGTCCTGGATCTTTATTCACAATCAGCAGGTAACTCAGGCCTCTCCTTTTTGAAGATCGGTTCCGGTGCGAGGAACATTTCACTCGGTGACAATGGTGCTGTTTTTGCGAATGATGCCTCCGCAATATTTTACAACCCTGCAAATATCGGAGGAAATGGAACTCCCGAGATTTCATTTACGCATAATGAGTGGATACAAGGCGTTAAAACAGAAATGCTGGCAGCTCGATTCACTCTTTTTGGTCTAAAAATGGGGTTGGGATTAAATTCAACAAGGATAGGTGATATTGAGGTTCGTGAAAAACCGGGTGCAGCTCTTTCCACTTTTACTGCCGATTTTTATGCCATCTCACTCGGAACGGGCTTTAAAGTTTCTGATAAATTTGATGCAGGATTTGCCGTGAAATATCTTTATGAAGGGATATTTTATGAAGATGCAACAGGATTCGCTATCGATTTTGGGGCACGGTACAACATCTCAGATAAGCTTTATGTTGTAGCCGCATTAAGAAATATCGGTGCAATGAACGAACTTAAAACTACTGCTACCAAGCTACCTGCTGATTTGAGGGCAGGTGGTGGATACACCTTTTCATTACCTGAGAATAAACTTGCTTTTAACACCGGTCTGGAGGTCCAAAAGTATCTCTCAACTGATGATATTCATGTGAATCTGGGTGCTGAAGTGCTCTACGATAACCTCATTGCTTTAAGGCTGGGTTTTCAGACCCTGTATGAATCGAAAGGTTTTACCACCGGACTTGGAATCTATTGGAACAAGTTGGTTTTTGATTATGCAATCTCTCCTTTTGGTCAGAATCTTGGACTTGGGCACACTTTTTCAGTAAAACTTGGATTTTAACAATCCTCTCTTTCGAATCTCTAACAGCCAATAGTTTTTTGAGCCTCTTCAGTTATGGAGGGGCTTTTTTGTTTTTCCGCAAAATAATACTTTCATTTTATTAGTTTGGGCATGAGTTATAAAAGCAGTAAATTTAAAATCACAAAAATCGAAATTTCTTGAGTTTAAACTTTAAATTATTGGCAACTGATCATGCTTCAAAAGCAAGAGCAGGAGAGTTTACAACAGCACATGGTGTGGTAAAAACACCGATTTTCATGCCTGTTGGAACTCAGGGGACAGTTAAAGCCGTAAATTTTTCTTATCTTAGAGATGATATCAATGCTGATATTATTTTGGGTAATACCTACCATTTATATCTAAGACCAGGGACAGATATACTTGAAGCAGCCGGCGGGTTGCACAAGTTTATTAATTGGGACAGACCCATTTTAACTGATAGTGGTGGTTTCCAGGTTTTTTCTCTCTCTGATTTGCGTAAGATAAAGCACGACGGAGTTGAGTTTAAGTCACATCTTGATGGTTCGAAGCACTTCTTTACCCCTGAAAAAGTAGTAAACATTCAAAGGTCTATCGGTTCTGATATAATGATGGTTTTGGATGAGTGCACTCCTTACCCCTGCACCTATGAATATGCAAAACATTCTACAAAAATGACATCTGCATGGGCAATATTGAACAGAGAAGCTTTTCTAAAATCAAAAGGGCTATACGGATTTGAGCAAAATCAATTTGGTATAATTCAGGGGAGTACCTACAAAGATTTGAGAGAAGAGTCGGTAAAATCGCTTCTTGAGCTCGATTTTGAAGGGTACGCGATTGGGGGATTGGCTGTGGGTGAACCTGCGGAATCGATGTACGATATCGTGGATTTTACTACCGATTTTATGAGAGTTGATCTTCCCAGATACCTTATGGGAGTAGGAAAACCGGAAAATATTCTTGAAGCGATAGAGCGGGGAGTCGATATGTTCGACTGTGTAATGCCGACCCGAAATGCGAGGAGGGGATTTATCTTCACCTGGAATGGTCCGGTCAGGATAAAAAATTCAATCTATAAAAATGATTTTACTCCACTTGATGAGGACTGTAACTGTTACACTTGTAAAAACCATACGAGAGCATATTTGCGGCATTTACTTGTTGCCAATGAATTTTTGGGGTTTGAACTTGTATCAGTCCACAATATTCATTTTTACTTAGAGCTTGCGAGAGCAGCAAGAGAACACATTTTGGCGGGAGATTATAAGCAGTGGAAAGACAAAGTTTTATACAAAATAACTGAACAAGACAAAAAAGAAACGGAGAATTAGATGGAAACTTTATATGCAATGGCCCAACCGGGAGGTGATGGCGGCGGAATAATGGGAACACTGATAATGTTCGGTGCCATTTTCCTTATTTTTTATTTCATGATTATCAGACCTCAACAAAAAAGACAGAAGGAAAGAGAAAAACTTCTTTCTGAGGTTCAAAAAGGTGACAAAGTTGTTACTTCCGGTGGTATGTATGGTGAAGTGACCGGCGTTGAAGACAAAATTGTTTGGGTTAAAGTTGGTGACTCAACAAAAATAAAATTTGATAAAAATGCGATTGCAGCTATATTAAATTCTGACGGTACAACCACCAGTTTAGATAAGAAATAACGGAATTAGTGATGTTTTGCACGGTAGAAGAAGCGGTATCAGAATTAAGAAACGGTAGAGTAATCATCATTACTGATGATGAAAATCGAGAAAACGAAGGTGACTTTGTTTGTGCTTCAGAATTTATTACACCCGAAATTGTTAATTTCATGATTACTCATGGCAGAGGTCTGCTGTGCGTAGCCATGGACGGAAGCAAGCTCGATCATCTGGGTATTCCACTTATGAGTGGATCAAATAACGCCTTGCATGGTACCAACTTTACCGTCTCCGTGGATGCTGTTGAAGGAACTACCACAGGTATTTCCACTTCTGACCGTGCAAAAACAATCCTGGCTCTCGCATCGGATGAAGCAAAAACTGAAGATTTTGCTATCCCCGGACACATATTTCCACTTCGCTATACTGAAGGGGGAGTAGTAAAAAGAGCCGGACACACAGAGGCGGTTGTTGATCTTTGCCGCATTTCCGGATTAAATCCTGCAGGAACATTGTGCGAAATTCTTAAAGATGACGGTGAGATGGCACGGATGAAAGAGCTTCAGGAAATCGCTACAAAATTTGATCTAAAAATGATTTCGGTGAAGCAGATTTTGAAGCACCGTATGATAACTGAGAAGTTTATAAGCAAGATCACAACTATAAATTTCCCAACTGCACATGGTGAGTTTAAACTACACTTGTTTAAGTCGCACATCGACTCAAAAGATCACATTGCGGTTGTGAAAGGTGATGTTTGTGGTGAAGAGAATGTTATGGTCAGAATCCATTCCGAATGCCTTACAGGTGATATTTTTCATTCACTTAGATGTGACTGCCACGATCAGTTGAACCACTCACTCGATTTGATAAATGGATACGGCAAGGGCGTTGTTATTTATCTTAGACAAGAGGGAAGAGGAATTGGATTGAGTAACAAACTAAAAGCATACAAACTTCAGGATATGGGATTTGACACAGTAGAAGCCAATGAAAAACTCGGTTTTGAAGCAGATCCAAGAGATTATGGTTTGGGTGCACAGATTATCAAAGAACTTGGACTTAAAAGTGTTAAGCTTATTACTAACAATCCAAAGAAAATTGACGATCTGTTAGAATACGGAATTTCTGTTGAGAGCAGAGTACCACTTGAAATTGCACCAAATCCAAATAATATACATTACCTCAAGACAAAGAGGGACAAGATGGGTCACATGATAATGAGTTCTAACTCAGAACTTTTGTAGCAGTTTTGATGTGCTTAGGAGTAGATCTTCGGCAAATTCTGTAGCTATCAACTGAACTGCGAGAGGAAGACCTTCTTTTGATCTCCCGACAGGGATAGAAATTGCCGGAAGACCTGCGAGATTTACCGAGGTAGTATATATATCACCAAGATACATTGCAAGTGGATCTTGCGAATTTTCCCCAAATTTGAAAGGCAATTGTGGAGTTACAGGGGTAAGAATAAGGTCATAGCTCTCGAAAACCTTGGTAAAATCGTTTTTAATCAGCCTTCTAACCTTTTGAGCCTTATTAAAATAGGCATCATAATACCCTCCCGAAAGTACATAATTACCGAGCATAATTCTGCGTTTTACCTCGGCACCAAATCCTTCTGATCTGGTTTCGGTGTACATTGACTTTAATCCACCACCATGATTTCCTCTCACACCAAACCGTACTCCATCATATCTTGAGAGATTGGAAGCCGCTTCAGCTGTGGTAAGTACATAATAAGCTGCAATTGTGTAGCGGGTTGAAGGAAGTGAAACAGATTCAACTGTATGTCCATAATCCTCAAGTTTTGCAATCACTTCGGAAATTGAATCTTTTATCTCTGAATCGAGTCCTTCTTCCATATATTCTACAGGGACACCAATTTTCAGTTTTTTATTCAATTCATGGACTGGTGAGGTTACTTCCGGATTATTCTTTGTGGAAGTGGAATCACGATGATCATAACCCGACATTAATTGCAGAATTAAAGCACAATCTTCAGGATTTTGTGCTATTGGTCCAATTGAATCAAACGAGGATGCAAACGCGGTTAAACCAAATCGGGAAACTCTTGAGTAAGTAGGTTTAATTCCAACCACCCCGCAAAATGCAGCAGGCTGCCTGATAGAACCCCCGGTGTCACTCCCGAGTGCCAAGTCACATAATCCTGCGGCAACTGCAGCGGCTGATCCGCCGGAAGAACCGCCCGGAACCCTGGTAGTATCGATTGGATTTAGTACATTTCCAAAAGCTGAATTTTCGTTGGAAGAGCCCATTGCAAATTCATCGCAATTTAACTTGCCAATAATAAGAGCATCTTCATCAATAAGTTTTTGAACTGCAGTAGCGGTAAAGACGGGCTGGAAATTCTTCAGGATTTTGGAAGCACAAGTCATTGGCATCCCCTCGACAGAAATTACATCCTTAACCGCAATTATTGCTCCAAAAAGTTTACCGGGGGTTGCACCCGAATCGATTTTTTTCAGTAGAGCGAATGCTTGATCGGGTAGAGACTCATTTACATATAAAAATGCATTGATATCTGCTGAGGTTTTGATCTTCTGAAGAAAATAATTGACATTATCGAGAAGATTTAGTTCTCCCGAGAGCAGGAGAGTCCGTTTTTCAGAAATGGAGTTGTAAGTTAGCAAATAATAGACCGGTGTTAAGGATTTTTAGGCTGATCCTTGCTGTCGTCAACTTTGATGTCTTGTTCAACATCTTTAATTGCTTTTTTGAATTCTCTCATACCTTTACCAACTCCTTGAGCCAGTTCAGGGATTTTCTTTGCACCAAATAAAAGAAGAACAACAAGAACGATGAGAAATATCTCGAGTGGTCCTAAATTAGAAAACATTTTCAACCTCTTTAGTTTTTAAAAATTCTGCAATTGAAAGAAACAAGAATCTGCCCGATTCTTTGCCAAGAGTATCACTACAAGCTCGTTCAGGATGTGGCATCATGCCGAGAACATTACCCGACAGGTTTGTGATACCGGCGATATTATTTAATGAGCCATTTGGATTTGCTTCATTAATAATCTCCCCATTAGCATTACAATATCGGAAAAGCACTTGATTATTGGCTTCAAGCTCAGCAAGTCTCTCTTCTTCAATAAAATAGTTACCTTCGCCATGAGCGATTGGTAACTTAAACACTTTATTCTGACTCTCAGCAGCAAATAACTGTGAATTACCCGTAACTTTCAAGTAAACATCTTCACAAATAAATTTTAGATCGCGGTTTTTCATTAAAACGCCGGGTAAAAGTCCGGTTTCACAAAGTATTTGAAATCCGTTACAAATCCCGATTACAATTCCGCCATTGTTAGCGAATTTGATCACTTCCTTCATAATTGGTGATAATTTTGCAACGGCACCACATCTGATATAGTCTCCGTAAGAAAATCCACCGGGGAGGAGAATTACATTACAATCTTTTAGGGAGTCATCTTTGTGCCACAAAAACTCAACTTCATAACCGAGATCGTGTTTTAATGCATAGTACGCATCATGATCGCAGTTTGAACCGGGGAAAACTACAACACCAAATTTAGGATTCATTCACTTCTTCGAGTTGAATCTCAAAATCTTCCAGATTAGGATTAGCGAGCAATTTCTCAGAAAATTCGCTTACCTCGAGAAGTGCCTCTTCCTTTGAAGTGAGATTGACAAAAAATTCAATCTCCTTGTTCATTCTGACATTTTGTATGTTGTTGAACCCGAGCAATTTTGCTCCTTGTTCGGCAGCTTTTCCTTGCGGATCCAGTATCGATTTTCTTCGTTTGACAATTACTTTGGCTTTGAACACTTTACGCCCGATGATTAATTGTTTTTTTCTGTGAAGTAACATAGCTGTTAACTATATTAAATAAAAGACCAAAAATGAAAGTGAAAAAGAGCCCGGTCACTCCATAAAAATAGATGGCAAAGGGAAGAATCAGCAAGAGAATCACTTGAACAGGTGATTTTTTTACAAATCCTTTATTCATTTTTGGAATTGCGGCAAACTTGATTTTTGACACCATACCGGCTGCCGTAACGATCGTAACAAAAGGGAACAACCATTTCCACGACCAGGGAACGATATCTTTATCGATCTGTGCAAGAATCAAGAGTGTAACGATAAGAGCACCAACGGGAATAGGTATGCCCGTGTAATCTTTCTTCTTCAAATCTGAAGTTACCTGAGTGTTAAACCGGGCGAGGCGAAGTGCGCCACCCACCAAAAACAAGAGGCTAATTACCAGCCCCCAAACTCCAAATTCTTCAAGTTTAAACTTATAAACAAGGAACGCTGTTGGAGCTCCAAACCCTACTATATCTGCAAGTGAATCGAGTTGAACTCCAAAATTGGAGGCTGCATTCAGTAAGCGAGCAGCAAGTCCATCTATCAAATCAAAAAATGCTGATGCCAAAATCAGATATCCGGCGGTGATGAATTCCCCTTCACTCGCGAAAACGATGGAAAGATATCCACAAGTCAGATTTCCAAGTGTTAGCAAACCGGGAACGATAGCCCGTTTATTGTTGATCATTTTTTAGAATCCTGTTCTAATTTGAACAAAATAGTTTCACCGGCGGCAACCATATCACCTTCTTTAACTTGTGGTACTGAGCCAAGAGGGACAAGGACATCGACCCGGCTTCCAAATTTAATCATTCCAAATCTTTCGCCCTTTTTAACAGACTGACCCGTTTTAAGGTCATTTACAATTCTGCGGGCTACATATCCTGCTATTTGGGAGAAGAGTAGTTTCCCTTTTCCATAGTCGATACCGGTTAGAAATCTTTCATTTTCGGATGAAGCTTTATCGTCAAAAGCAACAAGATACTTTCCTTCATGGTATTTGAGGTATTCCACCTTGCCGTCAATCGGTATTCTATTTACATGGACATTCAACGGTGACATGAAGATTGAGACCTGAAGAGCTTTGCTTTTAAGATATTCATCATCAAAAACTTCTTTCACAAAAAGGACTTTCCCATCAGCGGGTGATATTATAACATCCTTGTCAGCCGGGGGAGTACGCTCGGGGTCTCTGAAAAAATTGAGAGTAAAAATTGTTAAAAACGCTGCAATAACATAGAAGAGGTATTTAATCAATGGTTTTTCAAAGAACCAAATGCCAGCAGCAATCAGTAAAAATGATAAAATCAGTACAATTCCAATAGTAAAATAACCGTATTTAGTAAACATTTATTCCAGAATCTTGTTGATGAATTTAATATGTTTTTTAGTGTTTTTTTCGTCCGGTGTCCGAATGTATTTTATGATATCTTTCTCCTCTTCAGATGGGAGAAGTAGAATATCTGAATAAGTTAGATCGCCAATGAGAGAAACTTTCCCTTCAACGACCGAAAATCTGATCTTAATTGCTACCAAATCGGAACCCCTTCTCTCAAAGAATGATCTGAGGACAGCGTTGAATTTGAAAGACAACTTAAGTGCCGAACGGAAATCTTCGGGAGTTGCAATTCCCAACGAAAAAAGTAACGATTCGCTCACAGGTAAGTCAGAATTTTCTCCGATATATACAAAATAAGCGGGTAAATTGAGCCGGGTAAGTAATTCAACATTAGCAGCTTTCGAAATGTAGTCGCTTGCATAGTTGAACAGTTGTAGAAAATAACCCGGATCATTGTTACTTACCGCCCCATTTTCCTTCATTTTATCAGAGAAGAGTAGTGGTAAATTAAACTCTTTAAGATAGTCAGAAAGTTGTGGAGAAATAATTAAAGAATTTCCTCGTAAATTAGCATTTTGTTTTTTGCTCTTTAAGATCGAAGTATTCACACTCTCTAATTCTATCTGCATTTTTTATTACGATTCAACAATAAAAATATGTAAATGGCAAATATAAAGTTAACAAGTTACATAAATAAACAATTTCTAAAAAAATACTTTAAATATCGGAGGATTAATGTTCGGTAAACCAAATATGCAACAGATGATGCGTCAGGTTCAAAAACTTCAGGAAGATATGGCTAAACTTCAACAAGAACTTGCTGCAAAGACTGTAACTGAAGAAGCCGGCGGTGGAATGATTAAAGCAACAGTTAACGGAAACAATGAGTTAGTATCGATTTTGCTCGATCCAACCGTAATAGTTCCTGACGACAAGGAAGTGTTGGAAGACCTTATTGTTGCGGCAGTTAACAAAGCCATTGCAGCTTCAAAAAAGATGCATGAAGATGAAATGGGAAAACTGACCAAAGGGGTGATCCCTCCCGGAATGAATATCCCGGGATTCTAATTGATGAATCTTGCGGCACCACTTCAAGCTGTGGTTGAAGAATTTTCAAAATTTCCCGGAGTCGGGGCAAAAAGTGCCCGAAGGCTGGCCTTGTTTCTCCTGAGGCAACAACCTGAACATATAGATAAATTGATTGAATCCCTTACCGGATTAAAGACAAAGATTAAATTCTGCAAAATTTGCTTTAACATAGGCGAAGATGAAGTCTGTGATATCTGTAGCTCGGAAAGACGGGACAAATCAATCATTTGCGTTGTTGAAGATATTAATGATGTGATTGCCGTCGAGAGATCTCATGAATTTAACGGAACTTATCATGTGTTAGGGGGGGTATTATCTCCCCTCAACGGTATTGGTCCCGAAAATCTTAAAATCAAAGAGTTGTTAACTCGATTGAGTGATGGAGTTAAAGAGGTGATTCTCGCATTAAATCCGGATACCGAGGGTGAAGCGACATCGCTTTATTTAAATAGACTTATTTCGCCGTTTGGAGTAGCCGTAAGCAGAATTGCACGAGGTGTGCCTATTGGTGGAAATATCGAATTTGCTGACGATGCAACAATCGGGCGTGCTGTAACAGGCAGGAGTAAGTTTTGACGGAAGAGTTGGTGGAAACCGAAAGAGAAATTTGGTTTCAAAACTGGTTTGAATCTGAGCATTACCTGAAATTATACAGGCACAGAGATAAAAACGACGCCCTAAAGTTGGCGAATCTGGTGAAAAATCAGCTTCCTGGGCATAGATGCGGGAGTGTTCTCGATCTTGCTTGTGGCTCAGGCAGGCATTCTATTGAGTTTGCCAAAAGAGGGTACAAAGTAACCGGCTTTGATTTGAGTAATCAACTCCTAAGAATTGCACAGCTTGAATCACAAAAACTCGAGTTAAACTTAAAATTTGTAAGAGGTGATATTAGAAGTCTCCCCTTTAAATCTGAATTTGACCTTGTGCTTAATATTTTCACAAGTTGGGGGTATTTTGAGTCAGATGAAGAGAATCGTCTGGCTCTTAAAAATGCTTACAACCTGAAAAAAGAGGGTGGTAAGTTTATTTTCGATTTTTTCAATTCTGATTCTTTGGTGAATAATCTGAAACCATTTTCAGATAATATCATAAATGGAATAAGATACATTGAAAATAGATCAGTTGAAAACGGTCGGGTGGTTAAAAATATCAAAATCGTGGAAGGTGAAATTACATATAGATTTAAGGAATCTGTTCGTTTATTCACACCTGATGAAATTTATACGATGCTTGAAGAATTTGGGGCAAAGAATATTTCTTTGTTTGGTGATTATGATGGAAGTAGTTTTAAGACTCAAAATTCACCAAGATTTATATGTATCGTTTAGTATTAGTATTTACCTTTTCTTTAATATTATTTGGTTGCGATATTTTTACGACCAGACCACCGGAAACTCCGGATGTGCCGAGGTTTAATTATTTACAACCGGTCGATGTGAATAGTGTTATAACCAACATGATCAATTCGATCACCACAAAAAGTACCCAATATTATTTAAAGTCATTTAGCGATTCCTCAAAAAACGGTAAATCATTTCAGTATATTGCAAACGCAGAAGCTGTTTCCAAATATGCATCACTTGTTTCGGGGTGGTCATTAAAAGATGAAGAGCAATATCTAAACAACATAATCAATAAAATTCCTAAAGAATCATCGATTAATATCATTCTCGATGACCAACAGTTAGTTTCATTTGGGGATAGTGCTTACCTTTCTGCGAATTATAATGTGACTGTACCCCATAATATTCAAGGATTATCGAATATTTACAGTGGGAAGTTACAGTTCAAATTAATCAGGGATAAACAGCAATTATGGACTATATATCAGTGGCAAGATATTAAATCAGGAGAAATTTCCACCTGGAGTGAACTTAAAGGATATTTCAATTGACCAGGCACCTCCTGGGAGTGGGTCTTTTAGTTATACTCCTGGCTTCCGGATGTGAAAACCCTTTTTCTCCCGGGCATTATACCGATAATGAATCAGGTGGAGGTGTCCTAAGTGATTTAACTACCACAGACGGCATTTTTACCAACTTGCGGTATGCTTATTCATTTAAGGATACAAGCATTTACTCCGCATTAATTAAAGATGATTTTATTTTTACTTTTAGAGATTATGATCTCGGAGCAGATGTAACCTGGGGGAGGGAAGAGGAGTTAAGAACCACATCAGGACTGTTTTCAAATTCGGAAAGGCTCGATCTTGTCTGGAATAATATCATACTGTCGAGTGGTGATTCCTTAAAATTTAATGTCGTCAGAAGTTTTAATTTGACGATAACCTTTAATCCAAATGATATTGTTAGAATTAACGGCAGGGTAAACCTTAATCTCGAAAAAAATGCAACAACGGGCAAGTGGCAAATTGCACGCTGGATCGACGAATCTAATCTATAAAACATGACATTCTACTTTAAAGAAGCCTATCGAAATTTTAAGTTTGCCGGTATCACAACCGCGATAACATTTGTATCACTCCTGTTGGCATCCAATTTTATAGTTGCCTCATACATGTTTACCAATTTTTCATCCGCACTTCAAGATAATTTGAAGAAAAATGTGACAGCTTCATTCTATTTACAGGATACTCTTTCCGGTGAAGATAGAACCAGCCTTATGGAAGAGATTCGGAAAGAATCAGGTGTGAAAAGTGTCGAATTTATTAGTAAAGAAGATGCACAAAAAGAGTTTATTAAACAAACGGGGGAAGATTTTACCAAGATTCTTAATGAAAATCCGCTGCCTGCTTCTCTTGTGGTTGCGTTTGAATCTCAGAAGTTTGAGATTTCGCAACTCAATAAAATTGCTGAATCGATAAGTAAAAAGAAGAACATTACGGGTTACGAATTTAAATCCGGAATATTGGAAGAAGTGATGGGATTCACTAATAAAGTACGACTTTTCACGATCCTTATTTCAGCGATATTTTTATTTATTGCACTTTATCTTGCTTACACTTCCATCCGTTCAGCTTTTGCGGCGAGGCGGGAAGATTTTAATACAATGAGGTTGGTTGGGGGCAGTTTGCTTAAAATTAAGCTACCTGCCTACATATTTACCCTCTCTTTGGGCATAATATGTGCATTTATCACATATTTATTCCACCAATTTATCGTAAATTCAGGTTTGGAATTTTTAGAAATAAACATTTCAAAATCATCCGATGGAGTGGGACTCATCCTCTCACTAATATCTGCACCCCTAATAGCCTTTTTAGGGACTTTTCTGGCGTCGTTTTCCATTAAAATTGAGTTAAATGCGTAAATGCGTTTTCAAAAGTTTGAAATAATCAATATATTTGCATATCATAAATAAAAAGTAGAGACATGAGGTTTACCAAATTACTGTTCTTTCTTCTGGTTTTTAGTACAACATTTTTAATACAAGCTCAGGATGTGAAAATTGGACGGGATGCACAAATCAGACAAACAGGTGGAGCGTTCTTCGATTATTCTGACCCTGACAGAATAAATATTACCGTCTCCGCCCTCGGTTATGTAAAATTTCCGGGGAAGTATCTTGTACCAGAAGGAACAACCGTACTCGACCTGCTTGCATTTTCAGGAGGACCAACAACCGATGCCAAACTTGAACAGATCGCTTTATTTCGATTTGCAAATAGCGACACGGCAGCATTTCCACCCCCAAAAAATGCAAAGGACAGTTCTTTAATATCGTCCACAGGTAACCGTGTACTTGAACTGAATTACAATTCGCTCCTTTGGGAAGATAATATCCGCCCTGTGGATACGATTCCCAAACTTCAACCGGGTGACATTCTTCTTTTGAAGGGTGAACCCAGATTCTTCTTTAGAGATTATCTCTCGATTGCACTGCAAATACTCTCTGCTGCAATCTCACTAACTATTTTAATCCTGAATATTACACGAAATTAGAGGAACTTTTGGATACAGAATTCAACAATTCGCAATTCCAGGAAACTAAATCGATTGTCGATTATCTTCAATTGATAAGGGGAAATTTACTCCCAATACTCATTATTACAGCAGTTTCCTTCATTTTTGCCCTGGTTTATGCCATTAATGCTGTTGATATCTACAATTCGACAACACTTGTAAAAATTAACAAAAACTCCGGTAATATTCTGGAAGCAAATCCGTTACTTCAACCTTTTGGTTCAGAGGACAGATTTATTTCAAATGAGATTGAGATTATCAAGAGTTTTACATTGAGAGAACGAGTAGCAGGTGCACTAATCGATTCGTTTAACACAGCTCAGAAAAAAGACACTTTTTCTGTTTTGATGACAACTGACAAACTTGATCAGAGCAAAAAGAAGTTGATGTCAAAAGATCAACTCGCACTTACTCTTTCAGGTCTTGTAACAGTTGAACAAAAAAGAGGTTTGGATTTTGTAATCCTTTCTGCGAGTTCGCCCTCACCTTACGAAGCCGCACTTATAGCGAATACTTACTCGTCAGAATATCGTAATTTGAACCTGATGTTCAATCGCGATCAGTTGATTGTGATTAAAAACTATCTTGATCAACAACGAGCAGAAAAATTAGAAGCATTAAATCAATCTGAAGATATGCTAAAGACTTTTCAAGAGAGTGGGGGAATAATCGCGCTTGATAATCAGGCTTCAAATTTGATTTCACAGATTTCCACACTTGAAGCAAGCAAGGGAATGTACGAAATTGAGTTGAAATCGACTCAAAATGCTATTGAATCGTATAAAGCCAAACTTGCTAAACTTGATCCGGATGCTTTGGATTATCTCGCTCAGTATGAAGTAAAAGGTTATTTCGACCAGCTTCAGACAGAAATTGCTAAATTGGAGATCCAAAAACTTCTCGTGGTTGGCAATGAAAAAGACCCAAAGAATGCTAAAGCACTTAAAGAGATTGACACTAAGATTAATCTCTTAAAAGACAAACTTGATGAAAAAGTTGAGAAATTCCAGAAAAGTGCAGTCGCAAATACACCGGAAGAATATAAAAGTTTAACTCTCAAACTCCTCGAGTTAGACATTCAGGAAAAAGGATTAAACTTTTCAATAGCTCAGGTGACAAGTCAATTAGGTCAGTACGAAACCAAGTTTGGTACACTTCCAAGCAACGCAATTGAACTTGCTAAACTTACCAGAACCCGTGAAGGTCTCGAAAAACTTTATACTCTGATCGAACAGAGATATCAAGAATCTGTTATTAATGAGCAGTCACAACCGGGAAATGTTGTTGTCATCGAAGCTGCTCGCGTCATGACACAACCCGCAAAACCGAACAGAACACTTATCGTTATCATTGGTATTGTACTCGGTCTTGTGGTTTCAATTTCTTATGTCTTTGTTAGAGATTATTTCGACAAAACTGTTAAAACCCCTGATCAGCTCACAAAACTTGGATTTAATGTATTATCATGGATTCCGAGAATTGAAGGTATTGATGCAACGAAGGGAAGTTCAAACGAGTTTATTGTTTTCTCGAAACCTGATTCAATACCGGCTGAAGCATTTAGAGCTTTGAGAACCCGCTTACAGTTTACAACTCCGGATGCAGCAAAGATGAAAGTGATTTTGGTTACTTCATCTGCACCTACTGAAGGTAAAACGATTATCGCAACCAATCTTGCAGGAAGTTTCTCGCAAATCAATAAGAGAGTACTTCTGGTTGATTGCGATTTAAGAAAACCGAGGGTTCATAATGTGTTCAACATGAACAGACACCCCGGTCTGGTTGATTATCTCTTTAGCCACAATTCGCTTGATGAAATTATCCGCACTACTGAGATGCCAAATCTGGACTTTATACCTTGCGGTACCATCCCTCCAAACCCTGCGGAGTTGATGGAATCAGAAGCAATGATTAATTTCCTCTCTGAGATTAGAGACAGATACGACTTCATCATCCTTGATACTCCTCCTGTTATTGCGGTAACAGATTCGGAAATTCTTGCAAGATATGTTGACGGATCAGTCCTCGTAGTTTCAGCCGACACAACCGAGATGGAACTTTTGAAGAGAGCCGGCGAGATCATGAGACAGGGTACACATCATTTTATCGGTGCTGTACTCAACAACTTTGTTTATAAGAGTTCTTATGGCTCATACTACAAATATTATTACTACTACTCTCGATCGACAAAAACCGGAGAAAATGCATAGTCCGGCGATGAAGTATCTAAAAAGTTCATGGTTTGATTTAAGAAAAGGAGTAGCAGCGATGCTATTCCTTTCTCTTTTTTCTACGGTGATCAAATCCCAGGATATGCCCTCCTACGCTGATAGAGCTTTTATAATTACAGACTCATCCACCCAAAAGAATGATGACCTCGCGGTGATTGAGGGCGGTGTGGATGAGAATCTTTATTTTGTCGGACCCGGTGATCTATTTAAAATCAGTCTTGATGATATCGAGACTCTCGTATTTGATGCGAAAATAAATCCGGATGGTTTTTTACTCCTCCCGAAAATTGGATTAATTAAACTCAGCGGACTTTCACTAAAAGATGCCAAAGAGTTTATCAGGTCTGAGTTTGCACGCAAGTATAAAAGCAGGAATATCTTTGTAGCGCTCTCGGGTATTAGAAAAATTAAAATTTCCATTTATGGAGAAGTGTTAAAAAAGGGAAGCAAAGTAGTATTTGCGAACTCCCGTTTGAATGATATATTGATGGATGGTGGTTTTACACCAGTCGCTAATATCAGGAATATCAAAATCATCTCTAAAAATGGTGATACAAAATTTATCGATTTGTTATCATTTATAAGGCTTGCGGACAAAAGTCAAAATCCGCTGCTTGAAGAAGGTGACTATATAATGGTTGACAAGATTGATAAAATTATTACTCTTGGAGGTATGGTAAAATATCCCGGTGTCTATGAATTCCGTGAAGATGAAACCTTCTCTGAACTCATTAAGATAGCCGGTGGATTTTTGGATGCCGCATTTCTTGATACAATTGAAATCATCCGTTTTGAAGAAGATAACAAAACACAAAAAAGTGTCCGTGAAAGTGTAACTGAGCTATCTAATAAGACATTCAAATTAAAAAACAGAGATCGAATTATTGTAAGGACAAAAGCCTTATATCTACAAGAGAATATTGTAAATATTGATGGATTTGTCAGATATCCCGGTCCTTATAAAATTGTTGAAGGTGTTACGAAGCTTTCTGAACTTATTGCAGAAGCAGGCGGATTTTTACCAAAAGCCTCACTTAAAAACTCATATATTGTGCGTGCCGGAGGTGAAGTAACTGTTGATGCTGAATTCGAAAGGATTAAATTGATCCCTCGAAAAGATATGACTGATGATGAATATGATTATCTGAAATCAAAATCGAGACAACGCAGGGGTAGAATAGTAATCGATTTCGAAAAAGTTTTTAAAGATAAAACAGATGATTTGGTTTTAAGAAAAAATGATCAAATATTTGTTACAGAGAAAAAAGATTACATAATAATTATTGGTCAAGCCGTTTTCCCGGGTAATTTGGAGTTTCATGCCGATTATTCAATAAGAGATTACATTCGGATGGCAGGTGGTTTTGCATGGCGTGCAGAAGAGGGAAAAGTTCGAGTAATCAAGGGGAGAACCGGTCAGTGGATCGAGGAAGATGATGTAGTTCTTCTTGAACCCGGGGATACAATCTGGATTCCTGAACAGCCCCAACCCCCAAAATTCTGGGAAATATTTAAAGATTCACTCACAATAATTGGACAGTTGGCAACAGTAATTGCTGCTACTGTTGCAGTGATTATCAGTACAAGATGATAAAAACTATTTTCACTGCATTCTTCAAAAACTATATTAAGATATTTGCGATATCTTTTGTTGCGTTAGTCGTCTATACACTTCTTCTATATTTTATATATCCTCTTACTTTTACTGCAACCGCATCTGTTTTACCCCCTGAATCACCCAAATCACAGGGTCTCGCAGGTTTGCTGGGAGGACAGGACCTCGGCGGTCTTGTGGCAGGAGGTGCGACCGGCAATTCACAGTTATACGCCGAAATAGTGAAAAGTCGTTCTGCTACGGAATATGTGACAAAAAAGATAGACCTGAAAGATTATTATGGATCGACTAATCTAACCGAACTTCATTCAAAGATTCTTGGTGATCTTGAAGTTGAGGTAACTAAAGAGGGAATAATCAAGGTTGGTTTTTCTGTTAAAACAGGATATTTTGGCAGAAATGAGGGTGATCGTAAAAAAGCAGCCGACTTTTCAGCCCTAATCAGTAATACTTTTGTTGCAGCTCTTGATAGCATCAACAGAAGTAAACTCCACAGCAAGGCAAAGCTTACAAGGGAGTTCATTGAGGGGAGACTTGCAACAACCAAAAGTGACCTCGACAGTGCAGAAAATTCGATGGCACAGTTTCAAAAAGAGA